>NZ_JBICWT010000010.1:100909-117554 GCF_043199955.1 Streptomyces sp. NPDC048514 | reverse complement strand
GGCGCGCCCCGCCCCGCCCCCCCCCCCCCTTCCTCGTCTCCCCCCCCCCCCCCCGCCCCGCGCCGGCGCGCCCCCCCCCCCCCCCCCCCCCCCCCCGACGGGTGAGACATCCGGCATGGACGAATCGACGCCGAGTGGCCGGTTGCCGGCCCCACGCCGCGCAGCCGCGTCCCACGTTGTCTTCACGGCGGACTTCACCTCCACGACCCAGTGGGTCGCCGGGCGCTCGTGGGCCTATCCCGGCGGGGGGCCGGTCAATCCGCGTGACGACAAACTGGACTATCTGGTCCCCGACGCCGGCTACAGCCGCTCGGGGGTCTTCCGGGCCCGACGCCGGCCCGACGGCAGGTGGAACACGGGGTTGCTGACGACCGAGGGCAGCGAGGAGGGGTTCACGGTACAGCCGGGCGACGTTCTGGAGACCCGTGTCCGGCTGCCACGCGAGATCGGCGCCTGGCCGGCCATCTGGACCTGGCGGGACGGCGACCAGGAGATCGACGTCTTCGAGTACCACCCGGACAACCCGGATCTGCTGGAGTTCACCAACCACGTACGCGGCACCAATCGGTATCACCACGACGACGACGTCCGCCCGGGTGCGTGGGTGGACCTGCGCACCGAGTTCGGGCGGCGCTCGGTCGACTGGTGGCTGAACGGCACCCGGGTCTTCGAGGACGGGCGGGGCGTGGGACGGGACTGGTACGCCTACCTCATCGTCAACCTCTCGGTCTGCGCCGGGCGTTACCACCCGCCACCCGCGCCCGGGACGACCGAGATGTCGTTCGAGGTGAGCAGTCTGGTGGTACGGCGTCCCGGCGCGGGCCACGCCCCACCGGGCGCGACGGCAGCCTCGGCAGGTGCCCCGGACACCCCAGGCACGAGCACCACGGCGGGTGCGCCCGGGACGGCGACCGCCTCAGGAGGCGACGTGGAACTGGCCTGACCTGCCACCACCTGGGACGGCTTCCGGGGTGCGCACCATGCGGCCCAACCGTCATGGCCCGCATCCGCCCTGCGTCCTGACAGCCGCACGGCCGCCGGTCACGCCTTGGCGAAGTCGCCGAGCTGGGTCGCCGAGCCGTTGAAGCGGTCGTGGTCGCCGACCGTCTTCCCGGTGGAGGTGTACTGCCACATGGTGTACGCCGACCAGCCCGCCGGGAGAGTTCCCGCGGTGGCCGCGTACCGGGCGATCCAGAGCGGGTTGGTCGCACCGAAACCGGCGTAGTTTCCGGTGCAGTCGGTCCACCAGCTGGTGGCCGTGTAGAGGACCGCGGCGCGGCCGGTGCGGGCCTTGTAACGGTTCAGGAAGTCGCGCACCCAGGTGACCATCCCGCTCTTGGACTTGCCGTAGCAGGCGTCTCCGTAGGGGTTCCACTCGATGTCGAGGACACCGGGGAGGGTCTTGCCGTCCCTGGACCAGCCGCCGCCGTGGTCCACGAAGTAGTCGGCCTGTGCGGCACCGCCGGTGGTGTCCGGGGTGGCGAAGTGGTACGCGCCGCGGATCATGCCGACGCCGTACGAGCCGTCGTACTGCTGGGTGAAGTAGGGGTTGGTGTAGTAGGTCCCCTCGGTGGCCTTGGTGTAGGCCCATCGGGTGCCGGCGCCCCACAGGGTCGGCCAGTCCACGTCGCCCTGGTGGCTGGAGACGTCCACGCCTTCCGTCTGGGTCCCACGGTTGCCGGTATTCGGTTCGTCGGTGCCGACGCCGCGTCCGTCGTGGGCGAGGACCCCCATGCCCATGTAGGCGCTGCCACGGTCGGGGGTGTCCGGTCCCGTCGCCGGCAGTGCCGCCGGGGTGGACAGGGCGAGGAGGAGGCCGGTCAGGGCTGCCGTGACGGCCAGGCGTGAGCGGCGGCGATGGAGGCATATCAGAGGGTGCACGACATCCATCTGACCCGCGGCCGGGCGGCGCCGCACGCCGGATACCGCCCAACGAAGCCATCTCGGCCCGACTTTGGTCCATACGGGTGGCTCCGGCCGGCCGGGAGCGGCGCCGCTCGGCGCCCCGCCCGGCCGGCCGCGTCCGGCTCAGCCGTCGATGCGGTGCTGGGTCCAGAAGGAGGTCAGGTCCGTGCCGGTGGCGGCCTGGGCCGCCGCCTTGAACTCGGCCGTGGTGGACACGCCGTACCAGTGCGCGGTCGCGTAGTCCTTCAGCAGCTTGGTCATGGCGGTGTCACCGATCAGGCGCCGCAGGTCGTGCAGGGCGCACTTGCCGTAGCCGTAGACGACGGTGGAGTAGCGCGAGGAGTGGGCGTCCCAGTAGGCCATGGAGTTGGTGATCTTCTCCGCGCTGGAGGCCCAGGAGACGCTGCTCCAGCAGCCGGTGCCGGTCTTGCCCTGCGCGAGGTCGGTGGCGTAGTCGGTGAACGCCTCGTCGAGCCAGGGGCTGTTGTACTCGTCGTCGCCGACGATGCCGTACCACCACTGGTGGCCGATCTCGTGGGTGAGGGCGGTGGTGCTGACCACGTCCAGCACGAATCCCGGGTACTCCATGCCGCCGAACCAGTAGTTGTTGTCGATGACGGCGTCCAGCTCACCGTACGGGTAGGCGCCGAAGCGGGTGGCGTGGGCGTCCACGGCGGTCCTGGCGGTGCTGAGCATGGACTGGGCGCTGGTGGAACTGATGCCGGAGACGGAGTAGACGTTCACCGGGATGCCGGCGGACGAGGTACCGGAGATCTTGGTGAAGGGACCGGCCGCCCAGGCGAAGTCGCGGACCTTGGCGGCGGTGGCCGTGGTGACCGTACGGCCGCTGGAGCCGGGGGTGTCGGCGGAGGTGCCGGTGGCCGGGACGAGCAGGGTGCTGGGGTGATCGAGGGTCACCTTGAAGTCGGCGGCCAGGGAGTAGAAGGACTCGCCGTTGTTGGTGTACGGGTCCAGGTGCCAGCCGGCGGCGTCGCGGACCGCGAGGACGGGCAGGGCGTTGCCGATGAAGCTGAACGCGCCGTCGTGGCCGAAGCGGTCGGCGCCGCTGGGCACGGTGATGCCGAGGTCGAACCCGATGGTGGCGCTCTGGCCCTGGGCGAGCGGGGACGGCAGGGTGATCTTCAGGGCGGTGCAGGCCACGGAGGGGCTGCCGGCGGTGCCGCCGGTGACGTTGGTGACCTTGATCGGCATCGCGTCGCAGGTGCCGTGGTAGTTGTCCCACAGCCGGAGGTAGACCTCGCCGAGCGCGGTGGCGGAGGCGTTGGTGAAGGTGGCGCTCTCGTGCCCGTTCCAGACGGTGCCGCTCGTGTCGCTGCTGAGGCTGACGGTGTACGAGGGCGCGGCCGGGGTTCGGGTGGAGTCACCGGGCGGCGGTGTGGTGCCGCCGGAGGTGTCGAGGGCGATGTCGTCGAGGACGAAGCTCGTCTGAAGGCTGGAGTCCTCGGTGCCGGTGAAGGACAGGTTCACGGTCTGGCCGGCGAACGAGGACACGTCGAGCGACTTCTGGACGTAGCCGGTGTTCTCGTCGAGGTTCGAGTAGGTGGCCAGCGTGGTGCTGCCGAGCTTGGCCGTCAGTTTGTCGTAGGCGGTGGACGAGGTCGTCTCGGCGGTGTCGATGTGCAGCCAGAAGGTCAGGGTGGCGGTGCTGCACCCGGCCGGGATCGTGACGCTCTGGTCGAGGGTGTCGGTGCGGGTGCGGCCGGATCCGTCCAGCCAGGCGTAGGAGCTGCCGGCGTGGGCGCTCTGCCCGGTGCGGCTGGTGATCACCGTGGACGGGGACGCGGTCCACGGTGAGGTGCCGCTCTCGAAACCGCCGTTGGTGACCGCCTGAGCCGGAGTGCAGGCGGCGGGGGCCGTGGCCGGGCGGGCGGCGGCGGGTGTGCCGGGGAGCACGAGGGCGGCCACCGCGGCGACGGCGAGCACGCCGGTGCCGAGGGCCTTGTGGGGGGTCGATCTCACACGCTACTCCTTTTGCGGCGGCCGGGGTCCGGCCGGCTCGGAGGCCGCCCGGTCGGCTGGGGTGCGCCGGGGCGGCCGCGGACGGGGCTTGCGCGTTCGTGTGCTTGCGTGCGCTTGCGTGTGCCGAGGAGCCCGTCGCGCCCTCATGGGGTGCGGGCGACGACTGCCGAAAGAGTGACAGATTTGACCCGTCCATGCCAGACAATGGGGCGAGTGCGGTCGGTACGCCGATCCAGCCGGCGACCCCGGCCGTCCTC
The DNA here is from genome assembly GCF_043199955.1 of Streptomyces sp. NPDC048514. Lineage (NCBI taxonomy): Bacteria > Bacillati > Actinomycetota > Actinomycetes > Kitasatosporales > Streptomycetaceae > Streptomyces > Streptomyces sp. NPDC048514. The sequence goes on along the minus strand of NZ_JBICWT010000010.1, from coordinate 113,412 downwards.
CACCGCGGAACCGGCACGGCGAACACCGAGGGCCGGTCCTGCGGCCACCGCCGGCCGGCCGCGGCCACCGCGACCGGTCCCGCGGGCTCCGCCGGCCGGCGGCCTCCGGATCAGGCGGAGCGCAGCGTGAAGAAGACGGCCCGCAGCCGGGTGCCGTCCGGTCCCGGCCAGCCGGTGGCGACATGCCCGAGGGCGCCCCGGGGCGCCGCCGGCGGGTTCTCGTCGGTGGGCGTGAGCACCCGGTGGACGTGCAGGGCCGAGCCGTTGGGCGCGGGCAGCCGCGTGCCGTCCCGGTCGTCGGCCGGCTCGGGGGTGAACGTGCCGACGGTGTGGCCGGCCCCGGTGTGCGAGCGGGTCACCTCGTGGTCGGGGGTGTCGCTGATGCTCTGCGCCATCGCCTGTGCCCTGCCCTCGATCAGCGACAGCAACTCGGTGACCAGCACCGGGTCGTGGCAGCCGTCGTAGGCCCAGCGCCGGCCCAGCACGCCGTGCTCCAGCGTGCCGATGAGCGCGTGCTCCGCCCCTTCCAGCGGCGCCCCGCGGTAGGTGAGCGGCACCAGGTAGGCCGTCCGCTCCGGGCTCGTCGCGTCGGTGACCACCATGAACTCGATGCCGACCTCGCCCTCGGGATCGTCCAGCCGGAAGCCGCCCGACCTCTCCAGTACCGGGGCGGGGGCGCCCCGGTACCAAGGGCGGGTGGGCAGCCAGCCGGTGAGCAGTTCGGTCTTGGTCGGTTTGACGGTGGTGCGGTGGATGACGGCCATGCCGTGGGTGACCTCCCGTTGCGCGGATGCGGACCCCGCTCAGCCTTCCACATCCGCCGCGCCGGTCAGTGCGGGGCTCAACGCCGCCCAGGGGTTGGGCGGTTCGCCCGTCACCGGGCCGCACACCGCCGCCCCCCGCTCGTGCGCGGTGCGCACGGCGAGCGGCACGAGAGCCTCGGGGACGCCGTACACCAGGTGGCAGAACCGTTCGGGCGGGTGACGTGCCGTCCAGGCCGGCCGGGTGAACGCCGTGACGTACGTGGTCCAGTGGCCCTCGAAGGTGACGGTCAGGTCGGCGAGGCGGCCGTAACCCGGGTCCGGGTGGACGCCCGGGTTGAGGACGACGGTGCCCGCGCCCAGCCTGCGCAGCTCCCTGACCAGGCGGCGGCAGGCCGGCAGGCCCGCCGCCGTGGCGGTGACCCGGTCGAGGAAGCAGCCGTCGGTCGCGTACCAGTCCTGGTGCCGGCGGGCGTCCTCGGCGATCTCGGCCCGCTCCCGCACCCCGTAGTCGGTGTCGACGTAGCCGAGCACGCGGGCGCCGGCCGCACGCAGCGCCCGGGCGGCCGCCGTGAACGCGGGGTCGGGGGTGGTGCCGGGGCCGCTCGCGGGGTTGAGGACGACGGCGTAGGTGCGGGCGGCTGCCGTGATCAGGCGGTGCCAGGCCCCGGGGTCCTCGGCCGGGTGCACATAGAGCGGTATCAGCAGGCTCACGGCACGGGCCCGCTCTCCGCAGTGGCCGCCCACAACGCGTCGAGGGCGTCGTCCAGATCATGAGCGGGACGCCAGCCGAGGGCGCGGCCGGCGGCGGTGACGTCGGAGCACTGCCAGGACACCCGGGCCGAGCGTGCCGAGCCGCCGGTGCTCTCCGCCAGTTCCCCGCGGAATCCCGACCGCCGGGCCAGACCGTGCACCAACTCCCGTACCGGCACGGCCGTTCCGCTGCCGATGTTGAGCACCGGCGGCAGCGGGCCCGGCGCCGTGGCGGCCAGCTCGACCGCGCCGGCGACGTCCCGTACGTCGACGAAGTCGCGGTGCGCGGAGAGGTCGCCGAGCCGCAGCACCGCTCCGGGGTCCGTGCCGGCCGAGCGGAGCAGTGCGGCCATCCGGCCGGGCAGGCCGGCCAGGGGTGCCCCGGGGCCGACCGGGTTGCCGACCCGGAGCACCACTCCGTCCAGGGCGGCCAGGGCCACCGCGAGGGTGCCCGCCAGTTTGGTCGCGCCGTACGGGGCGACCGGGCAGGCGGGGGCCGCCTCGGTGACCCGTTCACCGGGACTTCCGGGACCGTACTCGGCCGCCGAGCCGAGGTGCACCAGGCGGGCCGTGGGGGCCGCCTCGCGCAGCGCGGCGCACAGTACGGCGGGGCCGCGGGCGTTGACCTCGGCCAGGGTCACCGGGTCACCGCCGGTGGCGCCCGCGCAGTTGACGACGGCGTCGGGCGCGGCCGCCGCCAGGGTCTTGGCGAGCAGCTCGGGGCGGTCGGTGGCGAGGTCGATCCGGAACTCGGCCGCCGGGGAGCGGCCGGCGGCGAGGATCTGCGCGCCCGGGAGGGCGCGCAGCCGCTCGGCCACATGGCGGCCCAGATATCCGGTGCCGCCAAGGACGAGAATGCGCATGCGGTACTCAGGCTCCCTTGAGCAGCAGGGACTTGCGGCTGGTGAACTCGGCGTTGGCCCGGTCGTAGTCGTCGGGGCGGCCGATGTCCAGCCAGTATCCGTCGAACTCGTAGGCGTGCGGCGGGGTCTGGTCCCGGAGCAGGTCGAGGACCAGCTCGTCGAAGCCCAGCGGCAGGCCCGGGGTGTAGCCGTCGAGGGTGTCGCGGCTGAGGCCGTAGACGCCCATGGAGACGCGGTAGTCCATGCTGGGCTTCTCCGTGAACGCGACCACCTTGCTGGCGTCGGTGGTCAGCACGCCGAAGTCGATGTGCACCTTGCGGGCGTAGGTGGCGATGGTCAGGGGCGCGCGGGACTCCCGGTGCCGGCGCAGCACATCGGCGTAGTCGAGGTCGGTGAGGACGTCGCCGTTCATGACGAGGAAGGTCTCGGGCAGCCGGTCTCTCAGATTGAGCAGCGGGCCCATGGTGCCGAGCGGGCTCTCCTCGGTGGCGTAGTCGACGTTCATGCCCCACTGGGAGCCGTCGCCCACGTAGGCGCGGATGATCTCACCGAGGTGGCCTATGGCGATGGTGCAGTGGGTGAAGCCGGCCGCCGACAGCTGACGCAGCACGATCTCCAGGATGGCGTGCTGGTCGCCGATGGGGACGAGCGGCTTGGGCAGCGCGGTGGTGTAGGGCCGCAGCCGGACGCCCTTGCCTCCCGCCAGAATCACTGCATGCATGGGGCTCCTCCTTCGTTGCCGTGAAGACGTTGACGTAAGGACACGGGGAACGTTCCGTACCGGGTCAGATGTTGTAGATGCCGGTCTTGTAGCGGGCGAGGTTGGCCGGGTCGCGGAAGAACTCGACGGTCTGCGCGAGGCCCTGCTCCAGCGTGTGGGCGGGCTGCCAGCCGGTGGCGCCGGCGAGCCGGGTGGCGTCGGCGACCAGCCGCATCACCTCGGAGTTCGCCGGCCGGATGCGCGCGGAGTCCTCGCGGACGTCGAGGGCGGTGTCCATGACCTTCCCGATCAGTGCGACGAGGTCGCCGACGGAGATCTCGCCGCCCGTACCGGCGTTGAAGGTGCGGCCGACGACCTGTTCGGCCGGGGCGGTGCCGACGGCGAGGAAGGCCCGCGCGGTGTCCTTGACGAAGGTGAAGTCGCGAGTAGGCCGCAGATCGCCGAGGGTGATGGTGCGCTCCCCCGCCGCCACCTGGCCGATGACGGTGGGGATGACCGCGCGCATGGACTGGCGCGGCCCGAAGGTGTTGAACGGCCGCAGGGTGACGACCTGGGTCCCGAAGCTCGCGTGGTAGCTGTCGGCCAGCCGGTCCCCGCCCGCCTTCGAAGCGGCGTACGGGGACTGGGTGTTGATGGGGTGGTCCTCGGTGATGGGCACGGTCTGCGCGGTGCCGTAGGTCTCGCTGGTGGAGGTGTGCACGAGCCGGGGTGTGCCCAGGGCGCGCACGGCTTCCAGCACGTTGAGGGTGCCGGTGACGTTGGTCTCCACGTAGCTGTGCGGGGCCTGGTAGGAGTACGGGATCGCGATCAGGGCGGCCAGGTGGTAGGCGGTGTCCGCGCCCTCCAGCAGGCCGCGGACCGAGCCGGGGTCGCGGACGTCGCCGAGGACGATCTCGACGTGGTCGAGGACGTCCGGGGCGAGGGTCTCCAGCCAGCCGTAGGAGGAGAAGGAGTTGTACTGGGCCATGGCTCTGACCCGGTGGCCGGAGGCGACCAGGGCCTCGGTGAGGTGGGAGCCGATGAAGCCTTCGGCTCCGGTGACGGCGGCGAGCGGTGCGGAGGTCAACTGCGGTGTCCTTCCGATGGGTCGATCAGTGCGGGGAAAGGCGTCAGACATGCCGGGCGGGGCGGCCGAGGAGCCGCAGCACGCACGCCACGAGGCACAGCGCGGCGGCGCCGCAGCACAGCGGCAGCGCGACGGCCCCTGGTGGCAGGTGCAGCGACGTGACCGCGCCGGCCGCGCACGCGGCGGCCAGGCAGATCACGGCCGGAGGCCAGGCGGTCCCGAACGCCTGGAGGAGCAGCGCGGTCCACAGGGTGGCCGCGAGCAGCAGCAGGGTGGCCGGTGCTGCTCCGGTGAGGTACGCGGCGGGCAGCAGCGGGAGGAGATAGGCGAGCAGGCACAGGCCGAGGACGGCCGTCGAGCGCAGCAGGAAGCCGGCGGGTGTGGCGGTCGCGCGCAGGGCGGCGACGGACAGCCCCCGGTAGCGGTACAGCAGCCATTCGGCGGGTCCCATGCTGACGGTCAGCACGATCACCGCGTACGGCTCCCGGCGGCCTTCCATCAGGACGAGCAGACCGGCGGCGAGCCCGAACAGCCCGTACGGCAAGGACCACAGCAGCGGAGTCCGCTTGGTGTCGGCCGTCGCCGCGACGGCGAGGGCACCGCGCAGGACGTGACCGGTCACGGCGAGCGTGGCCAGCAGCGCCAGCACGGGCAGCCCGATGCGCAGCGGGGTGCCCGGCTCCCACCAGGGCAGTACGGCGGCGCCCGCGACGAGCGGGGTGAGCGCGGCCAGCAGCAGCCGCTCGCGGGCCAGGACGAGCAGGACGCCGGCCGCCGCGAGGTACAGCGACTGCGCCGCCGCCACCGGGATCGCCGGGCCGCCGCCGGCGAGCGGTACGGCGGTGGCCGTGGCGAGTGCCGCGCCGAGGGGCGCGCCGGTCAGGAGGGTGCGGGCGGCCTCCCGGCGTCCGCTCACCATGCGCAGATGGGCGCGGTGGCCGAGGCCCTGGCCCCACGCCCAGGAGACCAGGCCGGCGACGATCAGCCCGGCGGCGTGCCGCCCCGGGTGCCACAGGGGTGCCGTGAGCAGGTAGGCCAGCCCCGGGAGGGCGAACAGGACCCCGCGCAGGAGGCAGCGGACGTGGTCCGGGCGCCAGGGGTCGGCCGCGGGCGCGGGCTCCGGGAAGGTCCGGGGCACCTGTTCGTAGAGCGCGGTGGCGAGGGAGAAGAGGTTCGGGTGGCCGTAGCGGTCCTTGATCTGGTCGGCGGTCAGGCCCTCCGCCTCCAGCAGGGCGGCCACCTCGTAGGGATGGACGGCCGGGCCTATGCCGTCGGCGAGTTCGGCGGCCAGCCGGCTCACCGCCTCCTCGTCGGGGCCGTGCACGGGCAGCCGCAGGGCCAGGGTGTGGTCGTCGCGGCGCAATGGTGGCCCGGCGAGCCGCAGTGCGAGGGTGTCCTGTTCGCTTCCGCCCGGTTCGAGGGCCATGGGCCCGCTCATCCGGCGAGACTCCCCGCTGCGATCCGGAGGTCCTGCCGCTGTCCGGCCGGCTCGGGCAACCGACGGGTGTGCGTGGGCAGTTCGAGGTATATGGAGCGGAAGGTGTCGACGGTCTGACGCAGGGTGAACTGCTCGATCACCCGCAGCCGGGCCGCCTCCCCCATCGTCCTGCGCCGCTCGGCGTCGCCCAGCAGCTCCAGGGCTGCCGCGGCCATGCGGGCCGGGTCGCGCGGCGGGACGACGAGGCCCGTGTCGCCGACGGCCTCCCGCACCCCGCCCACGTCGGTCGAGACGGTCGCCCGTCCGCAGGACATGGCCTCGATGAGGGTGAACGGGAACCCCTCGCTGATGCTGGAGAGCATGACGACGTTCCCGGCCGCGTAGGCGTCCTTGATGTCGTCGACGCGGCCCTCGAAGGTGACGGCGTCCGCGTGTCCCAGTTCGGCCGCCAGCGCCTCGCAGCGCTCCCGGTACGCCTCTCCGCCCCGGGGTGTGCCGCCGAACAGGCGCAGCCGGGCCTCGGGTATCTCGGCGCGCACCAGGCCGAAGGCGCGGATGAGGGTCTCCAGGTCCTTGATCGGGTCCACTCGTCCCGCCCAGCTGAGCGTGGGGGCGCCCGGCTCGGGCCCGGCGGCCGGGAAGGCGGCGGGGTCGACGCCGTTGTAGACCGTGCGGATGGCCTGCGGGTCGGCGCCGCCCTGCTCCTCCCAGAGCCGGTTGTAGCGGTTGCCCGGTGTGATCAGGGCGGCGCGGCGGTAGCTCTCCTCGGCCAGCAGCCGGAAGAAGCCGAGGACGACGGCCTTGACCGGCCAGCGGTAGGGAGCGGTCCGGTAGCCGAGGTAGCGCTCGCGCAGATAGACGCCGTGCTCGGTGAGCAGGAGCGGCACCTCGTACCGTTCCAGGGCGGCGAGGCCGGGCAGGACGGCGACGCCGCCGCTGACCGCGTGGGCGACACCCCGTTGCGGTGGTGGCGCGGCCAGCGGGCGCAGGGCGTGTTCCAGCAGGGCGGTGGCGGTGACCGCGTCGTGCAGGCTGGGCCGGGTCTCGCGGACGGCCAGCCCGGGGCGGTTCCACACCGCGGCGAGGATGGACACGGCCTGGTCGCCGCGGAGGAAGGGGCTCAGCACGCCGTCGCCGGCCGCCCGGGCCATGCTGTACAGCGCGGGCGCGAACTGGTCCTCCGCGCGCGGGTCGAGCAGTGCGGTGAGGAAGCGTTCGTAGGCGGCGCCCAGACGGTTGCGGGCACGGCCCCGGGGTGGGAGTCCGTGCGGCGGGTCTCCCCACATCGGGACCGAGAGCACCTCGTGGACATGGGTGGGCAGGTCCCATACGACGGGTTCGCGGCCGGTGCCGGTGACGGCGATGACGTCGAAGTCGAGGTCGGGCATGCCCTGGACGAGTTGGTCGCACCAGACGCTGACGCCGCCATGGCTGTGCGGGTAGGTGCCTTCGGTGAGCAGGGTGACGTGCGCCGCGCCGGGGCGGCGCACGCCGGTGTGAACGTGCATCGATTGTGCTCCACGGCCGAGGTGTGGGGTGGTCGTGCGGTTCCGTCCCGCCGCTGGGCGGCCGGAACCGGGGCCCGTCCGGCCGGCCCCCGCCCGGGACGGGCGGGTGGCGCGGACGGGCCCTAGGGTCGGTGCGCCGTTCAGTGGTCCGGGCTGTACGGAACCTGCTCGGTCACGCCGGTCGGGAGCTTGGTGCGCGGGGCCGGTGCGGTGGCCGCCGTCCGGGCGGCCGGGGCGACGGCCCGGGCGGCGGCGGAGGACGGCAGGGTGAAGGTGAGCGCGTTGCCGGCGGAGGCGGTCCAGCCGGACACCCGCCCCGCGTAGGGGCTGCCGAAGGCGTTGCCGCCCAGGGTGGTGCCGGTGGGCAGGGTCGCGGTGACGGCGGTGCCGTTCGGCGCGTTCACGGTCACGGCGTCGCCGATGCGATAGGCGGTGACCTGCCCGGCGTTCAGGGCGTTCTTCCACGCGGTGCGGCGCTGGAGTTCGACGCCGATGTCCTTCATCCGCAGGTTCACCACGGGGGTGTTGTCGGCGAACAGGTCGTGGTAGCCGTCGAGCACGCCGCTCAGCACCGGGTAGGCGATACGGTCCTCGGCGAGGTTGGACTGGTGGATGAAGTGCGGCTTGGGGTCGTTGGACAGCACATGACCGAGGTCGATGCGGGTCTCCAGCGGCACGATGTAGTCGGCGTAGCCGGTGCCGGTGTCCAGCGGCACGGGCAGGCAGGTGGTGGTCGCCGGGTTTTCCTCGCAGATGCCGCTGCCGCCCTGGGCGCGGCCGGTGTACAGCCAGTTGTACTCGTCGACCTGCTCGGCGGCCCGGCCCGCGTTGTAGAAGACGTTCATCGGGTGGCGGGAGACCGTGGTGGCGGGGCCGACCTGGCGCTGTGCGGGGTCACGGGAGTTGTCGGAGGCGAGCCACTTCACTCCGTCGTCGGCGAGCCCGAGCGCCAGATTGGGGTTGTCCTGCGGCTGCTGCGGCAGGATCTTCAGCCCCGAGTGCTCACCGGTGACCAGCTCGTCGGTCTGCAGCGGCAGTCCGGCGGCCTGGCCCCAGGCTCGGTTGGTGGCGATCTCGTAGTCGATCGTGGTGCGGCTGACCCAGTCGGTGCTGCCGGCGGAGGTGGTCCGGCACGTCCACGGCACGACGGTGACGTTCTGCTCGCAGCCGAGGAAGGCGTGCGTGTAGGTGTGGTTGACCCAGCGGAACTGGTTGCGGTCGGCGATGAGCTTGTCGGCGAGGAGGTCCACGCCGTCGTTGTCCTCGCGCTGGTCGATGCTGCCGGAGCCGTTGTAGACCAGGTCGAGGGTGAAGTCGTGGCTGTTCTGCCATGCGGTGGCGTGGTCGACGTCCGCCGGGGTCATCCGGATCGGGCTGGGTGTGCCCGCGCCGCCGGTGCAGTCGACGTCGCCCGGGGTGCAGTTGAGCCGGGTGTCCCAGCGGTCGTCGGTGGCGAACACGTCGTCCACGTGCACGGCGAAGTAGTTGCGGGCGGCGCCGAGGTGCACTCCGCCGGTCATCCACTCCACGATGCCGCGGGCCAGCAGCCGGAACTGCTGCTGGTACTGGTTGTAGACGAAGGTGACGACCAGCTCGCGCCGTCCGTCGTGCCGGTACTCGCCGATCAGGGAGCCCTGCCTGGTGGTGCCGGGGACCGGGGCCTGGACGTACGGGGTGAAGTCGGCGCCCGGGGCGGGGGACGACAGGTAGGCGTAACTCTCACCGACCGAGGGCGAGTTGTCCTCGAAGGGGACCGCGCCTTCGAGGTAGCCGAACGGTCCGGCCCTGCCCGCGGCGGTGACCTCGGCCCGGACGCCGTCGACGCTGCCCGAGTAGCCTCCGGAGGTCGGGACCTGGAGTCCGGCCTGCGGGCGGGCGTAGGTGTAGGCGTCGACCTGCGGGATCGCGTAGACCTGCTCGTAGGCGCTGAGCGCCGCCATCTCGGTGGAACCGGCCGTGAACGGATTGTCGTTGGGCAGGACGACGGCCTGGAACTTCGCCCGGGGCCGGCCGTCGACGGTGTCCGCGAGGAACGCGGCGTCGATGGTGGGCCGGCCGGACTTCGTCAGGTCGACCTTCGTGTACGGCGTTCCGGCGGTGTCGAGTTCGGCGGCGATGGCGTCGGTGGCCGGACCACCGTCGCTCACCACCAGGACTCTGAGGTCGATGCGCGGTGCGCCGGCGTCGGCCTGTGCCGGCCCGGCCTGAAGGCCGAGCGCGGCGATGAGCGCGCCCACCGTCAACGCGGTGGTGCGTACGGTCCGCTTCATGCGGTGAAGTCCCCTCCCCGGGCAGGGGTGAGCACGGCTCGCAGTGAGCGGACGCACCCCCTTGCGCGACGCCGGCATTCCCCCTCAGAAGCCGATCGACGCACATCCGTCGGGTCATATGGTGATGTCTCTGTGTAGCTTTTGTGGCCGAGTTACGAAACCTGACGGAAAAGTGCAGGTGTCGAACAGCATCCTGAAGCAACCTGACAGCCCGTTGTGCCGTCCTTGCCTCGAGGGGGTCGCGACCTCCGGGCGGCTCGGTCCCCAGGTCCGGCGGCCCTACGACGCACCGGCGGACCGTGACGGCCCGCCGGGCGGCGTATCGGTGACCCACGACGTGACGGGGGTTCGGCGGGGAGGCCGATTTCAGGACACCCGGGTCACGGAACCGGGGGGTCCGTCAGGCGCAGAGCACCCGGGTCTCGGGCGTGTACACAGGCCCGCCGTTGGTGTTGCTGCTGTCGCTGAACTCGGCGTAGAAGTACGAGTAGAAGCCGATGTTGCCGTTGCAGCCGGAGTCGGCGGCGACCTGGAGGGTCAGCGTGACGGTACGGCTCTGACCGGGCGGGATGGTGGCGCCGTAGTTGCCGCCGAGGTTGCTCGGGCCGGTGCCGGAGCAGGGGGTGGCGCCGGCCGTGGTGGCCAGGCTGCAGCCGGTGAAGCCGTACTTCAGGTCCGGGCGCTGGGTGGTCAGCCAGGTCGGGTCGATGGTCTGGTACACGAACCAGATGTCGTAGGTCTTGTTGTTCGTGATCGTCATCGAGAGGTTGACCGTGCCACCGGGTGTGGTGGTGGCGCTGTCGGTGCTGAAGGTGAGCGCGGCCGGCGCGGGGTCGGCGCTCGCCGCGGGTGCGAAGCCGAAGACGGCGAGGACGAAGGCGAGGACGGCGGTGAGACCGAGGCGTCTCATCAGAGGTGATCGCATGGCCCGGGAGGCTAGGCAGGCGGTCGGCACGGCGTCTGCCCCGCCCGGGCCGCCTCGGGCACCGAACGGCCGAAAGCGTTCGTCACGTGAAGAAGATGCGATGGACTCGTGATGACGCGTCACGGGCCGTGCCGCCGCGCTCCGGGACGGCGTCCGCGGGGTTCGCCGGAGGGCGGCCCGCACGGCGGTAATGGCGCGGACACGACCTTCCCGCACCGACGGAGGCGGGGCCACCGGTCGCGCCGGCGGCCCCTTCTCGGCCAAAGGTCGTTTTCCGGCCCGGGATCGGGCACGGACGCATGCGGGCGGGGCCGGCTCGTGGCACGCCCCGCCCACGTCACCGGGTGCGCTCAGCGCGCCGAGCGGGCGTGCGTCCGCTCGAAGGCGGCGAAGGCGCCCTCCTGACGCCATTCGAGCCGCGCCTTCGCGCTGGCCGCGAGGAGGTGCCGGCAGGCCGCGCCGCGCACCGGCAGGCCGGGGCGTTCGGCGCGGCAGGCGGTGACCGGCTGATAGCCCCGGGCGGTGGGGACGGTCTGCCACAGGCTCGCGCCCGGCAGGAACCCGTACTCCAGCGAGGCCCGGGCCAGGTCCTTCAGCTCCGGGTACCGCAGGCCGTAGGTCGCGGCCGCGTACCGGTACTCGTGACTGATGTCGATCCGGGAGACACCGGGGTCGTCGGTGGCGAGGACGATCGGGACGCCGTAGCGGCGGTAGGTCGTGAAGGGATGGTCGGCCCCCTTCACGCCGAGGATCTGGGCGTTGCTGGAGAAGGGCACCTCGACGGCCACCCGGCGGGCCGCCATCGTGCGGGCGGTGCGCCGCCAGTCGTCCTCGTGGACGAGGTCGACCCCGTGCCCGACGCGCTCGGTGCGGGCCACGTCCACGGCTTCCCCGATGTGGAAGCGCAGTTCCGCGGGCTTGACCAGCCCGGGCCACAACTCGCCCGCGTGCAGGGTCACATGGGCCTTCGGGTACTGGGTGCGCAGATAGCGGACCATGCGCATCTGCAGGCTGTAGTCGCGCAGGGAGCTGTCCCAGTCCTCGGGCTGGACGAGGTTGACGGCGACGAACCGCGGGTCGGCCTCCGCCAGGCGCATGCCGAGGGCGAGCTGGGTGAAGACGCGCTCCGGAGCGCTGCCCCGGGAGGCCTGGGAGATCCAGCGGACGGTGAGCCCGCAGCCCGGCCGGGCCTTCGACGTGCCGCAGTGCTCGGCGGCCCGGAACTCGACGTCACCGTCGTCGGCCTCCTTGCGGGCCTCGGCGACGAGCCGGTCCAGCCCGCCGCCCGCGAGCAGTTTGCGGTGCAGGGCGGCCAGGTCGGAGTCCCAGCCGACCCGGGCGGCGAGGTCCCTCGCGCCGTCGGAGGCGGGGGTGACCATCGTCTCCAGATAGAACTGGTTGTCGCGTACGGCGGTGTCGGCGACGTCGGCGAGCAGCAGGCCCCGGTGCCGCCAGGTGACCTCGCCGAACTTGCCGAAGGTGTCGAAGAAGTGGTCGTGGCCGTTCTGGTCCGGCGGGAAGTCCTGCATGGACCAGGCGCGCAGGAGCGCGTCGTGGAAGGCACGGTCGGTGCGGGCGTCGACGGCGGGCCGGGTGCCGGTGCGGCAGGGCGGGGTGACCGCGGTCAGCGTCGCGGTGTCGACGCACAGTCCGTCCCGCGCCGCCAGCTCGATCAGGTACTCCGTGGACACCGCGCCGGAGAGGTGGTTGTGCAGATCCCCGCCCTTGGGCAGCTGCCGGAAGAAGTCGCGCAGGGCCGCGGGCCGGTTGCGCAGGGACCGCAGGTACAGGTCGGTGCGGGTCTCCTCGGCGGTGACCTGACGGGGCGGCGGCGCGGCGCGGTGGTCGTCCCGGTGCGCCGGCTGTGCGGCGGCGGGCAGGGCGGACAGCAGGGACAGGACGCTGAGCGTGCCGAGCACGGCCGGAACGACCCGGGTTCGCAGGGCACTTCGAGGTTGCAGACTCACACGGGCATGATCACGGAAGGATCACGATTGCATCGTGCCGCCGGGCGGGCCCGGAGCTGAGAGCACCCGTCCGGGTGACGCACGGGTGCGCCGGACAGGGCGGGTCGACGGGACCGCACGGTCGGAGCGGGCGGCAGGCGGCAGGCGGCAGGCGGCAGGCGGCAGGCGGCAGGCGGCAGGCGGCAGGCGGCAGGCGGCAGGCGGCAGGCGGCAGGCGGCAGGCGGCAGGCG
>NZ_JBICWT010000010.1:0-100809 GCF_043199955.1 Streptomyces sp. NPDC048514 | reverse complement strand
GCGGAGGTGATGTCCGGCCGGGGTGGAATGCGACCCTCGGGCGGGGGTATTCGCGCTGCGACTTCGGACACCGATCACGCGCCCGGGAGGCGGAACGCATGCTGATGGCACACCCCGCGGTACTGCAGGACCTCATCGCCCAGTACGAGGCCCTCAAGCTGCTCGGGGCCGAGGAGAGCACCCGGCAGGCCCGGCAGCGGCTCGCGGACATCTCCTACACGCTGTGCGTGGCCACCGGCACCAAGGACGTCGACATGGCCCTCATCGCCGCACGCCACCGTCTCTCCGGGGCGCGCCCCGAGGACGACTCCCTGCTCCCGGCGGGCGCCACGGCGCGATCGGCGTCCGGAGTGTGACGGACCCCGGGGCACGGGCGGCACCCGTGCCGGACGGTGCCCCGGGCCCCTGCCCGAGGGCGTGAAGGCCAGGCCGAACAGGCCCGCCACCGGCTCCCGTTGCGCAGGGACCCCTCTCGAAGTCGTCGCCTCCCGCTTCTGGTCCGTGAGACCAACCGGACGGTATACAGGCCCAGTCGAACGCGCGAGGGCCCCTCCTCGAGGGTCCCAGCGCGCCGCAGCGGCCTCAGGGGGCGGAACCATGAACGACGGCACACGTGCGACGGGCGGGGCGAGAGGCCGGCGGCGGGCCACCGTACTGGGGGTGGCGATCAGTGGGTGCGCCCTGGCCGCCGCGTCCACCGCACCGGCCGCCGCACACCCCGGCGGCCACGGGCACGGCCACGGTCTCGCCTACGTGTCTCTCGGCGACTCCTACACCTCGGGCCCGGGCATCCCGCGCCAGGTGAACGCCGAGTGCGCCCGCTCGGACCGCAACTATCCCTCACTCGTGACGGCACGGCGGCACGTGACCTCGTTCACGGACGTCAGCTGCGGCGGCGCCACGACCGAGGAGATGTGGCAGGCGCAGGGCACCAACCCCCCGCAACTCGACGCGCTGCGCCGGGACACGGACCTGGTCACGCTCCAGATCGGCGGCAACGACGTCGGCTTCGGGGCCATCATCGGCACCTGTGCCCGGCTGGCCGCCCAGGATCCGGCGGGCAACCCGTGTGAACGCGCCTACCGGGCCGCCGGATACGATCAGTTGACCCTCGCCGTCGCCCGCACGGCGCCGAAGGTGGACCGGGTGCTGCGGGCCGTGCACGCCCGGGCGCCGCACGCCAGAGTGATCGTCGTCGGCTATCCGGACCTGCTGCCCGACGACGGCAGCGGCTGCTTCCCGCAGGTGCCGTTCGCGCGGGGGGACTTCCCCTACCTGCGTGACACCGAGAAGCGGCTGAACCTGATGCTGCGTCTGGTGGCGGCCGTGAACCGGGCCGAGTACGCCGGCACCTACCGCCCCACCGTCGGCCACGACATGTGCAAGTCTCCCGCGGACCGCTGGATCGAGCCGTTGCAGCCGGCCTCCCCCGCGGCCCCGGCCCACCCCAACGCCAAGGGCGAGGCGGCGATGGCACAGGCGGTGCTGAACCGGCTGGACGCGGGCCGCGGGCGCGGCTGAGCGGGGAAGGCGGCCTCCGCCCCGTGCCGAGGCCGCCTTGCGGGACCGTCAGCCGCCGAGCGCCCCCAGCACCACAGCCTGGGCCTCCTCCTGCACCCGGGCGAGATGATCGACGCCGAGGAAGGACTCGGCGTACACCTTGTACACGTCCTCGGTGCCCGAGGGGCGGGCCGCGAACCAGGCGTTCTCGGTGCCGACCTTGATGCCGCCGATCGAGGCGCCGTTGCCGGGCGCCTCGGTGAGGACGGAGGTGACCGGCTCCCCGGCCAGCGTGTCCGCGGTGACCTGGGCGGGCGACAGCTTGGCCAGCCGGGCCTTCTGTTCGCGGGTCGCGGGCGCGTCGATGCGGGCGTAGGCGGGTTCGCCGAAACGGCCGGACAGCTCGGCGTAGTGCTCGGAGGGGGTCCGGTCCGTGACCGCGGTGATCTCGGACGCGAGCAGGGCCAGGATGATGCCGTCCTTGTCGGTGGTCCACACCGAGCCGTCCCGGCGGAGGAAGGACGCCCCGGCCGACTCCTCGCCGCCGAAGCCGAGGTCGCCGCCCATCAGACCGTCCACGAACCACTTGAAACCGACCGGCACCTCGACCAGCCGGCGCCCGAGGTCGGCCGCGACACGGTCGATCATGGTCGAGGAGACCAGGGTCTTGCCGATGCCCGCCCCGGCGGGCCACTGCTCGCGGTGCCGGAAGAGGTAGGAGATGGCGACGGCGAGGTAGTGGTTGGGGTTCATCAGACCGGCGTCCGGGGTGACGATGCCGTGCCGGTCCGCGTCGGCGTCGTTGCCGGTGGCGATGGAGAACCGGTCGCGCTGCTCGATGAGGGAGGCCATCGCGTACGGCGAGGAGCAGTCCATGCGGATCCTGCCGTCCCAGTCCAGCGTCATGAACCGCCAGGTCGGGTCGGTGTGCGGGTTGACCACGGTGAGGTCGATGCGGTGCTGTTCGGCGATCCGGCCCCAGTAGCCGACGGAGGCCCCGCCGAGCGGGTCGGCGCCGATGCGCACGCCGGCCGCGCGGACGGCGTCCAGGTCCAGGACGCTCGGCAGGTCGGCGACGTAGGTGCCGAGGAAGTCGTACCGCCGGGTCGTGCCCGCGGCGAGCGCACGGGAGTACGGCACCCGGCGTACGTCCTTCAGGCCGCCGGTGATGAGCTGGTTGGCACGGTCCTGGATCCAGGAGGTCGCGTCGGAGGCCGCCGGTCCGCCGCTCGGCGGGTTGTACTTGAAGCCGCCGTCGCCGGGCGGGTTGTGCGACGGGGTGACGACCACGCCGTCGGCGAGCCCTGAGGTGCGGCCCCGGTTGTGGGTGAGGATGGCGTGCGAGACGGCGGGGGTGGGCGTGTAGCCGTCCTCGGCGTCGATGAGCACGGTCACCTCGTTGGCGGCGAACACCTCCAGCGCGGTGGCCTTGGCGGGTTCCGACAGAGCGTGGGTGTCGACGCCCAGGAAGATCGGGCCGTCGGTGCCCTGGCCCTCGCGGTACTCGCAGATGGCCTGGGTGGTGGCGGCGATGTGGTCCTCGTTGAACGCGGTGGCCAGGGACGAACCCCGGTGCCCCGAGGTGCCGAACGCCACCTTCTGGCCCGGGTCGGCCGGGTCGGGGTGCAAGGCGTAGTACGCCGTGACCAGCCGGGCCACGTCGACGAGGTCCTCGGGACCGGCCGGCCGGCCGGCTCGCTCGTGCGGCATGAGTTCTGTTCCTCCGCATCGGTGGGGTCGTGCGCTCACCGCCCATCTTTCCTCGTGAGGGGCGTGCCATGCGAGTGCGCCCCGCCAGCCACGCCACCGGGGCGCGATCCGCCCTGCGGCCGGGTTCCCACGGCGGGTGCCCCGGCGATCGCCGTCGTCCGGCGCGGCACGGCCGGCAGGACGGCGGACGGCCGACCCGCACACCGGCACACCGGCACACCGGCAGAGGCAACGGCAACGGCAACGGCAACGGCGACGGCGACGGCGACGGCGACGGCGACGGCGACGGCGACGGCGACGGCGACGGCGACGACAGGGGCAACGGCAGGGGCAACGGCAGAGGCAGACGGCGGACAGCTGGCCGGCGGGCGGCCGACCGACCGGTGCGCGGCGCCCGTGGCACGCGCCGGCCCGCGGGCCGTACTCCTCGTGGCCGCGGCGCGTCAGCCGATGTGGTAGCTGTCCCCGTACACCTTCCAGTCGAGCGGGGTGTTCAGGTCGAGGTTGCCCTTGCGCAGGAACACCCGCTGTTCGGTGTCGACGCGGCTGGTGTCGCTGTGCGCCTCCTCCTGCTTCATCGCCCACACCCGGGCGTCGAGGAAGGCGTTCAGGTATGTCGTCTCGTTGCCGCCCTGCGCCGGCGGCTTGGCGCTGCGCAGGGCGCGCGCCCGGATGTTGCGGAAGCTGGTGGGGTCGTCGCCGTCGCCGTGCATGACGATGGCGTCGTAGTAGGCGAACTGGCCGAGCGCGCGCAGTCCGTCGGCCTTGCCCCGGGCGACTGCGGGGTTGAAGTAGACGCGGTCTCGTTCGTCGTTCTGGGCCTGCTGGAACGCGGTGTCCTGGGCGGCCTTCGCCCAGTCCTTGGGGTAGTTGGGGTCCAGTCCCGTGTGGGAGTCGGTGCCGTCGACCTTGCGCAGGGCGGGCAGGTACTTGGCGAGGACGTTGCCGGGCTTGCGGTCGGTGTACAGCTGGACCAGATCGAGCATGTCCCCGGTGCCGGAGCAGAAGCCGATGATGCCGGCGGTGTAGCCGCGGCCGTCACCGATGTCCTCGATGTACTTGTACTGGGCCTTCCAGTCGAGCGAGGAGTTCTCCGCGCTCGACACCAGCTTCATCGCCGTCTCCTTCTTCGCCGGGTCGTCCAGGCCCGGCGCGGCTGCCGGCGCGACGGCCGGTGCCGCGGCGGCGCGCCGGTTCCCCAGCAGGGCGCCGGACGCGACGACACCGAGCGCGGCGACGACGGTCCGGCGGGAGAGGTGGGCGGGGGCTGCTGATGAGCGGTCTGCATGCACCACGGGGCTCCAAGAGGGAGTGGGGGGTGGGTCGTTGGTCCGTACCGGTACTGGTAGGAAAGTTTCCTATCAAATGCGGTGCGGACCGGTAACCCGTCGCGCGAGAAGTTCGTAGGATCGAACAGCTCCCGGGCGGGGCCGCCCGGGGGTCAGCCCTGTCCCGCCTTCTCCCGTTCCCGGGTGAAGGCGTACAGCTCCTCGGAGGTGGTGATGAGTTCGCCCCGTTCCGCGCGCGAACCGACCATCGGCTGCGAGCCCTTGAGCGGCACCTGGGCGCTCTCCGGGAGGAACTTGACGGTCACCAGGCCGATGAGGCCGGCCAGCATCAGGTAGTAGGCCGGCATCAGGTCGTCGCCGGTGATGTCGACGAGTGCGGCGGTGACCAGCGGGGTGGTCCCGCCGAACGCCGCGACGGCGAAGTTGAAGCCGATGCCCATGGCCGCGTAGCGCACGGCGGTCGGGAACAGGGCGGGCAGCGTGGCCGCGCTCGGAGCCGCGAAGCAGGCCAGCAGGGTGGACAGCAGCAGCACCCCGAGGATCGGCGGCCAGGTGCCGTGCGCCTTGATCAGCAGGAAGGCCGGAACGGCGAGCACGATCATCGCGGCGGCGGCCACGGCGTAGAGCGGCCGCCGGCCGACATGGTCGCTGAGCCGGCCGAGGAAGGTGATCAGCACGACGATCCACACCATGCCGATGAGCACGAGCACATCGGCCGAGCCGCTGGAGCGGTTCAGGGTCTCGGTCTGATAGGTGGGCAGATAGCCGGTGACCATGTAGTTGGTGACGTTGTAGAGCAGCACCAGGCCCATGCAGACGAGCAGTGACCGCCAGTGGTTCTTGACGATGTCCCGGAACTCGCTGCCCGCCGACTCCTGCGCGAGGCTCTTCTCGTGCTCGTCCAGTTGCTGCTGGAAAGCCGGGGACTCCTCCAGCTTGAGCCGCATGTAGAGGCCGATGACCCCGAGCGGGCCGGCGATCAGGAAGGGGATGCGCCAGCCCCAGGAGAGCATCTGATCGTCTGTCAGTGCCAGGTTCAGCACGGTGACCAGGGCCGAGCCGAGGGCGTAGCCGACGAACGTGCCGAAGTCGAGCCAGCTGGAGAGGAAGCCGCGCCGGCGGTCGGGCGAGTACTCCGCGACGAAGGTGGTCGCCCCGCCGTACTCGCCTCCGGTGGAGAAGCCCTGGACCATGCGGGCCAGCAGGAGCAGCACGGGCGCGGCGATGCCGATCGTGGAATAACCGGGAATGACGCCGATGGCGAAGGTGCCCACGGCCATCATGATCATGGTGGTGGCGAGTACCTTCTGCCGTCCGATCCGGTCACCCAGCGGCCCGAACACCAGACCGCCGAGGGGCCGTACGACGAAGGCGGCGGCGAAGGTCGCGAAGGAGGAGATGACCTGGGCGGCCGGGGAGGCGCCCGGGAAGAAGACCTTGCCGATGGTGGCGGCGAGATAGCTGTAGACGCCGAAGTCGAACCACTCCATGCAGTTGCCGAGCGCGGAGGCTCCGACTGCGCGTTTGAGCAGGGGGGCCTCGACGACCTGGACGTCGTCCTTGCCGAAGGCCCGGCGGTTGCGGCGGAGCCTGCGGGTCAGTTCCTCACGGACCTGGTGCGGCAGCCCGGCCACCGCCTTGGGCACCCGGGGCCGGCTGCCGCCGTGCTGCTCTCCTTCGGTCTTCGCACCGCTCACGAGCGTCTCCGTTCTCTCGCTCCACTGATCACCGCCTGCCCCCATGGCCGATTCAGAAACGGAACCAATCAATCCCATACGGGACGACGGTTGGACTTTGCCCGGCACCGCGACGGAGGCTGGAGAGGCCCCTGCGCACACGCACGGGCGCCCCTACCGCACCACCCGGAGAAGACCCGATGACGTACGTCGCGGACCCCGCTCGCTACGACGGCACCATGCGCTACCGGCGCACCGGCCGCTCGGGGCTGGACCTGCCGGTCCTGTCGCTCGGCTACTGGCACAACTTCGGCGACGACCGCCCCTTCGAGACCCAGCGCGAGATCGCCCTGCGCGCCTTCGATCTCGGGATCACCCACCACGACCTGGCCAACAACTACGGCCCGCCCTACGGTGCGGCCGAGCTGAACTTCGGGCGGCTGATGAAGCAGGACCTCGCGCCCTACCGGGACGAGCTGGTGATCTCCACCAAGGCGGGCTGGGACATGTGGCCCGGCCCCTACGGGCAGGGCGGCGGCTCCCGCAAGTACGTGCTGGCCTCGCTGGACCAGTCGCTCAGCCGCATGGGCGTGGACTACGTGGACGTCTTCTACTCCCACCGGCTGGACGCGAGTACGCCGCTGGAGGAGACGATGGGCGCGCTCGACACCGCCGTCCGCCAGGGCAAGGCGCTGTACGTCGGCATCTCCTCCTACGACGCGGAGCGCACCCGGCAGGCGGCCGCGATCCTGCGGGACCTGGGCACGCCGCTGCTGATCCACCAGCCGTCGTACAGCATGCTCAACCGCTGGATCGAGACCGACGGCCTGCTGGACGCGGCCCGGGAGGAGGGTTTCGGCGTCATCGGCTTCACGGCCCTCGCCCAGGGGATGCTGACCGGCCGCTATCTCGACGGCGTGCCGGCGGATTCGCGGGCGGCGCAGGGGAAGTCCCTCGACCCCGCGTGGCTCACGGACGACATGCGGCAGCGGCTGCGCGCTCTGAACGGCATCGCGGCCCGGCGCGGACAGAGCCTCGCCCAGATGGCTCTGGCCTGGGCCCTGCGCGACGAGCGGGTGACCTCGCTGGTCATCGGCGCCTCGCGCACCGAGCAGCTCGAGCAGAACGTCGCCGCGCTGGAGAACCCGGACTTCAGCCAGGCGGAGCTGGCCGAGATCGACAAGTACGCCACCGAGGGCGGCGTGGACCTGTGGCGCGAGGCCCGGCTCGGCACGCTCGGCTGAGCCTGGCACGGAGTGCAGAAAAATCCGGCATTGCGTGACATAGGCTATGGACATAAGAGAAAAGTAGGACATAATGGTGAGTGTTCGGACAGCGTTGTCACCGCTTGGCCGCTGCTTTTCCGATCTCTCCCCCGCGTTCCCCCGCGACTTCGAGGAGCCGCTCACCGCATGGCGTACGGAGCCCCCCGCACCCCCCTGCTGCCTCCCCACCCCGACCTGAGCCTCGCGCGCGACTGCGAGCAGTGCCTCGGCTGGGGAACCGTCGTCACCCGCGACGGGGACCACGAGCTGTGCCACACATGCCAGCCAGGCCCCGGTGACGACGAGGGCGCAGCCTCCACCGCCTCCTAGCACTCCCCAGCCCCACCGGAGCCCCGCCGCCCGCGCGTCAGCCCTCGCCGCGTCACGGTGCGGGCGCGGCCCCGGCGGCCATTGCCCGACCGCCTCTAGGACGAGGTGCGGGTTGGCCGGTCCTCGGGTGAGCGGTCCGGCCCGCTCGGCCGGGTGTCGTCGACGGCGCGTTCATGGCCGCCCCGCAGTGCCGAGGCCACCGCGGAGACCAGCGCCATGCCGGCGGCGACCCCGAAGACGATGCTCAGCCCGTGGTGGAAGGGGCCGGAGACCAGTTCCGGGAAGAAGGTGTGGCCGGTCAGGGTGGCGCGCTGCGCCGCGGACAGGTGGTCCAGGGTGTCTCCGGCCCCGAGCAGGTGGCCGATCGGATTGTCACCGAGGAACGTCGCGAACAGGGTGCTGACGGGGGGCAGCGACGCCACCCCGTGGGCGGTCGGGGCGGGCACTCCGTGTGCCTGCAGGCCGCTGCTCAGCGTCGACGGCAGGGAGGCGGCCAGACCGCTCACCATCAGGGAGAAGAAGACGCCGATGGACAGGGCCGTGCCCGAGTTCTGGAAGGTGGAGCGCATCCCGGAGGCCACCCCCCGGTAGCGGGCCGGCACGCTGCCCATGATGGACGAGGTGTTGGGCGAGGAGAACATGCCCTGACCGAGACCGCTGAGCAACAGCAGCGCGGCGAAGAGGCCGTAGTCGAAGTCCACGGGCAGGGCGAGCAGGCCGAGGAACGACGCGGCGACGAGGAGCAGCCCGGCGGTGGAGAAGACGCGGGCGCCGAACCGGTCGGACAGATAGCCCGAGACGGGGCCGGCGACGAGGAAGCCCAGGGTGAGCGGCAGCATGAAGATGCCGGCCCACAGCGGCGTGTCCTCGAAGTCGTAGCCGTGCAGGGGCAGCCAGATGCCCTGCAGCCAGATGATGAGCATGAACTGCAGCCCGCCCCGGGCGACGGCGGTGAGCAGGGCGGCGAGGTTGCCCGCGGCGAACGCCCGCACCTTGAACAGCGACAGGTGGAACATCGGCTCGGCGACCCGCGTCTCCACGACGCAGAACACCAGCAGCAGGAAGGCACCGCCGAACAGGCCGGTGAGCACCCAGGGGTTGGTCCAGCCGGTGGGGTGGCCGCCGTAGGGCTGGATGCCGTACGTGATGCCCGCGAGCAGGATGCCGGCGCCCGAGGCGAAGGTGAGGTTGCCCAGCCAGTCGATCCGGCCCCGCACGCCGGTCGCGGTCTCCCTGAGGCTCAGGTACGACCAGACGGTGCCGGTGACGCTGATCGGGACGCTCAGCCAGAACACCGCCCGCCAGTCGACGGCCGCGAGCAGTCCGCCGGCGAGCAGGCCGAGGAACTGCCCGGCGAGGGCGGTGATCTGGTTGATGCCGAGGGCCATGCCGCGCTGCCGGGCCGGGAAGGCGTCGGTGAGGATGGCGGCGGAGTTGGCGGTGAGCATGGAGCCGCCGAAGGCCTGCACGATGCGCCACAGGATCAGCCACAGCGCGCCCGCGCCGGCGCGGAACGGGTCGAGGGACAGGGCGACGGAGGCACCGGCGAAGATCAGGAAGCCCAGGTTGTAGATCCGGACCCGGCCGAACATGTCGCCGAGCCGGCCGAGGACGACGACCAGCACGGCCGAGACCAGCAGATAGCCGAGGATCATCCACAGCAGGTAGCCGATGTTCCCCACCGCCAGCGGGTCGAGGCCGATCCCGCGGAAGATCGCCGGCAGCGAGATGATCACGATGGAGGCGTCCATCGTGGCGATCAGCACGCCGAGCGTGGTGTTGGAGAGGGCGACCCACTTGTAGCCCGGCCCCGGCGGTGTGTCGCGCAGGCGGGCCGAGTGGGCGAGCACACGGGCGCGCAGGCCGGCCTCGGCACGGCCGCGCGGGGCGGGCGCGCTGCCGGTCACAGCCGTTCCGCCAGCCGGTCGAGCAGGGGCAGGACGTCGAGCAGTGCCTGCCGCTCCCGCGGGGTGAACTCGTCCAGGGCGGCGGCGAGGCGGCCGACGGACTCGGACCGGCGCTGTTCCAGCACCGTGCGTCCCTCTTCGGTGACGGAGACGATGACCCGGCGACCGTCGACCGCGTCGGGGCTGCGGCTCACCAGGCCGCGCTGTTCGAGTCCGGCCAGGGTGCCGGCCATCGCCTGCGGCCGTACGCGCTCCAGGTCGGCGAGCGAGCCCGGCGAGTCCGGTCCGGTGCGGGCCAGTCTGGCCAGCACCGAGACGCCCGAGAGCGACAGGTCCCCTACGGCGTGCGCCTGGCGCAGCCGGCGGACGATCCGGCCCATGGCCAGCCGCAGCGCGCCCGCGAGTGCAGTGGTATCCACATTTGATAACACTAGGTTTATCAGTCTGGGCTGTACACCAAGACCGGGCAATGCGCGGCCGGGCACACCGGACGGGTCCCGGCCGGGCGGACGAGGAAGCCCAGCAGGCACAGCACGATCACGACGAGCGCGATCCACCACAGCGCCTTCAGCGCGAAGCCCGTGCCGAAGAGAATCAGGGCCGGCAGAAGAACCAGAAGCAGAGGAACCGTTTTCATCAACCTCCGGGACCGTGGGCGGCCGCCCATTGCCCGATCACCCCGCGCTCTTTCGACCCGGCCCGGATCCGGTTTTCTGGTTTGGACCGCGGCACAGTGGCAAGCCGAATGTCGACCACACACCGCGAACACGTTGGGATGTGAAACCCATGGCTGGCAACCAGAAGGCCAAGGCCAAGGCGGAGCAGGCCAAGGGCAAGGCCAAGGAGGCCGCGGGCCGCACGGTCGGCAACGAGCGCCTGGAGGCCGAGGGCCGCATGGAAGGCGCGCGCGGAGACGCCCGGCAGGCCAAGGAAAAGGCCAAGGACACCTTCAAGCACTGAATCGGGCACCCATTCGGATTCGGAACGGGTCCGGGAATTCCCGTGGATGCGGATTTCCCGGGCCCGTTCCGCCGTTCCGCCGCCGAGACCTCGGGGCCGAGCGCGTCCGGCCCCGGCCGGCCGCTCCGCGCCCGGCCGGCCACCTCTCATCACGGGATCGTGTGCAACCGGAGGATTCCCGGCGGACGTCCCCTTGATCGACGGTTCCGCGGGTAGCCGAAGCAAGACGGCAAGGACCCCGTGTGGACAGGAAGGGACCCCGACCCCGGAGGAAAAGGGCAAACGAGGTATGGACATCCCGTTCAGGACGCACACGACGACGCAGGACCGCCCCGCACTCCTGCGGTGCAGCCGCACCTGGGACAGCGGCGTCACCGGCATCGCCGACGCGAGAGACGCCGTGGCGTCGCTCCTGTCCCGGGTGCGACCCGCACCGGACCGGCGCTCGGTGCAGGATGCCCAGCTGGTCGTCAGCGAGCTGGTCACCAACGCCATCAAGCACGCCCCCGGGCCGTGCGCCCTGCGGCTGGAGGTGCCGCCCGACGCCTCCCTCGTGCGCATCACCGTGACCGACACCTCCGCCGAACAGCCCCGGCAGCGCCCTCCCGACCCGCGGCGGGTCGGCGGCCACGGACTGCACCTGGTGACGATGCTCTCCAGCGGCCTGGAGGTGACCCCGCTGTCCCACGGCAAGAGGGTCACCGCCACCGTGCCGCTCACCGGCGAACAGGCCGGGTGAGCACCTCGCCGGCTCAGCCGACCCGGATGCCCACGATGCAGGTGTCGTCGTCGGTGTCCGACCTGCTGTAGGTGAGCAGCCGGTCCAGCTTCTGGTCCAGGGTCGCCGGCGCCGAGCGCGCCGTCTCCAGCAGATGGGACAGGGACTCCTCCACCGAGCGGTCCCGGCGCTCGATCAGACCGTCGGTGTACATCAACAGGGTGTCACCGGCGGCGAGTTGCACCTCCGTCTCCTGGTACACCGCCTCCGGCAGGGCACCGAGCAGCAGACCCTTGAGTGTGGGCAGCGCGGTGGCCTCCGCCTCCCGCACCAGGACCGGCGGGAGATGGCCCGCCCGGGCCCAGCGCAGGGTCCGCCGCTCGCCGTCGTACAGCCCGCAGACGGCGGTCGCGGTGACGGCGCCGGTCAGATGGTGGGCGACGATGTTCAGCCACGCCAGCAGCTGCGCCGGGCCCGCCCCGGTCACCGCCAGGCCGCGCAGCGCGTTGCGCAGGACGACCATGCTGGTGGCGGCCTCGATCCCGTGCCCGGCGACGTCGCCGACGCACAGCAGGACCAGCCCCGAAGGAAGCACGACGGCGTCGTACCAGTCGCCGCCGACCAGTTGCCGGGTCTCCGCCGGCCGGTAGCGCACCGCCACCTGCAGGTCGGGCACCTTCAGCGGGGCCTGGGTGGGCGGCATGATGGCGTGCTGCAGCTGCAGGGCCAGCCGGTTGCGCTCGTCGGCCTGCTGCTCGGTGTGGGCGAGCTGGTCGCGGGTGGCGGCGAGGGCGACCTCGGTCCAGTGCTGGGCGGAGATGTCCTGGTAGGCGCCGCGGACGCCGAAGAGCTGACCCACGGTGTCGAGGACCGGTTCGGCGACCACCCGCATGTGCCGGGTCACGCCGTCCGGGCGCTGCAGCCGGAACGCGGCGGACGCGGGCCTGTGGTGGTGCAGCAGCGTGCGCAGGAAACGGCCGATGGACACGGCGTCGTCGGGATGCGCGTGCGCGGCCAGCTCCTCCAGGGCCACCGGAGGGCTGGTGGCCGGGCGGCCGTAGAGGTGGAACAGCTGGCCGTTCCAGGTGATCTCGCCGGTGAGCAGGTTCTCCTCGAAGCCGCCGATACGGCCGAGCCGCTGGGCGTGCTGGAGCAGGCTGGCCAGCCGGGCCGTCTCGTCCTCGATGCGCCAGATCAGCAGCACGCTGGAGCCGTGACGGCTGATGCTGATGTCCGCGACGGCGGACAGCGGCACCTCGTCTACCAGGGCGGTCAGCCGCATCCGGCGGGCGCGGAACGGCTCACCCGTGGCGTAGACGCGCTCCACGCGCTGGAACAGCTCGCTGGCGCCGGCCGCCATCGGATAGGCCTCCAGCAGCAGGGCACCGTTGACGACGGCTCGTGACCGGCCCGCCGGATCGAGGAAGCGGCCGTTGACGTGCTGGATGCGGAAGTCGACGAGCCGGCCGGTGCCGTCGAGGTGCGGCACCAGTACCAGGGCCGGGTCGTGCAGCCCGTCCGCCAGGTCCATCAGCTCCACCACATCGGGCAGCACGCGGGGTTCCTGTCCCGCGCCGGGCTGTGGCGTGAAGGACTCCAGGGTGTGCGCGCACAGCTCGGCGAGGGCTTCCGCCTGCCGGATCACCGGACGCGGCAGCGGGCCCTCGGGCCTGGGCCAGGCGATCTCCAGGACACCGTGGATCCGGCCGCCCGCGCCCGCCGGCAGAGCGAAGCGGGCGCCGTCGGCGTACTCCCGGCGGCCCAGCGTGGGCAGTCCGGAGGCGGCGAGCGAGGGCAGCCACTGCCCGTCGGGCTCGGTCAGGCCGCGCCGGGCGACCGTGACCACGTCGGGCGGGACGTACCGCCAGCGGGCCGCCTCGCCGGCCGGGAAGCCGGCGCTGCCCGCGAGGGTCAGCGAACCGTCCGAACCGACGGCCCAGATCGCCACGGCCACGGCGCCCAGCGGCCGCAGGGCGTGTTCCAGCAGCGAGTCCGCCATCGCCTGGGCGTCGTGCGCGGCGAGTACCCCGCTCTCGGCGGCGCGCAGCCGTACGGCGGCGGACTCCTCGACGGCCCCGGACGGGTTCGCGGTGACCGACAGGAACGCCTCGGTGACCTCCGAGACCCGGTCCCGGGCCGCCTGGTTGATGACGTCCACCGCCAGCTCCAGCGGGGTCGTCTGCGCCTGCTCGGTCAGTTCGGCGAGCTGACGCGCGGCCTGCGCCGGACCGCAGCCGAGGCGCTCGACGAGGATGCCCTTGGCCAGTTCCATCAGCGCCCGGCCCTCGGCCTCGGCCTGCGCCGCCCGTACCTCGCGGCGCAGCCGCTCGACGGTGGCGGCGAGCCGGCCGACCGGCGAGGCGGCCGGCACGTCGGTCGACGCCGCCTCCGTGTCGGGCAGCCGGAGCGGGACGAGGCCGGCCGTGTCCGGTACGGCGGGGGGTTCGTGGGTGCTCACCGGGTCCGCGCTCCTAGTCCGGCGAGCGGGCGGCCGCACCGTGCTGTCCTCATGCGGGGAGCCAGCGCCGGACGCAGGCGATGAGGTCATGGGTGTCCACCGGTTTCGTCACGTAGTCGCTGGCGCCGGAGGCGAGGCTCTTCTCCCGGTCGCCCTGCATGGCCTTGGCGGTCACGGCGATGACCGGCAGGTCGGCGTACTGCGGCATCCTGCGGATCTCCGCGGTGGCCGTGTATCCGTCCATCTCGGGCATCATCACGTCCATCAGAACGAGTTCGACGTCCCGGTTGTTCATCAGCGTCTCGATGCCCTTGCGGCCGTTCTCCGCGTGCAGGACGCGGAAACCGTGCAGTTCCAGGATGCCGCTGAGCGCGAACAGGTTGCGGGCGTCGTCGTCGACGACCAGGACGGTACGGCCCCGGGTGTGGTCGTCGATCAGATGCGGGGCGGTGATCTGCGGTTCGTCGCTGCGGACCAGGGTGAGCACCTCGCCGGGTTCCTCGGCGGACAGATGCAGCGCGATCCGCTCGCGCAGCTCGTCGAGGCTGAACAGGTACTCCAGCGGTCCGTCGGTCCCCTCGGCGGTCCGCTCGGTGCGGTGCGAGCTGTGCACCAGCACGGGGACGCTCGCCAGGGCGGAGTCCCCGCGCAGGGCGTCGAGGAAGCGGGCGGACTCGCCGTCCGGCATGCCCAGTTCGACCACGACGCAGTGGCAGGGCTCGGCGGCGAGGGCACCCGCCGCCTCCTGGGCGCCGACCGCGGTGATGATGTCGACGGGCAGACCGCTCTCGTCCGCCGGGCCGTGGGCGAGGTCCCCGACCACGCTCTCGGCGACCAGCGTCAGCAGACCCCGCGGGCGTTCCTCGACGACCAGCAGCCGGCGTGCACGCTGCCGCTTCGCGCTGACGAGCGATGTCCCCGCCGTGAGGTCGTGGTCCGTCGTACCGTCCGCCGGCAGCTGCTCGGCCGGCTTCGGCACCGTACGCCCGGTGCGCAGGGCCTCTTCGAAGTCCGGCCGGGCCACGGGCAGGAAGAGGGTGAAGGTGCTGCCCTTGCCGGGGGTGCTGTCGACGCTGACGGCGCCGCCGAGCAGGTGGGCGATCTCCCGGGTGATGGACAGCCCGAGCCCGGTGCCGCCGTACTTGCGGCTCGTGGTCCCGTCCGCCTGCTGGAACGCGCCGAAGATGGTCTCCAGTTGCTGCTCGGGGATGCCGATCCCGGTGTCCCGCACGCGGAACGCGACGATCGTGCTCCCCCGCACCACACCGGCGGGCACCTCGTCGTCGGGGGCGGGTTCCACCCGCAGTTCGACCCCGCCCTGCTCGGTGAACTTCACCGCGTTGGACAGCAGGTTGCGCAGGATCTGGCGGAGCCGGGAGTCGTCGGTGAGCAGGTCGGCGGGGGCGCCGGGAGCCGTGGCGACGGTGTACTCGAGGCTCTTCTGCGAGGTCATCGGGCGGAAGGTGGCCTCGACGTACTCGATCAGCTGGCGCAGCGAGACGCGCTCGGGCGTCACGTCCATCTTGCCGGCCTCGACCTTGGACAGGTCCAGGATGTCGTTGATCAGCTGGAGCAGGTCGGAGCCGGCGGAGTGGATGATGCCCGCGTACTCGACCTGCTTCGGGGTGAGGTTGCGGGAGGGGTTCTGGGCCAGCAGCTGGGCGAGGATGAGCAGGCTGTTGAGCGGGGTGCGAAGCTCGTGGCTCATGTTGGCGAGGAACTCGGACTTGTACTTGGAGGCGAGCGACAACTGCTGGGCGCGCGCCTCCAGTTCCTGGCGGGCCTGCTCGATCTGCAGGTTCTTCGCCTCGATGTCGCGGTTCTGGTCGGCCAGCAGCGAGGCCTTCTCCTCCAGTTCGGCGTTGGAACTCTGCAGCTCCTCCTGCCGCGCCTGCAGCTCGGCCGAGCGGGACTGCAGTTCGCTGGTCAGCCGCTGCGACTCCTGGAGCAGTTCGTCGGTCCGGGCGTTGGCCACGATGGTGTTGACGTTGACCCCGATGGTGTCCACCAGCTGCTGCAGGAAGTCCCGGTGGATCTGGGTGAACCGGGTGACCGAGGCCAGTTCGATGACGCCGAGGACCTGTTCCTCGAAGACGATGGGCAGCAGCAGCAGCGCGGTGGGCTCGATCTGCCCGAGCCCGGAGGAGATGGTGACGTACCCGGTCGGCAGCCGGTCCACGGCGATGGTGCGGCGGCTGCGCGCGGCCTGGCCGACCAGGGTGCGGCCGAAGGACATGCGGACGGGCCGGGTGTCCTCCTCGGGACGGCCGTAGGAGCCGACGAGCCGCAGCTCGGGCCCCCCGTCGCCGTCCTCGGCGAGGTAGAAGGCGCCGTACTGCGCGGACACCTGGGGCGCCAGCTCGTCCATGATGAGTTCGGCGACGACCGGCAGGTCCCGGTGGCCCTGCATGAGGCCGGAGATGCGGGCGAGGTTGGTCTTGAGCCAGTCCTGTTCGTGGTTGGCCAGGGTCGTCTCGCGCAGGGACTCCACCATGGAGTTGATGTTGTCCTTGAGGTCGGCGACCTCGCCGGAGGCGTCGACCGTGATGGACCGGGTCAGATCCCCCTCGGCGACGGCACTGGCCACGTCGGCGATGGCGCGGACCTGCCGGGTGAGGTTTCCGGCGAGTTCGTTGACGTTCTCGGTCAGCCGCTTCCAGGTGCCGGAGACGCCCTCGACCTCGGCCTGTCCGCCGAGCCGCCCTTCGGTCCCCACCTCGCGCGCGACGCGGGTGACCTCGTCGGCGAACGCCGACAGCTGGTCCACCATCGTGTTGATGGTCGTCTTCAGTTCGAGGATCTCGCCGCGCGCGTCGACGTCGATCTTCTTGGACAGGTCGCCCTTGGCCACGGCGGTGGTCACCAGCGCGATGTTGCGCACCTGGCCGGTGAGGTTGTTGGCCATGGAGTTGACGTTGTCCGTCAGGTCCTTCCAGGTGCCGGCCACGTTGGGCACATGCGCCTGGCCGCCCAGCCGGCCCTCGGTGCCCACCTCGCGGGCCACCCGGGTCACCTCGTCGGCGAACGCCGACAGCGTGTCGACCATCGTGTTGATGACGTCGGTGAGGGCGGCGACCTCGCCCTTGGCCTCGACGGTGATCTTCTGCGAGAGGTCGCCCTTGGCGACGGCGGTGGCGACCTGGGCGATCGAGCGGACCTGGCCGGTGAGGTTGGAGGCCATCACGTTGACGTTGTCGGTGAGGTCCTTCCAGGTGCCGGCGACCCCGCGCACCTGCGCCTGGCCCCCCAGCCGGCCTTCGGTACCGACCTCGCGGGCCACCCGCGTGACCTCGTCGGCGAACGCCGACAGCTGGTCCACCATCGTGTTGATGGTGTTCTTCAGCTCCAGGATCTCGCCGCGCGCGTCCACCGTGATCTTCTGCGACAGATCACCCTGCGCCACCGCCGTGGCCACCTGGGCGACGTTGCGCACCTGGGCGGTCAGGTTCCCGGCCATGAAGTTGACCGAGTCCGTCAGGTCGCGCCAGGTGCCCTTGACCCCCTTGACGTCCGCCTGCCCGCCGAGCCGGCCCTCGGTGCCGACCTCGCGGGCCACCCGGGTCACCTCGTCCGCGAACGCCGACAGCTGGTCCACCATCGTGTTGATGGTGCTCTTCAGCTCCAGGATCTCGCCGCGCGCGTCCACCGTGATCTTCTGCGACAGATCACCCTGCGCCACCGCCGTCGTCACCTGGGCGACGTTGCGCACCTGGGCGGTCAGGTTCCCGGCCATGAAATTGACCGAGTCCGTCAGGTCGCGCCAGACACCGGCGACTCCGGGCACCTGCGCCTGGCCCCCCAGCCGGCCTTCGGTACCGACCTCGCGCGCGACCCGGGTCACCTCGTCGGCGAACGCGGACAGCTGGTCGACCATCGTGTTGACGGTCTCCTTCAGCTGCAGGATCTCGCCCCGCGCGGGTACGTCGATCTTCTGGGACAGGTCGCCCTTGGCCACGGCGGTGGCGACCTGGGCGATGTCACGGACCTGGGTGGTGAGGTTGCCCGCCATCGCGTTGACGGAGTCGGTGAGGTCGGCCCAGGTGCCGGAGACGCCCGGTACCTGCGCCTGGCCGCCGAGGGTGCCTTCGGTGCCCACCTCACGGGCCACGCGGGTGACTTCGGAGGTGAACACGGACAGCTGGTCCACCATGCCGTTGAAGACGGTGGCGATGTCGCCCATGAGGCCGGTGGAGTCGTCCGGCAGCCGCGTGCCGAAGTCTCCGTCGCGCACCGCGGTCAGCCCCGCGAGCAGTCTTCTCAGTTCCTGGTCACCCGGGACCATGTCGGTCGTACCGGTCGCCTTGCCGGCCATGCGCACCCTCGTTCCGCTCCCCAGGAGCCCTCGTGCGGAGGGCTCGGAACCACGGCCGGGCACGCGGCCTGACCCGGCCATTGGCGTGTGCATTTCCGCAGTTCACGGATTTGCATGATGAGAAAAATACGCCGCAGGCTAACCCACCCCCGCGGCATCGACCAAAGCGATCGGCCAATCTTCCCCGATCGCGGGAATCACGCGGTGAGGGGCGGCATGGATTCGGACAGGGCGGGTAGACGGGGCTGTTTAGCCAGCGGGTCGGCGACCGATCACCGCCGGGCCGGGGGGCCAAGATGGGAGGTTTCGGGAGGGTTCCACCACATCGAGGCGGATGCCGCGGATCGGCACCGGGGCCGGTCACTTCGGCACGGCCGGACCGGATCGCGGGCCACTTCGGCACGACCGGAGCGGATCGGCTCGCGGGGCACTCCAGCGCGGCCCGAGCGGAGCGGCTCCGGGTCACTCCAGCACGACGGAATGGGTTCCTCGCGGTACCAGCCGGCCGATCACCGGTGCGCCCGGCACCTCTCCGGCGACGAGGAGTCCCCCGGACGTCTGGGCGTCGGCCAGCAGCAGCCGGGTGTCCATGTCCGTGTTCCCGAAGCCGGTGTGCGGGGCGACCCATTCGAGGTTGCGCCGGGTGCCGCCGCTGACGTAGCCGTCCCGCACGGCCTCCCGGGCGCCGTCCAGGTAGGGCACGGCGGCGGTGTCGACCACGGCGGTGACGCCGGACGCACGGGCCAGCTTGTGCAGATGGCCGAGGAGGCCGAACCCGGTGACGTCGGTGGCGCACGAGGCCCCGGCGGCCAGGGCGGCT
Organism: Streptomyces sp. NPDC048514; assembly: GCF_043199955.1. Classification (NCBI taxonomy): domain Bacteria; kingdom Bacillati; phylum Actinomycetota; class Actinomycetes; order Kitasatosporales; family Streptomycetaceae; genus Streptomyces; species Streptomyces sp. NPDC048514. Next base: position 81,864 of record NZ_JBICWT010000010.1, on the reverse strand, counting down.
TCACAGGCCTCCCGGTTCAGGGCCGCCATCGTGGCGACGGCCTGCTCGAAGCGCTCCCCGGTGACCTTGTGCCGGTTGTTCAGGACGCCGAGGCCCAGCGGCTTGGTCAGCGACAGCGGCAGCCCGGGCCGGCCGGCGTCGTTGCGCAGCAGCCGCCCGGGATCGGCGATGCCGGTGACGGCCATGCCGTACTTGGGCTCGGGGTCGTCGACGCTGTGCCCGCCGCCGACGTGGCAGCCCGCCTGCGTGGCGACGTCCAGTCCGCCGCGCAGCACCTCGCGGGCCAGCTCGAACGGGAGCCGGTCGCGCGGCCAGGCCAGGAGGTTGACGGCGAGCACCGGCCGGCCGCCCATGGCGTACACGTCGGACAGGGCGTTGGCGGCGGCGATGCGGCCCCAGTCGTAGGGATCGTCCACGACCGGGGTGAAGAAGTCGGCCGTGCTGACGACCGCCGTCCCCCGGTGCAGCACGACGGCCGCGTCGTCACCGGTGGCCAGCCCGACGAGCAGCGGGGTGTCGCCCCCGGCGAGCGGTGACGCGGTCAGCCCCGCGACGACCTCCTCCAGCTCGCCCGGCGGGATCTTGCAGGCACAGCCTCCGCCGTGGGCGAACTGCGTGAGTCGGACGGACGCTTGGCGGGTCGCTGTCATCCCGGTCTCCTGGGGCGGTAGCCTGACGTGCGGTGGAGGCGTGTGGGTGCCTGGTGGCCCTCCCGGTCTTCAAAACCGAGGTGCCCGAGGATCTCGGGCAGGCAGGTTCGATTCCTGTCCGCCTCCGTTCACCGCGCCGGCACGGCAGCGCCGGCGCCGGTCGTCGATCCGCTCGGTGTAGCCCCGGGCGTCGAGGAACTCCAGCAGCGGTACGGCCACCCGGCGTGTGGTGTCGAGCGCGCGCCGCGCCTCACTCGGCGTGAACGGCTGCGGCAGGGCGCGCAGCACGGCCGCGGCCCCGGCGTCGGCGCCGGGCAGCAGCACGATCCCCTCCGCGATGCGCAGCAGGGCCCCGGCGGCCACCGCGGCGGCCAACGCCTTGCGGTCCAGGCCCAGTTCGCAGAGCCGGCCGGCTTCGGGGGCGCGGAACGGCGTACGGGCGAGGTCGCCGCGTACGGCCTCCACGGCCGCACCGACGGCCGGGGGAAGCGTGCGCCGGGCGCCGTCGGGGAGGTACAGCCGGCCCTGGGCGGAGCGCAGTCGGGGCATCACCCGGGCCAGTGCGTCGACCAGGACGCGGTCGGGCAGGCCGAGCAGGCGGCGGGCGGCCTCGGCGGGCAGCCCGGGCTCCAGCGGGTGTGCGCGGGCATGCCGTTCGACCTCGGTGGCCAGCCGTTCCTGAAGTGTCTCCCAGTGCGCGGTGTCGGCCAGCCAGTCCCCCGCCAGGGGTGCGGTGGGCGGGGGGACGCCCATCGCCCGCAGGTCGGCGGCGCGGACCAGCTTGCGGCGGCGCAGCTCGGCGACGCCGTCCGGACGGCCGGTCATGCCGTCGAGTTCGGCCGCGCGGGCCCGGCCGGCGCCGCGCCGGGTCAGCCGGGGTGGCCGTACGTCGAGGACGGTGGCCGCGCAGGGTGTGCGGCTGCCGCCGGGTTCCCGCAGCACCGCGCGGTCGCCGACCCGCAGGGGCAGTCCGCGGCCCAGGGTGAGCCGGGCGGTGTCCTCGCCGAGCGGGCGGACGGCCACCGGTACGGCCGCGGAGCCGATGTGCAGGGTGACCGAGCGGGGCAGGTCGGCCACCGGCTCGCCGGCGACCCGGACGTCGATCACCTCGGTGGACAGCCAGCGGTCGGGGCTCAGCAGCAGCTGCCCACGGCGCAGGCCGTCGTCGCCGTGGCCGTGCACGTTGACGGCCACGCGGGCCACGCCGCTGACGGCCGTCCGCTCCTCGTGCAGGCTCTGCAGCCCGCGTACCCGGAAGGCGGTCTTGCCGTCCCCGGTGACCAGCCGGTCGCCGACCCGCAGGGTGCCCGCGCCGAGGGTGCCGGTCACCACGGTGCCGTGACCGTGGACGGTGAAGGCCCGGTCGAGCCACAGGCGTACGTCGGCGTCGGGGTCGGGCACGGGCAACTCGTCCGCCAGCCGGGCCAGTTCGGCGCGCAGCTCGTCCAGGCCCGCGCCGGTGACCGCGCTGACCGCGACCGACGGCACCTTGCCGAGGGAGGTACCGGCGAGGCGCTCGACGGCGTCGGCGCGCACGGGTTCGGGGTCCGCGAGGTCGCAGCGGGTCACCGCCAGGACGGCGTGCCGGACGCCGAGTGCGTCGAGGATCGCCAGGTGCTCCTGGGACTGGGGTTGCCAGCCCTGGTCGGCGGCGACCACGAACAGTACGGCGGGCACGGGTCCGGCACCGGCCAGCATGGTGGCGACGAACCGTTCATGGCCGGGTACGTCCACGAAGGCGAGGTGTTCGCCGTCCGGGAGCGCGGTCCACACGAAGCCCAGATCGAGGGTGAGGCCGCGGCGGCGCTCCTCCTCGTAGCGGTCGGGCTCCATGCCGGTGAGGGCGCGTACCAGAGCCGACTTGCCATGGTCGACGTGTCCGGCGGTGGCGAGGACCCGCATCGCACCCACCTACCCTTCCTCGGTGGCCCGCACCGGCCGCGCACCCTCGGCCGGCCGCCCGTCGGGCGCCGAAGCCGTAGGTTGCTGGTCCGCCGGGTCGGGCGGGTCAGGCGGGTCAGGCGGGTCAGCCGGGTCCACCGATCCCTTCGCGCCTGTCGAGTCCGACGAGGCCGACGAGTCCGTCGAGTCCGCCGGGACCGCCGAGCCCACCGGGGGCGTCGAGGCCCTCGGGGCCGCCGCCCGTACGGCCTGCCCGAGTCGTTCGTCGTCCTGCTCCGGCACGGCCCGCAGGTCCAGCAGGCAGCGGCCGGTCTCCAGGCGTCCGACGACCGGAACCCGGCCGGTGCGCAGTGCGGCGGCGTACGGCTCGGGGAGCGAGAGCGCCGCGCTGGGCAGCGGGACGCCGGGTGCTCCCCCACCGCCGACCGTGGCGGTGCAGCGCACGGCCCGTACGTCGATGCCGTCGGCGGCCAGGCCGGTGGCGAGCCGGCCGGCGCGGGCCAGCAGGCGGTCCGGGTCGGCGGTGAGCGCGAGGGCCGTCGGGGTGGGCGGCCCGGTGAGCGTGGCCTCGAGCGCGGCCAGGGTCAGCTTGTCGACGCGCAGGGCGCGGGCCAGCGGGTGCCGGGAGAGGGTGCGGACCAGGTCCGGGGCGCCGAGCAGGAGTCCGCACTGGGGTCCGCCGAGCAGCTTGTCGCCGCTCGCGGTGACCAGCGCGGCGCCGGCGCGGAGCTGGGTGTCGGCGTCGGGTTCCGCGGGAAGGGCCGGATGCGGCGCGAGCAGTCCGGAGCCGATGTCGACGACGACGGGGACGCCGAGACCGGTGAGTTCGGCGGCCTCGGCCGACTTCGTGAAACCGGTGATCCGGAAGTTCGACGGGTGCACCTTCAGCACGAACCCGGTGTCCGGGCCGATCACGTCGGCGTAGTCGGCGGCGGTCGTACGGTTGGTCGTGCCCACCTCGCGCAGCCGTGCGCCGGTGGAGACGAGCAGGTCGGGCAGCCGGAAGCCGTCGCCGATCTCCACCATCTCGCCTCTGCTGACGACGATCTCCCTGCCCGCCGCGAGCGCGGTGGCGGCCAGCACCAGGGCGGCGGCGCCGTTGTTGACGACGTGCACCGCACCGGCGGACGGCACCCGCTCGTGCAGTGCGGCGAGGGCGGAGCGTCCCCGCCGGGCCCGTACGCCGGTCGGCAGCTCCAGCTCGACGTCCGTGGGGCCGGCGGCCTCCTGGACGGCCTGCCGGGCCGCGGCGGACAGCGGGGCCCGGCCCAGGTTGGTGTGCAGCAGCACTCCGGTGGCGTTGATCACCGGACGCAGGCCGCCGGCGGTGCCGGGCAACAGGGCTAGGGCCGCGTCCGGCACCTGTTCGGGCCGGATGTCCCCCGTCCGGGCCCGGTTCTGCGCCTGCCGGACGGCGGACTTCACCAGGCGCACCCCGAGCCGCTCGACGGCCGCGGACAGCCGGGGGTCGCGCAGGAGCACATCGGTACGCGGGATACGGCGGCGCGCGTCGGCGCCCTCGGCGGACCGCTCGCTCCGTTCACCCTGGGCGGACCGCTCGCTCCGTTCGCCACCGCGCGGGGCGTCCGCGGTCCCGGCCCGTCGTGCGCTCCGGTCGCCTCCGTGAGGCGCGTCGGCCGTCCCGGCCGGTCGGGTGGTGCCGTCGTCCCGGGGGTGCGCCGGGCCCGTGGGACCGGGGCCGGCCGTCCCGGTCCTCTCGTCAGCCGCGCCCGCCGTCCGCGGAGTCACCCGCTGGTCCATGCCGCCCTGTCCCTCCGGTCCGGCTCGTGCCGTACGGGCCGCACCCATCGTCTCCCAGTGCCCCCTGCCGGTCGTTCGACACGCCGTTCGCGCACTTGGCGCCCCGGGGCCTCAGGGCCTCAGGGCCTCAGGGCCTCAGGGCCTCAGGGCCTCGGGGTCCTCGGGGTCCTCGGGGTCCTCGGGGTCCTCGGGGTCCTCGGGGTCCTCGGGGTCCTCGGGTCCTCGGGTCCTCGGGTCCTCGGGGCCCTCGGAACGCCCTACGAGGTCCCCGTGGGCCACGGACGGTCGTCGGTTTCGTCCGCGTCGGGATGTGCCCGGGGCGGCGGCGCATCGCCGGCGGTGAGGTGTTCCAGCACCTCGACCAGTTCCTGGCAGGCCTTCTCCACCGAGTTCCGGGTGTTGCGCTGCTCGATGATCACGGCGGACAGCAGCAGCGCGGTGAGGGCCAGCGCGCCGTTGAAGGCCTGGAGTTTCACCATGACCTCGATCCGGCCCAGCCCGGAGAAGGACCCGGCGCCGTCGGTCGCGGCGACCGTGGCCACGACGGAGGTCAGCAGCGCGCACAGAACGCTGCCCACGAGCTGGAAGCGCAGGGCGGCCCAGATGACGAGCGGATAGACGAGGAAGAGCAGGCTGATCGAGGTGTAGACGGCCAGCGGCACGAGGCAGCAGGTGATGACGGCAAGCGAGGTCGCCTCTTTCCAGCGACCCAGCGGCGGCGGCCAGCGGGCCTCGTGCAGCAACAGCAGCAACGGGGTGACGATCAGCACGCCCATCGCGTCCCCGACCCACCAGGCCAGCCACACGGACCAGAAGCTGTGCCAGGCGAGCCTGTCCGTCAGGACGAGGACGCCCACGCCGAGGGTGGAGCTGATCAGCATGGCGGCCAGGGCGGCCAGGAACACCAGGGCGACGCCGTCCCGCAGTCGGCTGAGGTCGCTCCGGAAGCCGGCCCGGCGCAGCAGCACCGCCGCGCACACGGGTGCGGCGGTGCTGCCGAACAGGATGACGAGCACGTCGGGGCGGAAGCTGGTGAGCGACAGCACCACGAGGAGGGATCCGAGCGCGATGCCGGGCCAGCAGCGCAGCCCGAGGATCAGCAGCGCGGCGACGGCGACGCCGGTCGGCGGGTAGATGGGGGTGACGACGGCGCCGTCCACGGACAGCTCGCGCAGCAGGCCGAGCCGGCCCGCCGCGTAGTAGCAGGCAGCGACGGCCAGCACCTGGACGATGTAACCGCCCGGCCGGCGCAGACTCTCACTACCCACCACAGCAGCAATCTCACACCGGCGGAGCACGGTCGGCGAGGCGAGAGACCTCGCGGTCCGGCCCTATGGCTGAATCCGGGGCCGGCTCCGGGCGGCCACCGAAATGGCCACCGGCCCGGCGCCGCCCGGCGGCCGGCACCGAAGACCACCACCGGTTCAGGAGCCGACCACCGGTTCAGGAGCCGAGCACCGGTTCAAGAGCCGAGCACCGGTTCACAGCCGGCCGCCGGGGCCGTCGAGGCCGACGACGAGCACCGCGGCGTCGTCCTCGTGCCCGATGCCTTCGGCGCCCTTGATCACGGCGGCGGCCAGGGCACGGGCCTCCAGTCCCGCGACGGCGGCGACGCCCGCGAGGCGTACCACCTGGTCGAGTCCGTCCTCGATGTCCAGCGACGGGCCCTCCACGACTCCGTCGGTGAGCAGGACGAACACGCCGCCGGTGGCCAGCCGATGCCGGGTCACCGGGTATGCCATGCCCTTCTCGACGCCGAGCGGCGGTCCTCCTTCGTCCTCGACGACGCCGGACTTCCCGTCCGCGGTGGCCCACACGGAGGGGATGTGGCCGGCCCGCGCGCTCTCCAGCACTCCGGTGGCCGGGTCGAGCCGCATGAAGGTGCAGGTGGCGAACAGGTCGCTGCCCAGGGAGAGCAGCAGCTCGTTGGTGCGGGCGAGGAGTTCGCCGGGGTCGCCGGTGACGGAGGCCAGTGCGCGCAGGCCGGCGCGGACCTGGCCCATGAAGGCGGCGGCCTCGATGTTGTGCCCCTGGACGTCGCCGATGGCCAGCCCGATCCGGCCGTCGGGCATGGTGAAGGCGTCGTACCAGTCGCCGCCCACGTTGAGACCGAGGTTGGCCGGCGCGTAGCGCACCGCCAGGTGCAGACCCGGGGCGGCGGGAAGGTCCCGCGGCAGCATGCCCCGCTGCAGGGCGATGGCCAGCTCGACCTGGGTGCGCTGCAGCTCCGCGCGCCGGCGCGCCTGGGCGGTGAGCGAGCCGAGTCTGACCAGCAGCTCGTCGCCTTCGTCCATGGCGCGCTTGCGGGGCATCGATCACTTCCGGTGGGGCGGTGGCGCGTGGCGGGCCAGTCACCTGGATATACGGCAAATGCCTAGATCCTATCCGTTTGACCCGATTCGGCCCCGCGGGCAGCCCCGCCGCCGTGCGGTCCCGGTCAGCGGATCTCGGAGTCGATGCCGGTGATCACGGCGGGCCCCAGGGGCGCGCCGCCCTCGTCCACTCCCGCGTCGCGCAGAGCGGAGTCCGCGAGCCGGCGCGCCTCCTCCTCGGCGTGCGGGCCGGTGTCCGCCTCGACGGTGAGTCGCAGCGTGAAGGTGTTGTCCTCGTTGACGCTGAGCACGTCCAGGTCCTCGGCGTTCCCCATCCGCGTGCCATGGGGATCGGCGGGCCGCAGCGCGCGGGCCAGCCGTGTCCGGGTCTCCGCCGCCACCGCCGTGGTGAAGGTGCCGGGGACGCTGATCACGAAGGTCGTCATGACGATCCTTTCCTCGGGCCTTGCCCGCCTACCCCGAATCCCGGTCTTCGCACAGCGGCCCGCACATCCGAGGAGCGTCATGTCCGTTCAGAGTTCTTCGGCCCTTTTCGCCGCTCGGCTGCGTCGCCCGGCCCGAGGAGGTGGCCACGGCCAGCGCCTACCCGGCATCCGGCGACGCGAGCCGAATCTCCGGCGCCGTGCTCGACGTGGCGGGCGGCCGCACGGCCGTCTGAAACGACGTCGGCGGCGCGTCCCCCGGACGGCTGACGCGCCCGTGTCGGCGGTGGGGTCGCGGGCCGCCCGGGTGTGAGATGGCGGATGCGGACGTCGTCCGCGTCCTCCGACCCCTCCCCCACCCCCGCAGGGCACCGACATGCGCCTGTGTCGTCCGCTCGTCGCCGTGCTCGGCGGTCTCACCCTCGCTGTGGCCTCTCCGGCCGCGGGAGAGCCGGGCCGTCGGCCGGTGGGGGCTCACAGCGGGGAGTGGGCCACCGCCAGCACATAGGCGCCGAACAGCAGGGACGCCGCGGTGAGGGCACCGGTGACGAGCAGCGCCTGGGCCGGTCGCCGGCGCCAGGTCCGGACGAGTGCCCGCGCCATCGGGATGAGCAGCGGGAAGGCCGGCAGCAGGAAGCGCGGCTTGGACGAGAAGGAGCCGGAGCCGCCGAGCACGAGCAGGATCAGCACCCCGGCGAACACCACCAGGGCCAGCGGGGCGCGTTCCAGGCACAGCAGCGCGAACAGCAGGACGGCCGCCGCGACGATCACCAGGGCGGCCGGGTAGACGAAACCGCCACCGTGCAGGAGCAGCGCCTTCAGGAAGCGCAGCGCGCCCGCGCCGAAGTCGAAGCGGGAGTCCCAGGCGCTCTGCACCCGCAGATAGCCGCCCAGCAGGTCGCCGGTCCGGCTGCCCACCCACAGCACGTAGCCGAGCCAGCCCAGCGGGGCCAGTACCGCGCCGGCCCAGAGGCTCGCCGGGACCCGGCCGCGCTGCCGCAGCGCCTCGTGGGCGGCCGCGAGGGCGACGGCGACCGCCACCGCGAATCCGCTGGGGCGGCCGAGGCCCGCCAGCGCGGCCAGCCAGCCCGCCCACAGCCAGCGGCCGCGCAGGACGCAGTACAGGGACCAGGCCGCGAGCGCGGTGAACAGCGACTCCGTGTAGGCGATGGTCAGTTCGACGGCATGGGGCAGTACGGCCCACAGGGCGACCAGGGCGGTGGCGACGCCGCGCCCGTACAGCTGATGGCCGACGGCGTAGAGGCCGTACGCGGCCACGATCGCCGCGACCCAGGCGATGAGCATCGCGCTCTGGCCCGGGGTGACCGGCAGGGCGGTGGTGAGCGCTCTGATGAGCGCCGGGTACAGGGGGAAGAACGCCCAGTCGGTCTGGATGGCGCCGTCCGGGGTGACGTAGATGAGGCGGCCGTAGCCGTGGGTGGCGATGTGCAGGTACCAGCGCGAGTCCCAGGAGTGGGCCAGGTTCCGGACGAGTGGGTGTCCCCTGAGGCCGTTGGTGAGGATCACGGCCAGGAGGCCGGTGAGCCGGACGGCGGTGAAGAGGGCGAGGGCCGGGAGCGCGCCCTCGGGGACACCGCGCCGGGCGATCCGCGGGAGTACCGGGCGGCGGCGCGGGCCGGACTCGGCGGCCGGCTCGGGCCGGGGGACGGAAGAGGTGCTCACGCCCTGACCTTGGGCACGCCCGTGCGGGCGTGCAATCCACGACCCGGGTTTCTCCCGCACTTCCACCCTGATTCAGGAACGAACCCCGGGACCGATGCCATGACGCGCCCGGGTGCCGGGGCGGATCCTCACTCGCCGGCACCCCCCGGCAACCCACCAGGATGATCGAAGTAGGGTGTGGTTAGCATATGAGCGCTGCCTAGCTCGAAAGATAGATCTGTGACTGTCAACGACGACTCGTTCACCAACTGGAAGATCCGCGAGGAGATCGCGGAATCGATGATCCCGCTCATCGGGAAGCTGCACCGCGAGCGGGACGTGACCATCCTGCTGCACAGCCGCTCCTTGGTGAACAAGTCGGTGGTCAGCATCCTGAAGACGCACCGCTTCGCCCGGCAGATCGCCGGTGCGGAGCTCTCGGTCACCGAGACCATGCCGTACCTGCAGGCCCTGACCGCCCTCGACCTCGGGCCCTCGCAGATCGACCTCGGCATGCTCGCCACCCTGCACAAGGCCGACGACCGCGGCCTGACGGTGGCGGAGTTCACCGCCGAGGCCGTCGCCGGGGCCACGGGCCCCGACCGGATCGAGCGCCGCGAGTCGCGCGACGTCGTTCTGTACGGCTTCGGCCGGATCGGCCGGCTGGTCGCCCGCCTGCTGATCGAGAAGGCCGGCTCCGGCAACGGCCTGCGGCTGCGCGCCATCGTCGTCCGCGGCGGCGGGGCCGGGGCCGCCGGGGACCTCGTGAAGCGTGCCTCGCTGCTGCGCCGCGACTCCATCCACGGTCAGTTCCAGGGCACCATCACCGTGGACGAGGACACCAGCACGATCGTGGCCAACGGCAACGAGATCAAGGTGATCTACGCCGACGACCCGTCGCAGGTGGACTACACCGAGTACGGCATCCGGGACGCCATCCTCATCGACAACACCGGCAAGTGGCGTGACCGTGAGGGGCTGTCCAAGCACCTGCGCCCCGGCGTCGACAAGGTGGTGCTGACCGCGCCGGGCAAGGGCGACGTCCCGAACATCGTCCACGGCGTCAACCACGACATGATCAAGCCGGACGAGCAGATCCTGTCCTGCGCCTCGTGCACCACCAACGCCATCGTCCCGCCGCTGAAGGCGATGGACGACGAGTACGGCGTGCTGCGCGGCCACGTGGAGACCGTCCACTCGTTCACCAACGACCAGAACCTGCTGGACAACTACCACAAGTCCGAGCGCCGCGGCCGCTCCGCGCCGCTCAACATGGTGCTCACCGAGACCGGTGCCGCCTCCGCCGTCGCCAAGGCTTTGCCCGACCTCAAGGCGAAGATCAGCGGCAGCTCGATCCGCGTGCCGGTGCCGGACGTGTCGATCGCGATCCTCAACCTGCAGCTGGCCCGTGGGACCACCCGCGCGGAGGTCCACGACTACCTGCGCGAGGTGTCGCTGACCTCGCCGCTCAAGCGCCAGATCGACTTCACCACGGCACCCGACGCGGTCTCCAGCGACTTCATCGGCTCGCGCCACGCCTCGATCGTCGACGCCGGCGCCCTCAAGGTCGACGGGGACAACGCGATCCTCTACCTGTGGTACGACAACGAGTTCGGCTACTCCTGCCAGGTCGTCCGGGTCGTCCAGCACGTCTCGGGCGTCGAGTACCCGACGTTCCCGGTGACGGCGGTCTGACACCGCAGCCCAGCGGACCGTGCGGCCGCCGACCGGGTTCTCCGGTCGGCGGCCGTTCCACTGCGGCGCGTGCGGTCAGGCCGAGGCCGGCCCGACGCAGGCGCCCGCGGCGCACGCCGTGAGCCACTGGTCGAAGTCGGCGTCGTAGCGGGTGCCGATGCCGTCGTGGTAGACGGCGTATCCGCCGGCGTAGTCACCGACGCGGAAGCGGGCGAGCATGCGCTGGACGTCGTCGGCATGCCTCTCGATCATGTAGCGCACGGCGAGATAGCCCCACGGGTAGACGCGGGTCGTGTCGCTGTTGTCGTAGGTGTTCTCGAACAGGGTGCTGAGCCGGTAGGTGTGCTTGCCCGCCTCCTGGACCGCCTGGGCGTAGGCGATGTTCCGGTAGCCGTAGGACACGTACTCGGCGAGGCCCTCGATCCACCACACGTCCGGCACGGAGATCTGCCGGCCGAAGTCGCCCTGCATGTCGTCGCGGGCGTCCAGGAAGTGCGTGTACTCGTGGTTGAGGTTCCAGATCCGGGCCGTGAAGCCGTCGTCGTAGTCCTTCTGGTACATGATCGAGGTGGCGTGGTTGGCCGGGTCCGTCGGGTCGCCCTCCAGGGTCATGCCGCCGTTGTCGGTGCTGATGCCCCAGATCGCGCCGGCGTAGGTCTGGTAGTCGGCGCGGCTCCTGAAGACCACGAGCTGGAGGGACGAGACGTACTGGCCGGGTATCGGGCCGCCGGCCCGCACCAGTGAGCGGAAGTGGGCGTCCTGGTTCAGGACACTCGCGCAGGTGGCGTCGAGATCGGCGGCGGTCAGCGCCTGGGCCCGGATGGCGACGTTCGCGTCGCAGTGCCGGGTGGTGGGCAGGACGGCCGCGGTGAGCCGGTCCGGCAGGCCGCAGACGTCGTAGTACGCGCAGTTGGCGCCGTCGTAGTAGTTCGCCTGGGTGGCCACGGCCACCCAGAGTCCGGCCGTCGGGCCGGCGATCTCCGTCTCGTCCAGCAGGTCCCGGGTGAGCGGCGCGGCGATGTCGCGCAGTTCCGGGTGCTCGACGTAACGGCCCACGTTCATACCCGCATTGGAGTCCAGGAACGCCAGAGACGTACCGAGCAGGTCCGTGTTGGCCAGCGCGAAGTCGTACAGGGTGTCGATGACCCGCGGGTCGGCCTCGACCGCCTGCACGTACTGCGGGTTCCAGTTGCCGCGCCACAGGGGCGTGTAGACGTCGTTGACGGCCGCGATCATGCTGTCGACGGCGTCGTAGGAACTGTCGTAGCCGTTCAGCAGCCGCCGGTACACGTAGAGGTAGCGGCCCTGCTGGTCGGCGCTGTCGGTGAGGATGACCGTCTCGCCGAGGATGCGGCCGTTGGCCGCGCTGACGTCGCGCGAGTGGGCGCGGGCGAAGAAGGTGTCGAGGCCGGCGGTGACGGCCGTGGTGAGCCGGGAGTTGTACGAACCGACGTCACCGGGGTGGTTGAACTGCACGTAGTAGCCGGCGCGCAGGAACAGCACCAGCTGCTCCAGGCTGCCGGAGTCGTCGCCGCGGTACTGCCCGGCGGAGCGCGTGTACGCGTTCGCGACGGTCAGCATCTGCGCCTGCCGGAAGACGTCGTAGGCATCCTTGCCGGTCACCGAGAACAGGGTGTTGACGCAGTCCGTGGACGAGGCCTTCACGAAGGAGACGAGGGCGGAACCGGTGCGGCCGCCGAAGTCGGCCGGGGTGCAGGAGGCGGCCGCCGGGGCCTCGCGCCCCTTGTCGTGACCGGGCGACAGCAACGGTGCCTGCGGCGGGAGTTGGGCCGGACTCGACGGCCGGGTCTGCGCCGCCGGACGTTCCGTGGCGGCGGTGACCGCCCCGGTGGGCGAGGGCCGGGCAGGGGCCTTGCGGGGTACGGCGACGGCCGTGCCGGAGTGCGGCCGGGGTGCCGCCACTGCCGGGGCGGACAGGAGACCGGCCACCGTGACGCAGACGGCGGCGGCGCCGGCCAGACGTCCGGCTCTGCGTCCGGGCCCGTGCCCGGGCAGCGCGAAGCGATAGCGCATCTTGGTTCCTCCACGAAGGGATGCGCCTCTGTGGGGTGTTGAGGCGTGTGAGGCACTGTCTCAGCGGGCCGCACGCCCAACAATGGTGTGTGACATAGCACATGGCGCGGTCAGCTCATAACATCGCGGAGTGCCCCCGCGGTGCCGCTACGCCCCGGCGGCGCTCCAGGTCCGCGAGGCCCACGTCCGCAGGTGAGGCGCCTGCGCGACGAGGTCGCGGTACGCGGCCGTGGCGGACTGGCACAGGGTCTCCGCCATGTCGTCCGTGACGACGTCGGGCCGCCAGGCGAGCACGTAGCGGCACCACAGCGGTGAGCCGACCAGGGGCTTGACGACGACGTGCGGCATGGGCCGCAGCGTCGGCTGCACGAGCGACACCCCGAGGCCGTCGGCGATCATGCTCTGCAGCTGGGTCTGGTCACCGAGGAACTCGTGCACGGTGACCGGGGTGAACCCGGCCGCCGCACAGGCGTCGTAGAACACCCCCGGCCAGCCCGCGCCGTCGTCCGGGGTCACGAACCAGGCGTCCTGCGCGAGGTCGGCGAGCTGCACCTGGGCGCACTGCCGGAGCCGGTGCCGGGCCGGCAGGGCGACGAACGTCGGCTCGGTGACGATCCCGCGGTGCCGCACGGCGCTCGAATGGCGCAGCTCCATCCCGGGATAGTCGGCGGCGATGGCGATGTCCGCCGCGCCCTCCTCCAGCAGTTCGACGATCCGCGAGGAGGCGTAGACGCTGGTGACGGCCAGGGACAGCTCGGGCAGCCGGGTGCGGACACGGGAGAGGGTGCCGGAGAGCATGGGTGAGTTGGTCGCGGCCACCCGCAGGGTACGGCGGGGCCGCTCGCCCGCCGGACGGTGACCGATGGCGTCGGCGCGGGCCAGGACGTCACGGGCCTGGGCGACCACCTCGGCGCCGTAGCGGGTCGGGCGCACCCCGCTCGTGCCTCGTTCGAAGAGCGGTTCGCCCAGGTGCCGCTCGATGCGGCGCAGCTGGGTGCTGACGGCGGGCTGCGAGTACCCGAGCTGGGTGGCGGCGCGGCCCACGCTGCCCGCGTCGGCGATCGCGCACAGCACTCTCAGGTGCCGAAGCTCCAGCTCCATCCGTCCACTCCCCGTTCCGTCCCGCGGCCGGTCGGCCGAGAGCGCGAGCCACTCGGAAAGCCGGTGCTCACAGCCGTTGCCGGCCATGGTCGCGACCTGCGGACCGAAGCGTTCCATTGTGCCCCCGCACGCACAAGTCAGGGCACCGCGGTCCCGCACGCGCCCGCGGGAAGCGGGCAGGGGCCCCGCCCGCGCGCTGGAGCCGGGCGAGGGGCCGGGGTGGTCTGTTCGTGGCTCTGAGGGGCCCCGCGCGCGGTAGCCGGTGCCGTGACGGCGCCCGTGCGCGGGGACCGGTGCGCTCCCGTCAGTAGGCGCGCGCCACGATCGCGATGTTGCCCGGCTGGTCGTCGCCGCCCGGGACCGAGCCGTCCGCGGCGACCAGGCACCGCACGGAGACCCCTTGCTCGGCAAGGGCCGCCTCGCCCTGCGGCCCCAGCGCGGACCACGGGATGCGCGCCCAGCCGGTGCCCGCGGCCTCCGCGGCCTCCTCGATGGTGGCCACCTCGGCGGTGCGGGCCTCGCGGCGCTCGCGGGACTGGGCCAGCAGCAGCGCCTGATCCTCCTCCAGCACGCCGGGCACGAGCCCGGGCAGCGCCTCGGCCGGCACCGGCTGCTTGCTGCCGGGGATGCGCCGGACCAGGACCGCGGTGCCGTTCTCCAGATCGCGCGGTCCCACCTCGATCCGTACGGGCACGCCCTTGAGTTCCCAGTCGACCGCTCGGCGGCCGTACGGCACGTCCGTGCGGTCGTCGACATGGACGCGTACGCCGGCCGCCCGCAGTCGCTCGCCGATCGAGCGGACCTCGGCCGTCACCGCCGCGTCGTCCTTGACCGCGACGACCACCGCCTGGACCTGCGCCAGCCGGGGCGGCACGCGCAGGCCGTCGTCGTCCCCGTGCATCATCACCAGGGCGCCGATCATGCGCGTGGTGGAGCCCCACGAGGTCTGCCAGACGTATTCCCGACGGCCGTCCTTCGACAGGTACCGCGTGTCGAAGGCCTTGGCGAAATTCTGCCCCAGCTCGTGGCTGGTCCCCAGTTGCAGGGCCTTGCCGTCACCCATCATGCCTTCGAGGGTGAGGGTGTTGATCGCGCCGGCGAACCGCTCCCTGACCGTCTTGCGTCCCGGTACGACGTCCATGGCGAGGACCTCGCGCATGAAGTCGGCGTACACGTCGCGGTGGATGTGGGCGGCGTACTCCCGGGCCTCCTCGTAGGTGGCGTGCGCCGTGTGGCCCTCCTGCCACAGGAATTCCGTCGTACGGAGGAACACGCGCGGCCGCAGTTCCCAGCGCACCACGTTCGCCCACTGGTTGATGAGCAGGGGCAGGTCGCGGTAGCTCTGCACCCATTTGGCGAAGTAGTCGTTGACGATCGTCTCGGAGGTGGGCCGCACCACGACGGGCTCCTCCAGCTCCTTGCCGCCGGCGTGCGTGACGACGGCCAGCTCGGGCGCGAAGCCCTCGACGTGCTCGGCCTCCTTCGTCAGGTAGGACTGCGGGACGAAGAGCGGGAAGTAGGCGTTCTGGGCTCCCGCCCGCTTGATGCGGACGTCCATCTCCTGCTGCATCCGCTCCCAGAGACCGTATCCGTACGGTCGGATGACCATGGTGCCGCGCACCGGCCCGTTGTCGGCCAGCTCGGCCTTGCCGATCAGATCCTGGTACCAGCGCGGGAAGTCGTCCGCCCGGGGGGTGAGAACGGGTGCTTTTGCCATGCCGCGCAGGCTAGGACGCGGGCCGGCTCGCGCGCGACCCGATTACCTCCCCGACCCCGCCGGCCGGTGCCCTGAGGCCGCCCGCGGCCCCTGCCTACAGCACATCACCATTTGCCTAAAGGCTTTAGGCAAATGCATACTCCTACGTGACCGACGGGAGGACACTCATGGTTCGTGCAGGCCTGACCACCGAGCGCCTGGTCCGGGCGGGCGCGGAGCTGGCCGACGAGGTCGGCTTCGAGCAGGTGACGGTGTCGGCACTGGCCCGGCGGTTCGACGTCAGGGTGGCGAGCCTGTACTCGCACCTGAGGAACTCCCAGGACCTGAAGACGCGCATCGCCCTCCTCGCCCTCGAGGAACTGGCCGACCGAGCCGCCGACGCGCTCGCGGGGCGGGCCGCCAAGGACGCCCTCACCGCCTTCGCGAACGTCTACCGGGACTACGCCCGCGAGCACCCGGGACGCTACGCGGCGGCCCGCCACCCGATGGACGCGCAGACTGCGGCCGCGAGCGCCGGCGGCCGGCACGCACTGATGACCCGGGCCATCCTGCGCGGCTACGACCTGCCCGAACCCTCCGAGACCCATGCGGTCCGCCTCCTCGGCAGCGTCTTCCACGGCTACGTCAGCCTGGAGACGGCCGGCGGGTTCAGCCACAGTGCTCCCGACTCGCAGGAGTCGTGGACCCGCATCCTGGACGCCCTCGACGCCCTGCTGCGCAACTGGCCCGCCCCCTGACACCGCTGACTCGGCCCCACTCACCCCGCACACGCGGTGACGCGACGGGCCCGGGCCCCGGCACCGCTCACGCGCGGTGACACGACCGGCCCGGCCGCCCACACCGCCCACCGCCCACTCCTGGAAACACCGGCCACCACATGCACACCACGCCCCTGACCCCCGAGCTGATCCGCGGCGCCCTCGACCTCGAACGCACCGCCCACGGACTGCTGCCGCACCGGCTGCCCGCCCGGGCCCGCGCCCAGTGCGCCGACCCCCAGCTGGCCCTCGCCGAGTCGCAGCCCTCCGGCGTACGCCTGTCCTTCCGCACCCGGGCGACCACGGTCGAACTGGACACCCTGGCGACGAAGCGGATCTACGTCGGCGCGCCGTTTCGCCCGGACGGCGTCTACGACCTGCTCGTGGACGGCCGTCCGGCCGGCCGCGCCACGGTCGGCGGCGGCAACACCCTCACGATCGATCTGAGCACCGGCGCCGCCGAGCGCCGGGCCGGCCCCGTCGGCACCGTGCGCTTCGCCGGCCTGTCCGACGCGGTCAAGGACGTGGAGATCTGGCTGCCGCACAACGAGACGACCGAACTGGTCGCGCTGCGCACCGACGCGCCCGTGGAACCCGTACCGGACCGGGGTCTGAAGGTGTGGCTGCACCACGGCAGTTCGATCAGCCAGGGCTCCGACGCGGCGAGCCCCGCCACCACCTGGCCGGCCCTGGCCGCCTCCCTCGGCGGGGTGGAACTGATCAACCTGGGGCTGGGCGGCGGCGCCCTGCTCGATCCGTTCACCGCCCGCGCGCTGCGCGACACCCCCGCCGACCTGATCAGCGTCAAACTCGGCCTCAACCTGGTCAACACGGATCTGATGCGGCTGCGCGCCTTCGGCCCGGCCGTCCACGGCTTCCTGGACACCGTTCGCGAGGGCCACCCCGGCACACCGCTGCTCGTCGTCTCCCCGATCCTGTGCCCCATCCACGAGGACACGCCGAGCCCCAGCGCCCCGGACTTCTCCGCGCTGAGCGAGGGGCGGGTGCGGTTCCACGCCGCCGGGGCCCCGGCGGACCGGGCGACCGGGAAACTCACCCTCGGTGTGATCCGGCAGGAGCTGTCCCGGATCGTCCGCGAGCGGGCGGCCGACGATCCGGCACTGCACTACCTGGACGGCCGTGAGCTGTACGGAGAGGCCGACTCCGGCGAGCTGCCGCTGCCCGACGGCCTGCACCCGGACGCGGCCGCGCACCGGCGGATCGGCGAACGGTTCGCCGCACTGGCGTTCACGGCGGGCGGCCCCTTCGCGGACCGGGCCGCCTGAGCCCCGGCCGCCCGAGCCACGCCGTCCGGGCCTCGGCGCGGCCGATCACACCAGGTGGGCGAAGACGACCAGGTTCTCGGTGTAGTCCCGCACGTCGTGGTCGTAGTCGCCGGCGCAGGTGATCAGCCGGACCTCGGGGCGCGCCGCGTCGGCGTACACCCGCTTGCTGGGGAAGTCGTCCTTGGCGAAGGACTCGGCACTGTCGACGACGAACTTCGCCGTCCGCCCGTCGGCGCGCTCCACGGAGAAGGTGTCGCCGGACTCCAGCGCGTCGAGATTGGCGAAGACGGCGGGGGAGGTCGTCGTGTCGACGTGCCCGGCGATGATCGAGGTGCCCTGCTCGCCGGGCGCCACTCCGTCGGCGTACCAGCCGACGAGGTTGGTGTCGCCCGCCGGTGGAGGCTGCAGCTGGCCCGTGGTTCCGATGGCCAGGGACGTGAAGGGCGCGTCCACCGCGATCTTGGGGATGAGCAGGCGGGTCGGCACGGAGCGGGGCAGCGCGTCGCCGGGCTGCTCGGGGTCGGACCGGGCCACGGCGCTCGCACCCGGGGTACGGGACGCGCCGGACACCTCACCGGAGCCGTTGTCGTGCCCGCCGAACATGCTGATGGCGAGCACGGCGATCGCCACGCCCCACAGGGCCAGGCGCCCGCCGCGCGCATTCGGCGCGGCCGGGGAATCGGTGGCGGTCGGGGAGGACGGGTCTGCTGCCATCGGACATCACCTCATTCGGGCACGGCAGCACGCGGATCGGAGCGGAGGGCGGGGCACCGTTACCGGCGCCCGGGCGGGGCGCCGGGGGCGCGGGCCGACGGCACGCAGGACGCGCCGACGGCGCCCGCGGCCCCGTGCCGCCCCGTCAGGAAGCCGGCGCGGTGGCCTTCTTGCGCCGCAGGGCGTACATGCCGGTGGCGCCTACGGCGAGCACGGCCAGCCCGCCCGCGGTGACTCCGGGCGTGGCGAGCGCGCCGCCACCGGTGTGCATGCCGCCGCGCGGCTTCTCCTCGTCGTCACCCCAGTCGCCCTTGCCGCCGCCACCACCGTCGTCGCCACCGCCCTTGCCGCCCTTGCCGCCCTTGTCACCGCTGTCGCCCTTGTAGCTCTCGGGGTCGAAGCGGCTGTCGCCGCGGCCCGAGCCGGAGTCCGAGTCCGAGCCCGAATCCCAGTCGCCGCTGCGCAGCACCGAGGCGAGCGCTCCGCCACCCGTGTGCATTCCGCCGCGCGGCTCGCCGCGTCCTCCCTCGTCGCCGCCTTCCTTGCCGTAATCCTTTTCCTGGTCCCTGCCGGAACCGGAACCCTTATCCCGGTCGCCGCCGGAGTCACGTTCCCGGCTGTATGAGGAGTCGTCACGGCCTCCGTCGTCGCCGCCGAAGGCGGCGGACGCGACGCCCGGCGTGGCGATGGCGATGGCGCCCGTGGCGGCCGCCGTGGCCAGAAGCATGCGGGCAGAACGCATAGTGATGTCCTTCCGACGTGACCGGGCAGCGGATACCTCATCAGCTGGATGGACCCGGCCTCGACATGAACCACCGTCAGCGAGGGCTCCGGCTCCCACCATCCGGGCCGTCCAGCCGGGGCACCGCACCACCCGTCTGACCCACTGATTGCGCCGTCCGGCCCCTCGTCCGGGTCAATCGGGCGGCGCGGCGGGGCCGGTGCGCGTGCGCCGGGGACCGCGCGCGTCCGGCCGGGTCGCGCCGGCCGCGCGGTCGCGGACCTCCGGCCGCCGATCCCCCCCCTTGTTATGACAGGCGTCATAGCGCAGGCTGGTGCCGATGGAACGGCGGGGCGAGGCGGTGGGAGGAAGCTGTGGCGGACGGGATGGCGCGGGCCATGTGGGAGCGGTACGAGCCGGTGCACGACCTGGTGTACTTCGCCCCGGAGGCGCACCGGGCGGCGGACGCGCTCGGGATGCGCGGTTTCTGGATGGGTTACTTCGCGCTGCGGTCCGCGCCGCTCGGCGCGGTCTCCCCCGCCGTGGTGTGCAGCTCGTTCTACGTCTTCCATCCGGCCCGGGTGGCGCGGGCGCTGCCCGACGCCTGGGGGTACGCGGCTCCGGCCGAGGTGCTTGCGGCGCGCCGGCAGGCCATGGACGCGGCGCTGACCGGCCTGTTCGGGCCGGAGGCCGTCGGCTCCGACGGGTTCGCCGAGGCCGCGGACCTCGCCTGGGAGGCCGCGGCGGCCGCGGACACCGCGGGCCGGGTGCTGGCCGCCGCCAACCAGGTCCTGGAACGCCCGGCGCAGCCCACCGCGCGGCTGTGGCAGGCACTCACGACCCTGCGCGAGCACCGGGGCGACGGGCACGTCGCGGTGCTGGTGAGCCAGGGGCTCGGACCAGTGGACGCCATGGTGCTGAAGGCGGCGGCCGGCGAGTCCGACGGGCTGTTCCTGCGGGAGACGCGGAAGTGGGCGCAGGCGGACTGGGCGGCGGCCGAGGCGCGGCTGAGTGAGGGCGGCCTCCTCGCGGCGGACGGTTCGCTGACCCCCGCAGGGGCGGCCCTGCGGGCGGAGGTGGAGGCGCTGACCGACGCGGCGGCCGAGGGGCCCTGGGCCGCGCTCGGCGCGGACCGCACCGCGCGCCTGGCCGAGCTGCTGGAGCCGCTCGCCCGCGCCGTCGAGGGTGCCGGACTGCTGCCGCCCGGCAATCCGGTGGGGCTCACCCGGGGGGCGTACGTCGCCGGCGGCTGACGGCACCCGCGTTCCGTCGGCGGCCCCGCCCGGGGTACCGGGCCGGGGACGCCGTACGGGGGAACGGCACGGCGGGCCACCAGGTCACCGGCAGCCGCTCGGGCATCCACTTGCGGCGGGCCACCAGGTCCGGCGGCCGCGCAAAGGCCCGCTTGCGGGCTACCAGGTCACCGGCAGCCGCTCCGGTATCCGCTTCATGAATCCGGTGCGCCAGACCAGTTGGCCGGGGGGCACGGCGAGCGCGAGCTGTGGCATCCGGTCGAGCAGGACCTCCAGGGCGATGCGGGCGTGGGCGCGGCCGAGCGCGGTGGCGGGGCAGTAGTGGGCGCCGCCACCGAAGGAGAGGTGGTCGGCGGTGTTGTCACGGTGCGGGTCGAAGCGGTGCGGGTCGGGGAACTTGGCCGGGTCGAGGTTGGCGCCCTCCACCAGCACCAGGACGAGTTCGCCCCGGCGCACTTCGACGTCCCCCAGCCGGACGTCCTCCAGGGCCAGGCGCGGCAGGGCGTCGCCGATGGAGAGGTTGACCCGCAGCAGTTCCTCCACCCCCGCGCCGGTCAGGTCGGGGCGGTCCCTGAGGAGGTCGCGGGCGATGGGGTGGGTCAGCAGGTGGACCAGGGCCATGGCGAGGAAGCCCGAGGTGGAGATGGTTCCGGCGCCGAACATGGTGACGCCGACGGTGGCCAGCATCTCGTCGGTCAGGTGCGCGTAGCCGGGGTCGTCGCGCAGGGCGGCCAGTTCGCCCATCAGGCCGTGCGTCGCCGGGTCGTCGAGCAGGGCCGTCATCCGGGCGATGTCCCGGTCCCAGTTGATCCGGGCACCGGTGACCGGGCACGCGGAGTTCATGAAGGCGATGTCGAGGCTGCGCAGGAAGGCCGGGGCCTCGCTCTGCGGGATACCCAGGAGCCGGCAGTGCATGCCCGCCGAGTAGGGCTCGCAGAACGCCCCGCGCAGGTCGGCCGTGGGGCCGTCGGCCAGCATCAGGTCCACCAGGCGGTGGGCCTCTTCGCGCATCCACTCCATCAGGCCCGGCGCCTTGGGGTTGAGCGCCTTCATCACCGCGCGGCGCAGCCCGGCCCCGGCGATGTTGCCCATGTTGTTCACGACCTCGGGCGGGATCGTGAGCGCGTACTGCCGGGGCACACCGGGTGCGGAGGTGTCCTTCAGGGAGAACCGGTCGTCCTTCAGGACCTGGGCGCACAGTTCGTACGACGACACCAGCCAGGCCTCGTCGCCGGCGATGGTCCGCACGCGCCGTACGGGGGTGGCGGCGCGCAGTTCCGCCACCTCGGCGGGCACGCGCGTGCCGTCCCAGGAGAACGGGAAGTCGGGCAGGGGCCGGTGGTCGGCGCGGATGCCGGGGGCGGTGGTCATGCCACGGCTCCTTCCAGGGCGGTCGGGGTGACGATGGCGTGACCCTGGTTGCGGGAGGCGCGCAGGCCGGCACCGCGTGAGTACAGCAGTTCGGCCATCGGCAGCAGCTGGTGATAGCAGTTGAGCGAGGAGGGCACCTTGAGGATGGCGGGGGTGTCCAGGAACAGCGGCGCCTCGGCGCACACGTATTCCAGGCACACGGCCTGCTGCCGCTCGGTGGGCACCTCGCCACGAGCGGCGAGGAAACGATTCACCAGAGCGTCGCAGACGGCCCGGAAGGCCCCGTCGGACGCCAGTCGCGCCTGCAGTTCGCGGTGGATCTCCTGATAGGCGGGGTTGGTGCGGAATTCCGACATCGGGTGCCAGTCCAGCCGCAGCCCGTGCGGGTCGGCCGCCGACACCGCGTCACGCACCTTGGCGCGGACGCCTCTCAGATTCTTCACGGCCTTGCGGCGGGCCTCGTCGGGTGGATAGCCGGAAGCCTCGTACATCTCGGCCACGTACAGGTCGGTGTAGACGAAGTCGACCCTGTCGAAGTGGTCCAGTCCCCAGCGGGCGAGCTCGTGCAGGCGTCGGGCGGAAAAGTAGCTGTTGCCCGGGGACACGCCGATCACGGCATGCGCACCCTCGCCGAGAATGATCTCGCAGTGGGAAGTGTAGGGCTGGACTTCGAAGACGTCGGCCATCAGCACGGATGCTGTGGTCACGGGGAAGATCCTCCGCCGCGCGCAAGTCCCGTGGGGCCCTGTGCCCCTGGTGTGGCCACGCGGCGCCCTCACGCTAGTCGTACGAGATCAGCACGGGTAGTAACTGCCGGGGTTTGGCCGAAAAGCGTCGTAGTAACGGTCGAAGGGCGCCGCGGCGGGGTCCGGTCCCGGCCGTACGCTGGGGGCGTGGCCGACCGAGACGAGGATCCAGGGCAGGCGGCGTCCCGGCTCACCGGGCGCCCGGTCACCGGCGCCAGGGCGGCGCACGGACGGCCGACCGAAGTGACGCTGGACGACGGGACGACGGTGATGGTCAAGCCCGACGGCGTCCCGGGGGCGGTCCGCGCCGAGGCGGCCGGACTGCGCTGGCTGGCGGCGGCGGACGCGGTCGCGGTACCGGCGGTGCTCGGGCACGACGAGCACTGGCTGGTGACCGAGCGGGTGCCGACCGGGCACCCCGACCCGGCGGCGGCGCACCGTTTCGGCCGGGCGCTGGCCGCCCTGCACTCGGCCGGCGCGCCGCACTTCGGAGCACCGCCCCCCGGCGGCCCCGAGGACGCCTGCATCGGCCTCGCCCCCATGCGCAACACGCCGGCCCCCGACTGGCCGGACTGGCCCGGCTGGTACGGCGAGCAGCGCGTGCTGCCGTATGTGCGCGGCGCGGTCGACCGTGGCACGCTCCGCCCGGCCGAGGCGGGCGTGTTCGAACGGGTCTGCGCACGGCTGCCGGAGCTGGCGGGGCCCGCCGAGCCGCCCGCCCGGCTGCACGGCGACCTCTGGAACGGGAACGTGCTGTGGGGCGCCGACGGCGAGGTCCGGCTGATCGACCCGGCCGCGCACGGCGGCCACCGGGAGACGGACCTGGCCATGCTGCAGCTGTTCGGCTGCCCCCACCTGGACCGGGTCCTCGCCGGGTACGAGGAGACGGCACCGACGGCCGCCGGCCGGCGTGAGCGGGTCGGGGTGCACCAGCTCTTCCCCCTGCTGGTGCACGCGGTGCTGTTCGGGCGGGGTTACGCGGAGCAGGCCCTGGCGGTGGCGCGCGAGGCGCTGGCGAGGTGACCGGCCGGCCGGGCGCCCGCTGACGCACGGCATCGATCCCACCGGCGGCATCGGCGCGTCGGCGTCGGCGCGTCGGGGTCGGCGTCAGCGTCGGGGTCGGCGTCGGCTGTGATGTCCGACACTTCGTCATGTGTCATGCAGGCGCGCCGCCCACCCTCACAGCAGGACGACGTTTCGTTGTCGCCCGTCTGCGGCACCCTCGCGGCGACTCCTCCACACCGCCATCACGCAGAGTAAGGAAACCATTCACCCGTTCGATTCGTATAAGGACGTGAAAGCCGAATCAGGGAGAGACCATGCAACCGTTCACGCTCAACTACGCGCGGCCAGCAGTGCAGTTGGACGTCACCACTCCGTATGCATACGACTCCGGACTGCAGTTGAACGTCCTCCCGGACGGGCGGATCGCCGCCACCGACCACGCGACCTTGAGAGCACTCGGAACGACGACGTCGACCGCCGGTTCCAAGACGCACTTCGACGACTGAAGCGTGGGCCTTGGAAGATGACCGTGCTCATCCTGACCAGTGAAGAGGACGTGACGGCGGACATGGTGGTCCTCCGGCTGGGCGAGGCAGGCGTGCCCGTCGTCCGGCTCGACCCCGCCGATCTCACCCATGGGGTGTCACTGTCGGGCGAATTCGTGCAGGGCGCCCACCGCGCGCATCTGTCCGTCGGCGGACGCCTGGTGAGCCTGAGCGGACTGCGCTCCGTGTGGGTGCGCAGACCCGGGAACGCGGCCGCCCGCGCGGCCCAGCCGTCCGCATGGCTGACGGAGGAGTCGGCGCAGGCGCTGTACGGCATGCTGCGCGCCACCGAGGCGCGCTGGATGAACCACCCGGACGCCGCCCGCCGCGCCCGCCACAAGCCCTGGCAGCTGCACCTGGCCCAGCACTGCGGCCTGGCGGTGCCCGCCACGCTGATCACGACGTTCCCGCAGGCGGCGCGGGAGTTCGCGGAGCGATTCCCGGATCTGGTGGTCAAGCCCGTCTCCGGTGCGCATCCGCAGGAGCCGCCCCGTGCGGTGCCGACCACCCGGGTCCCGCCGGACGCCGACTTCTCGGCGGTGGCGTTCGGCCCGACGCTGCTGCAGCGGCGGGTGCCCAAGCGGGCCGACATCCGGCTCACCGCCGTCGGCGACACCCTGCTGGCGGCGCGCAAGCCCGTCGACCCGGACGCCCGGCCGGAGGACGTGGACGTCCGCTTCGCCCCGTCGGTCTCCCCCTGGCAGCCGGCGGACGTGCCCCCACGGGTCGCCGAGAGCGTGCTGCACTACCTGGGCGACGCCTCACTGGCCTACGGGGCGTTCGACTTCGCGGAGGACGCCGACGGGATCTGGTGGTTCCTGGAATGCAACCAGTCGGGCCAGTTCGGATTCATCGAGATGGACACCGGACAGCCGATCGCCGCCACCATCGCCGGCTGGCTCGCCGGGCCTGCGGACACGGTCCGCACGTGCCCGGAGGGCGATCGGAGCGCGGCATCCTGAGGCCGCCCCCGACGACTTGCGGGCAACGTTGTGAGACGGCGGACAAGACATGCGGCGCAGCCTCTCCGGGGCTGCGGGGAACGGCTCGCGGCACGGCATGACGAGGCCGCGGGGAACGGCTCGGAGAAAGGAACGCGACATGCGCATCGGACTGCTGGGGACGGGCCCGTGGGCCCGGACTGCGTACGCTCCCGCTCTCGCCGGGCACACCGGCGTGGAGTTCGCCGGCGTGTGGGGGCGCCGGCCGGCGGCGGCCACCGAGCTGGCGGAGCGGTACGGCGTCGCCGCCCATGCCGACGTGGACGCGCTGCTGGCCGACGTGGACGCGGTGGCGGTGGCCCTGCCGCCGTCCGTACAGGCGGAGCTGGCGGTGCGTGCGGCGCGGGCGGGCCGCCATCTGCTGCTGGACAAGCCGCTGGCGGTGTCGGCCGCCGAGGCGCGGGCCGTCACGGAGGCCGTGGAGCGCGCCGGGGTGGCCTCGGTGGTCTTCTTCACCGCCCGCTTCCAGAAGGAGCCGGACGCCTGGATCGAGGAACAGGCCGCCGTGCCGGGCTGGTTCACGGCCCGTGCACAGTGGCTGGGGTCGGTGTTCACGACCGACAGCCCGTTCGCGGCCTCTCCGTGGCGGCGGGAGAAGGGCGCGCTGTGGGACGTCGGCCCGCACGCCCTGTCGGTGCTGCTGCCGGTACTCGGTGACGTACGACAGGTCGTGGCGGCGGCGCACGGTCCCGCGGACACCGTCCATCTGGTCCTCGACCACGCCACCGGAGCGTCGAGCACCCTCACCCTGAGCCTGTCGGCACCGCCCGCGGCGGCCGGCGCCGATGTGGAGCTCCGGGGCGAGGCGGGGGTGTCGCTCCTGCCGGGCAGCTCCGAGGGAGCGGTCCCCGCGCTCGCCCGTGCCGCCGACTCCCTGGTGGCGGCCGCTCGCACGGGCCGCCCGCACGCCTGTGACGCCGCGTTCGGCCTGCGCGTCACCGAGATCCTCTCGGCGGCGGAGGCCCGGCTGGCGGCCGCCGCCGACCGGGCCTCCGCCGACTGGGCCGGTTCAGACGACTGGGCCGGTTCGGACGACCGGGCCCGTTGACCGGACGGTGGTCATGGCGGCCGTGGCCATCGATATGAGGGTGACCGCGGCGACGGTGGCCGGGAGGGTGGCTGACGGAGACGAACGGTCACGACCGGTTGCCCGCCACGCCGCGGTGCGGTCACCGCACCCTTCGGTACGTCACCCGGCGCCGGGAGCGTGGTCGGCCCAGTAATTGACGCGTTCCCGTACGACGGGGTAGCCGGCCCTGGTGAAGTGCGCGGCCATGGGGAAGTTGCCCTGGTCGGTGGCGGCGGCGATGAACTCGGCTCCGTGTCCGACCAGGAAGTGGGTGCACTCGGCGAGCAGGTCGTAGGCGTACCCGTGGCCGCGCTGTTCCGGCACGACGCCGATGAACCCGATGCACGGTCCGGACGGGTTGCGGGCGGGGATGTGCACGCCGACCGGCTCGCCCCCGGGTGTCCGGGCGATCTGCCACCAGCTGCGCGGGGACGGCATCCAGTGGAAGACGTCGAGTTCCGACTGTGCGGCCAGGTCCACTCCGCCCTGCTCGATGGCCCGGCGGGCGTGTGCGTCCAGGGTGACGGAGTGGATGCGGCGCAGCAGGTCGAAGAAGACGGAGTCGTCCGGTTCCCCGCCGAACACGAGACGCCCGGGTCGCCGGGGCAGGCCGCATTCCGGGGTCCAGCGGTAGAGGAAGCGCTCCACGAGGGGTTCGTAGCCGGCTCCGCGCGCGGCGGCGGCGCGCACTTCGACGGCCGCCCGCAGGCGGGGGTCGTCGCGCCAGCCGGAGGGCAGGTCGAGATCGAGTTCGTCGGGCCGCCAGGGCGCGGTCCGCACGAGTTCGGCTCCTGCCTCCTCCTCCCCCTCGGCCACGTCCAGCCAGTTGATCAGGAGCGGCTCGGTGTCCTCGGGCCGGCCCCACCAGGCGGCGCGGGCCACGGTGCGGCCGTCGCGCCGGGCGATGCGCTGCCAGTCGGGGCGGTAGCGGGTGTGCCGGTGCTTCTCGCGGAAGCCCAGCGGGTCGGGCATGGTGTCGAAAAGGTGCGCACTGCTCTCGTCGAGCGTGCGGATGACCAGGTCGGTCACGGGTCCTCCGGGGTGCGTGCTGCGTTCAGCGGGGAGCGCTCCCGGTCAGACGTGGCACACCCGGGCGACGGGGAGGGGGGAGCGCGGGATGACAGTGGCCATGACACTCCCCTCCTTCCGTCGGTCTCGGGCGTGCGCTCAGACTGTATGCGGACCGCCGCCCGGGACTCCACCGGTTTTTCACCGGCCGCTCCGCGAGTCCCGGCCGGGAGGAGGCCGGGTCGTGGCCGGCGGCGTAGCGTGGGGATGTGGGATCGGTGCGCGGCCCGGGGTCGCGTGGACTACCTGAGGCTCGCGGCTGGTTGCGGGGCGCGCCGCCACCGTGGTGGATCCGGGTGCTGCCCGTGCTGCTGCTCGCCGCGGTGACCACGGCGACGCTGGTGACTTCGCACTCCGCCGATCTCGGTTTCCTGCTGGGTGCCATTCCCCCGCTGGCGGTGCTCTCCTACGGCCCGCTGGCGACCGCGGTC
Source organism: Streptomyces sp. NPDC048514 (assembly GCF_043199955.1). Taxonomy (NCBI): domain Bacteria; kingdom Bacillati; phylum Actinomycetota; class Actinomycetes; order Kitasatosporales; family Streptomycetaceae; genus Streptomyces; species Streptomyces sp. NPDC048514. The sequence continues at coordinate 54,619 of NZ_JBICWT010000010.1, read as the reverse complement.
CTCGGCGTGGGCGTGATCGTGGTGCTGAATCTTCCCAGCACCCATCTGAACCGCCCCGGCGACACCGATCTGCTCACCATCGCGTTCGTGGCCGCGCTGAGTGTGTTCGTGTCCTATGTCCGCAGCCACCGGGACGCCCAGCTGGATACGGAGAGGGCGATCGGGGAGGCCGTGCAACGGGCCGTCATGCCGCCGCTGCCGAAGCGGGTCGCGAGCATCGGCTGCGCGGGCTTCTACCGGGCGGCGCAGGACGGGACGCTGGTGGGCGGCGACTTCTTCGACGTGCGGCCGGGTCCCAACGGCGTGCGGGCGGTGATGGGCGACGTCCAGGGGCACGGGCTCTCGGCGATGGCGACGGTGGTGTCGCTGCTGGGGGCGTTCCGGGAGGCCGCCCTCGACCAGCCGGACCTGGAGTCGGTGGCGGCGCGGATGGACCGCAGACTGGGGGTCGACTCGGCGGCCGTGCGGCACGCGGAGCTGTTCGCCACCGGGGTGCTGCTGGAGTTCTCGCCCGACGCGCGCACGGTGCGGGTGGTGGCCTGCGGGCATCCGGCGCCCGTCCTGCTGCGCGCGGGACAGGCGGTGGACGTGTCGGTCGTGCCCGGGCCACCCCTGGGGGTCGGGCTGGTCGGCCTCGATCCGCCGAAGGAGGTCACCGTGGCGATCGGCCCGGGCGACCGGCTGTTCGTGGCGTCCGACGGTGTGTGGGAGGCCCGTGACCCGGCCGGTGCCTTCTATCCGCTGACCGAACGGCTGGCCGCCCTGACCGGCACGGCGACCGCCGAGCTGCCCGACGCGGTCTGGGCGGACCTGAGGCGGCTGCACTACGCGGTCCGGGACGACGCCACCATGCTGGTGCTGGCACCCGAGCCCCCGGTCGCCTGACCTCGGCGCCCGTGGCGGGGGGTGACGGGTGCGCGGCACGAGGCGGCAGGCCCGCGGCGCGAGTGTTCCGGCCGTGGGGCGGGCGTTCCACACCCTCTTCGCCCCGGGCGTGAGGGGTTTCTGCCGACGGGCGCGGCGGGCCGGGCGCTCCTATGCTGAGACGGTCCGGGCTCCGGGGTCCCGCTCACCGCACGGTCTCGTCTCCCGTGCCTGGAGGCAGCCCATGTCCCATGCCACCGCACGTCTGTGCCGAGGGGTCCTGGTCGCCGTGTCGGCGGGGACGTTGCTGGCGCCCCTCGCCGCAGGGGCCGTACCGGCCTCCGTACCGGCCTTCGCCGCCGAGTCGCCCAGCCCGGCTCCCCCGAAGCCGGACGTCCGCGCCCTCACCCCCGATGTCGCACGGCAAGTCGACGCGTCCGTCCGGCGCGTGATGCGGGAGGCGCACGTGCCCGGCGTGACCGTCGGCATCTGGACGCCGGGACAGCCGAGTTACGTCCGCTCGTTCGGAGTCGCCGACAAGGCGAGTGGCCGGAAGATGGCGTCGGACCTGTACACGCGCATCGGCAGCGAGACCAAGACGTTCACCGTGACCGCACTGCTGCAGCTGGTGGACCAGGGCAGGGTCGGCCTGGACGACCCGATCGGCAAGTACATCGGCGGCGTCCCGAACGGCGACCGGATCACCCTGCGCGAGCTGGCCGGCATGCGCAGCGGGCTGTTCAACTACTCCGAGGACGACGGCTTCTTCAAGGCCCTGACGTCCGACCCCGAACGCGCCTTCACCCCACAGCAGTTGCTGGACTACGCCTTCAGGCATCCGGTGCTCTTCGAGCCGGGGCGGAAGTTCTCCTACTCCAACACGAACCTGATCCTGCTCGGCCTGCTGGTGGAGAAGGAGAGCGGTCGGCACCTCGGCGACTACATCAAGCAGCACATCCTCGGTCCGGCCGGCATGAAGGACACCCTCTTCCCGGCGGGCAACGAGTTCCCCGCACCGCACGCGCAGGGCTACACGGACCAGACGGCCGACGGAAGGGTCGCCGACACGACCGACTGGAACCCGTCCTGGGGCTGGGCGGCCGGCGCGATGATCTCGACACTGGACGACCTGCGCATCTGGGCCCGCACCGTCGCCACCGGCCGACTGCCCGACGGCAAGCGCATGATCAGCCCCGCCATGCAGAGGCAGCGGCTCGTCACCCCGCCGACCCCGATCCCGGGCGCCGGGTACGGGCTGGGCATCTTCGACGTGCAGGGGTGGATCGGCCACAACGGCTCCCTGCCGGGGTACGAGTCCCTGACCATCTACCTCCCGGCGACGCGGACCACGCTCGTGGCGCTCCTGAACACCGACATCGGCCACGACGACGAGGAACCCAGCACGCTGATCGGTCGGGCGGTCACGGAGACCGTCTCCCCACGGCACGTCTTCAACCTGCCGGCCGAGCCCGCGGCCAGATGACCCCACGCCGCTTACCGGCGCCCGGCCCGGCGCCTCCGGACAGAGCTCCGCCGACGGCCCGGGGGGGGTGGGGCCGCCGGCGGAGACGCCAGGTCCGGAGCGGGGGGATGCCCCGGACGGCTCAGAGGTCCGATGCCCCGAATCCCGCGCGCTACACACGGGAACTCCGGGACGGACCAGGGATGGCCGGAAACCGACCGCTCGGTCTGATACGGCCCGGCTGCCGGGTCTGCGCCGGCGACGCCGGGCGACGGCATAAGCTCGACGGATGGCGAAGTACTTCGACGTGCACCCCGAGAACCCGCAGCCGCGCAGCATCGCCCAGGTCGCCGACGCGGTGCGCTCGGGAGCACTCATCGCATACCCGACCGATTCCTGCTACGCGCTGGGCTGCCGCCTCGGCAGCCAGGACGGGATGGACCGGATCCGGTCCATCCGCCGTCTGGACGACCGGCACCACTTCACGTTGGTGTGCCGGGACTTCGCGCAGCTGGGCCAGTTCGTGCGGGTGGACAACGACGTGTTCCGGGCGGTGAAGGCGTCGACGCCCGGCAGCTACACCTTCATCCTCCCGGCCACCCGCGAGGTGCCGCGCAGGCTGCTGCACCCGAAGAAGAAGACGGTGGGCGTGCGCATCCCCGACCACGTGGTCACCCAGGCGCTGCTGGCGGAGCTGGGCGAGCCGCTGCTGTCCAGCACGCTGCTGCTGCCGGACGAGGAGGAGCCCCTGACCCAGGGCTGGGAGATCAAGGACCGGCTCGACCACGCGGTCGACGCGGTGGTCGACTCGGGCGACTGCGGTACGGAGCCGACGACGGTGGTCGACTTCTCCGGCGGCGAGGCGGAGATCGTCCGCCGGGGCGCGGGCGACACCAGCCGCTTCGAGTGAGGGCACGGGCCGCCGGGAGCGCCGGGCCGGATCACGCGTGACAGCATGGGCCGGAGCCGGGCGCCGGGAAATCGTCCGGCGCCCGACGCACGTTCCCCAGGGAGGGCCCTTCCCCCATGTCCGATGTACGAGGATCCGCCGTCGACATCCCCACCGGGGACGGCGTCGCCGACTCCTACCTCGTCCACCCCGCCGACGCGCGGCCCCGTCCGGCCGTACTGCTCTACCAGGACGCCTACGGCCTGCGCCGGCACCTGAGGTCGATGGCGGACCGGCTGGCCGCCGCCGGGTACACGGTGCTGGTCCCGAACGTCTTCTACCGCCTCGGCCGGGCCCCGGTCGTCGACCTGCCCGAGTTCATCGACCCGGGTGCCGACCCGTCGATCTGGGAACGGCTCGGCCCGGTCGTGTCGTCGCTGACGCCGGACCTGGTCGAGCGGGACGCGGGCGCCTACCTGCGCTGGCTGGCCGACAGCCCGCTCGCGGCCGACGGGCCGGTCGCGCTGACCGGCTACTGCACGGGCGCCCGGCTCGCCCTGTGGACAGCGGCCGCGTTCCCGGACCGGGTCGCCGCGGCGGCCGGGTTCCACGGCGGACGGCTCGCCACCGACGACGCCGGCAGCCCGCACGTGGGCGCCCCGAACATCACCGCGGAGCTGTACTTCGGCCACGCCGACGACGACCCCTCGCTGCCCCCGGAGCAGATCGCGCGCTTCGAGGAGGCCCTGACCACCGCGGGGGTACGGCACATCTGCGAGGTCTACCCCGGCGCCCACCACGGTTACACGCAGGCGGACACCCCCGCCTACGACCGCGCGGCCGACGAGCGGCACTGGGCCGCACTGCTCGACCTGCTCGCGCGCACGTTCTGACCCGGTTCCCGGCGCCCGCCGCGGGGTGGGCGCCGAGGCCGATCTCGTCCTACTTATTGACATGGACGCACCCCGGCACGAATCTGAGAGCGCTCTCAAACAGGTACGGACCAATTGTCCGTGCGACCCCGACCCCACACGGAGGTGGAGAGTGCCTCAACGGCTCACACGCCCCGCGCTGCCCCTGGCGGCCGCGGCGGCCCTGGTCGGCGGACTCCTCGCGCTCGGCGCGACCGACCGCGCCGAGGCCGCCGTACCCGACACCATCCCCCTGAAGATCACCAACAACTCGGGCCGTTCCGAACCCGTGTACGTCTACGACCTCGGCACCCAGCTGTCCTCGGGACGGCAGGGCTGGGCCGACGCGAACGGCACCTTCCACGCCTGGCCGGCGGGCGGCAACCCGCCGACGCCCGCACCGGACGCGGCGATCCCCGGCCCCGCCGCCGGGCAGTCCAGGACGATCCGCATACCGAAGTTCTCCGGCCGGATCTACTTCTCCTACGGCCGCAAGCTCGACTTCAGGCTCACCACCGGCGGGCTCGTGCAGCCGGCCGTGCAGAACCCCTCGGACCCCAACCGGGACATCCTCTTCAACTGGTCGGAGTACACGCTCAACGACGCCGGGCTGTGGCTCAACAGCACCCAGGTCGACATGTTCTCGGCTCCGTACGCGGTCGGGGTGCAGCGGGCCGACGGCACGGTGAGCACCACCGGGCATCTCAAGTCCGGTGGCTACACGGGCTTCTTCAACGCGCTGCGCGGACAGCCGGGCGGCTGGGCGGGCCTGGTGCAGACGCGTTCCGACGGCACCGTGCTGCGCGCCCTGTCCCCGCTGTACGGCGTGGAGACGGGGGCGTTGCCGGCGAACGTGATGGACGACTACGTGAACCGGGTCTGGCAGAAGTACACGACGTCGACGCTGACCGTCACCCCCTTCGCCGACCAGCCGAACACCAGGTACTTCGGCCGGGTCGCGGGGAACGTCATGAACTTCACCAACTCCTCGGGCGCGGTCGTCACCAGTTTCCAGAAGCCGGACGCGTCCAGCGTGTTCGGCTGCCACAAGCTGCTGGACGCACCCAACGACACCGTGCGCGGCCCCATCTCCCGTACGCTGTGCGCCGGTTTCAACCGCTCGACACTGCTGGTCAACCCCAACCAGCCGGACACCACCTCGGCGAACTTCTACCAGGACCCGGTGACCAACCAGTACGCGCGCAAGATCCACGCGCAGATGGCCGACGGGAAGGCGTACGCGTTCGCCTTCGACGACGTCGGCAATCAGGAGTCGCTGGTGCACGACGGCGGCCCGCAGCAGGCGTATCTGACGCTGGATCCGCTGAGCTGACACGGCAGCGGTCCCGCACCCGGACGTCCGGGTGCGGGACCGCTGTCGTCAGGGCCGGATCAGCTGGTCGTCAGGGCCGTGTCGTCCACGACGAAGCTGGTCTGCAGCGAGGAGTCCTCCACGCCGTTGAACTTCAGCGTGACCGTCTGGCCCGCCAGCGAGGACAGGTCGAAGGTCTTCTGGCTGTAGCCGGCGGCCTTGTTGAGGTTCGAGTAGGTCGCCAGGGTCTTCGAACCGGCGGTCACCGTCAGCTTGTCGTACTGGACGGTGCCGGTGGTCTCCGCGGTGTCGATGTGCAGGTAGAAGGTCAGGCTCGCCTTGCAGCCCGTGGGGATCGTCACCGACTGGGACAGCGTGTCGGTGTGCGAGGAGCCGTAGCCGTCCAGCCACGCCTTGTAGGAGCCGCTGTGGGCCGCCTCGCCGGTGTCGTTGGTGATGACGCCGCTGGTGGCGGTCCAGCCGGTGCTGCCGGACTCGAAGCCGGGGTTGTTCAGCAGCTGCTTGGAGCTGCAGCCGCCGCCGGTCGTGCTGACCGTCCACGCGAAGGTGGCCGTGCCGGTCGCGCCGGTGGAGTCGGTCACCGTCACGGTGGTGTTGTACGAGCCCGCCGTGGTGGGCGTGCCGGAGATCAGGCCGGTCGAGCCGTTGATCGACAGGCCGGCGGGCAGACCGGAGGCGCTGTAGGTCAGCGCGCCGCTGTTGGTGCTGCTCGCCTGGATCTGCAGGTTCACGGCGGTACCGACGGTGGCGGACTGGCTGCCCGGGTTGGTGACCGTCACGCCGTTGGCGGGCGGGTTGATGTGGCCGCCGACGGCGATGCCGGCGAAGGCATTGCCCACCCCGGCGTACTGCGCGGAGTTGGCGCCGTACAGGTCGGTCGCGGCACGCAGCGCGGCGGCGCGGGCGGCGGCGTAGTCGGTGCTGGACGTCATGTAGGTCGTCAGCGCCTTGTACCAGATCTGCAGCGCGGCGGCGCGGCCGATGCCGGTGACGGCGACCCCGTCGGACGTCGGGCTGTTGTAGGTCACGCCGTTGATGACCTTGGTGCCGCTGCCCTCGGACAGCAGGTAGAACATGTGGTTCGCCGGGCCCGAGGAGTAGTGCACGTCGAGGTCGCCGACCCCGTTGTACCAGCTGTCGGCCGAACCGCCGTCCTTGCTCGGCTTGTCCATGTAACGCAGCGGCGAGCCGTCGCCGTTGATGTCGATCTTCTCGCCGACGAGGTAGTCACCGACGTCCTTGGCGTTGTTGGCGTAGAACTCCACGCCCGCCGTGCCGAAGATGTCGGAGGTGGCCTCGTTGAGCCCGCCCGACTCGCCGCTGTACTCCAGGCCCGCGGTGTTGGACGTGACGCCGTGGGTCATCTCGTGACCGGCGACGTCCAGCGAGGTCAGGGCGTGGGTGTTGCCCGAGCCGTCGCCGTAGGTCATGCAGAAGCAGCCGTCGTCCCAGAAGGCGTTGACGTAACCGCTGCTGTAGTGGACGCGGCTGTAGGCGGCGACACCGTCGTTGCGGATGCCGCTGCGGCCGAAGGTGTTCTTGTAGAAGTCCCAGGTCTCCTGTGCGCCGTAGGCGGCGTCGGCGCCGGCGGTCTGGGTGTTGGAGCCGGTCCCGTCGCCCCAGACGTCGTCGGCGTCGGTCATCAGGGTGCCGGTGCCCGAGGTGCCCTTGTTGAGGCTGTAGGTCTTGTGGCCGCCACGCGTGGTGTCGTAGAGCTGGTAAGTCGACCCCGACAGCGTGGTGTTCAGGGTGACCGTGCCGCTGTACTGGGTGTTGCCGGTGCCCGTCCTGACCGCCTGGAACCGGTGCAGCTCCTTGCCGGTGGCGGCGTCGGTGATGACGTGCAGCTTGCTGGGGGTGCCGTCGTCCTGGAAACCGCCGATCACGGTCTCCCAGGCGAGCTTCGGGGTGCCGGTGCCGGCCCAGATCACCTTGCGGGCGCTGTCGGCGGTGGGATTCACGGCCGTGAGGGCCTTCGCCGCCGTGAGGGCCTTGGCCTCGGCGGCCGACCTGGTGACGGTCGCGGCGGTCGAGGCGACCTGGATGCGGTGCTTGTTGTTGTACGTGGTGCTCACGGTTCCCGCGGCCAGGGAGGCGGGCGGGGTGTGCACGACGAGGTCGCCGCCGAGGACGGGGAGGCCGGCGTAGGTGCGCTCGTACCGCGTGTGCACGGTGCCGTCGTTGTCCTTGACGACATCCTTGACGACCAGCTTCTCCTTCGCGCCGAGCCCGAGGGTACGGGCGGTCGCGGTGGTCTGCTGCTGGGCGCTCTTCAACAGCGCCTGGTGCTGGGCCGGGGAGAGCTTGGCCTCCTGGCCGCCGGTGCGCACCGGGGTGGGGTGCGCGGCGGCCGGGTGGGCGGTCGCAGGGACCGCCTGCATGCCGACGGCGAGGAGGGCTGCGGTGGAGACCAGGGCGGCTCCGACCGTGGCCCGCAGGTGACCTCTGTGGGGAAGGGGTCTGTGGGGAAGGCGTCTCACTCGTACTCCTCCTGCTGCGGCCGCCGGGTCGCGGCCGGTGACAGACCGGGCAGACGGGTCTGCTGCCCGGGTGAGCTGAGCTGTGCGGGGGACCGTGATCCGTGCACACACCATGCAGGTGCGGTGTGCCAGGGGGAGAATTCCAGCTCTGACTCGAACATGTCAGTCATTGGAGGTCTTTCGAGGGTTTTCCCTATGCCGCCGGCTTCGGGCGGACCGGGCGTCACCGGTGCCGGCCGGGCCGCCGGCCGGGCCTGAGGTGCTTCGCCGGCAGCCAGGCGGTGCCGGGGTTCGCGCGCCCCGCATCCCGTTCCCGGACGGCGCGTTGTTACGGTGCACCGCGTGTCTGACTCCTCACGCGATACCGCACAGGGCGCCGGCTGGGGCCCGGCCGAACAGGGCGCCTACCGGCAGTTGATGCCCGATCATGTCGAGAAGCTGTCGTGGCTGAACCCGCGGACCCTGTGGGCCGCCCGCAACGGCGTGCTGGCGTCCTGGTTCGGTGATCCCACCGGCCGGACGCGCAGCCGATGGGTCGCGCGGCGGGAGGCCGCGGGGGCACCCGCCGACAAGGTGGTCCGGCACGAGGTCCCGGACCGGTTCTCCTTCATGGTCATCGGGGACACCGGCGAGGGCGACGCCTCGCAGTACGCCGTCGTCCCCGGCTTTCTGAAGGCGGGTCAGGGCACCGAGTTCGCGGTGATCGCGAGCGACGTCAACTATCCCGTGGGCAGGGCCGACGACTACGGCGACAAGTTCTTCCGGCCGTACCAGGGCTATCCGGCGCCCGTGTACGCGATACCGGGCAACCACGACTGGTACGAGGACCTCGGGGCCTTCATGCGCGTCTTCTGCGCCGACACCCCCGCGCTCGACCCCGAGCCCCGTCCCCGCCCGCTCACCCGCGCCTGGTGGCGCTCCCTGCTGTGGCACCGGCCGCGTCCCACGGACGAGCAACGTCTCGCGGCGGCGAGGGCGTTGCGGCCGGCCCCGGCCCAGCAGGCCGAACAGCCCGGCCCCTACTGGGCGATCGACGCCGGGCCGGTGCGGATCGTCGGCATCGACACCGGCCTGCTGGGCACGATCGACGCCCAACAGGGCGCGTGGCTGCGCGAGGTGTCCCGGGGGGCGAGGCCGAAGATCCTGATCACCGGGTCACCGCTGTACGTCGACGGTGAGCACCACCCCTGTCCCGTGGAGGGCGGCGGCACCGTGGACGACATCGTCCGGGCCGCCGAGCATCACTACGTGGCCGCCATCGGCGGTGACATCCACAACTACCAGCGTTATCCGGTCGACGTGGACGGCCGCCTCGTCCAGTACGTCGTCGCGGGCGGCGGCGGCGCCTTCATGCACGCTACGCACACCATCCCACGGGTGTCGGTCGGGGGTGTCACCGAGCGCGACTTCCGCTGCTACCCGCTGCGCGGTGACTCGCTGGCCTTCTACAGCCGCCTCTACGGCCGCCGGCTGCGGCTGCCGCGCCTGTTCGATCTGAGCGAGGCCGCGGCGACCGCGGTCGTCGCCGAACGCCTCGGCATCGAGCCCGGCCGCGCACCGGACGCCGGCGCGCGGGTCACCCGGCGCACCCGGCTCGTCGCGAGCCTCCTCGGCACCGGACGCCGCCCCGAACGCGCCGCCCGCCTCCGGCTGCCGGTGCGCAAGATCTACACGCAGTTGTTCTCGCCGTCCTCGACCACCTACAGCCCGCCGTTCTTCAAGAGCTTCCTGCGCCTGGACGTCACGGCGGACGCGGTCCGGCTGCGCTGCTTCGCCGCGACCGGCAACCGCGCCCAGGAGATCGACCCGCCGGTGGAGGACAAGGTCACCATCCCGCTGTGCTGATCACCCGGTGGTCACACCCGGTGTGCTCATCACGCGGTTGCCGTACCCGGCGGGCCGGCCGGTGCGCCGGCGTTCGCCCGCGCCGTCTCACCAGCGGCCGGGCACGGTCCCGGTGACCGCCTCGGAGGGCCTTCCGTCCACGCCCACGGGCACGTCTCCGGCGAGCATCACGCGGTGCATGATCCGGGGACGGCCCAGGTGGGCGTTGTCGCTCGGGGCGAGATGGACGGTGGCCCGGTTGTCCCAGAAGGCCACGCTGCCGGGCTCCCAGCGGAAGCGGACCGTGTACTCGGGCCGCACCACCTGCTCCAGCAGCATCTCCAGCAGGGCCGCGCTCTCCGGGCGGGAGACGTCCACGATCTGCTCCAGGTAGTAGCCGTTGACGAACAGCACCCGCTCGCCCGTCTCCGGGTGCACCCGCACCAACGGGTGCACGGAGGCGACCTGGTGGTCGAGCAGATGGCGCAGGTAGGCGTCGTCGCCGGGCCGGGGCTGGTAGCCGACGCCGAGCCGGTGTTCGGCGCGCAGGCCGTCCACGAAGGCGCGGACCGGCGCCGACAGCCCGGCGTAGGCGGCGGCCAGGTTGGCCCAGGTGGTGTCACCGCCGTAGGGCGGGACGGTCTCGGCGCGCAGGACGGTCGCGGCCGGCGGGTCGATCCGGGCACCGTGGTCGCAGTGCCAGCCGCGCAGCAGGGTGTGCCGGCGCCGCTGCAGCCACTCCTCGTGCTCCATGCCGAACCGGCCGCCCAGTTCCAGGCGGTCCGCGGTGGTCTCCACCTCCGGGAAGCCGGCCGGTGAGGCGCCGCCCCGCCGGCCGAGGACGACCGGTTCCCCGAAGCGGCGGGCGAAGGCGACATGCCCGGCGTGGTCGAGCCGCTGCCCGCGGAAGAACACCACCTTCCAGCGCAGCACGGCCTGCCGGACCAGGGCCACCACGGCGGGGACCAGCGGCTCCGCGAGGTCGACGCCTGTGATCTCGGCGCCGATGTGCCCGGCGACCGGTTTCACCTCCACGCCGGCCACCTGCTCCGGCCGTTCCGTCCGCCCCGCGGTGGCCCTGTGCGTCGTCATGCGCGCTCCGATGCTCGTCCGGTACCGGTCCACCACAGATCGTGGCACCTGCCCCCCGCGCACGGCGAACCCCGGTGCACGGCACCCAGGACGCGCCGCACCGCCCATGCGGCCCGCCGTCCGCCGCTCGCCCACCCGACCCGTCCTTCGCCCGCCAGCTGCCGTTCGCCCACCCGACCCGTTGTTCACCCGCCGTCCGTCGCTCGGCCCATCCAGCCCGTCGTTCGCCCGCCATCCGCCGCTCGGCTCACCCGACCCGTCGTTCACCCGCCGTCCGCCGCTCGCCCATCCAGCCCGTCGTTCGCCCGGGCGTTCGCGCTTCTCCCCTCACGTCCGGCCGACGGCCACAGCTCTCGCTTCCCGCCCGCCCCGGCGGTGGGCGCGGGGGTGGTTCCGGATGCGGGGCGCGGCGGGGCGCCGGATGATGAGTCCCGGGCGCGCCCGGGACCGGCGGCCGGTTCGGGTGCCCGTCCCTTCCCTGCTGTGCGGCCGATCGGCGGACGATGTGAACGGTGGCCCGACGCGCACACAGGTCCGCATCGCCGTCGTCCTCTTCGCGCTGACCGTGATCGCGGGCGCCGTCGACGCCATCACCTTTCTCGGGCTCGGGCACGCGTTCGCCGCGCTGACGACCGGCAACCTGCTGTTCCTCGGGTTCGGGGTGGTGCAGGCGGGGACGCCGGTCGCCCGGCCCGCCGAGGCCCTCGCCGCCTTCGTGGCCGGGGCCGTCGCCGCCCACCTGGCGGTCACACGGCTGGATCGGCGAGGCCGCCGGTGGTTCGTCCCCGCCCTGTGTCTGGAGGCGGCGACGGTGCTGCTCGCCGGGCTGATCGTGGTGGGCGTGAGCGGTCGGCGCATTCCACCGGAGTCCGCCACGACCATCGCCGTCGCGCTGCTCGCGGCCGCCATGGGATGGCGCAATCGCGTGATGATGCAGGCGAGCATTCCCGACATGCCGACGACGGTCATGCAGATCACCCTGGTCAAGTTTCTCTCGGGCCTGCTGCCGGGCGGTTCGGCCGCCGCCCGGGAGCCGTTGCTGCCGCAGGCACGCCGTCTCGGCACCGTCCTCGGTGTCTTCGCCGGCGGAGTCATCGGCGCCCTGCTGCTGCGCCTGGGGCCCGGCCCCGGCCTGGTGTGCGTCGCGGCGCTGTCGGGCGCCGTCACCGCCGGGTACGCCGTGGCCCGCCGCCGGCGGCCCTCGCCGGAGTCCGCACGTGTGCGGTGACCTGCCGCTCGTCCACGCGTTCCGCTGCGCTGCCGCCCGAGGGGACGTGCGGCTGCCGGGGACGTCCGGCGGCTCGGCGCCGCGGCCACCGGGCTCGACGTGGAAGACCTCCCGGCCGCGCCGGGGCCGTACCCCCTTCCGGTCCGGGGCTCCGGCGACGCCGCCGGCCGGACGCACGGCACGCGGGGCGGGGTCGGCGCGGCGCGGTGTGCGTGCCGGCGGAGGGCGGCGCCGGCTGAGTGCGGTGGTGCGGGGTACCCGGGGCCCGGTGAGGCGGACGACGGAAAGGAGCCGCACGTGGCAGCGGAGGACCGGCTGCGGAAGTACCGCGGCAAGCGAGACTTCGAGCGGACGCGCGAACCGTCGGGCCAGGCGGCCCGGGACGCGGGCGACGAGCCCCGGTTCGTGGTCCAGATCCACGACGCGAGGCGGATGCACTTCGACTTCCGGCTCCAGGTGGACGACGTCCTGAAGTCCTGGTCGATCCCCAAGGGGCCGTCCACCGACCCGGGCGACAAGCGGCTGGCCGTGCCGACCGAGGACCATCCGCTGGACTACGAGAACTTCGAGGGCGTGATCCCCAGGGGCGAGTACGGCGGAGGCACCGTGATCGTGTGGGATCACGGGACCTACGAGCCGCTGAGCCACGACCGCCGGGGGCACCCGGTGGACTTCGCGGAGTCGCTGGAGCGCGGGCACGCGACCTTCCGGCTGCACGGCACGAAGCTGCACGGCGAGTACGCGCTCACCCGCTTCCGCGGCAGCGACGACGAGGACGCCTGGCTGCTGGTGCGCAAGGGCCCGGCGCGGTCGGAGAAGCACGGCACCCCGGATCCCCGGCGGGCCCGCTCGGTGCGCACCGGACGCACCCTCGCCCAGGTCGCGGCCGCCGGCGAGGAGTGACGGCGGTGGCCGGGCCGCTGGACTCCCTGCCCGCGGAGCGGCAGCGGCCGCTGCGACCAGCGCGCCGGGCGCCGACTGACCCGGCTCCGGGACATCGAGGCGTCCGGGGTCGCGGTGACGTACTACCGAGGGTGACCGGCTGCGCTACGTGGGCAAGGTCGGCACCGGCTTCGACCGGCGCACGCTGCTGGAGTCGCGCGAGCGGCTCGACGGGCTGCGCCGGGACGGCTCACCCGTCACCGGGATGGTGCGGGAGTCGCGGGCCGGCTGGACGGAGCCGGAGCCGGTCGCACAGGTCTCGTTCACCGAGTGGACCCGGGACGGGATGCTGCGCCATCCGCGGTTCCTCGGGCTGCGCGAGGACAAGCGGCCACGGGACCTGGTGCGCGTAGCGCCCCGCGGCCTGACCCCTGACCTCCGATCACGCGGCTCCGGCCCCGGCCGGCCTTTCGGTGTCGGGAAGCGGCTGCTCCGCCCAGATCGTCTTGCCGCTGCCCGTCTGCCGGCTGCCCCAGCGCTGGGTGAGCTGGGCGACGAGGAGCAGTCCGCGGCCGCCCTCGTCGTAGGCGTGCGCCCGCCGCAGATGCGGTGAGGTGGAGCTGGCGTCGGAGACCTCGCAGATGAGCGCGCGGTCCCGGATGAGGCGGAGCTGGATGGGCGGAGCACCGTAGCGGATGGCGTTGGTGACGAGTTCGCTGACGACGAGTTCGGTGACGAAGGCGGTCTCCTCCAGGCCCCACTCGGTCAGCAGGTCGCCGGCCGCCTGCCGGAGAACGGCGACCTGGGCGGGGTCGGGCGCGACGTCCCAGGTGGCGATCCGGTCGGCGCCGAGGGCCCGGGTGCGGACGAGCAGCAGGGCGACGTCGTCGCCGGGCTGCACCGGCATGACGGCCTTCAGGACGCTGTCGCACAGGGCTTCGAGGGTGTCCGCGGGTGCGTCGAGGGCCCGGCGCAGGTCGTCGGACGCGCCGGGCCGATCCCGCGCGCGGTCCTCCAGCAGGCCGTCGGTGTAGAGGGCGACGAGGGAGCCCTCGGGAAGTACGAGTTCCGCCGCCTCGAAGGGCAGCCCGCCGACGCCGAGGGGCGGCCCGGCGGTCATGGGGACGAACTCCGCGGTGCCGCCCGGCAGGACGACGGCCGGGGTGGGGTGGCCGGCGGCCGCCATCGACAGGCGGCGGGACACGGGGTCGTAGACGGCGTACAGACAGGTGGCGCCCAGCTCGGCGACTTCGTCGCCGCTGTCGCCGGCGGCCAGGTGGGTGACCAGGTCGTCGAGGTGGGTGAGGAGCTCGTCCGGCGGCAGGTCCACGTCGGCGAGAGTGCGTACGGCCGTGCGCAGCCGGCCCATGGTGGCCGAGGACTGGATGCCGTGACCCACCACGTCGCCCACGACCAGGGCGACCCGGCCGCCGGAGAGCGGGATGACGTCGAACCAGTCGCCGCCCACGCCGGCCAGTGATCCGCACGGCAGATAGCGGTGGGCCACCTCGACCGCGGCCTGCCCGGGCAGGCCCCTCGGGAGCAGGCTGTGCTGGAGGGCCAGCGCGGTGGAGCGTTCACGGGCGAAGCGGCGGGCGTTGTCGATGCAGACGGCGGCCCGGCTGGCGAGTTCCTCGGCGAACACGGCGTCGTCGGGGGCGTAGTCGTCCGGGTGGGTCGAGCGGACGCAGACCGCGACGCCCAGGGTGGTGCCGCGGGCCCGCAGCGGCACCGCGATCATGGAGTGGACGCCCTCCCGGAAAGGCCGGCCCTGGGGCGAGAGCGCGTTGCGCTCGTCGAGCCACTGGACGAACTCGGGCTCGCCGGCCTGGCTGAGCACCGCGTGGCCGGCACGCAGGGCGGTGGCCGGCGGTGAGGGCGACTCGTAGAGATGGGTCTCGTTGATGTGCACGGCCGCACCGGGGTTGCCCGGGCGGCTGGAGCCGTGGGCGACTCGGCGCAGCACGACGGCGCCGTCGGGCATCATCGGCGGCTCGTCCGCGCCGAGCACCCAGTCGAGCAGATCGACGCTGGCGAAGTCGGCGTACCGCGGGAGGAGGAGTTCGATCAGTTCCTCGGCGGTGCGGACCACGTCCAGGGTGGTGCCGATCCCGGTCGCGGCCTCGTTCAGCAGGGCGAGGCGGCGCCGGGCCCAGTACTGCTCGGTGTTGTCGAACGCCGCCATGCCGACGCCCGCCAGCTGGCCCGAGGAGGCGCGCAGCGGCCACATCTCGATGCTCCACAGGTGCTCGCGGTTCAGCGCGGGCGCGCGGGCGAAGCTCTCGTAGCGGACGGGCCGGCCGGTCCCCGCGACCTCGCGGAGATGGCGCAGGTAGCCCCGGTCGGAGTCGGTGCCCTGCACGGTGTCGGAGAAGAACCGCCCCGTCAGAGCTGCCTCGTCCACGCCCATCACCTTGCAGGCGGTGTCGTTGACCAGCAGATAGCGCTGCTGGAGGTCGAAGACCGACATGGACATGGAGGCCTGCTCGAAGGCGCGGGCGGCGAGCAGGGTGTCCGCCGGGGTGGCCGTCACGACGAAGCCGGCCGCCTGTCCGCCGTGCCCGGTGACCGGGCAGGCGGTGAGGGCAAGGTCGACGCGCCGGCCGTCGCGACGGCGCAGGGCGACGGTGCCGGTGCGTGCGGCGAGGATGCCGGGCGGCACGTCCTCGGCCAGCAGGCCCGCGGCCGGCCGGCCGACCACCTCTCCGGCGGGATGTCCGGTGAGCAGCCGCGCGCCCTCGCTCCATCCGGTCACCCTGCCCTGGGCGTCGATGACCGCCACGGCGGCGACATGCTCCATATCTCCCAGGATGATCCGATTGTCCCGGCTCATCAACCGCGGCACGGGAGGGACCAGCCGCGGGTGGGCCGGTGGAGATCGACCGCGGGGGGGGCCGGTGGAGATCGGCCGCGGGGGGGGCGGCGCCCTCGGTCGCGCGGGCGGCCCGGCGGGCGGCGCCCCTCAGTCCCCTGGGCGGCACAGCGGTCGGCGCCCGTCGATCCCGGCTGGGGGGTGGAGCCGCTCAGCCCCGGTGGGCGCGCAGGGCGGCGAGGGCGCGGTCGGCGTGGGTGTTCATACGCAGTTCGCTGCGGACGATCTCCAGCACCGTGCGGTCCTCGGCGATGACGAAGGTGACGCGCTTGGTGGGGGCGAGGGAGAAGCCCCGCCTGACACCGAAGCTCTCGCGGACCGCGCCGTCGGCGTCGGAGAGCAGCGGCATGCCCAGGCCGTGCGTCCCGGCGAACTCCTGCTGCTTCTCGACGCCGTCCCCGCTGATCCCCACGGGGCGGGCCCCCAGGCCGGCGAATTCGGTGGCGAGGTCGCGGAAGTGGCAGGCCTCGGCGGTGCAGCCGGGGGTGAGGGCGGCCGGATAGAAGAAGAGCACCACCGGCCCGTCGGTCAACAGCTCGCCGAGCCGCCGGACGGTGCCCGTCTCGTCGGGGAGGGCGAAGTCCTCGGCCTTGTCCCCGACCTCGACGCGTCCCCGCACTACCGCCCCTCCCCGTTCCGGGCGACCCCGCGCGCCCACAGGACCAGCGGCACCTGCAGCGGCAGCCGCGCCACGGCGGCCCTCCGCAGCGGTGCGGGCCGGTGCCGCCAGTCGACTGCCATCTGCACGTTGGCCGGGAAGACCCCGACGAAGAAGGCAGCCGCCGCCTTCGCGGCCACCGCACGGGTCCGGGGTGCGGCGATCCCGGCCGCCAGGGCCAGTTCGACGACTCCGCTGCCGTACGTCCAGGCGCGGGGCGAGCCCGGCAGCATCCGGGGAATGGTCGCGTCGAACCGCCGCGGGGCGGCGAAGTGGGCGACTCCCGCGGCGGCCAGCAGGCCGGCGAGTAGCAGGGGCGAACGTTCGGACCGGGACACTGTTCCTCCTCTGACGACCTGCCGCCGGATATTACTCGACAGTAGACGCCTCGGTGACCCCGTCCCTCTCCGGCGGCCACCGGCCCGGCCCTTCCCGGGGACGGGGAGGACGGGGGCCGCCTCCCCGCCGAACACCGGGCGGGCCGGTCCGCGCTCGGGCGTGCACGTCCCGGGGGACGTCCCGGCCGTCCCCCGGGACACGGGAAGGGCATTCCGGGGGCCTGTCACGGCAAGCCTGGCTGTCGTGATCACTGCTCGTGGTCACGAGAACGACAGCGGAGGTTTCCATGATCCGACGTACTCTCCAGAGCGGTCTGCCGGCCATGCTCGCGGCCCTCGCCTTCCTGCCGGCGGCGGCCGGCGCCGCGTCGGCGAGCACCACGACCATGCAGCCGGTACCCGGCGCCATCGTGCGGCACCACCACGCGGGCGCCCCCTTCCGCCTCGCCGCCACCGGCCGCGTCGTCACGCGCCACGCCCGGCTCAACGTCCGCTCCGGTCCGGGCACCGGCTACCGCGTGGTCGGTCACCGGCACGCACGGCGGCTCGTGGCGCTCACCTGCAAGACCCCCGGCTCCGCGGTGCTCGGCAACCGCACCTGGTACCGCCTCCCGCACCACCACGGCTACGTCTCCGGCCGCTACGTACGCCTGAACCGCGCTCTCCCCTGGTGCTGACGTCCCCTCACCATCCCGTCCCCTGACCGCCGAAGGCCCGTTCGACGACCCTCGAACGGGCCTTCGGTGCGTCGCCGCCTCACGCTTCTCCTGCCTCGCCGGAGTTCCAGGCGCCGCTCGAACGGGAAGCCATTCCGGCAACAGGGGCGAAATGCGCCCATAGCGGAGTGGGAGTCGAGGAACGCACGATGCGGCACCCCCGAGGATCGACCACGCCGGACGGGCCACCACTGGCGGGACTGCGCGAGTTGAAGGACCGTACGGGACTGAGCCTCGCCGCGCTGGCCGCGCGCACCCCGTACAGCAAGTCCGCCTGGCACCGCTACCTGTCCGGCGCCCAGCGGCCGCCCAGGGCGGCGGTGGAGGCGTTGTGCCGCCTGGCCGGCGTGGACCCCCAGCCCGAACTGGCCCGGTGGGACGCCAGCGCCGCGAGGCCTGCGCCGGACCCGCACCCGGCGGCGGCCGAGGCGCCCGCGCGGAACCGCCGGCGCCGCTGGCTTCCGCTGTCGGCCCTCGTGCTGGGCGGTGCGGTGACGGGGCTCGCCGCGGCCTTCGCCCTGTCCGGACGGGCGGGTCCCGTGCCCGCCTCGCAGCCTCTGCCGGCACCGCCCGGCTGTCACGGCCACTCCTGCCAGGGCGAGTTGCCCGACACCTCGGCCTGCGCCCGGGACGCGCAGACCCGGAGCACGGTCACCGACGCCGGGTACGCAGTGCGGCTGCGCTACTCACCGGGCTGCGGCACCGCCTGGTCCGAGGTGCGGATCCGCTCCCCGCGCTCACGCCAGGTGTCCATCCGGGCGGGCCGGGCCGTGCTCTCGGCCAGCTATCCGGCCGAGAACTCCACCGGTTACAGCAGTCCGATGCTGCCGGTGTCCTCGCCCCGGGGTGTGGAGGCGTGCGCCGAGGTGGCCGGAGAGCTGGCCTGCACGGGACTGGACGTGACGCCGGGCACCCAGGGGTGACCACCTCGACGTCTCAGCACCCGACCCCGCCACCCCGCACCACCTCGACGCCTCACCACCCGGGCCGGCTCACCACCCACCCCCGCCACCACCACGGCATTCCTGTCTTGCCCCGGCCGGGTGGCCGGCGCACGCTGGGGCTATGGGCGCTCAGGACGGTCCCACGCTCATCGCATCCGTCCAGCGGGCCTTCCGTTTGCTGGAGGCGGTGAGCGCGCACGAGAACGGCGCGCCGGCGAAGCAGCTGGCACGCGAGACGCAGCTGCCCCTGGCGACCGCCTACCACCTGCTGCGCACGCTGGTCCACGACGGATACGTACGGAAACTGGACGACGGCGGTTTCATCCTGGGCGACAAGCTGAGCCACCTGTCCACGGCGGGCGGCGCGCAGACGCTGCTCAGCCGCGCCCGGCCGGCGCTGGCCGCCCTGCGGGACGAGTTGTCCGGCGCCGCCTACCTCACGTTCTACGAGGAGGGCGAGATCAGGGTCGCCGAGATCGTCGACGGCCCCCGCACCCCGCGGGTGGATCTCTGGGTCGGTTTCGAGGACGCCGGTCACGCCACCGCCCTGGGCAAGTCCGTGCTGCGTGAGCTGGACGAGGACGGCCGCCGGGAATACCTGTCCCGGCACCACCTCGCCGACCTCACGCCCCGGACGATCACCAGTCTCCCGGAGCTGCTCCGCAGGATCGAGTCCCCGCCCCTGGCACCGGCCGTCACGGACCTGGAGGAGTACGCGCTCGGCACCATGTGCGTCGCCGTGCCCGTCTACCGCGGGGACGTACTCGGCTCGCTCGGCGTCTCCATACCGGTGGAGCGGCAGGTGCCGCTCGCCGAGATCCGGGCACGGCTGCTCTCCGCCGCCAGCCGTGTGACCAGGAGCCTCTCGCTCACTATCTGAAATTCCGCTCCTTGTGGCCGCCTGGCCCAGCATGTTCTCTGGACGAAAGGGACATTCCGGGTGTGCACCCCGTACAGATGAGGACTGCGGACAGAACATGAGCCAGGCCCGAATCCATGGCGGCGACCACGCGTCGATGCGGCTGTTCAGAAACCGTGCGGCCGGCGCCCGGGGGTGGGTCCCCCGGCGCGCCGCCGGGCAGCTGGCCGCGGGCCTGCCCGTGCTGCCGGTCCTGGTCCTCGTCGCGGTCCTGCTCGTCGACCTCGCCGGCGGGACGGGGGCGATCTGGCTGCCGCTGCTGGCGGCCGGACCCGCCCTGGCGGCCGCCACCAACGGGCCGCGCGGCGTGCTCTGCGTCGGCCTCCTCGCCGCGGCGATGGGCGCGGCGCTGGGCATCGCCCACGGCGTTCCCGTCCACGAGCTGGCGGCCGTACTGTCCGCCGTACCGGCCGTCGCCGCGGCGAGCGGTCTGGCCAGCGCGTTGCGCGGCCGCCGTGAGCGAGTGCTCGCGGCCGTCCGCTCGGTCGCCGAGGCCGCCCAGCACGCACTGCTCCAGCCCGTCCCCGAGACCGTCGGGCCGTTCCAGGTGGCCGTCCGCTACAGTGCCGCGGCCGCGGAGGCCCGGATCGGCGGGGACCTCTACGCCCTGGTGCCCACCCCGCACGGGATCAGGCTGATCGTCGGCGACGTGCGCGGCAAGGGGCTGCCCGCCGTGGGAACGGCGGCGCTCGTGCTCGGCGTGTTCCGCGAGGCCGCGTACGACGAGCCCGACCTGCTCTCCGTCGTCGGCAGGATCGAGCGGAGCCTGGCGCGCAACCTCGGCCCCGACGACTTCGTGACCGCCGTGGTCGCCGGACACAGCGGGTCGGGACAGCTGGAGATCGTCAACTGCGGGCACACGCCTCCGCTGCTGATATCCGCCTCGGGAGAGGTCAGGGCGGTGGAGGCCGACCATCCCGCGCCGCCGCTCGGGCTGCGCGCCCTGTCGGGCCAGGCCCCCCGCCTGCAGCGGCTGCCCTTCGCGGTGGGGGAGCAACTGCTGCTCCACACCGACGGGGTCACCGAGGCCCGCGACCACACGCGCGCGTTCTATCCGCTGGCCGAAGGGGTGGCCCGCCATGTCTGCGACGAGCCGGCCCGCACCCTCACCGCGCTCCACGACGAGCTCCTGGCCCATGTGGGCGGCCGGCTGCATGACGATGCCGCCCTGCTCCTGTTGCGCAAGACGGCGGACGAGCCGGTTCGGGTGCCTTCCTGGGCACCCGCGCTCTAGAGCGCGACGAGTTCGGCCCACCGGGTGATTCCGGCGGGGTGGGCCCGTAGGCCGTGGCGCGTCGCCAGGGCGTGCACGATCGCCTCACCCCGGCCGTGCTCGTCCGGGTCGATCCCGGCCGGGGACCGGCCCGGGGGAAGCGTGGGTCCGGCGTCCGTGAGCTCGACCCGCAGGGTGCCGCCGCCGGCGATCCACGTCCACGACAGTTTCAGCACGGCCGGCGGCCGGGCGTGGATGATCGCGTTGGTGGCCAGTTCCGACACCACCAGGAGCGAGTCCTCGACGATCTCCGGGCACACGTTCCAGTCGGCGAGGACCGCGGCCACCCGCCGGCGTACGGCCGGGACGGCGCCTGCGACGGGCGGGACCGGACACACGTGTTCGCATGCCGCCCGAAGCAGCGTGTTGAGCTGTGCCGCCATGTTCTCTCCCGGTGGTGTGTGCTGCCGGCTCCGCGCCGCGATCCGGCGCGTTCCAGACCTTCAGGCACCGTATGGAGACAAATCGGGCTGGTCAATGAACGATGGTCGGCATTACCGAACGGGACCGCTCTCGGGACGTCCCTCCGTCCACGGGCAGGGCGTGCGAGTCGGTAATAGGCTCGCTTCATGACGGGCCCGGTCCAGTCGATCGAACGGGCGGCGGCGATCTTGCGCCTGCTCGCCGGTGGGCCTCGCCGACTCGGGCTCGGCGAGGTGGCGGCGTCGCTCGGGCTGGCGAAGGGGACCGCCCACGGCATTCTGCGCACGCTCCAGCACGTGGACTTCGTGGAGCAGGACGGGGCTACCGGGAAGTACCAGCTCGGAGCGGCCCTGCTGCACCTCGGCACCAGCTACCTGGACGTCAACGAGCTGCGCTCCCGCTCTCTCAACTGGGCCGATGCCCTGGCCGCCCGCAGCGGGGAGGCGGTACGCCTCGGCACTCCGCTGGAGGGCAGGGTGCTCATCGTCCACCACGTGTTCCGGCCGGACGACACCTTCCAGACCCTGGACGTGGGCGCGCTGCTGCCGTTGCACGCCTCCTCGCTCGGCAAGGTGCTGCTGGCCTACGGGACCGCGACCGTCGAGCCGGCCCGGGAGCCGGGGCTCGAGGCGTACACCCGCCACACCCTGGTCGACCCCGAGCAGCTCGCCCGGGCACTCGCCGAGGTCAGGGAGGTCGGGTGGGCCGCCGAGACGCAGGAGATGAGCATGGGCGAGGCCGGCCTCGCCGCTCCGATCCGGGGGCACGGCGGGCTCGTCGTCGGCGCCATCGGGCTGTCCGGGCCGGTCGAGCGGATCTGCGACGCCCAGGGCCGCCCTCGCCCGCCGCTGATCAGCCTGATCCGGGAAGCCGCGCGGGCGGTCTCCAGGGATCTGGGAGCCGCCCGCTGGTAGGGCCACGACAGCCGCCCCTCGATCCGTCGGAAGGCAGACCCGATCATGGCTGAACGGTACGTAATGTCCATCGATCAGGGCACCAACTCCACCCGATGCATCCTGTTCGACCACCGTGGGCGCCTGGTCTCGGTCGCGCAGAAGGAGCACCAGCAGCACTTCCCCCGGCCGGGGTGGGTCGAGCACGACGCCGTCGAGATCTGGCAGAACCTGCGACGGGTCGTACCCGAGGCCCTGTCCGAAGCCGGTGTGGACAGCGGGCAGGTCATCGCCATCGGCCTGGCGAACCAGCGGGAGACGACGGTGCTCTGGGACCGGCGGACCGGAGCCCCGCTCGGCCGGGCGATCGTCTGGCAGGACACCCGCACCGCATCCCTCGTCGACGACCTCGGGCAGCACCCCGGAGAGGCGTTCTTCCTGGAACGGTGTGCTCTGCCGCCCTCCACCTACTTCTCGGCGCTGCGGATCCGGTGGCTGTTCGACCACGTCAAGGGGCTTGAGCAGCGCGCACGGGACGGCGAGGTGCTGTTCGGCACGATGGAGAGCTGGCTGATCTGGAATCTCACCGGAGGCGCCGACGGCGGCCTGCACATCACCGACGCCACCAACGCCAGCCGCACGATGCTGATGAACATCCGCACGCTCGGCTGGGACGACGAGCTGCTGGCCTTCTTCGGCGTGCCCCGCTCGATGCTGCCCGAGATCAGGTCCTCCGCCGAGACCTACGGCGAGGCCCGTTCGCTGCTGCCCGGCGTCTCCATCACGGCCGCCCTCGGCGACCAGCAGGCCGCCCTCTTCGGCCAGACCTGCTTCTCCCCCGGCGAGGCCAAGTGCACCTACGGAACGGGCAGCTTCCTGCTGCTGAACACCGGGCGCGACATCGTGCGGTCCCGGAACGGGCTCCTCACGACCGTCGCGTACAAGATCGGGGACCAGCAGCCGGTCTACGCCCTGGAGGGGTCGATCGCCATCACCGGCGCCCTCGTCCAGTGGTTCCGCGACCGCCTGGGTCTGATCAGCAGCGCCCCGGAGATCGAGACGCTGGCGCGGACGGTCGAGGACAACGGCGGCTGCTACATCGTCCCCGCCTTCTCCGGCCTGTTCGCGCCCCGCTGGCGCAGCGACGCGCGCGGGGTCATCGTCGGACTCACCTCGTACGTCACCAAGGGACACCTGGCGCGTGCCGTCCTGGAGGCCACCGGATGGCAGACCCGCGAGGTGGTCGACGCCATGAACGCCGATTTCCCGGTCTCCCTGCAGGAGCTCAAGGTGGACGGGGGCATGACCGCGAACAACCTGCTCATGCAGTTCGTGGCCGACGTGCTCGACGTTCCCGTGGTGCGGCCCATGGTCGCCGAGACGGTCTCCCTCGGCGCCGCCTACGCCGCCGGACTCGCCGCCGGCTACTGGCCGGACCTCGAGGTACTGCGCCACAACTGGCACCGCGCCGCCCAGTGGCTGCCCGGCATGGACCCCGGGCCGCGGGAGTCGGAGTACGACAACTGGCAGCGGGCGGTGGAACGGTCCCTGGGCTGGGCCGGACAACCGCGAGCACACTGAAAGCCCGGCCGGGCTACGACGGTGCCGGGGGTCAGCGGGTGGGGCTGACCGGTGCCGGCCACTGGCCGCACCTCCCCCGCACCGGCGAGGGGGACGCCGGGGGCAGGCGAACCGTCCGCCCACCGGAGCGGGGGAAGCCGAGGGCAGGCGAGCCGTCCGCCCACCGGAGCGGGGGAAGCCGAGGGCAGGCGAGCCGATTGCGCGCGGGCTCGGTCACGCGTCGTACGGCACGGGCGGTCCCGGGCCCGTTCAGGCGAACCGGTGACGAAAGGCGCGTGAGGGTCCGGGCAGCGGTCGAGACCTTCAGCCGTGACCGCCGTGACCCTGCCGCTCATCCCGCCCATGCTCGCCACGCCCGGCAGCCTGCCGCCCGCCGCCCAGGACGAGCGGTGGGCGTACGAGACCAAGCAGGACGGCCAGCGGGTGATGGTCTACCTGCCCGGCGACGGCAGTGTGCTGTTGCGCGCCCGCTCGGGCGAGGACATCACGGCGGCCTACCCCGAACTGCGGCCCCTGGGTGCCGCGCTGTCCGGGACGCCCGCGGTCCTGGACGGCGAGGTGCTGGCCCTGGACGAGCGGGGCCGGGCCGATTTCCAGCTGCTGCAGAGCCGGATGGGCCTCGCGCACGCCCCCGCGCGGGCGGCCCGCCGGGCCAGCCGGGTGCCGGTGCACCTGGTGCTGTTCGACGTTCCGTACCTGGCGGAGTCACTGGTGCGGCTGCCGTACGTACGACGGCGGGCACGGCTGCGGGAGCTGGGACTGGCGGGGCCGTACTGGTCGACGCCGGGGGCCGTGACCGGGCACGGCGCCGAGGCGCTCGCGGCGACCCGGGAGCACGGCCTGGAGGGCCTGGTGTGCAAGCGCCTGGACTCGGTGTACGAGCCTGGGGTGCGGTCCCGGGCCTGGATCAAGATCCGGAACATGCGGTCCGAGGACGTGATCGTCGGTGGCTGGCTCCCCGGCAAGGGGCGGCTGACCGGGCTGCCGGGCGCGGTGCTGGTCGGTCAGCGGGCGGCCGGCCGGCTGCGCTACGTCGGCGGGGTCGGCACCGGCTGGAGCGAGGCGGAACGGACCGAGCTGGCCCGGCTGCTGCGGGCCGCCGCGAGCAGCCGGTGCCCCTTCGAGCCCGCGCCACGGATCGCGGACGCCCACTGGGTGCTGCCCCGGCTGGTCGGCGAGGTCGGCTACAGCACCCGCACCCGGTCCGGAATGCTGCGCCAGCCGTCCTGGCTCCGGCTGCGCCCGGACCTCGCACCCGATGAATCGGCGGCGGACCTGCCGGAGGACCTCGGCCCGTGACGGTGAAGCGGCGGCCCGGACCCACCGGGAAGGCCACCGGTCACCCGGCCGGCGGCCGCCCGCCACCCGGGCCGGCACCCTCCACCGACCGGCAGCCCACCGGTCGCCCCGGCGACACCGCCACCGACCGACAACCCACCGATCACCCCGGCCGACACCGCCACCGAACGACAACCCACCGATCACCCCGGCCAACGCCTCCACCGACCGGCAGCCCACCGATCGCCCGGGACGGCGTCTTGGCAGATCGGCAACGCACCGGTCGCCCGGGACGGCGTCTTCGCGGATCGGCAACCCACCGGGGCGGCGTGTCCGCGGCGTGCGGCCGCGCGGTGCGGGCGGGAGACCGGACTCATCCCGGCATCACGTGGTCCCTGAGAGCCGTGCGGCGAGGTGCCGCTCGGTCCAGGGGAACCACCACCGCGGTGTAGAAGCGGTGGACCGCGTCGTCGACGCTGCGGATGAAGCCGGACTCGGCGTTGCCGCGGCTGCTGCCCATGCCCTTGAGCAGGGACAGGCGGAAGCCCGTGATGCGCGCGCCGTCCCTCGGCAGTATGTCCGCCGGCTCTGGACGCAGCCGCTCCAGCGTGCTTCTAGGGCCGCTCGTCTCCCCCTCGACGAGCGTCTCGACATGGAGGTCCGCCGGTGCCTCGGCCAGCTGCCGGATGAGCCGTTTCGCCCAGGAGAGGGGGTAGCCCTGCTCGGGTGCCGGGATCTCGATGGAGGTGCGCAGCCTGCCCGTACGGAGGTCCGCGCTGATCGCCAGGATGCCGGGCATGCCCTCGATGCGCAGCTCGGCCTGCAGCCTTCCGTCGCGGCAGAGCTGATCGGCGAGACCGCTCCGCCGTGCTCCCGGATCCGTTCCCCGCTTGACGCGCTGCACGGGCAGTACCTTCTGCCCCAGCTCCCCGCCGAGAGCGAGGCACACCTGCCGGACCAGCCGCTCCCAGCTCTCGACGACCTCCAGGGCCCGCGGATCCCCCTGACACAGGGTTTCGTCGTCGATGCCGTTGCGGACCGGCACCCAGGCCCGGCCCATGTTCTGGAAGCCGTGGCAGCCCGAGTTCTCGTGCTGCAGGTAGTGGAGCAGTTCCTGCAGGAGCCAGGCGTGCGCGCCGTTGCCGACACCCTCGTGCCGGATCAGCAGCTGCGCCTGGTGCGCGACTTCCGCCCACGAGAGGTGCCGGAGCGCCACCTTGTGCTTCCGGCGTCCGTCGATCTTGACGTCGACGAGCGGGCTGCCCTCCAGCGCGACGTCGTTCGACACCGTGATCACGGCCTCGTACCCACGGCGCGCGGCGATGTCCATGTACGCCTGCGCCTGGTCGGCCCGGCAGGATCCGTCGGGCCGGTCCTAGGTCTCCGGGAATGCCTCGGGGAGGCCCAGTGCGCCGGACACGTGCCGCCAGATCGCCGTGAGGGCCGTGTCCAGGGTGACCGTGGGGTCGCGCAGCATCAGGCGGATCCCGTAGCCGTCGCTGAGGGACAGCACGAGGGTGCCGAGGTCGTCCACGTCGGCCGGCGTGAACTCCCCGGAGGCGATGCCGCGGCGGATCGCACCGGCCACCCACGCGTGCAGCTGGGCGTAGAGGTCGACGGCGAAGACCCGGGTCGTCTCGTCGCGCAGCGCCCGGGCCCACAGTTCCTGCCAGAGCCGCCAGTCCTGGTGCAGTTCGGGGTCGGTCGGCAGCAGGTTGCGCAGGATGCGGGCCAGGACGACCGCCGCGGGCGCCGTCCCCGCGTCGCGTTCGGCGTCCAGGGCCGTGTGGGCGAAGGAGTGGGTCATCGCCTCGGTGAACAGCTTCTCGCGAGTGTCGAAGTGGTAGTGCAGCAGCGCGGTGGACACACCGGCCCGCTCCGCGACCATGCGCATCCGGATCTTCTCGAAGCCGGTCTCGGCGATGACCTCGCATGCCGCGGTCAGGATGCGCTCGCGCGTCTCCGCCGTGTTGCGCATCTTGGTCGGCACCCTGCGGCTCCCCTCGTTCGGTGGTCGTACGCCGGGACCATTTTCCCTCACGGCCGGTCCGCCGGTACGGCCGTCCCGCCGGTGTCCGGGTACGTGTGGAAACCGCGCCCCGATTTCCGGCCCAGCAGGCCCGCCTCCACCATCCGGGACAGCAGCGGCGGTGGCGAGTACTGGGGCTCGCGGAACTCGGCGTACAGCGACTCGGCGATGGCCCTCGTGGTGTCCAGGCCGATGAGGTCCGTCAGGGCGAGCGGGCCGAGGGGGTGCGCACAGCCCAGCACCATGGCCCGGTCGATGTCCCCCACGCTCGCGCCACCCGCCTCCACCATGCGGACGGCCGCCAGCAGGTACGGCACGAGCAGGGCGTTGACGACGAACCCGGCCCGATCCCGGGTGCGGACGACCTCCTTGCCGAGCCCGCCGGTCACGAAGGCCTCGGCCCGGGTCACGGTGTCGGCCGAGGTGAGCAGGGACGGGACGAGTTCGACCAGCGGCAGGACCGGTACGGGGTTGAAGAAGTGCACGCCGACGACCTGTGCCGGGCGGGTGGTCGCGGCGGCGAGCCGGATCACCGGGATGGAGGAGGTGTTGGTCGCGAGGAGGGCGTGGTCGTCGGTGAGGACGGAGTCCAGCCGGGTGAAGACCTCGAGCTTGAGGCGCTCGTCCTCGGCCACGGCCTCGATCACCAGGTCGCGGTCGTGGAGCGCCTCCATCGCGTCGGTCACGGTGATCAGCCCGGCGGCGGAGTCGCGCCGCTCCTTCGTGAGCCTGCCGTGGGTGGTGGCCCGGTCGAGTGAGCGGGTGATGCGCAGGCGCCCCGAGCGGGCCGCCTGCGCGTCGCGTTCGACCACGGTCACCGGCAGGCCGGCCCGCGCACAGACCTCCGCGATGCCCGCGCCCATCAGGCCGCAGCCGACGACTCCGACGCGTTCGATGCCGGTCATCCGAGCTTCCCTTCGATCTGTGTCGGCCGGTGTCTCAGGCGGTGGGCAGGTCCAGGACCCCGGTGCCGCGCCGCACCAGTTCGTTGGCGATGATCAGTCGCTGGATCTCCGAGGTGCCCTCCCAGATGCGGTCCACGCGCAGCTCGCGGTAGAGCCGTTCGACGGCGTACGAGCGGTCGTAGCCGCGTCCGCCGTGGATCTGCAGGCACCGGTCGATCACCCGGCCCGAGGCCTCGCTCGCCGAGAGCTTGGCGATGGCCGCCTTGGCGTGCAGCCGCTTGCGGTCCTCGGCCGAGGCCTGGTCGATCTCCCAGGCGACCTGGTGGGTGTAGGCCCGGTTGACGGCGATGTCCACGGCACTGTCGGCGAGCATGCCCTGGATCAGCTGGTACGAGGCGATCGGCGCCCCGAACTGCTCTCGCTCCACCGCCCAGTCGCGGGCCAGCTCCAGCGCCCGCTCGGCCGCGCCGGTTGTGCGGGCCGCGATCATCAGGCGTTCCTCGGTGAACCAGGATCGGGTGATGTCGTACCCCTCGCCGATGCCGCCGAGCACGGCGTCGTCGCCCACCTGGACGCCGGTGAAGGTGAACTCGGGGTGCTCGTAGACGAAGGTGTGCATCCAGCGCGGGACCCGGGTCATCTCGATGCCGGGGGTGTCCTTGTCGACGAGGAACAGGGTGGGGGCGCGCTCGGGGCCCGCCGCGGCGAGGACGATCATGAAGTCGGCGTGGTCGCCGACCGTGACGAACCACTTCTCGCCGTCGAGGACCCACCCCAGGTCGTTCTTGGTGGCGGTGGTCGCGAGGTTCTGGGGGTCCGACCCCGCACCGGGTTCGGTGACGGCGTAGCAGTCCCGCCGCTCGCCCCGGATCACCGGGATCAGGAAGCGCTCGCGCTGCTCGGGGGTGCAGAACCGGAGCGCGTTGGCGGGCCGCCACACCATGTCCCACAGGGCGCCCGTGAGGCGCCCCAGCTCCTCCTGGACCGTGACCTGTTCGGCGATGGTGAGACCGGCGCCGCCCCATTCGGCCGGCATGTTGACGGCCTGCAGCCCGGACTCCAGGACCGCGTCCCGGATCTTGGCGTGTGCGTCGGCGGGGAGACCGTTGTTCTCCTCGCACTGCAGCTCGTAGCCGGCGATGAGGTCGGTGAGGGCGCGCGCGTCGGCCTTGAGCTGCACTTGGCGCGGGGTGAGGCGGAAGTCCATGGAAGTCCTCGCTGTTCGGGGGATGAGGGGCGAAGGGCTCAGGCGGTGGGCAGCGCCAGGGCGCCCGTGCCGCGCTTGATCAGCTCGTTGGCGATGATCAGCCGCTGGATCTCGGAGGTGCCCTCCCAGATCCGGTCGACGCGCAGCTCGCGGTACATGCGCTCGACGGGGTAGGTGCGGTCGTAGCCACGGCCGCCGAAGATCTGCAGACAGCGGTCGGCGACCCGGCCGGCGGCCTCGCTGGCGGCGAGCTTGGCGGTGGAGGCCTTGGCGTGCAGGGTCTTGCGGTCGGTGTCCGGCCGGTCGGCCTCCCAGGCGACCTGGTGGGTGTAGGCCCGGTTGACGGCGATGTCCACGGCGCAGTCGGCGAGCATGCCCTGGATCAGCTGGTACGAGGCGATCGGCGCCCCGAACTGCTCTCGCTCCACCGCCCAGTCGCGGGCCAGCTCCAGCGCCCGCTCGGCCGCGCCGACCGTACGCGCCGCGATCATCAGGCGCTCGTCGGTGAACCACTCCTTGGTCAGCTCGTAGCCGTTGCCGACGCCGCCGAGCACGTCCTCGTCGGCCACGAACACGTCGGTGAAGGTGAACTCGGGGTGCCCGTTGACCGCGGAGTGCATGAAGCGGGGCAGGCGGGTCAGCTCGACGCCGGGCGCGGTCTTGTCGACGAAGAACAGGGTGGGCAGCTTCTCCGGACCCGCGTCCGCCTGCACCAGCAGGAAGTCGGCGACGTCCCCGCAGGTGACGAACCACTTCTCGCCGTTCAGCAGCCAGCCGCCGTCGGTCCGGGTGGCGGTGGAGGTGCCGGCGGACGGGTCGGATCCGGCGCCGGGCTCGGTGACGGCGAACGCGTCGAACCTCTCGCCGCGGATCACGGGCATCAGGTATTTCTCGCGCTGCCGCTCGTCGCCGTGGGCCAGGACGTTGGCGGGCCGCCAGGGGATGTCCCACAGGCAGTTGGTGACCTTGCCGAACTCCTCCTCCACGATGACCTGGTCGAGCAGGCTCAGCCCGGCGCCGCCCCACTCGGCGGGCATGTTGATGGCGTAGACGCCGGCGTCCATGGCGGCCCGGGTCAGTTCCGCGACGAGCTGCTCGGGCAGCGGGCCGCCGGCCAGCTCGGACTGGTCCTCGTACCGCATCAGCAGCCGGGCGTAGTCGGCGGCGCGGCGCTTGAGGTCGGCCTGCTCGGGGGTGTAGCGCATGTCCATGGGGGCCTCTGGCTTTCCGGGAGACGGCGTGCGGTGCGGTCGTGGGTGGGGCGGGCCGGGCATCGCATCGGGGCGGGGCCGGGTGTGCGGTCGGGTCGGGCAGGGGGTGGGATCGAGCACGGTCGGGCCGGGCGGCCGGGTGCTGTGCCGGGTCCGTCCCGGTCAGGTCGGGGCAGGTCAGGTGCGGTCAGGTGTGGTCGGTACGGCTCGGGAGTCCAGGGCCAGGACGCCGTGGGGCCGCACCAGGAGTGGGTTGACCTCGATCTCGGCGATCTCGGGGTGCGCGGCGGCGAACGCGGTGATCGTCTCGACGGCGGCCGCGGCCGCGGCGAGGTCGACGGCCGGCCTGCCGCGTACGCCGTCCAGCAGGGCGGCGGTGCGCAGTCCGCGCAGCAGCGCCTCGGCGCGGTCGGCGGGGACGGGGGCGAGAGCGAAGGCGACGTCGCGCAGTGCCTCCGCCAGGATTCCGCCGAGGCCCACCATGGCCACCGGACCGAAGCGCGGGTCGCGGTTGACGCCGACGATCAGTTCGATGCCGTGGGACAGGTCGGCCATGGCCTCCACGGAGTAGGAGGGCGCGCCGAGCCGGGCGTGCATCTCACGGAAGGCGGCGAGGAGTTCGGCGGGGCCCGCCAGGTTCAGGGCCACGCCGCCCGCGTCGGACTTGTGCAGCAGATGCAGAGCCTTCAGCACGTACGGGCCGGTGAACTCGTCGGTTGCGGCGAGGAGTTCGGACTCGTCGTGGATCTCTCGCGCCGCCGGGAAGGGCAGTCCGGCCGCTTCGAGGGCGTGGCGCGTGTCCAGGTAGCCGGTCGCCCGCAGTGGTGGGGCGGGCGGCGGCAGGGGGGTGAGGACGGTACCGAGTGGTCGCCGTGCCGTGGCGGCGAGGGCACGGGCCGCGTCCTCCGTGGCGTCGAACACCGGGATGCCGACGGCGGTGAGGGTGCGGCAGCTCGGTGAGTCGGGGTACATCGACTGCACCACCAGGGGTTTCGCCGAGGCCCGGTGACGGGCGGCGATCAGGTGTGCGGCTTCCCGCTCCCCGTCCGCCAGCGCCGTGCCGCCGCCGCCGAGCCCGCCGGCGGCTGCCGCGTAGCCGCCGAAGTAACCGGTCAGCAGCACGGCGTCGGCCTCCTCGGCGGCCAGCAGAGCGGCCACCGTCTCCGCGTAGGAGCCCGGATCCTGCTCGCCCATGCCGGCCAGGTCCACCGGGTTGGCGACGGCCGACTGTTCCCACAGGGCCTCCCGCAGCCGCTGCCGTGTCGGCGGCAGCAGCTCGGGCACCTCCAGGCCGGTCCCCTCCACGGCGTCGGCGGCCACGACCCCGTGTCCGCCACCGTCCGTGAGGACGGCGACCCGATGGCCGGTTGAGCGCCGCCCGCCGGCCAACGCGGCGAGTACGACGGTGAGTTCGCGCGGGCCGGCGACCAGTTCCACGCCCGCGTCCCGGCAGGCCGCGCTCACCACGTCGGCGGAGGTGGTGAGGGCACCGGTGTGCGACTGTGCGCTGCGGGCGGAGGCGTCTCCGCGGCCGGCGGTCAGCAGGACCACCGGCTTCCCGGCGCCGGCGGCGGCCTCGGCGAAGGCGCGTCCGTCGCCGAAGTCCTCCGCGTAGACGGCTATCGCGCGCGTTCCCTCGTGCCGCGCGCAGTCGGCGAGCAGGTCCACGAGGGTGACGTCGGCCTGATTGCCCAGCGAGACGAACCGGGAGAAGCCGAGGCCGTGCGGGCGGAAGCGGAGC
Organism: Streptomyces sp. NPDC048514; assembly: GCF_043199955.1. Taxonomy (NCBI): domain Bacteria; kingdom Bacillati; phylum Actinomycetota; class Actinomycetes; order Kitasatosporales; family Streptomycetaceae; genus Streptomyces; species Streptomyces sp. NPDC048514. The sequence goes on along the minus strand of NZ_JBICWT010000010.1, from coordinate 22,666 downwards.
TGGAGTTCGAGGGCGAGGTTGCCGCTCTGGCTGAGCAGGGCGACACCGCCGGGCGTGAAGGAGTCGGAGGCGAGGAAGAGGTCGGTGGTGTTGTCGGCGAGGCCGAGGCAGTTGGGGCCGACCATGACGGCACCGGCGGCCCGCACCCGTTCGGCGACCGCCCGCTGGCGGACCCGGCCCGCGTCGCCGGTCTCGGCGAAGCCCGCCGTGATCGCGACGATGGCCCGGGCGCCGCACCGCAGGGCCTCCTCGACGGCCTCCTCGAAGCCCGCGGCGGGCACCGAGACCACGGCCAGGTCGACGGGTTCGCCGATCGCGCCCAGGCTGGGGGCCGCGGTGCGGCCGAGCACCGTGCCGCCGCGCCGGTTGACCAGGTGGACGGGGCGGCGCCCGTTCGCGCGCAGCGCCTGGGCGGCGATGGCGTGGCCGTACTTGGCGGGGTCGTCGCTGGCTCCGACCACCGCGACGGAGACCGGGTCGAAGAGTGCCGACAGATCGCGTCCCATGTCACTTCACCAGCCGCAGCGCGGAGTTGGGGCAGGCGGCGACGGCCTCGGCGGCGGCCTCTTCGCCGCCCTCGGGCACGGGGGTGTCGCTCACCTGCGCGTAGCCCCACTCGTCGAGGTCGATCAACTCGGGTGCGGGTTCCTGGCACAGGCCGTAGCCCTGGCAGCGGGTGGCGTCCAGCAGCAGTTTCATGACACGGACCTTTCGGTGCGGCGGGGGCGGTGGAGACGTGGGGGCGTGAGGTGTGCGGGGCGGCCGGGAGACGCGTCAGGGCACCGGCACCGTGAACCGGCGTCCGTCCTCGGGTGCCGCGCCCGCACAGGCGGGGCAGGCGGAGCCGCGGTGGCCGTCCACCCGGTCGGGGAAGTGGGCGAGCAGGGTGGCGACGATGCGGGCGGCGGCGTCGAGCAGGCCGCAGGCTCCGCGCCCGGGCAGCTGGCGCGACCAGCGGTGCAGCTTGCCGGTGGTCTCGGCGTCCGCCTCGCCGCGCGCGACGGACGCCAGGGCCGCGGCCAGGGCCCCGGTGCCGGACACGCACACCCCGCACTGCCGGGCGCTCTGCGCGGCGAGGTAGGCGGCGGCCTCGGTGGCCACGGCGACCGGGCAGTCCCGCGGGTGCAGGAAGTGCAGTGCCCCGCAGCCCAGGGCGCCGCCGGCCGCGCTCAGGCGGTCGTGGTCGAGGGGCAGGTCGGTCCAGCCGGCTCCGTGCAGGCCGCCGAAGAGGCCGCCGAGCAGCACGGAGTCGGCCGCTCCGTGTCCGCACAGGTCGGCGAGGACCTTCAGACGGGTACCGGCGGGCACCTCGGCCAGCGCCGTGGCACCGCCGGTGTCCGTCTCGGCGCGGGTACGGCTCGTTCCCGACAGGGTCACCAGGTGTGCTCCGGCGACGGCGTCCGCGGCCTCGGGGTGTGCGTGCATGCGCGCGACGCGGGCCAGCGTCTCCACGTTGGCGACGAGGGTGGGCGCGCCGCCGACTCCGCTCTCGAAGGGGCGCGGGGGTTTCGCCCGGGGCAGCGCCGGGCCGCCGTCGATGCGCCGTACGACCGCGCTCTCCTCGCCCGCGACGTAGGCGTGCTCAGTCCGTACGACGTCGATGCACAGGTCGGCGGGGCATTCGGCGAGCGCGCGGCGTACGGCCCGCTCGGCCGGGGCGTCGGAGAGGTACACGCAGCCGCGTTCGGCGCCGGTCATGGCCGCCGCGAGCCGCAGGCCGTCCAGGACCGCGTGGGGCCGGTGGCGCAGCAGCCAGCGGTCCTTCACGGATCCCGGCTCGCCCTCCTCGCCGTTGGCGACGACGACGGCCCGGCCCGGGGCGTCGCGTACGGCGCGCAGCTTGACGGCGGCGGGAAACCCGGCCCCGCCGCGGCCGCGCAGGCCCGCCGCGGCGATCAGGTCGAGCATCCGGTCCGGCGCCGGCAGCGGGGCGTAGCCGCCCGCGGCCAGGTACCGGGAGGCGTCCTCGCCCCCGGCGGCGGACGGCCGGGCGCCGGACGGCAGCGGGCCGAGGAGGCCGGGCCGTCCGTCGGGGAGGAGGGAGAAGACGCCGGTCATGCGGTGCTCCTGGGCTCGGAGTGGCCGGCGGGGTGCGAGGAACCGAAGGGGCCGGTGCCGCTGCCGGATCGCAGGCGGTCCAGGGCGTGTTCCAGGTCCCGCCGCTGGGCGGCGGTGCGGGCGTATCCGGCTCCGGGCAGGCCGATCAGCATGCGGTGGTGGTCGAGGACGACCTCCCCCGCCAGCAGCGCGGGCCGTGGATCGCCGGCCGCTGGTCCCGTGGCGGCGGCCACGACCAGCTCCGTGACCTCACGGAGGTAGCGCAGCCAGCCGCGCTGCGTGCCGCGCAGCACCAGCCGTTCGACGCGGTGCCGCTCGGCGGCGACGAGGGCCGGCGGCGGTCGGTCGTCCAGGGGGGCCCGCAGGGCGGCCACCGCTGCGGGCAGCTCCTGTTCGGGCTCCGGGGTGAGCCCGAGCCAGACCAGACTTCGGCGATCGCTCATGCGTGCCTCCCGGGGCGCACCGTTCCGCTGGTCGCGGGAACGGGGTGGCGCGGCGATGGCGGGTTGGGGGGTGCTCCGGTGCCGTGGCGTGGTGGGGAGCGGGGCGGCTCACAGGGCCGCGCGATCAGGGGACACGCCCGGACAGCCCTCTGCTGGAGCCGACGCGTCCGACCTGCCCACGACACTAACTAACTAATTAGTCAGCCCACAAGTCTTGACTTGCCCCCGGCCTGAGCCCAGTCTGACTAACCAATCAGTCAGCCGGGACGGGCAGGTCCGGTCCCGCGTGGGACCAGCCCGCTCTCCCGCCCGCAGCCTCACCGCCCATCGCCGCCGCCGCGGCGCGGAGGAGGACTCCATGCACCCCTCGACCACCCGGGCAGACGCCACTCCCGCGGCCGCCTCCCCGCCGTCCCCCGGGGCCGGCCAGCCACCTTCCGGGGATCCCGGGGAAGCACTGTCCGCGCACTACTACACCGATCCGGCCGTCGCCGAGGCGGAGACCGAGCACATCTTCGCCAGGTCCTGGCAGCTCGTCTGCCACGAATCCGACCTCCCCGGGCCGGGCGCCCGGCTGACCGGCACGGTCGCCGGCCGAGAGGTTCTGGTGGTCCGCACCGAGGACGGCGCCCTCGCCGCCCACCTCAACGTCTGCCGGCATCGCGGCACACGCCTGGTCACCGCCCCGGAACCGTCGGGCAAGGCGATCCGCTGCCCCTACCACGGCTGGACGTACAAGCTGGACGGACGGCTCGTCGGCGCCCCCGAAGCCCGCCGGATCCCCTGCCTGGACAAACCCCGGCTCGGCCTCCACCCTGTCAACGTCGAATCCTTCCTCGGCTTCGTCTTCGTCAACCTCGACCTGGAGGCCGCGCCCCTCGCCGAGACCTGCGCCGGACTGGCCGAGGCCGTCGGTCACTACGCCGGGCCCGGTCTCGTACCGGTCGGGAAGCACCGCATCCACGACCTCGTCGACGGCGAGGAGCAGAACGCCAACTGGAAGGTGATCGTCGACAACTACCTCGAGGGCTACCACGTCCCGGTGGCCCACCCGGCACTGATGCGCCTGCTCGACTACCAGGCGTACACGGTGGACGTGCAGGAGAACTACGTGCTGTTCGAGTCACCCCTGCGCGACAAGCCGTCCTCGAACTGGACCGAGCGGCTCTACCAGCGCCTCGCCACCCCGATGCCGGGCCTCACCGAGGCCGACCGGCGGGTGTGGCGGTACGCCGTGATCTATCCGAACACGCTCATCGACTTCTACCCCGACCACGTGCTCGCGTGGACCGCCCTGCCGACCGCCCAGGACCGGGCGGCGATCCCGGGCGCCTTCTACACCCGGCACGGCGAGAGCGTGCGCACCCGGCTGGCCCGGCGGCTGAACATCCACATCGGCTGGGTCACCAACGACGAGGACGCCGAACTGGTGGAACGCGTCCAGGCCGGCCTCACCACGCCCGGCTTCGAGCCGGGCCCGCTCTCCCGCCGCGAGGCCGCGGTCGGCTGGTTCGCCCGCCGGGTCCGGGAGGACCTGGGGGGCGACGCCCGCCGGGGCCCGCGGGAGCTGCACGGCGACGCCCAGCGGGCCCAGGACCGGAACGACGCCCGCCGGGTCCCGCAAGAGCTGAAGGGCGACGCCCGGTGACGCCCGGCGGATCGCGCACGCGGCGCGCACTGCGCCTGCGGGGCTTACCACTCCCCCGCTGATCCGCGCTCGCACACTCCCCAGACCGGTCTTCACTACGGAGTCAGGGCCTCCGTGAGCCGACCAACCGGTCCGCCCTGGACTTGCGCCGTTCCTCGACGGAGAGGACGCTTCATGTCCCCCGCTCTCCCCGATCCACCATCCACCCCGCCGACCCGCCGCGCCGTACTGCGGGCAGGGGCCTGTGGCCTGCTGGGCGCCGCGGCCGCCGGCTGCGGGTTCATGCCCGCCGCGCCACCCGACGCCAAGGCCCTCGCCCCCGTCCGGGCCCGCGTGGACGGCGATCTCGTCTACTTCAACTGGGCCGACTTCGTCGACCCGTCCGTGTTCGAGGGCTTCGAGAAGGAGTACGGCGTCAAGGTCGTCCAGTCGAACTTCGACTCCATGGAGGGCATGGTCGCCAAGCTCAACGCGGGCAACCGATACGACATCGTCTTCCCCACCGCCAAATGGGCCCAGCGCCTGGTCCGCGGCGGCCGGCTGCGCCGCATCGACCACTCCCAGCTGCCCCACGCGAAGGCCGTGTTCGGCTCGTACACCTACTTCGCCGACCCCTGGTACGACCCGGGCTCCGCGCACACGGTCCCCTTCACCGCGTACAAGACCGGCATCGGCTGGCGGCGCGACAGGATCGGTGAACTGACCGGCTCCTGGCGGGACCTGTGGAGCGACAAGGCCCGCGGCAAGGTGTTCCTGCTCGACGACCGCGACGAGGTCCTCGGCATGGGCGCCCTGGAGCTGGGCCTCGGCGTCAGCACCGGCGACCCCGGCGAGCTGCACCGCATCTCCTCGCTGCTGGGCACCCTCCGCCCCCGGCTGCGCGGCTTCTCCAGCGACAGCTACAACAACCTGCTGAACGGCAACGCGGTGATGACACAGGCCTGGAGCGGTGACATGGCCGCCATGCTGAACCAGGCCGACGACCCCTCCGTCTTCGGCTTCCAGGCGCCCAGGGAGGGCACACCGATCAACTCCGACTGCTACGCCATCCCGTGGAACGCCCCGCACCCCGGTACCGCGATGCTCTTCATCGACTACATGCTCCGGCCGGAGAACGTGCGGAAGAACATCGAGTACATCGGATACCCGATGCCGGTGGCCGGCTCCGAGAAGATCTACGCCGACCTCGTCGAACCCTTCCCCGAGTGCCTGGTCACCGAGGACGACCTGAAGGCGGACCTGTTCTTCCGCAACGGCAGCCGCACGGCCGAGGACGCACGCGACACCGCCTGGACCCATGTGAAGGCGGGCTGATCCATGGCACTGCTCCGCTCCTCCTCCCGCACCCGGCGCCGCAAACCGGACCCCAGCGGCAGCCGCATGTGGACCTTGTTCATGCTGCCCGGCACCATCTGGATGACCGGATTCCTGATCGCCTCGCTGGTCCTCGTCGCCGTCCTCGCCGTCGGCACGACCGACGAACTCGGCAACCCACGCTTCGGCTTCGACCTCGCCGGTGTGCGCGCCCTGGCCGACCCGGCGTACACCGAGGTCCTGGCGCGGTCGCTCGGATACGCCCTGCTGACCTGCGTCATCTGCCTGCTGATCGCCTACCCGGTGGCGTACACCATCGCCCTGTACGGCGGCCGGTACAAGAACGCGCTGATCGCCGCGATCGTGGTGCCGTTCTTCGCCAACTACCTGGTCCGCATGTACGGCTGGTCGGTGGTCCTCTCCGACGACGGGCCGGTGCTGCGCGCCCTGCGCGCGGTCGGCCTGGCCGACGACGGCACGAAGATCCTGAACACCGGCGTCGGCGTGGTCGCGGGACTCGTCTACGGCTTCGTCGTCTTCATGATCATCCCGCTGTACGCGGCCCTGGAACGGCTGGACGTCTCCCTCATCGAGGCCGGCCGCGACCTGTACGGCGGGCCGGTGCGGACCTTCGTCTTCGTCACCCTGCCCGCCACCCGGCAGGGCGCGGCGGCCGGTCTCGTCCTGGTCTTCCTGCCCGCCATGGGCGACTTCGTCAGCGCACAGCTCATGGGAGGCCCGGACCAGATCATGATCGGCAATCTCATCCAGGACAAGTTCTTCCAGGGCCAGAACTGGCCGCTCGGCTCGGCGCTCACCATGCTGCTGATGCTGGTGCTGCTGCTCGGGATGTTCGGCTACCTGCGGCGCACCCGCAAGGACGAGGCGGAGGCCCGCCGATGACACCGCTGCGACCGCCCTCGGCCACCGCCGCCTCCCGGCCCACCACCCGGCCCCGCACCCGGCGCGGCCGCGCCGACCGCCGGCCGCGCGTCCTGACGGCCGTCACGGCCCTGTTCTTCGCGCTGCTCTACCTGCCCATCGCCGTCGTGACGCTGTTCTCCTTCAACTCCAGGAAGTCCCTGACCGTCTTCGGCGGGTTCAGCCTGCGCTGGTACCGGGCCTTCGCCCACGACGACGTGCTCATCTCCTCGCTCGGCACCAGCCTGCGCATCTCCCTGGTGGCGATGGCCGGTTCGCTCGTCCTCGGCGTGGCCCTCGCCCTCGGCCTGGTGCGCTGCCGTACCCGGCTCGGCTCGCTGGCGGGCCTGGTCATGCTCGTCCCGCTGATCACCCCGGAGATCGTCACCGGCGTCGCGTCGATGCTGCTGTTCAAGGGGCTGGGCGTGGCGCTGTCCACGAGCACGGTGATGCTGTCGGAGATCACCTTCTCCATCTCGTACGTCACCGTCATCCTCCGCTCCCGGGTCGCCGCGCTGAACCCGGAGGTGGAGGAGGCCGCGATGGACCTGGGCGCCACCCGCTGGCAGGCGGTCCGCCTGGTCACCCTGCCGGCACTGCTGCCCGCGGTGCTCGCCAGTGCCGTACTGATCTTCGCGCTCGTCTTCGACGACTTCGTGCTGGCCTACTTCACCACCGGCGTCGACCCCCAGCCGCTGTCGGTGCGGATCTACTCCGCGATCCGTTTCGGGGTGCAGCCCACCATCAACGCCGTGGGCACCCTGATGCTCGCCGGCTCCATCTGCCTGATCGCCCTGGCGCTCTTCATACCGCGCCTGTTCGGCCGCCGCGGCGGCCTCGACATCCTCTCCGGAGAGTGACTTCCATGGACGCGACCGATGCGACCCCGGCCGTCCGGCTCGACGGCGTCTCCAAGCAGTTCGCGGACTCCTACGCCGTCCACGACCTGCACCTCGACATCGAGGCCGGCCACTTCTTCTCGCTGCTGGGCCCCTCGGGGTGCGGCAAGACCACCTCGCTGCGCATGATCGGCGGGTTCACCGACCCCACCGAGGGCTCGGTGCTGCTCGCCGGTGAGGACGTCACCGGGCTGCCGCCCAACCGGCGCAACGTCAACACCGTCTTCCAGAGCTACGCCCTCTTCGACCATCTGAGCATCGCCGACAACATCGCCTTCGGCCTCAAGCGCAAGGGCGTGGACCGGGCCGAGACCCGCAGGCGGGTGGCCGAGATGCTGGAGCTGGTCCAGCTCGGCGGGCTCGCCGACCGGCGGCCCCGTACCCTCTCCGGCGGCCAGCGCCAGCGTGTGGCCCTGGCCCGTGCCCTCGTCAACCGGCCCGCGGTGCTGCTGCTCGACGAGCCGCTGGCCGCGCTCGATCTGAAGCTGCGCCGGCAGATGCAGGTGGAGCTGAAGCAGATCCAGCGCGAGGTGGGCATCACCTTCGTCTTCGTCACCCACGACCAGGACGAGGCGCTCACCATGTCCGACCGGATCGCCGTGCTGAACGCCGGCCGGGTCGAGCAGTGCGGCACCCCCGAGGACGTGTACGAGCACCCGGCCAGCCGCTTCGTGGCTTCCTTCATGGGCACTTCCAACCTGATGACGGGCACCTACCGCGGCGGCGAGGTCGCCCTGGACGAGGGTCCGGCCCTGCCGGTCGGCCGCCGTACCGGCATCGCGGACGGCACCGCCGTCAGCGTCTCCGTACGCCCCGAGAAGATCTGGCTGTCCGACTTCGCACCGGGCATGTCGCTGCTCAGCGGCGTCGTCCGGGAGACCGTCTACAGCGGCCCGACCACGACCTATCTCATCGAACTGGCCCCCGGCGTCACCCTGTCCGTCCTGGAGCAGAACACGGACCGCGCGCGCATGGAGGACCGCTGGGGCGGTGGCGAGCGGGTGGAGTTCGGCTGGCGGCCGGAACACTGCCTGGTCCTGGCCTGACCCCGCCCCCTGACGAAAGCGAAGCAGATGCATCACGACGTGATCGTGCTCGGCGCGGGCCTTGCCGGGCTCGCCGCCGCCCGGGACCTGGCGGCCGCCGGCACCGACGTACTCGTCCTCGAGGCCCGGGACCGCGTGGGCGGCCGGGTCGAGCAGATCCGCACACCCGACGGCCGTACCGTCCAGCTGGGCGGTGAGGTGGTGGGCCGCGCCCACACCGCCTATCTCCGGCTCGCCGGCGAGCTGGGGCTGAAGCTGGTGCCGAGCTATGTCGACGAGCCCGGACTCATCACCCGCGCCACCCCGCAGGGGCACTCGGCCGGCGACCCCCCGCACTGGTTCGGCCCCGGTGACCCCGCCCTACACACCCGGCTGGGTGCCGAGTTCACGGCCCTCGCGGCCACCGTCGACCCGGACGACCCCTGGTCGCATCCGGAGGCGGCCGCCCTGGACCGGCTGTCCGTGGCCGACTGGCTGCGCTCCCGGCACGCCACACCGGCCGTCGTACGCCTGTGGGACATCGGCCAGCTCGCCCTCGCGGGCGGCTCCTACGAGCGGATCTCGCTGCTGGCGGCGCTGCGCAAGAGCGCGGCGGTGCCGGGTTCCGGCAGCGGCGACTACGACTACGAGGACTGGGAGGGGCTGCGGCTCGCCGACGGCTCGGCGACCCTCGCGGAGGTCATGGGCCGCGAGCTGGAAGGGCGCGTCCGCCTGGGGTCACCCGTCGCCGGGGTCGGCATCCGGCCCGGCCGCTGCACGGTGCGCCTGGTCACCGGCGAGGTTTTCACCGCCGCCGCCGTGGTGAGCGCCCTCCCGGTGGGCCCCCTGCGGTCGGTGTCCGTCACCGGCGTCAGCGACGCCCGCCTCGCCTCCCTGCACCGTCAACGCCACGCCGTCGCGGCCAAGTTCGCCGCCGTCTACGACACCCCCTTCTGGCGTGCGGCCGGTCTGAACGGCCTGTCCGAGGCGGAGGGGGTGCTGGGCAGCACGTGGCCGCAGAGCGAGGGCGTCCTGTCGGCGCTGATACCGCCCGAGCGCTTCGGCGTCCTGCTCGGCATCCCACCGCACCGGCGCGCGCCCGAGCTGCTCGCGGAGATCGCCGCCATGTTCGGCGAAGCGGCCCACCGTCCGCTCGCCTGTCATCTGCGGTTGTGGGGCACCGACCCGTCGACCCGGGGATATGTCACCCAGTGGCCGCCGGGCGAGGTCATGGCCGTCGGCCCGTCGCACGGCACCCACGAACCCCCGTTCTACGTCTGCGGCTCCGACCAGTGGGTCGCCGGCTACATGGAAGGCGCCGTCCGTACCGGCCGCGCCGCCGCCGAGGAGGCCCTGCGCCGTGGCTGATCCCCTGCAGGCGCCCCGCGTGCTCAACCACGTCGGCGGCAAGGACCTGCCCGCCGCCTCGGGCGCCACCCTGAGCCTGACCGACCCGGCCACCGGCCGCGTCCACGGCAGCGCGCCGCTGTCCGGCGCCGAGGACGTCGACGCCGCCCAGCGCTCGGCCGAGCTGGCCTTTCCCGGCTGGTCGGCCACCACCCCGGCGCAGCGGCAGTCCGCGCTGCTGAGGATCGCCGACGCGCTGGAGCGCGACGCCGGCACCGTGACCGACGCGGAGGTCGCCGACACGGGCAAGCCGCGGGCGCTGTTCCTGGCGGACGAACTCCCGGCGATCGTGGATGTGTTGCGCTACTTCGCCGGGGCCGCGCGGAATCTGCCGGGCGCCGCCGCCGCCGAGTACACGCCGGGCCGCACCTCCGTGCTGCGCCGCGAACCGGTCGGTGTCTGCGCGCAGATCACGCCGTGGAACTATCCGCTGATGATGGCGGTGTGGAAGGTCGCGCCCGCGCTGGCCGCCGGCAACACGGTCGTGCTGAAGCCCTCCGACACCACGCCGACCTCCGCCACGCTCCTCGCCCGGCTGGCCGCCGAGCACCTGCCGCCCGGCGTGCTCAACGTGGTGTGCGGCGACCGCGACACCGGGCGTCTGCTGGTCGCGCATCCCGGTGTCCGGCTGGTGGCCGTCACCGGCAGCGTCCGGGCCGGGCGGGAGATCGCCGCGGCGGCGGCGGCGGACCTCAAGCGGCTGCACCTGGAGCTGGGCGGCAACGCCCCGGTGCTGGTCCACGAAGACGCCGATCTCGACGACGCGGTCGAGCAGTTGTCGTCCCTGGCCTTCTACAACGCGGGCCAGGACTGCACGGCCGCCACCCGCCTCCTGGTGCACCGGCACCTCCATGACGACTTCGTCACCGCGTTCTCGGAGCGGGCCGCCCGGCTGCGGACCGGCTCCCCCGACGCGCCGGACACCGACTTCGGGCCACTCGCGCACGCAGCCCAACTCGCCACCGTACGCGGGGTGCTGGCCGGACTTCCGGATCACGCCGAAATCGTCACGGGCGGCACCGTCGTGGACCGTCCCGGGTTCTTCCACCGGCCGACGGTGGTCACCGGGGTGCGGCAGGAGGACGAGATCGTGCGCGGCGAGGTCTTCGGCCCGGTCGTCACCGTCCAGCCGTTCACCGACGAGGTTGAGGCCATCCGGCTGGCCAACGCCGTTCCCCAGGGGCTGGCGGCGAGTGTGTGGACCCGTGACCACGACCGCGCGATGCGGGCGAGCCGGGCGCTGCACACCGGCATCGTCTGGGTCAACACCCACGGCACCACGGTGTCCGAGATGCCGCACGGGGGCGTACGGCACTCCGGCTACGGCAGCGACCTGTCGCTCACCGGCCTGCTCGACTACACGCAGGTCAAGCACGTCATGCTGTGACCGTGCCGAAAGCCCGGGACGCCAGGGTCTATCGTGTCCCCATGTCTGCGCCGGAACTGATCCGTATCGTCTCCCGTGACTCGCCGATGGCCCTGGCCCAGGTCGAGCGCGTCCGCGCCGAGTTGGCCGTACTGCACCCGGGGGTGCGGACCGAGGTCGTGCCCGTGAAAACGACCGGCGACAAGTGGATGGGCGATCTGTCCCAGGTCGAGGGCAAGGGGGCGTTCACCAAGGAGGTGGACGCCGCCCTGCTGGCCGGAGAGGCGGATCTCGCGGTGCACTGCGTCAAGGACGTGCCCGCCGACCGGCCCCTGCCCGCCGGGACGGTGTTCGCCGCCTTCCTGAAGCGGGACGACGTCCGGGACGCGCTGGTGCATCCGGGCGGGCTGACCCTGGACGAGCTGCCGGCCGGTACCCGGATCGGCACCTCCTCCGTCCGCCGGATCGCCCAGCTGGCCGCCACGCACCCGCAGCTGGAGTGCGTGCCGTTCCGCGGCAACGCCAACCGGCGGCTGGAGAAGCTGGCCGCCGGCGAGGCGGACGCGCTGCTGCTCGCGGTGTCCGGCCTGGAGCGCATCGGCCGCGCGGACGTCATCAGCGAGGTGCTGTCACCGGAGACGATGATGCCGCCGATCGGTGCGGGCATCCTCGCTCTGCAGTGCCGGGAGGACGACACCGAGCTGATCGACGTGGTGAGCGGGCTCGGTGACCCGGCGACCCATCGCGAGGCCACCGCCGAACGGATGTTCCTGCACGTGCTGCAGGGGCACTGCAACAGCCCGATCGCCGGCTACGCGCGCGTGGACCGCAGTGGTGAACTGTCCCTTCGCGCCTGTGTGTTCACCCCGGACGGCAAGACCCGGCTGAACGCCCACGAGTGGGCGGGCCGGCTGGACCCGGCCACGTTGGGCACGTCGGTCGCGGTGGCGTTGCTGCGGCAGGGCGCACGGGAGATCATCGACGGCATCGCGCACTGACCGTACGGCGCCACCGCCACCCGCCTCAGGCGGTGCCGGGCTCCGCCTGGTCCCGCAGGAAGGCGCTGACCTGGTGGGCCAGGCCGGCCTGGCCGCAGCCGGCGGGGGCCGGCGCGGTGGCCGCCTCCACGACGCCGATGCCGCCCGCCCACAGCCGGCGGTCAGTCCACTCCTCGTCCACCCTCAGTTGCACCTGCACGTCCACATGGGAGAGGGCGGCCTCGGGCGCGGCGGCGTAGAGGACGGCGGTGGCCCGGCGCAGCGGATAGACGTCGAAGCCCTCGATGAACTGGGAGCTGCGCCAGTCGATGAAGGCGCCCTCGCCGTCGGGGCCGACCCGGACGTCGAGCTGGCCGTCCTCCAGATGGATGCCGTAGTGGCGCTCGCCGCGGTTCTCGATGGTGACCCGGACACTGAAGTACGTCAGCCCGACGGCGGCGTCGTCGCGTCCGCGCGGCGGCTCGGCCGCCTCCAGACGGTGGACGCGGACCCGCAGACCGGCATGCTCGTCGTACTCGTGCCAGTCCCCGACCACGTTCGGCTCGTACACAGTTCCCCTCTCGACCTTCGAGAGCTGCTGTCTATCTGTGTGCCGATCGCACTGTCAAATGAGCGGAATGCGCTGTGGCCAGCGGGTTCACCCGATTTGATCGGTGATCAAGCGCTGCCCAGGAAGAATCCGTTCGCGACGGCTTCGGGCGGGGTACGCGCGCGTGCCGCACATCACGTCCGCGGCAAGATCACCGGACGGGTGGCCGGGAGAGATCACCGGGCGAGGCGGCCGAGCAGTGCGGAGGCCGCGGTGATGCCGAGGGCGGCGGCCACCGCCAGCACCCCGAAGTCGGCGGCGAGATGCGCGGGCGTGCCGAGCAGCAGGCCGCGCAGGGCGTCGACTTGATAGCTCAGCGGGTTGACCTTGCTGACGGCCTGCAGCCAGCCCGGCATCACCGAAACGGGATAGAGGGCGTTGGAGCCGAAGAACAGCGGCATGGTGATCGCCTGCCCGAAGCCCATCAGGCGGTCGCGGCTGAGGACGATGCCGGCGATGGTCATCGACAGGCAGGAGAAGAACACGGAGGCGAGGATCACCGCGACGGCGACGCCGAGCAGCTTCAGCGGGTTCCAGGTGAGGGCGACGCCGAGCAGGGCGGCGATGACGATGACGACGATCGCCTGCACCAGCGACTTCACCCCGGCGGCGAACGCCTTGCCGGTGATCAGCGCCGAGCGGGGGGTCGGGGTGACGAGGAGCTTGTTCAGGACGCCCGCGTCGCGCTCCCAGATGATCTGGATGCCGTAGAAGATCGCGATGAACATCGCCGACTGGGCGATGATGCCGGGCGCCATGTAGTCGATGTAGGGGATGCCGCCGGTGGGTATCGCCCGGATCCGGGTGAAGGTCTGCCCGAAGATCAGCAGCCACAGGGCGGGCTGGACGGCGCGGGTGTACAGCTCGGTGCGGTCGTGGCGCAGCTTCTGCAGTTCGACCGCGCACATGGCGACCACCCGGGCCGGCAGCAGCCGCCAGCCGGGGCGCGGCACCGGCGGGCTGAGCAGCAGCGCGGTGCCGCGGTCGAGGGTGCCGTCAGCCGACACGGCGCGCGGTGCGGCGGGTGCTTCGGACATCGCGGAATCCTCCTCCGGAGGTGTCGTCGAGGCCGCTGCCGGCGACGTCCCGGAAGACGTCCTCCAGCGTGGGCAGGGTGCCTGTCCCCCGGCGCTCGGCGAGGCCCGCCCGCAGCTCGCCCGGGGTGCCGAGGGCGCGGACACGGCCGCGGTGCATGAGGCCGATCCGGTCGCAGTACTGGTCGGCCTCGTCCATGTAGTGGGTGGTGACCAGGACGGTCATACCGGTGGCGGCGCGTACGGCGTTGATGTGTTCCCACACGCCGGTGCGGGCTATCGGGTCGAGGCCGATGGTGGGCTCGTCGAGGATGAGCAGCCTGGGCGCGCTGACCAGGGCCTGGGCGAGTTCGAGCCGGCGGACCATGCCGCCGGAGTAGGTGCCGGCGAGCCGGTCGGCGGCGTCGGCGAGACCGACGGCGCCGAGGGCCTGGGCGACGCGCTCGGCACGCTCGCGGCGCGGCACGTCGAACACGCGGGCGAAGAGGGCGACGTTCTCCCGCCCGGTCAGCCCGCTGTCGGCGGACAGCTGCTGCGGGACGTAGCCGAGCAGGCGGCGCACCGCCATGCGTTCCCTGGCGGCGTCGTGCCCGAAGACGCGGACCATGCACGCGGGGACGGGCAGCAGGGTGGTGACGCAGCGGATCGCCGTGGTCTTGCCCGCGCCGTTGGGCCCGAGCAGCCCGAACACCTCACCCTCCCGGACGGTCAGGTCGAGCCCGTCGACGGCGTTGGTCTCACCGAAGGCGTACACGAGCCCGGCGCAGGCGACGGCCGCGGGGCGGCCGGGCGCGACTGCGCGGGCAGGCGCGGCTGCGGAGGCGGCTACAGGGGCAGGCGCGGAGGCGGCTACAGGGGCAGGCGCGGGGGCGGCTGCGGGGGCGGGCGCGGGGGCGGCGGTGCCCGGCAGGTCCGCGCCGTCGCTCGTCTGCTGGTCCGGTGTCATAGGTCCTCGGCCTCCTCGTGCAGGGTGACGGCCAGTTTGCGCAGCGCCGGCAAGGCCGCGTGCAGGGCCTCCCGGTCGGCTTCGCCGAGCCGCGAGACGTGCCGGACGACCAGTTCGGCCCGGCGCCGCTGCCAGTCCCTCAGGCGCTTCTCGGCGGCCTCGGTCAGCAGCAGGCGCGCGGCACGCCGGTCGGCCGGGTCGGTCTCCCGGAGCAGATAGCCGCCCCGGGCGAGCTGGTTGACCAGGGTCGACACCGAGTTGCCCGCCAGGTGCAGCTCCCGGGCCGCGTCCGAGATGCCGATGCCGGGCCGGGAGTCGACCAGCCGCAGCAGCTCCACCTCGGCACCGCGCAGCCGGGGCCCCGCGAGCTGGCCGCGCAGCCGGCGCCGGATCAGCCGCTGGATGCGCACCAGGGTGTCGGCCAGCTCCTCGGGGAAAGTCTCGGGTTCCACATGCGGAAGATTACCTCTGCTTCAGAGGTATTGCCCCAGGGACCGGTCGAGCCCGGACCGGACCCGCCCCTCTGTCCCATATATATCGATTTGTTTGGGAATTGCGTGAGCGGGAAAGCCAACAACAGTGCTTCGGACAGGAGGCACGCCCGCGGGATCCGGCCGTGCCGGGCGCCCCCGGCGTCTCTCCCGGTCCGAGCGCACCTCCCACGGTGTCTGTCCATCCAGCACCTGCCGAGAGAGGTGCGCACGATGAGTGTCACCGGCAGCACGAAGTCCCATCCTCACGACGACGCCCCCGACACGGCCGAGTCCTTCCAGCGGCTGGCGAAGCTGCCGGACGGCCCCGAGCGACGGGCGCTGCGGGACGAGCTGGTCGAGCTGTGGCTGCCCATGGCCGAGCGGATCGCGGTGCGCTTCCGCGGCCGTGGGGAGGCCCTGGAGGACCTGTACCAGGTCGCCGCACTGGGCCTGGTGAAGGCCGTCGACCACTACGATCCGGAGCGCGGCCGCGCGTTCGAGGCGTACGCCGTGCCCACGATCACCGGTGAGATCAAGCGCCACTTCCGTGACCACATGTGGACCCTGCACGTGCCCCGGCGGGTGCAGGACCTGCGCAACCGCGTCCGCTCCGCCACGAAGGAGCTGTCGCAGACCGCCTCGGGCCGGTCCCCCAGCGTCGCCGAGATCGCCGCGTACACCCGGCTCACCGAGGACGAGGTGCGCACCGGCATGGAGGCGCTGGAGTGCTTCTCCGCGCTGTCGCTGGACGCCGAGGTGTCCGGCACGGACGGCTACGCGCTGGGGGACTCCCTCGGGGCGGCCGATCCGGGGTTCGACCTCGTGGTCGACCGGGCCGCGGTCAAGCCGTGTCTGGAAGCGCTGCCCGAGCGTGAGCGCACCATCCTGTACCTGCGGTTCTTCCGGGGGATGACCCAGAGCCGGATCGCCGAGCAACTCGGCATCTCGCAGATGCACGTCTCGCGGCTGCTCAGCAGCTGCTTCGACCGGTTGCGCGAGGAGCTGCTCGCCGAGGTCCAGGTTCGCTGACCGGCCCCGGCACGGCCCCCGCCGGGGCCGTGCCGGGCCGTCCCGCCCGATGTGTCCGGCCGGCTAGCCGATGTCGCCGCTGAGCACCCACAGGTGCCCGAACGGGTCCTTCACCCTGCCCTGCCGCTTGCCGTACGGGCGGTCCTCGACCGGGATGACGATCTCGGCCCCCAGGTGTGCCATACGATCCGCTGTCCCGGCCGGGTCGGGCAGGTCGGCCATGAGCAGGACGGGTGAGCCGCCCACCGACGCGGGATCGAGCCACCCCCACTCGTCGACGCTCTGCGCCAGCGCGAAGGTCCCGGAGCCCAGGGCCAGTTCGGCGTGGATCACGACTCCCTGGTCGTCGGCCACGCGTTCGGTCAGGGTGGCTCCGAGAGCCTTGGTGTAGTAGTCGATCGCCGCGTCGGCGTCGGACACCAGCAGCTTGGGGTGGAGTTCACTGGTCATGACCCGATGATCCCGGGGAAGGACCGCGCCGGCCTTGTAGTTTTCGGCCCTCCTCGGCGAGCCAGGCGTTCGGCGTCGTCCGCATCAGGTCGTGGAAGTCACGCACCAGGTGGCTCTGGTCGTGGTAGGCGCTCTCCGCCGCGATCCGGGTCCAGGAGTCGGCCCCGTCCGCGGCCCGGCGGACGGCGGCCGCCAGCCGCGCGACACGCGAGGCGAACTTCGGGCCCACCCCGAGGGAACCGTGCATCACGACCCGCAGGCGACGCGGGCTCAGGTGCACCTGGCGGGCCAGCTCCTCCACGGACACCTGCCCGCCGCTGACCGCGATGATCCGCAGGGCCTCAAGGGCGTGCCGGGACGGGTCGGCCTCGGTGGCCCGTTCCAGCCGCTCGAGCAGCCGGGCCCGCATGATCGGCTCCCGCCGGCCTGCCGGGTGGTCCGCCAGCTCCTCGCTCAGGCGGCTCACCCAGGGCAGCAGGGCCTCGGCGCCGACACCGCCCGCGTCCACTTCGCCGAGTGGCACCCCCGTGAGTCGCTGCGCCGCCGCGGCGGACAGATCGACGCGCACCGTCGGCTGGCCGGGCCGCAGGACGAGGGTGGGCGTGGCCACGCCGGGCCGCATCAGTCCCGCCACCACGGACTGCAGGTGCCGGGAGCTGCCGCCGTACCGGACCTCGATGGGCGCTCCGAGGCTGATGACCAGGCGTGCCGACAGGGCCGGGAGGGCCCGGTGCAGCCGGGGCCGGCCGGTGTGTTCGCTGACCGTGACCGCGCCGATGCCCGCCGCTCGGCATGCCTGACGTGACTCCACCCGGGGATTGTCCCACCGGCCGGCGCGCCGGCGCCCGGAGGAGACGGCGTGGGAGGACATCGCCTCCTTCAGCTGGCCGGCCTGTGTCTGCAGCCCGGCGATCCGATCCGGTTCGGTCCTTCCCGTCCCACCATCGTGTGCAGGGGGCCTGGACACCCGCCACCTGGGGTACTCGACAGGCACATCAGCCCCTTCCCGCTGGACACTGGGCACAGGACGGTGGCCGCCAGGCCCCGAGAGCAGGACGCGACCGCCATGAACCAAGTCAACCCCGCCGGCGAAGCACCGAGTACCGGCGGTCCGAGACGCAGGGACATCGTCTCCACGCACGCCGTCTTCGGCGCGCCCTGCTGGGTGAGCCTGACCAGCCGGGACCTGCAGGCCACGCAGGACTTCTACACGGCCGTGCTCGGCTGGCGCTGGCGTGGTGCCAAGCTCGGCGAGCACTTCCGCATCGCCCTGGCGGGCGGCGTGCCGGTGGCCGGGATCGCCGCCGTCGCCGCCATGTGGCAGATGGCGGTCGCCTGGACGCCGTACTTCGCCGTCCCGGACGCCGACGTGGCCGTGGCCCGGGCGCGGGAGCGCGGCGGTACGACGGCCGTGGGGCCGCTCTCCTTCCCGCCGGGCCGGGCCGCGCTGCTCGCCGACCGGGACGGGGCGACGTTCGGCATCTGGCAGGGCGAGCTGGTCTCCAACTGGGAGGCGTGGCGGCGGGCGGCGCCGACGTTCATCCGGCTGCACACCCGCAACGCCTTCGATTCGGCGATCTTCTACGGCGAGATCCTCGACTGGGCCTCCGGGCAGCCGGGGTGCTGCGAGGTCGAGTACGAGGGCGGCGAGGTCGTGCTGCGCAGTCAGGGTGACGTCGTGGCGCGGATCGACTCGGGTGCCGTGGAGGCCGCCCCGGATCCCTCCGTGCGGCCGCACTGGCAGATCCACTTCGCCGTGGCAGACGTGGCGGCCTGCGCCCGCGCGGCGGAGAAGCACGGCGGCAGCGTACTGCGCGAGGACGCGTACGAGGCGATCCTGCGCGACGCCGACGGAGCGCAGTTCACGGTGACGTCACGCCGCGCCCACTGAGACCCTGAGACCAGACCGGCGACCCGTCACCGAAGAGACCCGCACGCCACAAGGGCCCGGATCCTCGTCCGATCCGGGCCTGGGCCGCCGCTAGGTCCTGTCCGGCCGATCTTGGGTGCAGGTGTACGTCCATCCGGGCACCGTCATCGCCGCGGCAACCGTCATCCGGCTCCGGACATGATCGGCCGAACCTAGCCGGCGGTGCGTGAAGGCCGGGACAGCAGGACGAGGCTGCGGGCCTCCAGGCGGAGCCTGGTACCGGCCTTGCGCTCGCGTTCGTCGGGGATGCCGTCCTGCTCCGCGGTGTCGATCAGGGTGGTCCAGCGCTCGCCGAAGGAGCCGTCGGGCAGACGGAAGTCGACCGGTTCCCAGTAGCCGTTGACGAGCAGCAGGAAGGAGTCGTCGACCATACGGCGCCCGTAGGAGTCCCGTTCGGCGATGGCGTCGCCGTTGAGGAACGCCCCCACCGAGTGCGCGTCACCGCGTTGCCAGTCCCGGCCGGTCATCTCGCGGGCGTCCGGCCGTAGCCACATCAGGTCGGGCAGCGGCTGTTCGGGCTTGGTGGCGGTCTCCCCGCGGAAGAAGCGCCGGCGGCGCAGCACCGGGTGCGCGGCGCGCAGGGCGATCAGGTGCCGGGTGAACTCGGCGAGGGCCTGCTGTTCCTGCGCGAGTTCCCAGTCGATCCAGGAGATCTCGTTGTCCTGGCAGTAGGCGTTGTTGTTGCCCCGCTGGGTGCGGCCGAGTTCGTCACCGTGGCAGAGCATCGGGATGCCCTGCGAGAGCAGCAGGGTGGCGAGCAGGTTGCGCTGCTGGCGGGCCCGGAGTTCGAGGACGGCCGGATCGTCGGTGTCGCCCTCCACCCCGCAGTTCCAGGACCGGTTGTGGCCCTCGCCGTCCCGGTTGTCCTCGCCGTTGGCCTCGTTGTGCTTGTCGTTGTACGAGACGAGGTCGCGCAGCGTGAAACCGTCGTGCGCGGTCACGAAGTTGACGCTCGCGCGCGGCCGGCGCCGGCTGTGCTGGTAGATGTCGGAGGAGCCGGTCAGCCGGGAGGCGAACTCACCGAGCGAACCGGGCTCGGCCCGCCAGAAGTCCCGTACGGCGTCCCGGTACTTGCCGTTCCACTCGGACCACAGCGGCGGGAAGTTGCCCACCTGGTAGCCGCCCTCCCCCAGGTCCCAGGGCTCGGCGATCAGCTTGACCCGGCTGATCACCGGATCCTGCTGGATGAGGTCGAAGAAGGCCGAGAGCCGGTCCACCTCGTGGAACTGCCGGGCGAGCGTCGCCGCGAGGTCGAAGCGGAAGCCGTCGACATGCATCTCGGTGACCCAGTACCGCAGCGAGTCCATGATCAGCTGAAGCACGTGGGGGTGCCGCATCAGCAGGCTGTTGCCGGTGCCGGTGGTGTCGTAGTAGTGCCCCCAGTCGCCGTCCACCAGACGGTAGTAGGAGGCGTTGTCGATGCCCCGCAGGGACAGCGTGGGCCCCATCTCGTTGCCCTCGGCGGTGTGGTTGTAGACCACGTCGAGGATCACCTCGAGACCGGCCGCGTGCAGCGCCTTCACCATGGCCTTGAACTCGTCGACCTGCTGGCCCAGGCTGCCGAAGGCGGCGTAGTCGTTGTGCGGGGCGAAGAAGCCGATGGTGTTGTAGCCCCAGTAGTTGGACAGGCCGCGGTCCTGCAGCACACCGTCCTGGACGAACTGGTGCACCGGCATCAGCTCCACCGCGGTGACGCCGAGCGAGGTCAGGTGCTCGATCACCGAGGGGTGGGCGAGTCCGGCGTAGGTGCCGCGCAGCCGCTCGGGGACGTCCGGGTGGGTGCGGGTCAGGCCCCGGACGTGTGCCTCGTAGATCACCGAGTCCGCGTAGGGCGTGCGCGGCGGGCGGTCGTCGCCCCAGTCGAAGGAGGGGTCGGTGACCACCCCCAGCATGGAATGCCCCGCGCTGTCGGCCGGCGCCGGCCCGTCGGGGGCGCGCTCGTACAGGGAGGCGTGGTTGTCGATCTGGCCGTCCACGGCACGGGCGTACGGGTCGAGCAGCAGCTTCGCCGGATTGCACCGGTGGCCGAGCGAGGGCTGCCAGGGGCCGTGCACCCGGTAGCCGTAGCGCTGGCCGGGGCCGACACCGGGCAGGTAGCCGTGCCAGACGAAGCCGTCGACCTCGTGCAGCGGGACGGGCCTCCGGCGGCCCGCGTCGTCGACCAGGATCAGCTCGACCCGCTCGGCGACCTCGCTGAACAGGGCGAAGTTGGTGCCCTGTCCGTCGAACGAGGCACCCAACGGGTAGGGGTGCCCGCTCCACACGGGCACCCCTTTGCGTGTCTTGCGGGTGGTCACCGGCTGCCCTCCAGAGCGTCGGCACGGGCGGGAGCGGCGAGCGCGGGCACGCGTGCGGAGCGCGGCACTTTCAGGCCGGTGCGCAGACTCGGCGCGGGGGCGAGGGGGACCAGCGGGACACGCTGGCCGGCGCGGGCGCGCTGCGAGAACCAGATGATCTTGCTGCCCGTCGCCGAGGCGCAGCAGCCCCAGCCGTCGCTCATCGCGGCGATGTCGGCCAGGCAGGCCCGCAGGTCCTGGTCGGGGCGGAGATCGGGGTCGTCGTCGCCGAAGGCGGTGATGAGATGCTGGCCGTTCCACCACATCTCGATCGAGGTGTGCTTGTCGCGGGCGTGCTCGTCGATCGCCCGCAACAGCAGTTCGGCGCCGCGGCAGACGGGATCCGTGAGGTTCTCGAGGTCCCAGTAGCGCAAGTGGGCGGCCAGGATGCGGCTGACCTGACTTACCCGTTCCGGGCTGACTTCCACGTCGAGGTGGTAGTAGCAGGGCACTGCGGTCTTCATCGTCGCTTGCTCCTCACCGGCGAAGCTTTCGCTCCCCTCGCCCGTCCGGGAGGGATCCCGGACACATAGCGTGAGCGCTGATCGCTTCTGAGTCACCTCCACGGTGCGGCTACTACGCCATTCGTGCAACACGAGCACTCGACACCAGCAATGGTTGAAGCTCCAACAAGACGCTGCGTCGTCGTCCGTGCACCATGAGTGAAAGCCTCGATCGCCGTAACGGTGCCGCGCCTCCCCGCGCGCGGACACCACCCGACCGCCGGGAACGCGCCCAGTCGAGAGCGTGGAGGGTGAAGAGGGCAATGCTGCTACCCGCCAAGGCCGAAGTGGCCCGGCAGTTGCGGCGTTACCGGGCGTGGGAGCGCGTGATGCTCGCCTCGCCCCACGACCGCACGGTCCGGGCCACCTTCGAGGATGCGGGCTACACGCTCTGCGTCCTGATGGGCAAGCGGTGCGCCCGCGAGGCCGCGGAGGCGGCGGAGCGTTATCTGCGCACCAACCTGGTCACCTACCTGCGCGAGCAGGACGGACGGCCGAAGTCGCGCCGGGCGGCGAGAAGAGCGCCGCCACCGGAGCGGCGTTCCACGGCGCCAAGCTCTTGACCTGGCACCGTACAAGGCGTTCCCCACGGACCGACGCGGTCGGCCCGTCTCGGATCGCGAAGCCGGGCCGCGTGCCCGGCTTCGCGCACGGCGGAGGTGAGATACATGCGCAGGACCCCGGCCATCGGCCGTGTACCGGTACGTGACGTCCGGCCGGCCGTGGAGTGTGGCAGGCGGCCGGCGAAGGCGGTGGTCGGGGAGACCTTCGAGGTCACGGCCACGGTGTTCCGCGAGGGGCACGACGCCGTGGGCGCCAATGTGGTGCTGCGCGATCCCCAGGGCCGTCGTGGCCCCTGGACTCCGATGCGGGAGCTGTCCCCCGGCAGCGACCGCTGGGGAGCGGAGATCACCCCGGACGCGACGGGCCGCTGGACGTACCGCGTGGAGGCGTGGAGCCATCCGCTGGCGACGTGGCGGCACACGGCGTCCGTCAAGGTGCCTGCCGGTATCGACACCGGTCTCGTCCTGGAGGAGGGCGCGGAGCTGTACGAGCGTGCGGCCGCCGGAGTGCCCAGGGGCCCGGAACGGGACCTGGTGCTGGCCGCCGCACACGCCCTCGGCGACGACACGCTGTCGGTGCACGACCGCCTCAAGGCGGCTCTGGCCCCGGAGGTGGAGTCGCTGCTGGCCCGCCATCCGTTGCGGGAGCTGGTGACGGCCTCGGATCCGATGCCGCTGCTGGTGGAGCGGGAGCGGGCCCTGTACGGCTCGTGGTACGAGTTCTTCCCGCGTTC
>NZ_JBICWT010000009.1:0-447582 GCF_043199955.1 Streptomyces sp. NPDC048514 | reverse complement strand
CGTATACGGCCACGCTCGCGATCCCGGCATCCCGACAGGCCCGGGCCACGCGGACAGCGATTTCGCCACGGTTGGCGATGAGCACCTTGCGCACGGCGACTCCTCGGTTCGAGTTGGGTTGTCAGGGGCTGGCGGTCAGTCGATGCCGCGCACGATGTGGTCCTCGCTCTCCTGATCGTCGTCACCGGCGAGCAGGAGCGGCGGAGCGGAGGGGGCCACCTCCTGCGGGGTGTCGACACAGGAAGGGTTCGTGTGCTCGAGAACAGGGTTCATCGTTCCTCCGTGCTCCGCTGGATTTTTCCGTGTGAGGAATGTCTCCGGGGTGGCCGCCCGCGTTACCTGACGCCGGTGTGCCCGAGTATCCGTCGGTCGTGCCGGGGTGCGCCGAGCGGCCCCGGAAACATTTCCGGCGCCGGGCCGTAATCGCGGTGTTCCCGGTGGCGGTGAAAGATGTGTGAGGTCACCCGCCCTTCCGCGGGCGGGTCAGCGGTACCGCCGGCGATGCTCGATCGGCATCATAGAAAAAGCCGGGCCACTGACGGGAATTACGGCGATGGGATGTACCTGCCCCATAGTGGATCTCATCCTCTTCGGTCGGACGGGGGCCGTCAAGGGTGCCCGACAAAGTCCTGATCGCGCTGTTGAAATAACCGCCGGAGCTGAAACGTGACCGCCTGGACTAAGGGCTGCTTGAGCCATGCTCTGGCCATGTGAGACACCAGTGGACAATCCGGACATTCGGGCGGGCCGAGCCACCCTCCGTTTTGGCCAAATCGCCGGTTGAGCATTGAAAGGAAACCAAGGTGTCTTGAGACTGGTGATGCGTACACAGGGATCAGAAGTGGCTGACCGCCGTCGATGTCGGGCTGCCGAGGGAATGTGAATCGTGCAGCTCGCCGGCTGGTGCTGCCAAAAAGAGGGGGAGGGGTTCGGTGTTCGTCCACGTCTGCGCCGCTCGTCCCTCTACGGCTTCCCTTGCTTTCTCGGGGCACCCGCTTAGCGCAAGAATTCTCATTTCTTGACTGATCCTTAGTCGCAATCCAGGGTGTGTATAACGGGGAGGTAAGTTAAATGCGTGTGCTCGTTGCGCGAGGTGACGACTCAAATTCTCATGTAGGAACTCTGAAGCGATACGGGCATGAGATTATCCTGGCCCGCTCGGCGCAACAGGCGTTAGCCATGCACACGCAGGCGGACTTCATCATTCTCGATCTGCGGCTGACCGATGCCGACGGACTCGAGGTCTGCCGGGAGATCCGCCGGGTCAGCGACACGCCCATGATCGTGGTGGCCGAGCAGGGCGACGAACTCGAGCGGGTCCTCGGCCTGAAGGCGGGAGCGGACGACTGCGTCGACCGCGGGTGCGGCATCCGCGAACTGGTGGCGCGGATGGAAGCCGTCACCCGGCGCAGCAGAGCGCGCCACACGCCCTCCGGCAGCGTCGCGTACGGGCCGCTGCGCATCGACCAGTCGTCCCGCGCGGCCTGGCTCGCCGGGAAGCCGATCAATCTGACCCGCAAGGAGTTCGACCTGCTGCTCACGCTCGCCTCCCGGCCCGGGGTCGTGCTCACCCGCAAGGAGCTGATGTCCCGTGTGTGGAACGACCGTTGGGCCCGGGGACGGACGATCGACACGCACATCAACAGCCTCCGCGGCAAACTCGGCTCCAGCGACTGGATCGTGACGGTCCGTGGGGTGGGCTTCCGGTTCGGCGAGTCCGCCGCCGAGCCGGAGCCTTCGGCCGAGATGGTGCAGGCCGGGCACTACCGCGCCGCTCCGCAGGTCGTGCCGCCGGCCCGGGCGGTCTGACCCGCACGCCCCCCTCCTACGGGGCGGCCCGGCGGCCGCGCTCGGCCAGGGACTGCCGGGCATCGCCGACGTGGTAGAGCGTCCGGCCGGACCTGCTGCGGCGGCGCCACCCCTTCTCGCTCGCCAGCCGGTAGACGGTGCCCCGTGGTGCCTGCCACAGCCGGGCGATGTCCGTCGCGGACAGCCACAACGGGGTGGTCGCCGCGGCGGGCCGGGGCGCGTCGCCGTCCGCGTCGGCCGGTTCGGCGCCCGGGGTGAGCCACTCGTGGAGCGCCCGGCGATGGCCGGGCGTTTCGGTGCAGACGACCTCCGGAGGCTTCCCCGGGTCCCGCGCGACCCAGGCCACCAGGACGCCACCGCACCCCGCCACCGTGCATCCGCCGACCGACATGCCCCGCTTGGGCGGCGCGTCCACCACGCGGGCCGCCGCCCGCATCAGCCCCGCCACCTCCTCGGCGAGGTCGACGACGGCCTCGTGCCCGCGGAGCCAGTCCAGGTGGCGCAGCAGGAAGCCCGCGAGGGCCCGCACCTCGCGCCGCGGTGTGGCGGTGCGGCGCTGCTCGGCCACCACACCACTCCAGGAGGCGAGGACCCGGGTGATCGCCGCGCGTGCCTCCACGGCCCCCGTGTTGAGCGGCATGCCGGGCATCGCCCTGCCGGAGGTGCGCTCCTCCCAGCGCCGGGTGCGGGAGCCGTCGAGGACGCGCCCGCACTCCTCATGGATGTCGGGAAGTGCCACCAGTGCACGTGCCAGCGCCGCCGCGCAGTCGGCACACAGCCGTTCGCTCCGTGTTCCCCCGGCCGTTCCGGCCGTTGTCCCGCCCCGGCTCTGTCCGCAATGGAGGCCCGGGCAAAGGCCCCGTCCACCCATGGCTCGCCCCGTGCTCTCCTGTCGCATCCGTGACTCCCTTCGAGGGGTTTCTCCGCACGCCGAGAATCGTGCCCACCCGATCTCTGCTGGTGAACGGACGTGTGAGAGGCCTGACGGGGGCCGGCACAAGATTTTTCGCGGCCGGCACGGCTTAACGGTCGCTGCGTGAAGAGCGCATGCTTCCCTGACAGAGCACGGCGGCGCCGCTTACAGGGAATTGACAGTCACGGATGCGGAACGCCGCGGAGCGGGAGCGATCCGGAAGGGGTCCGCCGAGGCTCAGTCGCCCGACGTCAGCCGGTGGTCGAGGACCCGCTCCAGCAGCGCCGTCAGCTCTTTGCGCTCGCCGGGCTGCAGCGGGGCCAGGAGGCTGTCCTGCGCCTCGGCCAGGGCGCGCTCGATGCGCTGGAGCTGCTGTACGCCGACCGGCGTGATGGTGATGGTGTTGCGCCGCCGGTCCGCGGCGTCCACAGCGCGTACCACGTAGCCGCCGCCGACGAGTTCGTTGACCGCCTCCACGATGTAGCTGCGGTCGATCCCGCAGCGCCGGCCCAGCTCGGCCTGGCTGAGCGGGCCGAACTCGTCCAGCGTCGCCAGCAGCGCGAAGTGGTACCGCCGGGCGTCGGCGGAGGCCAGCGCCCGGGAGACCAGGCGGGCGGTGTGCGTGGCGATCTGGGTGACGAGCCAGCTGGGCGTGGTCCGCAGCCGGGCCGGAGTCTGGGAGATCGCCTTCGTGGTCACGGCACGATGCTACCAGCAGCGATGGCATATCTGTTGGCCAGGCCCACGAATGTGTTACGTTGGCCAGGTCAACGAATTGAGGGGCGCGGCCGGTCCCGTCCGCGTCGTCCGTCCCATCCTTCGCCCTGCCTTGGGAGCGAGTTCATGATTCTGGTCACCGGCGCCACCGGCAATGTCGGCCGCAATGTCGTACTGCAGTTGTTGGAAGCGGGCGAGACGGTCAGGGCGCTCACTCGTAACCCGGAGAAGGCCGCACTCCCCGACGAGGTGGAGGTGGTCGCCGGCGACATCGCCGACCCGAAGAGCCTGCCGTCCGCTCTGAAAGGCGTGGACCGGGTCTTCCTGTTCCCCGTCTTCGGGCAGTTGGACGGGTTCCTGGGGGTCGCCGGGGAGGCCGGTCTGGAGCACATCGCGATGCTGTCGTCGTCCGCCATCGAATTCGACGACCCGGGGTTCATCGGCCAGGTGCACCTGGAGTGCGAGCAGGCCGTGACGGGGTCCGGCATCCCGCGCACCTTCGTCCGGTCCGGTCTGTTCATGCTCAACGACCGCGGCTGGGCACCGCAGATCCGTGAGTCGGGCGTGGTGCGCACGGCGTACGGCACGGCCGCGGCGGCCCTCGTCGACGAGCGGGACATCGCGGCGGTCGCGGTCGCCTCGCTGCTCAAGCCGAACGACGGCAGCGTGCACACCCTCACCGGCCCCGAGTCCCTGACCCAGATCGACCGGGTCCGGATCATCGGCGAGGTGCTCGGCAAGCCGGTGCGGTTCGAGGAGCTGCCCCGCGAGGAGGCCCTGAGCCACCTCGTCCGGCAGATGCCGCCGGACGCCGCCGAGTTCCTCCTGGACCAGCTCGCCTCCTGGCAGGGCGTCACCGCCGAGGTGCTGCCCACCGTCGAGCAGGTCACCGGCCGTCCCGCGCACACGTACGCCCAGTGGGTCGAGCACCACGTGGCCGACTTCTCCTGACACTGTCCTCGTTCCTCGGCCCTCGGTCGCCGGCTGTTGCCGGGTCGCGCGGCGAGAGCGCGGCGCGGAAATCGCGGGGTGCGGGGCGGGTGGATTCATTCCCTCGTCCCGTGCACCGCGTTTTCCCATGCCTGGAAAACGCCGACCCGGAATTCCAGGCCGGTGATTTCCGCGAGCCCGGGTGCCTTTCGAGCGGCTCGGACCAGAAACGTGTGACGGGCGGTGAGAAAACTCCGCTGCCCGGACGGACGTGGCGCCCGTCCGGGCAGCGGAGGAAACAGCGGGCGGAGGAATGCCGTCCGCGCCGGGTCAGGAGAGATCGGCCGGCGGAATGTTGTGGTTGATCCGGAACAGGTTTCCGGGGTCGTACGCCGCCTTGATCCGGCGCAGGCGCGCGTAGTCCTCCGGGGCGTAGCCGCGGGCGACGTCCTCGACCGCGCTGTCACTGCTGAACATGAAGGTCGGCAGCAACCGTCCCGTGTCCCACGGGGCCAGGGCGTCGAGCACTCCCTGCTCGGCCTTGCGGGACCGTTCGGCGGCCTCCGTCTCCGGCGGCGCCGGCATGCTCATGAACAGGTGGCAGCCGGCTTCGGGCGTTCCGAGAGCACTGGGTACGGCTCCGGGCCGGGCCAGCGCGCCGCCCAGGTGACGGATCTCCACACCGCCCGGCGGCAGGTGACCGTGGTCGTGACCGGCCGCCTCCAGCAGGGTCTGCACCCCGTCCGCGTCGAGGTCCCGCAGCAGCGCCGTACGGGCCCAGGCCGGGGTCGGGTGGACCGGGTCGTGGTAGATCTCGCCGACCCGGGTGTACGCCATCTCCTCGACGGCGTCCCGGTCGGGGCCGAGCGCGCGCAGCGGCGCGACGAGCCGCTCTCCCTGCTCGGGTGTGCCGGTGAAGGCGATCCGCACGTGGATCACGAACTTCCCGCGGTTGGGTTCCGGCACCGCGGGCAGGTCCGGGAAGCGCAGCAGGATGACGGAGGAGGTCATCTCCTCGGGCTGCTCGCCCAGCCAGTCGAAGTAGGCGGGCAGCACCTCGGCGGCACGGCTGCCGGGGAAGAAGAGGCCGCCGCCGTAGACCCGGGTCACCGGTAGCAGGTCGATCTCCGCGGCCGTGACCACGCCGAAGTTGCCCCGGCCGCCGCGCACCGCCCAGAACAGGTCCGGCTCGGTGTCGGGGGTGACCGTGCACACCGTGCCCTCCGCCGTGACCAGGTCGAACGAGCGCACCCGGTGCGTGGCGAAGCCGTAGGTGCGGCCCAGCACGGGCAGGCCGCCACCGGTCAGGTAACCCATGACGCCGACCGCGGGCGCGGAGCCGTTGAGCGGGGCGAGGCCCGACTTCGCGCCCTCCGCCACCACGTCGCCCCAGGCCAGGCCGGCACCGATCCGTGCGGTGCGGGCCGTGGCGTCGACCGACAGCTCCCTCATCCGCCGGGTGCTGACGACCACCGCGCCGTCGGCCGGGACGGAGACGCCGTGTCCGGTGCCGACGACGGCGACCGGGGCGCCGATCCCGGAGGCGTAGCGCACGGCGGCGGCCACGTCCGCCGGCGACTCGGCCAGCACCACCGCGGACGGCGCGTGGGTCACCGTCCGGTTCCAGCCCGAGTGCGCCTCCTGGAATTCTTCGTCCTCGGGGAATAACGTCCGTCCGGTCAGCTCGAAGGGCAGTCTTCCGGGGGAATGGGTAGGCACGTCGAACCCTTTCGTCTATGCCGTGGAATATCAGCCCCGCAGACGTGCCCGGTCTGCGGGCGACGAACTGGGCTCGATCGTTGATCGTACTGTCTCGCCGCTGGTTCGAGAAAGAGCGCCGGACGGTTTTCCGCCCACATTCCGGGGGTGCTCAACCGATCGTCCGGTGGAGCAGGCACTCCTCCAGAAAGGCGAGCATTCTCAGGTGGTAGGCCCGGGCGCCCCAGCCGAGGCTGACGTTGTGACCGGCGTCCGGCTGCCGGTCGATGCTGACGGGTGCGTGGCGCAGCAGGCCGCCGAGCTCGGACAGTGCCGGTGGATCGTGCCGCCACCGGTGCTCGTGCTCGGCGAAGGTGAACCGGACGGGTACCCGCACGTCCGGGGCCAGCCGCTCCAGCACCCCGGGCCAGGCGGGCAGTTCGGCCGCCTCGCGCGACGGCATCGCGCCGCTGAACGACTGCGCCAGGGTGAACGTGCGCGGGGGGTAGAGCCTCAGCGGACCCCAGTTGTTGTCACGCAGCCTGCGCCGCCACTGGCCCGGCCCACCCGGGCCGGGGTGGTCGGTGAACCGGTGGCCGCAGCCCGACACCGCGAGCCCGGCCAGCGGCAGTTCGTGGTGCCTGGCCGCGAGGGTGAGAGCCACCTTGCCGCCGTAGGAGTGGGCGAGGACGAACGGATTCGTTCCGGTGGGCCGGGAGGCGAGGAAGCCGGTCAGTGCCCCGCTCAGCACGGCCGCCTGCTCCACCAGCGGCAGCCCGTCGGGCAGCTGCGCGGCGGAGAGGCCGTAGCCCGGCCGGTCGACGGCGAGCACGGTCAGGCCGAGTTCGGCTCCGAGTGTGAGCAGGGACAGGCCGGGTGCGGCGGTCTGGTGGAAGTACGGAGCGCGCATGCCGCCGCCGTGCACGGCCACGACGACGGCCCGCGGCACCGTGTGGCGGGGCTCGGACAGCAGAGCGGACAGCCGGAACCTGCCGGACTTCAGGACGATCTTCCGTACCGCGACGGCGGATCGTGGCTCGACGGCGGCCGGCGCCGACTCGCGACGGGTGCCGGCGGACGGGGATGTCATGAGCGGAATCCTCCTGGGGCCAAGGGGTGGACGGCTGCCGCCGGACCGCACGGGACCAACACCCGGCACGGGCCGCGGGGGATCACCGCGGCCGGGGCACGGCGGGCCGGTACGGGTGTGCCGCGGACACACCGGCCGGGGCACGGAGAGCCGGGACGGCGCGCGGCGGCCACAAGGGCCGGGGGTATGGCGGCCGGCACAACCGTGCGGGGGTCACACCGGCCGGGGCACGGCGGCCACCATGGGCGTGCGGGCGCCGTGCGCATAGGGGTGACGGGCGCGGCCCTCCCGCAACACCCGTCCCCACCAGCCGAGTTCGTCGAGGAGCAACTGGGCCGCTGCGCTGCTGCCGGCCGGGTCGGTGGGCCGGCCGTCGGCGTCGAAGAGCTGCCCCACGCCGTGGAAGCTGACCGTGTCCCGGACGGGAACCGCGTGCAACTCGCCGAAGACCTGGTGCAGTTGCTCGACCGCCCGCAACCCGCCGGAGCGGCCGCCGTAGGAGACGAAACCGACCGGCTTGGCCTGCCACTCGCTGTCGTGCCAGTCGATCGCCGTCTTCAGAGTGGCCGGAAACGAGCGGTTGTACTCGGGGGTGACCACCACGAACATGTCCGCCCGGTCCAGTCGCGGAGTCAGGCGCGCGAGGACCTCGCAGACCTCCGGCGGCGGCGCCGGCACCGGTTCGGCGGGCAGGGGATGCTCGGCGAGGTCGACGACGTCCGTCTCCAGACCGTCACACCGGCGCGCCTCCGCGGCGAACCAGCGGGCGACGGCCGTGCCGCTCCTCCCCGGCCTGCCGCTGCCGACCAGGACGGCCAGCCGCAAGGGCTTGTACCACATCATCAGCCTTTCCACGACGGGGCGTACGAGCGGGACGGTCACGTGAAGTCGGCGATGTGGTCGGCCGCCCACTCGGCGAAGCCGCGGGCCGGCCGGCCGAGGTACGGCTCCACCGGTGAGATCTCGTGCGGACGGTCGACCAGGGCGGCGAACATGCGCAGCCGTGCCTCGACGGCGGCGGGCGGGACGCCCACCTCGGCCATCTCCCTGCGGGTCTCGTCGTGGCTGATCTCTTCGAACCGCACCGGTTTGCCGATCGCCTCGCCGATGAGCCGGGCCCGGTCCGCGTAGGTGATCGACTCCGGGCCGCTGAACATCGGCTTGGCGCCGAGCAGTTCGTCGGTGAGCAGGGCGCGGGCCGCCAGCTCGGCGATGTCCTGCTCGTGCACCGGCGCCGAGTGGGCCCGGGCGAACGGGCCGCGGACCACGCCGGTGGTGCGGATCGGCCTGCTCCACTCCAGCGCGGTCACCGCCAGACCGCCGGCCGGTTGCAGGGCGGTCCACTCCAGACCGGACTCCTCGATCTGGCGCTCCAGGTCGCGGTGGCGCACGGCGATGGAGTTCTTCGGGTCGTCGTCGCGCGCGGAGTACGAGGACAGCGCGACGATGCGGCGCACGCCGTGTTCCCTGGCCCGGCGGATCACCTCGGCGGGTCCGTCGGGGAACGCCGCCAGCACGAAGAAGACCGACTCGATCCCCTTCATGGGCAGTTCGTCGGTGCGTGCCACTTCCACGCCCTCGGGCAACCGGGCGAGTTCCGGGTTCCGGGTCAGCGCGCGCACGCCGGCCCCGGCCTCGAGGAGGAGGTCGACCAAGGGGCGCCCGACGTGTCCGGTGGCGCCGGTGACCAGTATCACGGGAGTCTCCTGAATGTATGTGTTGGGGAGTTGCAGGTGTCTGTCGACATCGGTTGCGGAACGAGGGGCCGGTGGCGTGCCGGTGCCGGGAGCCTCGGCACGCCACCACTGCGCCTGGTCCTCGACCGGGCCGGGCCTCTCAGCCGGCCAGGCCGCGCGTGTAGTCCAGGCCCGCGGGCTCGAACTGGACGACCGCATGGCTGGCCACCGAGCGGACGTCGCGCCAGAACCGCTGCAGCGGGTGCCGGTCGTCCTGGGCGCGGGTGCCGCCGGCGCGCAGCAGTGCGTCCACCGCCTCGACGAGCAGCTCCAGGGCCAGCGCGCAGTCGCGGCGGCTGCGCTGCACGAGGGCCGGGCCGAGCTTCCCGCCGTCGGCGACCTCGGCCACCCTGAGCAGCAGCAGCTGGGCCGCGTCGATCAGTCCGGCGGCGCGGGCGTAGCCGATCCGGTAGGCCTGCCCGGACGCCTCTCGCGGGCCGGTCGCGGGGACGGCGGTGGCGCCGACCGCCACCCGCAGCGCGCCCAGGGCCGCGCCGAGCGCGGGGGCCACGAACGTCAGGCCGTTGACGGCCAGTGTGGGCAGCGGCGGTCCCGGCACCCCGACCGCCTGGCCCTTCATGGCGTTCTCGCGCAGGCAGGTGCGGTACTCGGGGACGTGCACGCCGTCCAGGACGAGGGTGTGGCTGCCGGTGCCCCGCATGCCCAGCGAGTGCCAGGTGTCGCGGTAGGTGAAATCGGCGCGCGGCACCAGGAAGAACAGCGGCGGCCGGCCGCCCGCGCCGGGAGGTCCGGCGGGGGCGGGACCGGCGAGCAGGGCCCAGTCGGCGTACTCGACACCGCTGACGAACGTCCACTCGCCGGACAGCAGCCAGCCGTCGTCGACCGGTACGGCCGTGCCCAGCGGCTTGTTGACCACGCACACCCGGGCGTCGGGTCCGTCCGCCCAGACCTCGGCCTGCGCCTTCTCGGGCAGGCAGGCGACGTACCGGGCGGCGAAGGCGAACAGCGACGCCAGCCAGCCGGTGGAGGGGCACTCGGCGCCCAGCACCGCGACGGAGCGGACGAGTTCCGTGAAGGTGCCCGGATCGCCGCCCCGGGCGGCCGGCACGAACCAGCGGGCGAACCCGGCGTCGGTGAGGGCCGCGATCACCTCCGGCGCGACACGCCGCTCGGTGTCGGTGAGCCCGGTCCGCGCCGCGGCCAGCACCGCCGCGTCACGGACCGGTTCCGGCGGCCAGACGGGCGCGGCCGCGGGGTCCCGTTCCGGACGGTCCGTCAGCAGGTCGCGTCCCTCGGGGCTCTGCAGCCCGGCGGTGGTCTCGAAGGAGGTGAGGTGGACGACCGCACCGTCGGCGGAGTGCACCGTGGCGGGCCCGGAGCCGGTGTAGGAGCGGTCCGTGCGCACCGCGTCGACGCTGACGGACACATAGCCGGCCATGCCGGTGACGGCCGGGTCGAGGGTCTCGACGAACGAGTACCGGAACCCCCGCTCGGTGGGCTGCCAGGTTCCGCGGCCCGCGCTGAACGGGGTGACGAGCGTGAGGGTCCCGTCGGGCAGGAAGGAGATCGTGAACGGGTCGGTTTGGTCGTCGTGCGTGGCCGTACCCGTCCATACCCCGGCCGGGGCCGAGGGGGCGAGGGCGGGGGCTGCGTGGTCGTGGATGCCTGTGGTCATGCGTCACCATCCCTGGAAAAAAGTACAGGCGGTCATTTATGATCGGGCGTACATTTCTGCGACCGGCGGGCCCTCCCGCGAGGGGCGGGAGCGGCCGGCGCCGGACGAGTTGGAGGAGTCGTGTCCGTGGAGAACCAGTCCGTGGCGGCCGCCGAGGCGGCCCCGGCGGACCCCGGCGGGCGTCAGGGCTTAGCCCTGACGGTCCTCGCCACAGCCCAGGTCATGATCATTCTGGACAGCACGATCATGAACATCGCGCTGCCCAGCATCCAGCGCGACCTCGGTGTCAGCAGCAGCGCCCTGGCCTGGATCGTCACCGCCTACACGCTGTCCTTCGGCGGTCTGCTGCTGATCGGAGGGCGCGCCGGCGACATCTACGGGCGCCTGCGGACGTTCCGGCTGGGCATCGTCGTGTTCACCCTGGCGTCCCTCGCCGGCGGCCTCGCACCGAACGAGGGCGTGCTCATCGCCGCCCGCGCCGCCCAGGGCCTCGGTGGCGCCCTGGTCTCCCCGGCCGTCGTCGCGCTGATCGCTGCGACCTTCGCCGAAGGGCCCGCGCGCAACCGGGCCATGGGGGTCTACGGCTCGATGAACGGCGTCGGCTCCACCCTGGGCCTGCTGCTCGGCGGGGTGCTCACCGCCTACCTCGACTGGCGGTGGGTGCTGCTCGTCAACGTCCCCGTCGGCGTGGCCGTCGTCCTGGGCACCCGACTGCTGGCCGACCCCGGCCGGCACGCCGGCCGGCTCGACGTGCCCGGCGCGGTCACCGGAACGCTCGGCCTGACCTCGCTGGTGTACGGGCTGACCCGGGGCGGCGAACAGGGCTGGGGCGACGCCGCAACCGTCGCGTCGCTCGTCACCGCCGTCGCACTGCTCGCCCTCTTCCTGCTCGTCCAGGCGCGCAGCGACCATCCGATGATGCCGCTGAGGCTGCTGCGCGACCGCAACCGCAGCGGCGGCTACGCCGCCATGCTGCTCGTCGGCGCGGGCATGTTCGCGATGTACTACTTCCTCACGCTGTACATGCAGCAGGTCCTCGGGTTCTCCGCCATGCGCACCGGACTCGCCTACCTCCCGCTGAGCCTCGGCATGTTCGTGTCCGGCGGCTTCCTCGCCCCGCGCCTGGTGGGCCGGCTGCCCACCCGCGCCGTCACCGGCCCGGGCCTGGGCTTGAGCACCCTGGGCGTGCTGTGGTTCAGCACCCTGACGCCGGACTCGGCGTACCTCACCCATCTCGCCCCGGCCATGCTGATGACCTCGGTCGGGCTCGGCCTGTGCTTCATGCCGCTGACGGTCCGCATCGTCAGCGGAGTCGCCCCGCAGGAGACCGGCATCGCCTCCGGGCTCCTCACCACGGGCAGCCAGGTCGGCGGCGCCCTCGGGCTGGCCTTCCTGCCGGGGATCGCGGCGACCGCGGCCGACGATCGGCTGGCCGGTGCCCCGGACGCGCTCCTCAGGGCGCTGGCCTCGCACGACCAGGGACTGCTGGACCGGGCGGCCGCCGCCCTCACCCACGGCTACGGCACCGCGTTCCGCACCGTCGCCGCCCTGTACGCCGTGGCCCTGGTGACGGTGGTGGTCGCGGTCACGGCCAAGGGGCCACGGGCCGGGGCCCGGCCGAAGGAAGCCACGGAGCGCGCGGACGCATAGCCGGCCCGCACGCACGTGCCAGCGAACGTTCCCGGACAAGGAGGCAGCGCATTGATCCCCAGCGTCTACGAGACACCGCAGCACAAACCGACGGCGAGCACCCCGGCGGTCGTGCCGCGGCCCGACGGCAAGGGTGAGCGGACTCGTCACCGCATCCTGCTCGCGGCCCGCCGCACCTTCGGGCAGTACGGCTACGAGCGGGCGACCATCCGCATGATCGCCGATGCCGCGGACGCCCACAAGTCGTCGGTGATGCAGTACTTCGGAACCAAGGAGCAACTGTTCCGGGAGGCGGTCCGGTTCGAGATCCCGATCGGCGAACTGACCACGCCCGACCCCGTGGAGAGCGCCGAGAACTATCTGCGCGCGATGCTCGGCCGGTGGGCGGCCACCCCGGACAGCCCGATGGCGGTCCTGGTCCGCACCAGCATGACCAGCGAGGTGGCGGCGGAGGAACTGCGCCGAGTGGTCACCGAACAGTCCGTCGACGCCATCGCCCAGCACATCGACGAACCCGACGCGCGGATCCGGGCGGGCCTGTTCTCGGTGATCATGTTCAGCATTGCCAGCGGCCGCTATCTGCTGCGCGTCCCGGACGTCAGCGAGCCGGACCTGGAGGACATCGTCAGGGTGGCCGCGCCCGCCATCCGCGCCCTGATCGCCGCCGAACCCACACCGACGGTCCCCGACGCGGCGGTGGGGCGGGAGCACAACGCGAACGGATGAGAGGGAGCCCGGTCCGCGTCCCCGGGGCACGGCCGCCGGCCATCGCCCGGGGAACGCGGATCCGACGCCGGTGTTCCGCAGCGGCCCTCGCACGGGGCACCCGTGAGGCGAGGACGGCGAAACGCGGGGCACCCGTGACGCGAGGACGGGGAAGAGTGTCACGCGTGCGGCGCCGCTTCCCCGTCGAGGACGCCCAGCCGGGCCAAGCGCTCCAGCGCCGCCTGCCACGTGGCCCAGCAGTCCTGCCGCTCGCCGGGGAGCACGGAGACGACCTCGCTGCGGCCGGAGCGCACGGACGGGTGCCGACGGGCCGGAGCGGACAGGGAGACGCCCGGTCCCGTCTCGACCAACGTGTGGTCGGCCGAGTCCAGCAGCCGCGTCAGGGCCTGCCAGTACAGCACCGGCTCGGCCATCTGGCCGGCCCAGAACGCCGGGTCCACCGCCTCGCGTGCGGTGACGGTACGCCCGGTGCGCGCCGAGCGGATCGGTATGCGCGGCGGATGCAGCGGTTCGGCGGCCAGCGCCTCTTCGAAGGCCAGCGCCGCCTCGCGCAGGACGGGGGAGTGCCAGGGCTCCGTCGCCCGCACCCGCCGGGCCACCAGACCCGCTCCGCGCAGCGCCTGCTCGGTCCGTGCCAGGGACGGCTCCGGACCGGCCAGGACCGTCTGCGCGGGCGCGTTGACCGCGCCGACCGCCACTCCGCGGTGCTCGCCGGCCACGTCGAGCCAGGGCCGTATCCTCTCCGGCGCGGCGGCGACGGCCAGCATCCCGCCGGCGGGCGCGGCGGACAGCGACCGTGAGCGGGCCAGCAGGATGCGGGCCGCGCTCGGCAGGTCGAACACCCCGGCCAGGGCGGCGGCCGCCAGCTCGCCGATGCTGTGCCCGAGCAGTACCGCCGGACGCAGACCCTGGTCCTGGAGCACCCGGCCGACGCCGTAGCCGATGGCGAACAGCAGCGGCTGGGCCCGCCGGCCGTCGTCCACCGGAAGCACGGGCGAATCACCGAACCAGTCCTCGCGGATCCGGGCGCCCTGTTCACCCATCAGGTCCAGAACCTCGTCCACGACGAGGCGGAAGCGCGGCTCTCGCCGGTACAGCGGTATTGCCATGCGCGGGTACTGCGCCCCTTGCCCGGGGAGCAGAAGCGCGACGCGGCGTTCGGCCATGAGGGTCTCCGTCACAGGTCTGTTGGGAAAGCGGAAAAGCGGTCTGCACGAGAGGGACGCGGGCCCGCGAGGGGGCCCGCGTCCGGGACGGCCTTCAGTGCCGCCAACTGCGCGGCGAGCCGAATGCGGGCCGCCGCTCCGGCCGTTGCCAGCGGACGGCGGGACGGTGCGCCCGCTCCTGCTCTCCGCCCGCCCGGGTCAGCGCCAGCAGCACCACCAGGACCGCGGCGATCTCCTCGTCGGCGGGCCGGCCGCGCTCGACGCGCAGCACGTCCCCGAACGACGTCGACATGGTGAACTCCCTTCGCTCGCACGGCTTCCGGCGATCGTGGGCACGGGAGGCGCGCACGCACCGCCGGCGGGTCACTGCGGCGGATTGCCGTGCTTGCGGTGCGGCAGCTCCGCGTGCTTGGTGCGCAGCATGCTCAGCGAGGCGATCAGGATCCGCCGGGTCTCGGACGGGTCGATGACCTCGTCGATCAGGCCGCGTTCGGCGGCGTAGTACGGGTGCATCAGTTCGGCCCGGTACTCCTTGACCCGGCGGGCGCGCACCGTCTCCGGATCGTCCGCCTCGGCGATCTGCCGCCGGAAGATGACGTTGGCCGCCCCTTCCGCGCCCATCACCGCGATCTCGTTGGTCGGCCAGGCGTAGGTGAGGTCGGCCCCGATGGACTGCGAGTCCATGACGATGTACGCGCCGCCGTAGGCCTTGCGCAGCACCAGCGAGATGCGGGGCGTGGTCGCGTTGCAGTAGGCGTACAGGAGTTTGGCGCCGTGCCGGATGATGCCGCCGTGCTCCTGGTCGACGCCGGGCAGGAACCCGGGGACGTCGAGCAGGGTGACGATCGGGACGTTGAAGGCGTCGCACAGCTGGACGAACCGGGCGGCCTTCTCCGAGGCGCTGATGTCCAGGACACCGGCGAGCACCTGCGGCTGGTTGGCGACGATGCCGACGACCTGGCCGTCCAGCCGGGCGAGCGCGCAGATGATGTTGCGCGCCCAGTGGTCGTGGACCTCCAGGAGATCGCCGTCGTCGACGATCTCCTCGATCACGCCCCGCATGTCGTACGGCCGGTTGCCGTCCTCCGGCACGAGCCGGAGCAGCGCTTCCGTGGGCCGGCCGGGCGAGTCCGACGGTACGGTCACCGGGGGCAGTTCGCGGTTGTTGGACGGCAGCAGCGACAGCAGGTAGCGGACCTCGGCCAGGCAGGTCTCCTCGTCGTCATGGACGAAGTGCGCGACCCCGGACGTCCCGGCGTGCACGTCGGCACCGCCCAGGCCGTTGTGGCTGATCTCCTCGCCGGTCACCGCCTTGACCACGTCCGGGCCGGTGATGAACATCTGCGAGGTGCCGCGCACCATGAAAACGAAGTCCGTCAGGGCCGGCGAATAGGCCGCGCCCCCCGCGCAGGGGCCGAGCATCACACTGATCTGCGGGATGACGCCGCTCGCCCGGGTGTTGCGCTGGAAGATGCCGCCGTAACCGGCGAGCGCCGAGACACCCTCCTGGATACGGGCGCCGGCCCCGTCGTTCAGCGAGACCAGCGGGGCACCGGCCGCGATGGCCATGTCCATGATCTTGTGGATCTTGGTGGCGTGGGCCTCGCCCAGCGCACCGCCGAAGATCCGGAAGTCGTGCGCGTAGACGAAGACCGTGCGTCCGTCCACCGTGCCCCAGCCGGTGACCACACCGTCGGTGTACGGCTTCTTCGCCTCCAGCCCGAAACCGGTCGCCCGATGCCGGCGCAGGGACTCGACCTCGTGGAACGAGCCCTTGTCCAGCAGCAGATCGATCCGCTCGCGAGCAGTTAGCTTCCCCTTGGACCGCTGAGCCTGCGTGGCCTGCTCGCTCGGCCCGCGCAGCACCTCTTCCCGTAACGCGTTCAGCTCCTCCAGGCGGGAGAACATCAGGCCGCTCCCTCGGACGCCGCCGGCCGCACCAGGGCACTCACGGTGGTCTTCACCTGCTGCGCGTCGGTGGTGCGCAACGTCGCCACACCCGGCACGATCCGCGTGCACAGGCCGCTGAGCGCCTTGCCCTGGCCCACCTCGACGAACCGGTCCACGCCGGCGGCCGACATGCGCCGCACCGCGTCCGTCCACAGCACCCGTCCGGTGAGCTGGGCCCGCAGGAACTCCCTGGCCTCGTCCCCGCTGGTGACCAGGGCTCCGCCCGTGCCCGAGTACAGCGGTACGACCGGGTCGCAGAACTCGACGTCCGCCAGCACCGCGGCGAACTCCGGGGCCACCCGGCCCATCAGGCTGCAGTGCGCCGGCCCGCCGATCCGCAGCACGACGACCCGGTCGGCACCCGCCTCGCCGACCAGCTCCACGAGCCGGTCGACACCCTCCACCTGACCGGAGACGACGACCTGGGTGGGATCGTTGTGGTTGGCGATCTCCACCACGCAGTCCGTCTCGCCGGCCGCCCGCGCGCACAGCTGCTCCACCTGAGCCAGACTCAGGCCCAGCACGGCCGCCATCCGGCCCGGCACGGACTCGGTGACCGACGCCATCAACTCGCCACGCACCTGCACCACGCGCAGCGCGTCCTTCCAGTCCAGGACACCCGCGCACACCAGCGCGGCGAACTCGCCCAGGCTGTGCCCGGCCACCGCGTCCGGAGCGGCCCCGTGCGACCGCAGCACATCGAGCGCGGCCACGCTGGTCAGCAGCATGGCCGGCTGGGTGACGCGCATGTCGGCCAGTGCCTCGGCCGGGCCCTCGAAGCACAGCGCCGAGATCGGCATGCCGAGCAGTTCCTCGGCGGGCCCGTAGTAGGTGTCGGTCAGATACGGCCACTGCTTGGCGAGGTCGAGTCCCATCCCGACCCGCTGCGAGCCCTGACCCGGGAAAACGAAAGCGGTCCTGCCCATACTGGGCCCTCCTTGCGTGAACGGCACGGTCGAGCGCGGACGGTCCGGGGTCACAGGAGCGTGCCGCCCGTGGCGTCGATGAAGGCGCCCGTGATCCAGCGAGAGGCGTCGGAGGCGAGGAAGGCGACCACGTCCGCGATGTCCGTGGGCTCGCCCACGCGGCCGAACGCGGACAACTGGGCCATGAACTCCACGGCCTGCGGATTGTCGAAGATCTCGCCGCCGTTGTTCGTCACCCCCGGGGCCACGCTGTTGACGGTGATGCCGCGCCCGGCCAGGTGCTTGGCGTAGTGCCGGGCCAGTGTCTCCACGGCGCCCTTGGTCATCGCGTACGCGATCTCCTCGGGGTTGGCGAACCGGGTGAGCCCCGAGGTGATGTTGATGATCCGGCCGCCGTCACGCATGGTGCGCAGCGCCCGCTGGATGACGAAGAACGGAGCCTTGGCGTTGACCGCCATGAGCCGGTCGAAGATCTCGGGGGTGGTGTCCTCCGGGGAGACGCCACCCATGATTCCGGCGTTGTTGACCACGATGTCCAGCTCGACACCGCCGGTGTGCTCCTTGAGCCCTTCCTCGACGCCGTCGAACAGGGCGTCCACGTCACCGGCCGCTCCGAGCGGCGCCCGGACCGCGAAGGCCCGGCCGCCGGCGGCCCGGATGCCGTTCACGGTGTC
Source organism: Streptomyces sp. NPDC048514 (assembly GCF_043199955.1). Taxonomy (NCBI): domain Bacteria; kingdom Bacillati; phylum Actinomycetota; class Actinomycetes; order Kitasatosporales; family Streptomycetaceae; genus Streptomyces; species Streptomyces sp. NPDC048514. The sequence goes on along the minus strand of NZ_JBICWT010000009.1, from coordinate 429,961 downwards.
CTCCGCCGCCTCCTTGGCACGGGCATAGTGCACGACGACCAGCGCGCGCTCGGCGGCCAGCCGCTCGGCGACCGCCCGGCCGATACCGCGGCTGGACCCCGTCACCAGGGCGGTCCTGTTCTCCAGCGTTCCCATCTTCTGCCTCCTGGATCGTGGGGCGAGTACCGATGTGACGGTCGGTGCGGGGGCCGTGCGCCCGGCAGCCGGAGCCGCCTGCGCACCGCCCGGAGTCGTACGCCGTCCCGCGCGGGCCACGGCGTCCGGCGTGCGGGGCGAGCCGAACCAGCGGTGCAGCGCGCCGACGGCGGCCTCGTGACCCTCCGGGCGGGCCCAGACCACATGCCCGTCGGGCCGTACCAGGACGGCGCCGAGCCGGGCCGGTTCGCTGTCCGGGGCCGCGGTGGCCACGACCACCCGCACCCGGTCGGCCCACAGCGCGGCCTGTGCGCGCAGCCGGGCATGGCCGGGCGCGTCGGGGTCGACGTCGAGCAGCAGCCCGCGGCCCGGGCGCAGCAGCTCCGCCGTCGTGGTCACCGCGCCCGGGCCGGTGACCAGCTCCGCCGGCGCCAGCCGGGCCCCGGACCAGGGCCGGTCGGACGGTCCGGCGGCGGGGCGCAGGTCCACGCCGCTGATCCGGCCCGCGAGGTGCCGTACGGCACCGTCGTGGCGCAGGAGTTCGGCGAGGACCGCGCGCAGGTCGGCGACCTCGTCGCCGCCGAGCAGGACCGCCGACTGCGCCGCGATGTTGCCGAGGACCTGCCGGCCGACGGCGTGCCGTTCGTCGTGGTAGGTGTCGAGCAGCCCGGCGGCGGCCCGGCCGGTCACCTCGGCGGCGAGCTTCCAGCCCAGGTTCATCGCGTCCTGCAGGCCCAGGTTGAGGGCCTGGCCGCCGACCGGCATCTGTACGTGCGCGGCGTCCCCGGCGAGCAGGACCCGTCCGGCGCGGTAGCGGGCGGCCTGCCGCCGGGCGTCGCCGAAGGCGTTCAGCCACAGGGGGGTGCCGGCGCCGATGTCCTCGCCGGTGACCTCCCGCCACGCGGCGGCGACCTCGGCGAACTCCGGGGCCGCGGCCCTGTGCACGGCGGGCCGGCCGAACCGGTGCACCATGACCCGGGTCACGCCGTCGGGCCGGCGGCCCGCGATGGCCAGCCCGGCCGGGAACCGCTCGAAGCGGCGGTCCGGGACGTCGATGCCGGCCACGTCCGCGCGCAGCAGCTCCCGGGTGGCGTCGGCGCCGGGGAACTCGACCCCGGCCAGCCGCCGCACCGCACTGTCCTCGCCGTCACACCCGACCAGGTAGGAGGCGCTGATCCGCAGCGTGCGCCCCTCGGCGGTGCGCGCGACGGCCAGCACCCGGTCGTCGTCCTGCACCAGCCCGACCAGTTCGTGTCCTGACCTGACCTCGGCGCCCAGCGCGGACGCCCACTCCCTGAGCACCTCGCAGGTGCGGGTCTGCGGCACCTTCCACTGGCCCGCGTACGGGCTCTCGACACCGCCCAGGTCCATCGGGATGCCACCGAAGTGGCCCCGCGGATCCCGTGGCGGAGTCGGACCGATGCGTTCCAGCAGGCCGCGCTGGTCGAACAGTTCCATGGTCCGGGCGTGCAGGGTGGTGGCGCGCGACTCCTGCGACGGCTCGGTCAGCCGTTCCAAAACCATCACCTCGGCGCCGCCGAGCCGCAGTTCACCGGCGAGCAGCAGGCCCACCGGGCCCGCGCCCACCACGACGACCTGCGTGTCCAGCGGCGCGTCCGGGTTCGTCCGCACGTCGTTCATCCCCGCCCTCCGTCCACCGCGGCCACCCGCCGGCCCTCGTCGGTCGTGCCGCGGCGCCGGGCCTCCCGGCGGGCCGCGTGGTCCCGCGCCTCGTGCCAGGTCGCACGGGCACGCAGCAACTGCCGGTACCGGGCGACCTCGCCCCGCCGGTCGACGGCCAGCACGCCGGTGAGCCGGTCGCCCGTGCCCAGCAGGGCGACGAAACGGCGCGCGGCCGGGTCCCCGACGATCTCGACCCGCTCCGCCTCGGGGATCCCGAGGAACTGGATCCGCACCCCGTACCAGTCCGACCAGAAGTAGGGCACCGCCGCATACTCCTCGCGCGCCTGGCCCAGTGCGTTGCGGGCCGCGACGGCACCCTGCTCGGCCGCGTTGGTCCAGTGCTCGAGGCGCATGGACCGGCCGAACAGCGGGTTGTGCCAGCGCAGCACGTCACCGGCCGCGTACACGCCGGGTACGCCGGTGGCGAGGTCGCTCCCGCACACCACGCCGTCGCCGAGCGTGACTCCGCTGCCGCGCAGCCACTCGACGGCCGGTTCCGCGCCGATACCGACGACGACCAGGTCGGCCGGCAGCGCGGTGCCGTCCCGCAGGACCACGCGCTCCACCCGCCCGGCGCCCTCGACGCGCTCGACGGCGCTCCCGAAGCGGACGCGACTGCCCGCGTCGGTGTGCAACTCGGTCAGCAGACACCCGAGTTCGGGTCCGACCGAACGGCTCAGCGGCGAGCGCTCCGCGTCCAGCAGCGTCACCTCGGCACCGAGCGCCCGAGCCGCCGACGCCACCTCCGCGCCGATGAACCCGGCGCCCACCACCACGACCCGGCGGGCCGTGCCCAGCTCGCCGCGCAGGGCCCGCGCGTCGTCCACCGTCCGCAGCGTGTGCACGCCGGCGAGCGGCACGGCCCCGGGCAGCCTGCGGGCGCGGACACCGGTGGCGACGACCAGCCGGTCGTACGGCACCGCGCTGTCGCCGACGCGGACGGTGCGGGCCGAGGCGTCCAGCTCGGTGGCGGGAGCGCCCAGCAGCAGCCGTACACCCAACTCATCGGTGTACGAGGCCGGTTCGCGGTAGTGCGGGACCGGTGACCCGGCGAAGGCGGCCGGGGCGGCCAGGAAGGACTTGGAGAGTACCGTGCGGTCGTAGGGCAGGTGCGGTTCCGCGCCGACGAGGGTGATCTCGCCGCCGAACCCGGCCGCCCGTGCGGCCTCCACGGCCCGCAGCCCGGCCAGCGACGCGCCCACCACGACCAGCCGGCCGGGCCCGCTCACCGTGCGCTCCGGGCGACCGGCGCGCGCAGGACGCGCAGCAGGACCGCCGGACGCAGCAGCGCCGTGCCCGGGTCCACCAGGGACAGCACCCGGATCAGGGCGTGGCTGACGTGGGCGTCCCGCGAGGCGGCCCGTTGCACCCGGCCGATGTAGGCCTGCGTGATACGGGTGCGCGGCGAGCGCCGACCGGGCACGCCCGGGAACCGCAGGTCGTTGATGGCGTTCGTGTCCCAGACCGGACCGACCACCCGCCGGCCCACGTCCCGCAGATAGGGCAGCGGCGCCGGGTGGCCGTCGCGGCGCAGGTGGTCGCGCAGCACCTCGGCGCCCAGTGCGGCCACCGTCATGCCCTGGGCGTAGACCGGGTTGAAGCTGCACAGCCCGTCCCCGGCGACCAGCAGCCGGTCCGGGAACCGCGCCATCCGCTCGTAGCGCCGCCGCACGCTCACCGGGAAGCGGTGGGCGACCGGGTCGTCCAGCGGTTCGGCCACCTGCGTCAGCTCGTGGAGGTCCGGCACCGGAAGCGACTTCAGGTACGCCTCGAACCCGGCGGGGTCGACGGGCGGGAGGTCGCCCAGGATGCCGTTGACCGTCACCTGGATCCGCCCGTCCTCGATGTGCGCGCAGATCCCGCCCCGCGGATTGTCCGGGGACGCGACCACCACGACGGCCCGGCCGTGGTGCTCGGCGCCCGGCCGCAGCCGGTACTGGCGGGTGGCATAGCCCACGCCGGTCTCCAGCCGGTCGGTGGCGACCTCGGGGTAGCCCAGTTCGGTCAGCCAGACCGGGGTACGGCTGCCGCGCCCCATGGCGTCGACCACCAGGTCCGCGGCGATCTCCCGCTCGGTGCCCTCCGCGCGGTCACGCACCACCGCTCCGGTGACCCGCCCCTTGTCCGGCGTGGTCGTCAGACCGGTCACGTCGTGTCCGTCGGCGATCACCACCCCCGGCAGGGCCCGGACCCGCTCCCGGATGTGTGCCTCCAGGAACGGCCGGCTGGCCGCCAGCGTCACCAGATCGCTGCGGGTCTTGCGCAGCGACAGTCCGCCGAAGTACCAGTCGCCCCCGGCGACCGTGTCGTTGACCCGGGCCCCGGCCGCGGTCATTCCGGCGGCCAGGCCGGGGAACAGCGACTCCAGGATCCGCAGACCCCTGGGTTGCAGACCGTGGATCTGCCGGCCCTGGGGAACGCCGCGCCGGGCGGCGGTCCCCTCCAGCGCGTCACGGTCGACGACGGTCACCCGCGGATACCTGTCGGCCAGCACCCGCGCGGTCAGCAGTCCCGCGAAACCTCCGCCCAGGACCAGGGCGTGGTCGCCGGTGTGCCGTGCCATCGCCCTCACCTCCCTGCTCCGTGTGTCGTCTCGGCGGTGTCCATCCCGGTCACTCGCTCCGGACCCGCAGGGCGCCGATCGGGCACACCCGCGCGGCGCTCGCGGCGTCCGTTTCGTGCTCTGCCGGTACGGCCGCGGAGGCGTCGAAGAGGACGACGAGGTCCCCCTCGTCGTCCAGCCGGAAAAGCTCCGGCGCAGCCTCTTCGCACAGGCCGTGGCCCTCGCACCGGGCGAGGTCGACGGACAGCTTCATGTGTGTGCGCTCCTAGTCGTCGATGCCTGGTTGCCGCGGTTGCCCTCAGGAGTGCAGGACCACCGGGAGGGACTCGATGCCCCGGATGGTGTTGTGCAGCCGCCACACCGGGCGGCCGACCTCGATGCGCCGCACCTTGCGCAGCAGCGCGTCCATGAGCGAGTGGCCCTCCAGGCGGGACAGCGCCTGGCCCACGCAGCCGTGGATGCCGTGCCCGAAGCCGAGATGCTCGGCCGCCTCGGGCCGGGTGATGTCGAACGTCTCCGGGGAGTGCCAGTGCCGTTCGTCCCGGTTGGCCGACCCGTACAGCAGCTGCACCCGGGTGCCCGCGGACAGCGGGACGCCGCCCAGCTCGCGGTCGACGGTGAGCATCCGGGTGAAACCGCGCAGCGGGGACTCCACGCGGACGATCTCGTTGAAGGCGTTCGGCGCCAGCGAAGGATCGGAGCGCAGCAGTTCCCACTGGCCGGCGTGGGCGCCGAACAGCCACAGCATGCTCGCCAGCGCGCTGACGGAGGTGTCCATCGAGGGCGCGAGGAAGTCGCCGAGCAGAGCGGGCAGCAACTCGTCGGCGATCTTCCCGGCCTGCGCGTCGGCGACCAGCTGGGCACCCCAGGTGCCCGGCCGCAGATTGCCCGGCACGGACATCCGGTGCAGGAACTCGCCCATCTCCTGCAGGAGCGGGAAGCCCGCGGCGGTCCGTTCGTTGAGCGGACCGAAGGCGTTGAAGCCGGCCGAGGCCCAGTCGAGGAGCCGTTCGCGGCCCTCGTCGAGGGGCCAGCCCAGCAGGTCCGGCACGATGGCGAGCGGGAAGGCCTGCCCGAAGTCCCGCACCGCGTCGAACTCGCCCCGGGCGACCAGCTCGTCGACGAGCCTGTCGGCCCAGTCCTGGATGTAGGTGTGGAACTCGCGCAGCGCCTTCGGCGTCAGATGCCGGGCGACCAGGCCGCGCACCAGGTCGTGGTAGGGCGGGTCGCTGGTGAGGCTGCTGCCGTGCTGCGCCTTGTTGAGCTGTTCGGTGATGCCGACGCCCTCACCGGAGATGAAGGCCTCGTGGTCGTGCAGGGCGTCGTACACCTCCTGGTAGCGGGCGACGGCGTACACCTCGTACTGGTCCAGGCGCACCACCGGGCCCAGCTCGCGCAGCCTCCGGTAGGAGTCGTAGGGATCCAGGATCGACTCGTCCGTGTACAGGTCGATGTCGGAGCTGGGGATGTCTGTGGTCAGCACGGGGACTCCTCGAGTCCGGGGCGGGACGGGTGGCGGCGGGCCTCGGCGTACGCCTTGGCGTGGCCGAGAGTGGCGCGGCTGTTGCCGCTGAGCGCGGTGCGCACGAACTCCTGGGCCTGCGCGAGGCCGGCCTCGGGACCCAGGACGGCGGTGATGTTGGCCGTGTTGACGGCGACCGTGTGCTGGGAGGTGACCTGCACGCCGCCCGCGTTCTCCGCCAGCAGCCAGTAGCCGGTGTGCAGGGTCATCAGGGCGGGCAGCACCGACTGCTTGTAGACGATGCGGTGGTGCGGGAAGCACACCCGGACCGACTTCGTCGTGTGGGTGGAACCGTCCTTGGTGCGGGTGTCCATCTCCAGGGTCTGCAGGCCCGGCGACGGCTCCTGCAACCGCACGGCGGCCACGTGCGGCAGCCGCTCGGTCCACAGCCCGGCCTCGTTGAGGAAGTCGTAGACGTCCTTGGCGGAGCCGTCGACCTGCACGCTGTCCTCGAACGACACCAGCGCGCCGTCGGCGGTGACCAGCTCCAGGCTCTCCTTCAGCGCGGCCAGTTCGGAGCGCGAGTTGCGGTCCACGGCCTCGTCGATCCAGGCCAGGCCGGCCGGATCGTCGTCGACGGCCCGGTAGTCGTGCAGCAGCCGGATGCGCGAGGTGCTCGCGGAGAGGGGCTCGATGATCCAGCTGCCGCCCATGGAGGCCACCGGCGCGGCCGACAGCTCCTGGCGGAAGTCGATCCGCAGCTCGTCGGGCCGGATCGTCCGGCGTGACGTCCAGTTCTTCGGTTCGCCGTTGGCGGTGGCCCAGATGCGGATGCGTTCCTCGGCGCCGTCGCGTTCGATCGTCTCGGCGTGCACGGTCGGCGGGAAGACCTGCGGCCAGGTGTCCACGTGTGACAGGAACCGGTAGACGGCACTCGCTTCGGCGAGCACGGTGATCTCGTGCTCGACCGTCTTCGGGGACTGCTGCGCCATGGATGACTCCTTGGTGGTTGGCGCCGGCGGGCGGTCAGAAGTTGCCGAGACCACCGCAGACGTTGAGCGCCTGCGCGGTGATGGAGGCGGCGGTGTCGGTGGCCAGATAGCCGACGAGCCCCGCGACCTCCTCGGGCGTGGAGTAGCGGCCGAGCGGGATCTTGGCCTGGAAGCGCTCCAGGATGGCGTCCTCGGTGGTCTCCCAGGCCGCCGCGTACCCCTGCCGCACGCGCTGGGCCATCGGCGTCTCGACGTAGCCGGGGCACACCGCGTTGACCGTGATGCCGGTGGGCGCGAGCTCGTTGCCGAGCGCCTTGGTGAAACCGACCACGGCGTGCTTCGAGGCGGAGTACGGCGCCGCGAGGACGACGCCCTGCTTGCCCGCGGTGGAGGCGATGTTGATGATCCGGCCCCGCGCCTTGTGCCGCATGCCGCCGGTGGTCAGCACCTCCCGGGTCATGCGGAAGACGCTGTGCAGATTGGTGTCGACGACGTCGAACCACAGCTCGTCGGTGAGGTCGGCGGTGACGCCGCCGCCGCTGCGGCCGGCGTTGTTGACCAGGACGTCCACCGTCCCGAACGTGTCGACGGCGGCCTGCACGAAGGCGTGGACGTCGTCGGCGGACCGCACGTCGCAGGCGCGGCCGTCGACGGTCAGCCCCTCCTCGCCCAGCTGCTTGACGGTCGCCGCCACGGACTCCGCGCCACGGGCGCACAGGAAGACGCGGTGCCCCTGCTCGCCGAGCGCTCTGGCGACGGCCAGACCGATGCCGCTGGTGGCACCGGTGACCAGGGCCACTCGCTGATCTGTGGACATGAACCCTCCGGGGGGGGAAGAAGTAGGGGAGTACGCCGGAGGGCGGCCGGTGGGCACCGGCCGCCCTCCACCGTGGGGTGCCTCAGGCGGTGCGCAGCGTCAGCAGCTGCCTGTTGAGTGCGTCGACCAGCTGACGCGGCGTCTCGGCGTCGACGAAGACGGTGTCCTCCAGCTCGATGCCGTACTCGCGCCCGATGCGGGCACCGGTCTCCAGCAGGGCGAGCGAGTCGTAGCCGAGGTCGCCGAAGGTGACGTCGTCGATGTCGCCGTCCAGGTCGACGTCCTCGCCGGCACCCTCGCGCAGGATGCGTCGCAGGACGTCCATGGTGAACTCGTGTGCGGACACGTGCCGTTCCTCTCTGTGGTCTGGCGTGGGAAGAGTGGGCCGCAGGCCCGGGCGGCTCAGTCGGCGGCCCGGACCACCATGGCCGAGTTGAACCCGCCGTAACCGCGGGCGATGACCAGTGCGGTGCGCACGGCGGCCGACCGGGGCGCCCCGGTCACCAGGTCCAGCTCGTGCGCGGGATCCGGGGTCACGTTGACGGTCGGCGGGATCAGCCCGTCCCGGACGGCCAGCAGCGCGGCGGTGACGTCCAGGGACGCGGCCCCCGAGTAGAGCCGCCCGGTCATCGTCTTGGGCGCGGTGACGGGGACGCCGAAGGCGCCGAACACCTCGCGGAGCGCCTCGGCCTCCTGGCGGTCCAGCTCGGGTACGCCCGCCGCGTCGGCGAACACCACGTCGATGTCGCGGGCTTCGGCGCCCGCCTCCGCCAGCGCCAGGCGGATCGCCCGGCTCAGCGCCGGTGGCCGGTCGCTGCCCGGACGCGGGTCGGTCGTGGCGGCGTACCCCGCGATCTCCCCGTACACGTGGGCGCCGCGCTCACGGGCGTGCTCGGCGTCCTCCAGGACCACCAGGGCGCCGCCCTCTCCGGCCACGAAGCCGTCGGCGTCGCGGTCGAAGGGGAGATAGGCGCGGCCGGGATCGGTGCGGGTGCTCATCCGCCCGGCGGCCATCTGCGCCACCCAGCCCCAGGGGCACAGGGAGCTGTCGATGCCGCCGGAGACGATCAGCGTCGTGCCCTTGCGGATCTGCCGGCGGCCCTGCGCGATCGCGTCCAGGCCGCCGGCCTGGTCGGAGACGACCACGCCGCTCGGCCCGCGCATGCCGTTGCGGATCGAGATCTGGCCGGTGTTGACGGCGTAGAACCAGGCGTAGGACTGGTAGGCGCTGACGTACTTGCTGCCCTTGCTCCACAGGTTCTCCAGCTCGCGCTGGCCGAACTCGAAGCCGCCGGAGGAGGCCGCCGTGATCACCCCGGCCTCGAAGTCGGGCAGGTCACCCGGTTTGACGTCGGCGTCGGCGAGCGCCCAGTCGGCGGCCACCAGCGCGAGCCGGGTCATGTGGTCGGTCTGCGGGACCAGACGGCTCGGCAGGTGCTCCCTGGAGCTGAAGCCGGGCACCTCCCCGGCCAGCCTGGCCGGGTAGCCGGAGGCGTCGAACCGGCTGACCGGCCGGATGCCGCTGACACCCTGACGGGTGGCGGCCCACCAGGCGTCGGTGCCGAGTCCGTTGGGTGCGGTGACGCCCACGCCTGTGACGACGACGGACCGGGTCATGCTGCCCTCCTGTCGGGCCGGGCGAGGACCATCGCGCTCTGGAAGCCGCCGAACCCGCTGCCCACGGTGAGCACCGAGTCGGTACGCCACTCGCGGGCGTGCAACGGCACGTAGTCCAGATCGAGTTCCGGGTCGGGGTGGTGCAGATTGGCCGTCGGGGGCACCACGTTGTGCTCCATGGCCAGGGCGGAGGCGGCGATCTCGATCGAGCCGATCGCACCCAGCGAGTGCCCGATCATCGACTTGATGGAGCTGACCGGCACCCGGTAGGCGTGCTCGCCGAGGGTGGTCTTGAAGGCCGCGGTCTCGTGCCGGTCGTTCTGCCTGGTGCCCGAGCCGTGCGCGTTGACGTAGTCGATGTCCGACGGGTCGAGCCGGGCCTGGTCCAGGGCCACCCGGATGGCCTCGGCCATCTCCGCCCCGTCGGCGCGCAGACCCGTCATGTGGTACGCGTTGCAGCGCGACGCGTACCCGCAGATCTCCGCGTAGATGTGCGCCCCGCGCCGCCGGGCGCTCTCCAGCTCCTCCAGGACGAACCCGGCCGCCCCCTCGCCCAGCACGAACCCGGTGCGGGTGGCGTCGTAGGGCCGGGAGGCGTGCTCGGGGTCGTCGTTGTACGTCGACGTCGCCTTGATCGCGTCGAAGCAGGCGACGGTGATGGGGGAGATCGGGGCCTCCGTCGCGCCGGTGACCGCGATGTCCGCGCTGCCCTCGCGGATCAGCTCGACGGCGTAGCCCACGGCGTCGATGCCGGAGGTGCAGCCGGTCGAGACGACCGTGGCGGGGCCCTCGGCACCCACCGCCCAGGCAACCTCGGTGGCGATGGAGGAGGGGACCAGATGGTTGTACAGGTGCGGCGGGGCGTAGGTGTGGTCGACGAGACCGAGCCGGCCGTCGTCGCTGACCACCCGGTACTCGTTCTCCAGGCTGATGGTGGCGCCGACCGCGCTGCCGATGGCGACCGCCACCCGCGCCGGGTCCGCGGCCGCGAAGTCGAGGTCGCTGTCGGCCACCGCCTCGCGGGCGGTGACCACGGCGAACTGCGCTACCCGGTCCATGCGGCGCAACTCCTGCGGCTGCAGACCGTGCTGGCCGGGGAAGAAGTCCACTTCGGCCGCGACCCGGGAGCGGTATCCCGCCGGGTCGAAGCACGAGAGCGTACGGGTGGCCGTACGCCCCGCGGTCAGCAGGGCCCAGAAGTCCTTCGCGCTGGTGCCGCCCGGTGCCACCACACCGATGCCGGTGATGACGACGCGTCGGGTCACTTGGATTCAGCCTCCTTCGGCTTCCACAGGTAGAAGCGCTCGGCCATCGCGTCGGACGGCGTCTGCCATGCGGGGTCGTACGGGTCGATGAACGGGCGCAGATCGGCACTGATCCGCTTGAAGCGAGGATCGGTCTTGGCCGCCTCGATGGTGTCTCCGCCGCCGTCGTGGTCGAAGTCCTGCAGATGGAAGTACAGGCCCTGGTAGGCGAACAGCTGACGGCGCCGCGTGCCCATCAGGTGCGGCATCTCCGTGTCGTCGAACTCCCGGAAGAGCCGGGCGACCTCGGCCCGCGACTCGGGGGCCATACGGGCCACGATGAGGGTGCTGTGCATCCGTGTCCTCTTCTCTGTCGGTCTCTGTCGGGTGCTTGACGGGCGGTACGCTCCAGCGCCTCAGCGCGGCAGGCCGAACCACCGGTACAGGGAGCGCGGCAGGTCGCCGTCCCCCGGTGAGGTCCAGGCGACATGGCCGTCGGGGCGCAGCAGCAGGGCGCCGACGCCGGTCAGCGGGCCGCCCTGGGCCGGTTCGTGCGGCCGGCCGGTGAACACGTCGACCCGCCCGTGCCAGGCCGAGGCCACCCGCCGTACGCCGGGGTCGTCGTCCAGGTCGAGCAGGACGCCGCGGCCGGCCCGCAGCAGCTCGGCGGTGGTGGTCTTGTCGCCGCCCTCCGCCACCAGCTCCTGGAAGGGGAGGCGGCGGCCGAGCAGCGGGTGGTCGCCGGGGCCCACGTCGTAGCGGATCTCCAGACCGGTGACCATCTCGGCGAGATGGAGGCTCACCTCGGGCAGCTCGATGAGTTCCCCGAGCAGGTCGCGCAGCGGCTGCACCTCGTGCCCGCCCAGGAAGAGCAGGCCCTGTGCCCGTGTGTTCATCATCAGTCGCTCGCCCACCGGATGCCGCTCCCGGTGGTAGGTGTCGAGCAGTCCGGGCGGGGCCCAGCCGCCGATCGCCGCGGCCAGCTTCCAGCCGAGGTTGACGGCGTCCTGGATGCCGACGTTCATGCCCTGGCCGCCGGCCGGCAGATGAATGTGGGCGGCGTCGCCCGCCAGCATGACCCGACCGCGCCGGTAGGCGCTGGTCAGCCGGCTGGCATCGCTGAACGAGCTGGCCCACACCGGCGTCGCGTGGCCGATGTCCTGTCCGGTCAGCCGCTGCCAGGCGGCCGCGACGTCGGGGAACTCCGCGGGCCGCTCCCGCACCGGAGCACCGTGCTCCTTCACGATCAGCCGGTGCACGCCGTCACCGAGCGGCGCCGCCATGGCGACCCCGCCCGGCAGCCGCTCACCGAAGGGGCGGGCCTCGATCCGGCAGCCGGAGACGTCGGCGAGGAGCATTTCGTACGTTCCCGCGGTGCCCGGGAAATCGAATCCGGCGAGTTTCCGGATCGTGCTGCTTCCACCGTCGCAGCCCACGACATAGGAGGCGCGTAGTTTCTGCGGACCGTCCGGACCGGAAACCCGGACGTCGACGCCGTACGAATCCTGCTCGATTCCGGTGACCCGGTGCCCGCGACGGATGTCGGCGCCCAGTCCGGCGGCCCATCGGCCGAGCACTTCCTCCGTCTCGGACTGCTTTATCCCGTGCGAGGTGTGGTGCGGGCTGTCGAGCGGACCGAAATCCACGAGGAGTCCGCCGAAGTGCCCCATGGGGCTGGTCTGAATGTCGCCGAACCGGTCGAGCAGCCCGCGCTCGTCCAGGATCTCCATCGTCCGCACGGTGAAGCCGAGCGCACGTGACTGCCTGGTGGGTTCCCGCAGTTGCTCCAGTACGACGACGGGCGCCCCGGCCAGCCGTAGCTCGCCCGCGAGCATCAGCCCGACGGGGCCGGCGCCCACGATGATCACCGCGGTGTCCATGACTACCGCCTCTCTTCAGTGGTCGACACTTCCGCGGAACGCTTTTCCGGAAGGCAAGAGGAAAGGCCCCCGGGACAAACCCGTGGGCCTTTGCGTTGTGGAATGGGGGTGGTCGGCGCGTCCGCCAAAAAGAGTCTCCGAAGGTGTTCCCCGAAACGGGCCTCGAAGACAGCGCACCGGACTCTGATGAAGAGTCTCTTCGCCGCAGGTCGCGGGCGCAAGATCAGTATCTGCAGAAATGCGCCAAGCTCGTGTCAGGCGATTCTCCGAACGTCAGGAGAATGCAAGAAGCCCGTCAGGCAAGGCGGGAACCCGCTGGTCACGCGGGTCGACGGGGGCCGGCCGCCGTCTTCCTGCGGTGCGGCCGGGTGCCGGGGACGCGGCCGGGGAGCGGTCGACGGCCTGGATTCCGGCGCCGGGCCCTTCCCGTACCCGTGTCGGCACAGGGCGGAAGGGCCCGGCGGCAGCCGTCGCTCAGATGTCCCGGAAGATCTCGATCTGGGCGCCGACCGAGTTGAGGCGTTCGGCGAGGTCCTCGTAACCGCGGTTGATGACGTACACGTTGCGCAGTACCGACGTGCCCTCCGCCGCCATCATGGCGAGCAGGACGACCACGGCGGGGCGCAGGGCCGGCGGGCACATCATCTCGGCGGCGCGCCAGCGGGTCGGGCCCTCGACCAGGACCCGGTGCGGGTCGAGGAGTTGGAGGCGCCCGCCGAGGCGGTTGAGATCGGTGAGGTAGATCGCGCGGTTGTCGTAGACCCAGTCGTGGATGAGGGTCTGGCCCGAGGCGACCGCCGCGATGGCCGCGAAGAACGGGACGTTGTCGATGTTCAGGCCCGGGAAGGGCATCGGGTGGATCTTGTCGATCGGCGCCTCGAGCTTGGACGGGCGGACCGTGAGGTCGATCAGGCGGGTGCGGCCGTTGTCCGCGAAGTACTCGGGGCTGCGGTCGTGGTCGAGGCCCATCTCCTCCAGGACCGCCAGCTCGATCTCCAGGAACTCGATCGGCACCCGGCGCACCGTCAGCTCCGACTCGGTCACGACGGCGGCGGCCAGCAGGCTCATCGCCTCGACCGGGTCCTCGGAGGGGGAGTAGTCGACGTCGGCGTCGATGTTGGGCACGCCGTGCACGGTCAGCGTGGTGGTGCCGATGCCCTCGACCTTGACGCCGAGCGCCTCCAGGAAGAAGCACAGGTCCTGGACCATGTAGTTGGAGGAGGCGTTGCGGATGACCGTCACGCCGTCGTGGCGGGCCGCCGCGAGAAGGGCGTTCTCCGTCACGGTGTCGCCGCGCTCGGTCAGCACGATCGGACGGTCGGGGCGGACCGCGCGGTCCACCTGTGCGTGGTACTGGCCCTCGGTGGCGGCGATGTCCAGACCGAACCGGCGCAGCGCGATCATGTGCGGCTCGATGGTCCGCGTGCCCAGGTCGCAGCCGCCGGCGTACGGCAGCTTGAAGTGGTCCATGCGGTGCAGCAGCGGACCGAGGAACATGATGATGGAGCGGGTGCGTACGGCGGCGTCCGCGTCGATCGCCGCCATCTCCAGCTCGGCGGGCGGCACCAGTTCCAGGTCGACGCCGTCGTTGATCCAGCGGGTGCGCACGCCGATGGAGTTCAGCACCTCCAGAAGGCGGTAGACCTCCTCGATCCGGGCGACCCGGCGCAGCACCGTGCGCCCCTTGTTGAGCAGCGAGGCGCACAGCAGGGCCACGCAGGCGTTCTTGCTCGTCTTCACGTCGATGGCACCGGACAGCCGGCGACCGCCGACCACACGCAGATGCATCGGCCCCGCATAGCCCAGCGACACGATCTCGCTGTCCAGGGCCTCACCGATTCGGGCGATCATCTCAAGGCTGATGTTCTGATTCCCACGCTCGATGCGGTTGACGGCGCTCTGGCTGGTGCCGAGCGCCTCCGCGAGCTGTGTCTGTGTCCAGCCGCGGTGTTGCCGGGCGTCACGGATGAGCTTGCCGATGCGTACGAGGTAGTCGTCTGACATGAGGCCGAGGTTATCTCAGATATGAGATGGCGCCTGTTGGGGGGTCCGTTCGGGTGATGCCCCGTCAACGGCTCCTGCGCGTACGGGTCCGGCGCCACCCGAATGGTCCAGGCAAATCCATAGATGTCGTAGTACGTCCGGTACTGCTGTGGGTGTGTCGCGGTCCGTGCTTGCCGCCGCCGGTGGTGATGGACCAGGAGTGCCGGTTGATGTTCAGCCGCACTCCCGGAAGGATGCGGAAACTCTTGCGGAACGTGAGTGCCATCGTGCCCCCTCCGGGTGAGTGCCGGGTGGCCCCCGGCGTTCACCGGATACCCCGGACGGGCCGGGTGATGGCAGGGCGGCCGCGCCGGACCGGGAGTGCGGCGGGCGGGCGGGGGCCCGGCTCGGCGTGCGGCGTTGGGGCCGGGCCCGGCGTGCGGCGCGGGGCCGGGCCCGGCGTGCGGCCGGCGTGGCGGGGCTCAGCCCGGCGTGCACCCGGTGGCGAACAGGGAGTTGCCGTTCGCCGTCACCGCCGAGCACACGACCGAGAGGTTGTTCACCACGAAGGTCCGCGGGCCGGTGGGCAGCTGGGCGTTCGAGGTCGCCGTGTCGACGGTGAAGTGGTACGGCGCCCCGCTGTCGGTGAAGCCGCACGCCGAGACCGAGGCGATGAGGTTCGGGAAGAGGTAGCCGCTGCCGGCCGGCAGGAGCGCGATCGACGTCGAGGTCGGACAGTGCGCGGAGGTCGAGGCGGGCGTGGCGGCGGCGGAGCCCCGGGCGGTGGACGCCGACGCGGCCGGTGCGGGGCTCTGGGCGGTGAACGCCACCGACGCCTGTGCGGGGGCCAGGGGGGTGAACGCCGCCGCGGCCGTCAGTGCCGCGCCGGTCGGCGCCAGGCGGCGTAACGGATGTCTCATGGGTGTGCCTCCGGATGTCGGTCGGATGCGTCGACTCGCAGCCTCCCGGCCGCCGACTCCCGGGGCCAGACCGGATCCGGTCAGGCGCGGGGGCGGCACTGTGAGCCGCGCCACCGCGTTTCCGTGCGGCCGGGGCGGGTCCAGGCATGACCATTCTGCGGCCATGTACTAGAGTTATCTCGACATCGAGATATCTGCCGAGGCGCACCGCGGTCGCCACGCCAGTAAGGCTTACCTAACTTAGCCTTACCTCAGCGGTTCGGCCAAGCCGGCGTGGCGGCACGATTGACGGTGGTACGCGCACATCAATGAAGGAGACTGTCGTGTCGGCGAACAGCTTCGACGCCCGCAGCACGCTGCAGGTGGGCGACGAGTCGTACGAGATCTTCCGGCTGGACAAGGTGGAGGGCTCGGCCCGGCTGCCGTACAGCCTCAAGGTCCTGCTGGAGAACCTGCTCCGCACGGAGGACGGCGCGAACATCACCGCCGACCACATCCGCGCCCTCGGCACCTGGGACTCGCAGGCCCAGCCCAGCCAGGAGATCCAGTTCACGCCGGCCCGCGTGATCATGCAGGACTTCACCGGCGTGCCCTGCGTCGTGGACCTCGCGACCATGCGTGAGGCCGTGAAGGAGCTGGGCGGCGACCCCGCCAAGATCAACCCGCTGGCGCCGGCCGAGCTGGTCATCGACCACTCCGTCATCGCCGACAAGTTCGGCACCAACGACGCCTTCAAGCAGAACGTCGAGCTGGAGTACGGCCGCAACAAGGAGCGCTACCAGTTCCTGCGCTGGGGCCAGACCGCGTTCGACGAGTTCAAGGTGGTCCCCCCGGGCACCGGCATCGTCCACCAGGTGAACATCGAGCACCTGGCCCGTGTCGTGATGGTCCGCGACGGCAAGGCCTACCCGGACACCCTGGTCGGCACCGACTCGCACACCACCATGGTCAACGGCCTCGGCGTGCTCGGCTGGGGCGTCGGCGGCATCGAGGCCGAGGCCGCCATGCTCGGCCAGCCGGTCTCCATGCTCATCCCGCGCGTCGTCGGCTTCAAGCTCACCGGCGAGCTGCAGCCCGGCACCACCGCCACCGACCTCGTGCTCACCATCACCGAGATGCTCCGCAAGCACGGTGTGGTCGGCAAGTTCGTCGAGTTCTACGGCGAGGGCGTCGCCGCCACCTCGCTGGCCAACCGCGCCACCATCGGCAACATGTCGCCGGAGTTCGGCTCCACCGCCGCGATCTTCCCGATCGACGACGAGACCCTGAACTACCTGCGCCTGACCGGCCGTTCGGCCCAGCAGGTCGCGCTCGTCGAGGCCTACGCCAAGGAGCAGGGCCTCTGGCTGGACCCGAAGGCCGAGCCGGACTTCTCCGAGAAGCTCGAGCTGGACCTGTCCACGGTCGTCCCGTCCATCGCCGGCCCGAAGCGCCCGCAGGACCGCATCGTCCTCGCGAACGCCGCCGAGCAGTTCAAGCAGGACGTCCGCAACTACGTCGACAGCGTGGACGAGGCGGGCCAGGAGTCCTTCCCGGCCTCCGACGCCCCGGCCGTCCACCCGAACGGCGCGCCCAGCAACCCGGTCCAGGTCACCGCCCCCGACGGCACGACCTACGAGCTGGACCACGGTGCGGTGACGGTCGCGGCCATCACCTCCTGCACCAACACCTCCAACCCGTACGTCATGGTCGCCGCCGCCCTGGTGGCCAAGAAGGCGGTCGAGAAGGGCCTGACCCGCAAGCCGTGGGTCAAGACCACCCTCGCCCCGGGCTCGAAGGTCGTCACCGACTACTTCGAGAAGGCGGGCCTGACGCCCTACCTCGACAAGGTCGGCTTCAACCTCGTCGGCTACGGCTGCACCACCTGCATCGGCAACTCCGGCCCGCTGCCGGAGGAGGTCTCCAAGGCCGTCAACGACCACGACCTCGCGGTCACCTCGGTCCTCTCCGGCAACCGGAACTTCGAGGGCCGGATCAATCCCGACGTCAAGATGAACTACCTGGCGTCCCCGCCGCTGGTCGTCGCGTACGCCCTCGCGGGTTCCATGAAGGTGGACATCACCCGGGACGCCCTGGGCGTCGACAAGGACGGCAACCCGGTCCACCTGAAGGACATCTGGCCCTCCGAGGCCGAGGTCAACGAGGTCGTCGCCAACGCCATCGGCGAGGACATGTTCGCCAAGTCCTACGAGGACGTCTTCGCCGGTGACGCCCAGTGGCAGTCGCTCCCGGTGCCGACCGGCAACACCTTCGAGTGGGACGCCGAGTCGACCTACGTCCGCAAGCCCCCGTACTTCGAGGGCATGGCCCACGAGCCGTCCCCGGTCACCGACATCACCGGCGCCCGGGTGCTCGCCAAGCTGGGCGACTCGGTGACCACCGACCACATCTCCCCGGCCGGTGCGATCAAGGCCGACACCCCGGCGGGCAAGTACCTCACCGAGCACGGTGTGGAGCGTCGTGACTTCAACTCCTACGGCTCGCGCCGAGGCAACCACGAGGTCATGATCCGCGGCACGTTCGCCAACATCCGGCTGCGCAACCAGATCGCGCCGGGCACCGAGGGCGGCTACACCCGCGACTTCACCCAGGCGGACGGTCCGGTGTCGTTCATCTACGACGCCTCGCGCAACTACATCGAGCAGGACATCCCGCTGGTCGTCCTGGCCGGCAAGGAGTACGGCTCCGGCTCGTCCCGCGACTGGGCGGCCAAGGGCACCGCGCTGCTCGGCGTCAAGGCCGTCATCGCCGAGTCCTACGAGCGCATCCACCGCTCCAACCTGATCGGCATGGGCGTGCTCCCGCTGCAGTACCCGGAGGGCCACTCCGCCTCCTCCCTCGGCCTGACCGGCGAGGAGACCTTCTCCTTCACCGGCGTCGAGGAGCTGAACAACGGCACCACGCCGCGCACGGTCAAGGTCACCACCGACACCGGCGTCGAGTTCGACGCGGTCGTCCGCATCGACACCCCCGGTGAGGCCGACTACTACCGCAACGGCGGCATCATGCAGTACGTGCTGCGCAGCCTGATCCGCAAGTAAGCGGTCGAGCGAGCGGTACGGCACGGCCGTCGAGGGCCGCATCCCCGGTGCCGGGTGCGGCCCTCCGCCATGCCCGGCGCCGCCGCGTCGTTCACTCCGCGGCGAGGAGTCCGCCGAGGTCCGGTACGGCGAGTTCGGCCCAGATGACCTTGCCGTGCGGGGTGTACCGGGTGCCCCAGCGTTCGGCCAGCTGCGAGACCAGGAACAGGCCCCGGCCGCCCTCGTCGGTCGTCGCTGCGTACCGCAGATGCGGCGAGGTGCTGCTGCCGTCGGCCACCTCGCAGGTGAGCGTGCGATCAAGGATCAGCCGCACATGGATCGGGTCGGAGCCGTAGCGGATGGCGTTGGTGATCAGCTCGCTCAGCACGAGTTCCATGCCGAAGCCCAGCTCGGACAGGTTCCACTCCTCGAGCTTCTCGGACACGGCCAGCCGCATCCCCGACACGGCCGCCGGGTCGCGCGGCACGTCCCAGTCGGCGACGCTCCCGGCCGGCAGGGCCCGGGTGCGGGCGATGAGCAGGGCGACGTCGTCCTTGGGACGCTCGGGCAGCAGTTCCTCCAGCACCACCCGGCAGCTCTCCTCGGGCGGCCGGCCGGGGTGTCCCGCCAGCGCCCGGCGCAGCAGCTCCATCCCCTCGTCCAGGTCACGCCTGCGGTCCTCGATGAGGCCGTCGGTGTACAGGACGAGCTGGCTGCCCTCGGCCAGCTCCAGCTCGGCCGTCTGGAACGGCAGGCCGCCCAGACCCAGCGGTGGCCCGGTCGGCACGTCGGGGAACTCGACACTGCCGTCCGGGTGCACCAGCGCGGGCGCCAGATGCCCGGCCCGGGCCATGACGCAGCGGCGCGCGATGGGGTCGTAGATCGCGTACAGGCAGGTGGCGCCCACGATCTCCCTGGCCGTCTCCGGGCACGACTCGTCCTGGTCGATGCGGCCGACCAGCTCGTCCAGATGGCTGAGCAGTTCGTCGGGCGGCAGATCGAGCGTGGAGAAGTTGTGCACCGCGGTCCGCAGCCGGCCCATCGTCGCCGCGGCGTGCAGGCCGTGTCCGACCACGTCGCCGACGGCCAGGGCCACCCGGCTGCCCGGCAGCGGGATGACGTCGAACCAGTCGCCGCTCACACCCGACTGGGCGGGCAGATAGCGATAGCCGACGTCGAGCGCGCTCTGCTCGGGCAGGGCCCGCGGCAGCAGACTGCGCTGGAGGGTGACCGCCAGCGCGTGTTCACGGGTGTACCGGCGGGCGTTGTCGATGCTGACCGCGGCGCGCGCCACCAGCTCGTCCGCCAGGGAAAGCTCCTCCTCGTCGAAGGGCTCCCGTTTGGAGCGCCAGAAGTTCGCCATGCCCAGCACGACACCGCGGGCCTGGATCGGGGCGGCGATCAGCGAGTGGATGCCGAAGTCCACGATCTGCCGGGTGCGCTCCGGATCCTGCACCAGCCAGCCCTCGGCGTTCGACAGATCGGTGACCAGCTCGGAGCGGCCGGAGTCGTAGCCGCGCGCCTGGGGCGTGGACGGCAGGAAGTCGATCAGCCGGCCCCGCTCGTACAACGGGGTGTCGTCCCGGATGCCGCTCACGGCGACGCGCCGGATGTCCGTCGCCGTGGGAGCCGGTTCCTCGCCGTGCAGGACGGCGTCGGCCAGGTCCACGGTGACGAAGTCGGCGAACCGCGGCACGGCGACCCTCGCCAGCTCGTCGGCCGTACGGACGACGTCGAGGGTGGTGCCGATGCCGAGCCCGGCGTCGTAGAGCAGCTCCAGCCGCTCCCGTGCGACCTCCGCGCGGCCCGACACGGCCTGCAGCTCGGTGGAGTCCCGGAGGGTCACCACGGTCCCCCTGGGGCCTCCCACGCCGTCCGTGGGCCGCTGGTTGACCGCCAGCAGGCGCCCGCCGGCGAAGTGCACCTCGTCGCTGGCCTCGCGCCCCGAGACGAGCAGCTCCACCGTGGCGGGGTCGAGGGCCGACAGTTCCCGCACATGGCGCCCCTCCGCCTCGGGGGGCAGCTCCAGCAGGCGCCTGGCCTCGTCGTTGGCGAGCAGCAGCCGCCCGTCGTCGTCGACGATGAGCACGCCCTCCCGCACCGAGTGCAGCACCGTGTCGTGGTGCTCGTACATACGGGTCATCTCGGCCGGGGCCAGGCTGTGGGTCTGCCGCCGCAGCCGCCTGCCCACCAGGGCGGTCCCGCAGGTCGACACCGCGAGCGCACCGGCACCGGCGGCCAGGATGATCGGCAGCTGCCGGTTCACCTGGCTGGACACGTTCTTCACCTTCATGCCGGCGGAGACGAGGGCGGTCACCCGGCCGCGGGCGTCCTCGACCGGGACGGTCGCCTGGACCTCGTGGCCGAGGGGGCCCTGGACGCTCTCCGTGTAGACCTTTCCGGCCAGCGACGGCCCGATGTTGCCGACGAAGCGCTGCCCTATCTTGCTCGGGATGGGGTGGGTGTAGCGGGTGCCCTCGGTGTCCATGACCACGATGAAGTCGACGCCCGCGGTCCTGCGCCCCGCCTCGGTGAGGGGCTGGAGCGTCTTGGACGGGTCGGGCGTGCGCAGGGCCTGCATGAGGCCGGGGGAGTGCGCGAAGGTCTCCGCCACGGCTATGGAGCGGCGCTTGGCCTCCGTGGTGGTGTCACGTTCCGACTGCAGGACGAGGGCGATGACGCCGCAGATGACGAGCAGCACCACCAGCGCCACCTGGAGGAGCAGGACCTGCCCGGCGACGCTGCGCGGGCTCCTGCCGACCACGGCACGCCATGCCATACGCCTGAATCGGGCGAATCGGTCCGACATGCGGCATTTGTAGCACCGGTACATGTCTGTGACTACGCCGGTCCGGGAGATGGACGCATGTTTTGCCACCTCATATACCCCTGGTGACATCTCGGGCCGCAGGAGTCACACAGGCACCACGGTTCGGGTGTCCTCGGCGAAGAGTTCCGCCGCCGCGGGGGTGGGTGCTCGGGGCGGACCCGGACCGGTCGTGACCGGGTCCGCGGGCCGGGCGGGTGAGGGGGGTGGAGGAAACCCGCCCGGGAGGAGGCGGCCTGGCATCGGGACTGCGTGGCTTGTGCGGCCCGATGAGAGCGCGACAACGTTGTCTTATGGTCTGTACATGACTCTACCGCCTCAAAGGACAACGATGTCAACCCACTTGTGCTAGTCCGCCCGGGTGATATCCGGCGCGCGGCCGCCCCGGCGCACGCGGTCTTCCGTGGTACGGGTGGCGCACGCTACTGTCCCTGCGGCTTGTGCGACCGGTGGTGCGCGACCCGTCCGTCAGAGGAAGGGCCGCGTCATGCGATTCCGACCCATGTCCCTGCTGCTGGCCGCGCTGCTCGCGACCGGCGGCGCCGCCACCCCCGCCCTCGCGGCGGCCGCCGCAGCACCCCCCGGTCTCGTCGAGGACCCCACGCCGTACGTCGATCCCCTGATCGGCACCAGGAACGGCGGCGACGTCTTCCCGGGCGCCGTCGTGCCCTTCGGCATGCTCTCCTGGAGCCCGGAGAACACCCGGGGAGACGCCACGAGAACCGCGGCGCCCGGCGGGTACCAGTACGACGCCACGCGCATCCGAGGCTTCAGCCTGACCCACATGTCCGGCACCGGCTGCGCGGGCGGCGGGGGCGACGTCCCCTTCTTCCCCTACGCCGGCGAGGTCACCTCCTCCCCGGCGAGCGACACCGGGGACGCCGTCTACGCCTCGGACTTCCGCCACGCGGACGAGACCGCCGGGCCCGGCCACTACAAGGTGGGCCTGGCCTCCGGCGTCACCGCCGACCTCACCGCCACCGCCCGCACCGGCGCGGCCCGCTTCACCTTCCCCGCCGGCGAACCCGCCTCCCTGCTGGTGCGCACCGCCAACTCCGAGGTGGGCTCGGAGGACTCGACGATCAGCATCGACCCGGACACCCGCACGATCTCCGGCTCCGTCACCTCGGGCAACTTCTGCGGCTACCTCGACCCCGAGGGCCGACGCGCCTACTACACGCTGCACTTCACCGCCCGCTTCGACCGCGGCTTCAGGACCACCGGGACCTGGCGGGACGACCGGCTCGACCCCGGTTCCACGCAGGCGTCCGGCGGCACCGGCGGCTTCTCGCACGGCGGGCGGCCCGTGGCCGGCAAGGGGGCCGGCGGATACGTGGAGTTCGCGCCCGGCCAGGGGCCGGTGAACGTCAAGGTGGGCATCTCCTACGTCAGCCGGGCGGCCGCCGCGGCCAACCTCGCCGCCGAGAACCCCCGGGGCCGCTCCTTCGACGCCGTCGCGGAGGCGGCGCGCCGGGCCTGGCGCGAGCGTCTCGGCGCGGTCCGGGTCGGCGGCGGCACGGACGCCGAGCGCACCACCTTCTACACCGCCCTCTACCACTCGCTGCTGCACCCGAACGTCATCAGCGACGCCGACGGCCGCTACCGCGGCGCCGACGGCCGCGTGCACACGGTCGGCCGCCGGCAGCACGCGCAGTACGGCACCTTCTCCGGCTGGGACGTCTACCGCGACCAGGTGCAGCTGCTGACCCTGCTCGACCCGCGCACCGGTTCCGACATCGCTCAGTCGCTCTACGAACTCGCCCGCCAGAACGGCGGGGTCTGGGACCGCTGGCTGCACGGCGCGAGCGGCACCCACGTGATGAACGGCGACCCCTCGGCGGCCGCCCTGGCCGGCATCCGCGCCTTCGGTGGCACCGGCTTCGACCTCGAGGGCGCCCTGCGCTCGCTGGTGCGGGCGGCGACCGTGCCGACGGAGCAGGACCTGTCCCCGGCGGGCAAGCCCGTGCTCTCGGTGGGCCAGCGCCCCTCGCTCGACAAGTACCTCGGGCTGCACTACATGCCGAGCGTCTCCAACGCCTGGGGCGGCGCCGCGGAGACCCTGGAGATGTCCACGGCGGACTTCGCCGTCTCGCAACTCGCCCGCGCCGCAGGGGAGAAGGAGACCGCGGCGGCGTTCGCCCGCCGGGCCCAGTGGTGGCAGAACAACTTCGACGTCGCGGCCCACCCGAGCGGCGGCTACATCGCCAACCGCAAGGCCGACGGCAGCTGGGTCACCGGCTTCACACCCGGCACCGGCAACGGTTTCGTGGAGGGCACGGCCGCCCAGTACACCTGGATGGTCCAGCACGACCCGGCCGGGCTGTTCGCCGCGATGGGCGGCCGGGACGCGGCCGTCGCCCGGCTCGACGACTTCTTCCACGACGCCGACGGCGGCTGGGCCTTCACCGGCAACGGCGGCACCAAGTCCGAGCTGGACAACGAGCCGTCGATCAACGTGCCCTACCTGTACGACTACGCGGGCGCCCCGTACAAGACGCAGGCGACCGTCCGCGCTGCGATGCGGCAGCTGTGGACCACCGAGCCCGGTGGCATCCCCGGCAACGACGACCTCGGCGCGATGTCGGCCTGGTACGTCTTCTCCGCCCTCGGCATGTACCCGCAGGTGCCCTCCCGGGCCGAACTTGTCCTGGCCTCACCGCTGTTCCAGCGCGTGGAGATCCACCGGCCGCGGGGCAACGACATCTCGATCCGCGCGGCCGGAGCCGCGGGCGACGCGCCCTACGTGCAGTCCCTGAAGGTGGACGGCCGCGCCGGCGACCGGCCCTGGCTGCCCGCGTCCTTCGTCCGGGACGGCGGCCGCCTCGACTACACCCTGTCCGGCACCCCGAACCGCACCTGGGGCGCGGGCAGCCCGCCGCCGTCCTTCCGCGAGGGCGAACAGCCCTACCAGGTGGGCGTCGGGCCCACCGCCGCCACCCTCGCACCGGGCGAGAGCACGAAGATCGCCATCCGGGCCCTGTCGATGAACGGCGGCACCGGACCGCAGGTGCGCTTCCGGGTGGAGACCCCGGCCGGTGTCACCGCAACGCCCGCGGAGGGCACCGTGACCGACGGCGCCCAGGAGATCACCCTCACCGCCGCGCCGGACGCCGCCCAGGGCTTCGCCGACGTCAGGGTCGCGGTCACGTCGGACGGCACCTCCTACCGCCAGCCCGTCTCGCTCACCGTGGCCACGCCGGGCAGCCTGCTCGCCGCCTACGACAACACCGGCGCCTCGGACGACCAGGGCGAGCACGACGAGGCCGACTACGACGGCGGCGGCTGGAGCTACTCCCGCCAGGCCCTCGCCGCCGCCGGCCTCACCCCGGGCGGCCGGGGCACGGTCGGCGGCCTCGCCTTCACCTGGCCCGACTCGCCCGCCGGCCGCCCCGACAACGCCTCGGCCAACGGCCAGAGCATCGACCTGACCGCCCCCGCCGGCACGCTGTCCTTCCTCGGCAGCGCCGTCAACGGCAACCAGCAGGCCAAGGCCACCGTCACCTACACCGACGGCACGACCGGCACGGTCGACCTGTCCTTCACGGACTGGACCGTCGGCGGCGGGGGCGGCACCGTCCAGTACGGCAACGAGGTCGTCGCCAAAACCGCGTACCGCAATGTCGCGGGCGCCGGCAAGGACCCGGTGGCGACCTACCTGTTCGCCACCAGGCCCGTCACCGCCCCCGACGGCAAGAAGATCGCGAGCGTCCGCCTTCCGCGCAACGCGGACCTGCACGTGTTCACCCTCGCCACGAACTGAACCGAGTCGGTGAACCCGAGCCGGTGAAGCGGAGCCGGTGAACCCCGGACGGTGCACCCGAGCCGGTGCACCCGAGCCGGTGCACCCGAGCCGGTGCACCCGAGCCGGTGCACCGGAGCCGGCGAACCCGAGCCGGTGAACCGACGGCCGTGCGCCCGGGGCGCTGAAACCAGGGCGAAGGGGCGGGCCCCGCGGGACCCGCCCCTTCGCCGTGCCCGGAGTGCGTCAGGCCAGCAGTTCCACCTCCGCCAGCGTCGACTCGCCGTCCAGGACCAGCCGGTACCTGGTGAAGGTGCCGGGGGCGGCGATGGTGAAGGCCCGCGTCTGGCGGTCCCAGGTGAACGTCTCGCCGGAGCGGTGGTCCAGCGTCTTCCAGGACGAGCCGTCGGCGGAGCCCTGCAGGGTCCAGCCGGCCGGCGCCCTGGTGTGGTCCGCCGCCGAGGTCAGCGTGTACTGCAGCGGCTTCACCGCACCGCCGGCCGGCAGCTCCACCGAGGTGACCGTCGCGCTCGTCGCCGACGTGTCGTCGAACAGCGCGCCGTCACCGACGAGGACGTCCGTGCGCGGGGTCGGCACCTTGTCGTCCCGCGTGACGGAGACCGGGGCCGCGTTCTCGCCCGTGCCCCAGGTGGAGGGTTCGGCGCCCATCCGGAACTCCAGCACCCCGCCCTTGGACAGCAGTGAATGCGGCAGCGACGTGGACTTCCAGGGACGCCCGTCGAACGTCACGCCCTGGACGTAGACGTTCTTCGCGCTGTTCCGCGGAGCCTTGACCACCAGGTCCCGGCCGTTCTCCAGGTGCACGGTGACCTTCTTGAACAGCGGGGAGCCGATGGAGTACTCACCGCTGCCCATGACCAGCGGGTAGAAGCCGAGGGCGGAGAAGAGGTACCAGCCCGACTGCTCGCCGTTGTCCTCGTCGCCGTGGTAGCCCTGCCCGATCTCGCTGCCCGTGTAGAGGCGGGAGAGCGCCTCGCGCACGTACGCCTGTGCCTTCCAGGGCTCGCCCGCCGCGTCGTACATGTAGATGGCGTGGTGCGCGACCTGGTTGGAGTGGCCGTACATGCCCATCCGGACGTCCCGGGCCTCGGTCATCTCGTGGATGACACCGCCGTAGGAGCCGACGTAGTCCGGGGAGGCCGTCTCCGGAGTGCCGAAGTACTCGTCGAGCTTGTCCCCCAGTGCCTGCCGGCCGCCGTAGAGGTTGGCCAGGCCCCGGCTGTCCTGCGGGGCGGTGAAGGCGTAGCCCCAGCCGTTGGTCTCCGTGTAGTCGTAGCCCCACACGCGCGGGTCGTACTTCGAGGAGTCCACGCGCCAGTTCCCCTTGGCGTCCCGGCCCTGGAAGAAGCCCGCCTTGGAGTCGAACAGCTTCACGTAGTCCTGGGCGCGGTTCAGGAAGTACCGAGACTCCTCCTGGTAGCGCTTCTCGCCCGTCCTGCGGTAGAGCGCCTCACCCATCTTCGCGATGCCGTAGTCGTTGACGTAGCCCTCCATCGCCCATGACAGGCCCTCACCCGTGTCGGTGCCGGTGTAGCCGAGGAACGGCGAGGTGGTCATGCCCTTGCGGCCGACGCCCGGGGACGGCGGGACGACGGTCGCGTTCTTCACGGCCGCGTCGTAGGCCGCCTTCGCGTCGAACCGCACACCCTTGACATAGGCGTCGGCGAACGCCACGTCCGAGGAGGTGCCGGTCATCAGGTCGGCGTAACCGGGCGAGGACCAGCGGGAGGTCCAGCCGCCGTCCTTGTACTGCTGCACGAACCCGTCCACCATCTCGCCCGCCTGGGACGGGGTCAGGAACGAGTACGCCGGCCAGGTGGTCCGGTAGGTGTCCCAGAAGCC
Organism: Streptomyces sp. NPDC048514; assembly: GCF_043199955.1. Taxonomy (NCBI): domain Bacteria; kingdom Bacillati; phylum Actinomycetota; class Actinomycetes; order Kitasatosporales; family Streptomycetaceae; genus Streptomyces; species Streptomyces sp. NPDC048514. The sequence goes on along the minus strand of NZ_JBICWT010000009.1, from coordinate 403,216 downwards.
GTTGTTGACGTACACCTTGCCGTCCACGATCTTCGCGCCGGTGTGCGTCGGGGTGTCCGGGCCGGGCATCGGCGAGAAGGGCGAGGCGTACCGGTCCTTGCCGCCGACCTTCTCGAAGCCGGAGTTGGGGTACAGGTACAGCCGGTACAGGCCGGAGTACAGCGTGGTCAGCTGGTCCGCCGTCGCGCCCTCCACCTCGACCTTGCCGAGCAGCTTGTCCCAGGTCCGCTGGGCGCGTGCCCGGACCGTGTCGAAGGACGCCCCGTCCGGCACCTCCCGGCGCAGGTTCTCCTTCGCCTGGTCGACGCCGACGAGCGAGGTCGCCAGACGCAGGGTGACGGTGCGGTCGGCGCCCGCGTCGAAGCGCAGGAAGCCCTTCACCCCGCCGGACGTGCCGTCCGTCACCGGCTTGTCGAACTCGCCGTACACGAACAGCCGGGTGGCGCCGGCGGACAGGCCCGACTTCACGTCCGAGTAGCCGGTGACGATCCCGTGCTCCTTGTCGAGCGTCAGCCCCGCCTGCTCGGTGACGTTGTCGAACAGGACGCTCGCGTCGTCGCCGGGGTAGGTGAAGCGCAGCACCGCCGCGTGGTCGGTCGGTGTCATCTCCGCCTTGAGGCCGTTCTCGAACCGGACGCCGTAGTAGTACGGCCGCGCGGTCTCGTTCTCGTGCCGGAAGGCCAGCTCCCGCGCCTCACGCCCGGTGTCCGGGGTGCCGGACGCGGCCGACGGCATCAGCTGGAAGGTCTGCCGGTCACCCATCCAGGGGCTCGGCTCGTGGCTCGCGCTGAACGCCTGGATCGTCGGCAGGTTGTCGTCGTTGTTCGCACGCGCGTACTCGTACAGCCAGCTCAGCGAGGACGCGTTGGTCACCGGCGTCCAGAAGTTGAAGCCGTGCGGGAGCGCCGTCGCCGGGAAGTCGTTGCCGCGCGAGAAGCTGCCGCTGGAGTTGGTGCCCCGGGTGGTCAGCGCGTAGTCCGACACGTGTGCCTTCGGCCGCTCGGGCGCCACCGTCCGCAGCGCCACGTCGTCTATCCAGCCGCGGAACTTGGCCGGCCCGTCGGGGGAGTCGTACGCCACCAGGATCCGGTCGACCGTCCTGCCGGCCGCCACCGAGCCGATCCGGGAGGCCACGTCGTTCCACTGGTTGACGTACAGCGCCTTCGACGCTCCCTGGCCGCGCGGCGAGAGCGGGAAGCCGTGCTCGTCCAGGGCGCCCAGGCCGCTGAGATAGGTGCCGTCGGTGAAGGCCAGGTCGACGGAGACGTTCGTGGCGTCGTAGTCGCGGTCCCCGTCGGCCATCGACGGGAAGACGCGGTACGACAGCCGGGTGTCGCGGCCGACCTTCACGTTCACGTCGAAGACCTTGTTGTACGAGTACGCCCGGTCGTCCGCCGTGTGCCGGCCCGCGTAGCGCAGCGCGCGCAGACCGGTGAAACCGGCCCGCGCCTTCGCGGTCGGCGAGCCGCTCGGACCCTTGTCGACGAGCGTCAGCATGTCCTGCGGCACCGGGCCGCCCCCGCCGCCCGTGGAGAACTGCACGTCGGCGATCTGCAGGATGTCCGGGGCGCCGTTGTTCCCCGTCACCTCCAGCCGGAAGTGCCGGTACTCGGCCGGCTCGGCCAGGTCGTAGGACTTCGTCTGGAACCGCTCGGAGAAGTTCTCGCCCGTGCGGGTGTCGAGGGCCTTCCAGTCCTTGCCGTCGGCGGAGCCCAGCAGGGTCCAGTCCTTCGGGTCGCGCGCGTCGTAGTCGTTGGCCGAGGTCAGCGCGTACGTCGTCAGTTTGACGGGCTTGTCCAGGTCGAACTCCGCCCAGCCGGTGGGGGCGAAGGTCAGCCATTTGGTACCGGGCTCGCCGTCGGCGAGGTTCTCCTTCACCTCGCCGGCGACCGCGTTCTCCCCGCTCGCCCGTACGTCGGTGACATGGTCGGTCACATTGCCCGGAATGCCGGTGCTGTAGCCGCCGTCGACGCCCGAGGCGCGCTTGCCGCCGTCCGGCGTGGTGTCGACGGTGTTCAGCCAGTCCGGCGCCGGATCGTCCGTCTCGAACGAGGATGCGAACTCGTGTGGGGCGGACGGCGCCTCGGCGGGCAGGGCGACCGCCGCGCCCTGAGCGCCGGCGGCCATGACAAAGGCGGTCGTGAGGACGACCGCCGGACTCCATCTGTGCCGCGTTCTCCGCTGCATCTACGGATTCCCCTCCTGCGACCGGGTGGACAACGTTGTCAGAATCGGTGCGCAGGAACCAGTAGGGCGTCAAGTGGTCCGTGATGTCAAGGGTGTTGGGTGCGGCATTCAGGGGCTTGTGTCGCGAATTTCTCCGGTGGGGCCCACCCGGGCGCCTCATATTTCCGACAGGTCTCAACTCGGAAAAGACCCATGGTGAACCTTGCATTCGATCTTGCTCAGTCGGCGGGAAGTGGACTATACCTGTCGGCGTTTCCCGCATAACCCTGCACTACCCGACAGCGGTGCCGGGGAGGATCCGGTTCACCGCCTGAGTCCTGGAGAAGGCGAGGACTTGAGCATGGGATCCACAGCGCACCACGGTGGGGACGGCGTCGGCCGCCGCGATCTGATCAAGCGTTCGGCCGCGCTCGGCCTGGTGGCCGCACCCGGCATGGGCCTGCTGTCCGCCTGCGCGAGCAGCGGCGGCGACGGGCAGGACAAGGCCAAGGCCGGCAAGAAGACCGGCAAGAACCCGCTCGGCGTCAACGGCACCGCCGGCATGGAGTTCGTGCTCTTCGACGGCGGCTTCGGCAAGGAGTACGCCGAGGACGCGGTGAAGATCTACGAGAAGGACTTCCCGAAGTCCAAGGTGAAGTTCGCCGCCACCCAGAAGATCCAGTCGACGCTGCAGCCCCGCTTCAACCAGGGCAACCCGCCGGACCTCATCGACAACTCCGGCGCCGAGCAGATGGACATGGGCGTGCTGGTCGGCAAGAACCAGCTGGCCGACCTCACCCCGCTGCTGGACGCGCCGTCGTACGACGACCCGGCCAAGAAGGTCCGCGACACGCTGCGGCCCGGCATCGTGGAGATGGGCCAGTTCGACGGCAAGCCGGTCTGGATCCTGTACTACGCCTACACGGTCTACGGCGTCTGGTACTCGCAGAAGGCCCTGGACTCGCTGGACGCCACGTATCCCGAGACGTGGGACGACATGCTCGCGGTGTGCGCGAAGGCCAAGAAGAAGGGCATGGCCGGCTGGACGTACGCCGGCAAGTACCCGTACTACCTCCCCTTCTCGCTGTACCCGATGATCGGCAAGGTCGGCGGCCGCGAGGTGCTCGACGCCATCGACAACCTGGAGCCGAACGCCTGGAAGCACCCCGCCGTCAAGGCGTGTTTCGAGGCCTACTACGAGCTGTACAAGAAGGGCTACGTCCTCAAGGGCACCCCGGGCCTGGACCACATCCAGTCCCAGACCGCCTGGGCCAAGGGCAAGGCGCTGTTCATCCCGAACGGATCGTGGGTGGAGAACGAGTCGGCCAACGTCATCCCGTCCGACTTCAACCTCGCGGTCTCCGCGCCCACCGGCCTGGACGGCTCCGACAAGCTGCCCTTCGGCACCATCTGGGCCTCCGGCGGTGAGCCCTTCATCGTCCCGGCCAAGGCGGCCAACGCCGAGGGCGGTATGGAGCAGTTGCGCATCATGCTCTCCGAGGCGTCCTCGAAGAACTTCACCGCGAAGGTGAAGTCGCTGACCGCGTACAACGGCGGCACCTCCGGCATCTCCCTCACGCCGGGCCTGAAGTCGGGCGTGGCGGCGCTGGACAAGGCCGGCAGCAACGTGGTGAACCCGCGGCTGCAGGACTGGTATGTGCAGCTGCAGAAGGAGAAGATCGGGGTGGCCGGACTCGGCGAGATGATGGCGGGCCGCCTCACCCCGGCCGAGGCCGTCAAGAAGATCCAGGGCTTCGCGGACGAAGCGGCCAAGGACACCTCGATCAAGCACTACAAGCACCAGTAATCCAGCACCCTGACAGCACCGGAGTGGCGATGCAGCACGGCAAGTACCGGTTCATTGTGGGGTTTCTGGCATTGCCCCTGGGACTGTACGCGCTCTTCGTGGTATGGCCGTTCATCCAGTCCATCTACTACTCGTTCACGGACTGGACGGGCCTCAGCCCCGAATTCAAGATGGTCGGCTTCGACAACTACGAGAGGATGTTCCACGACGACATCTTCTGGAAGTCGTTGCAACACAGTCTGCTGTTCGCTCTGGTGCTGCCGGTGGTGACCATCGGGCTGGCACTGTTCTTCGCCTTCATGATCAATGTGGGCGGACGGCACAAGAGGGGCGGCCCCGCGATCTCGGGTGTCCGGGGCTCGTCCTTCTACAAGATCGTCTACTTCTTTCCGCAGGTGCTCTCCATCGCGATCGTCGCGCTGCTGTTCGCCTTCGCGTACAACCCGGAGAGCGGCGCGATCAACTCGGTCCTGCGCGGCATCGGCCTCGACAGCGTCCAGCCGCTGTGGCTGGGCGATCCGGGCCTCGCGCTGTGGTGCGTCATGGCGGTGCTCGTCTGGTCCACGGTCGGCTTCTTCGTGGTGCTGTTCTCGGCCGGCATGGCGTCGATCCCGGCCGAGCTGTACGAGGCGGCCCTGCTGGACGGTGCCGGCCGCGCCACCACCTTCTTCCGCGTCACCCTGCCGCTGCTGTGGGACACCGTGCAGTCCGGCTGGGTCTACATGGGCATCCTCGCGCTCGGCGCCGAGTCGTTCGCGGTCGTACAGATCATGACGACCGGACCGGGCGGGCCCGACTACTCGACCACCGTGATGGTCCTGTACGTGTACCAGAAGGCGTTCCGGGACGGTCAGGCCGCCTACGCCACCACCATCGGCGTCGCCCTGCTCGTCGTCACGCTCGCGTTCGCGGCGATCGTGATGCGGCTGGGCCGTCGCGAGCGGCTGGAGTACTGAACCGATGAAGACGACCGAGACCCCCGCCCCGCTGCCGGCCGAGTCCGGCGCGAGCGTCTCCAAGGTGGACCCGGCCCCGCCCGCGCGGCCCTCCCGGAAGAAGAGGGAGGGCGGCGTCCTCAACGTCTTCTCCCACGGCGTCCTGATCATCTGGGCGATCATGGTGGTCATGCCGCTGCTGTGGGCGGTGATGACGTCCTTCAAGGACGACGGCTCCATCTTCGGCTCGCCCTGGTCCCTGCCGGACAAGCTGCACTTCGACAACTGGGCCCGGGCGTGGACCGACGCCCACATGAGCGACTACTTCCTGAACACCGTCCTGGTGGTGGGCGGCTCGCTCATCGGCACCCTGGTGCTCGGCTCCATGGCCGCGTACGTGCTGGCCCGCTTCGACTTCCCGGGCAACCGCTTCATCTACTACCTGTTCGTCGGCGGCATGAGCTTCCCGATCATGCTCGCGCTGGTCCCGCTGTTCTACGTCGTGAACAACATGGGCCTGCTGAACACGATCCACGGCCTGATCCTGGTCTACATCGCCTACTCGCTGCCGTTCACGGTCTTCTTCCTCACGGCGTTCTTCCGGACCCTGCCCAGCTCGGTGGCGGAGGCGGCCTTCGTCGACGGCGCTTCGCACACGCGTACGTTCTTCCAGATCATGCTGCCCATGGCCAAGCCCGGTCTGATCAGCGTGGGCATCTTCAACTTCCTGGGCCAGTGGAACCAGTACATGCTGCCCACGGTCCTGAACACCGACCCGGACAAGCGCGTCCTGACCCAGGGACTGGTCCAGCTGGCGGTCAGCCAGGGCTACAAGGGTGACTGGTCCGGACTGTTCGCGGGCCTGGTCATGGCGATGCTGCCGGTGCTCGCGGCATACATCGTCTTCCAGCGGCAGGTGGTGCAGGGGCTGACCGCGGGGGCGCTGAAGTAGCGGGCCCGACCTCGTGGGGTGACCCTCCGCGACCGACTGGACGCACACCGTCCCGGCCACCGGGAGGGTGTGCGTTCCGTTGTCCGTGTACCCGGAAACGGTTCAACCTCTTGACGGGAGTCACCCCGAACGGCTCAGCTTAGAGTTCACTAGTTGGACATACACGGGGCCTCGCCGAAGCGGCCCCGCGCTCAGGAGGTCGTCGTGGAGACTCCAGGGTCGCAGTCATCACTGCACCGAGCCAACCTGGAGCGGGTCGTCCGGGCCGTTCGCCTGGCCGGTTCCCTCACGCAAGCGGAGATCGCGCGGACGACCGGCCTGTCCGCGGCGACCGTCTCCAACATCGTGCGGGAGTTGAAGGACGGCGGGACCGTCGAGGTCACGCCCACGTCGGCGGGCGGGCGGCGGGCCCGCAGCGTCAGTCTGAGCGGCGACGCCGGCATCGTGATCGGCGTCGACTTCGGGCACACCCATCTACGGGTCGCCATCGGGAACCTCGCCCACCAGGTGCTGGCCGAGGAGGCCGAGCCGCTGGACGTCGACGCCTCCTCCGCCCAGGGCTTCGACCGGGCCGAGGAGCTGGTCAGCCGCCTGATCGCGGCGACGGGGGTGGACCGGTCGAAGGTGGCCGGTGTGGGGCTCGGCGTGCCCGGGCCGATCGACGTGGAGTCCGGGACGCTGGGGTCCACCGCGATCCTGCCCGGCTGGGGCGGCACCAAGCCCGCCGAGGAGCTGCGCGACCGGCTCGGCGTGCCGGTGCACGTCGACAACGACGCCAATCTCGGCGCCCTCGGCGAGCTGGTCTGGGGCAGCGGCAAGGGCGTGCGTGACCTCGCCTACATCAAGGTCGCGAGCGGTGTCGGCGCCGGCCTGGTGATCGACGGGAAGATCTACCGCGGGCCCGGCGGCACGGCGGGGGAGATCGGGCACATCACCCTCGACGAATCCGGTCCCGTCTGCCGCTGCGGCAACCGCGGCTGCCTGGAGACGTTCACCGCGGCGCGCTACGTGCTGCCGCTGCTCCAGCCCGGCCACGGCCCCGATCTGACCATGGAGGGCGTCGTACGGCTGGCCAGGGACGGTGACCCCGGCTGCCGGCGGGTGATCGCCGACGTCGGCCGCCACATCGGCAGCGGAGTGGCCAATCTCTGCAACCTGCTGAATCCGAGCCGGGTGGTCCTCGGCGGTGATCTCGCCGAGGCCGGTGAGCTGGTTCTGGGGCCGATCAGGGAGTCCGTCGGCCGCTACGCCATCCCCAGCGCCGCCCGCCAGCTCTCCGTGCTCCCAGGGGCACTTGGCGGCCGCGCCGAGGTGCTCGGAGCACTTGCCCTCGCACTCAGCGAGATGGGCGATTCGACCCTTTTGGACGGGTCGCTGCGCTCGAGTGCCCCTGCCTTCACTTAGAGAACGGATGGCACCGTTGCCATCTCGTTAAGGATTTACTTCTTGACGTCGCACGTGTGGCCGAGTTGACTTCCAGCCACCTCGGCCGCAACGACGCGGCCTCGTCAGGGAGGTTTCTGAAGTGAACACGCGTATGCGTCGTGCCGCCGTCGCCGTTGCCGCTGGTGCGATGGCCGTCTCACTGGCCGCCTGTGGCAGTGCCAAGGAATCCAAGGGCGGGAGCGACTCCGGCTCCGGCTCCGGTTCGAAGAAGGGCGACGACATCACGGTCGGTCTGCTCCTTCCGGAGAACCAGACCGCTCGTTACGAGAAGTTCGACAAGCCCATCATCGAGAAGCAGGTCTCGGACCTGACGAACGGCAAGGGCAAGGTCGTCTACGCGAACGCCAAGCAGGACGCCACCACGCAGAACCAGCAGGTCGACACGATGGTGACCAACAAGGTCGACGTGCTGATCGTGGACGCGGTGGACTCCAAGGCCATCGCCAGCTCGGTCAAGAAGGCCAAGGACGCCGGCATCCCGGTCGTCGCCTACGACCGCCTGGCCGAGGGCCCGATCGACGCCTACACCTCCTTCGACAACGAAGCGGTCGGCCACACCCAGGGCAAGGCCCTCCTGAAGGCGCTGGGCGACAAGGCCAAGCCCTCCGCCAAGATCGTCATGATGAACGGCGCGATCACCGACCCGAACGCCGCCTTCTTCAAGAAGGGCGCGCTGGCGGAGCTCAAGGGCAAGGTCGACATCGCCAAGTCGTACGACACCAAGGAGTGGAAGCCGGAGAACGCCAACGCCAACATGGAGGGCGCCATCTCCGCCCTCGGCAAGAAGAACATCGTGGGCGTCTACTCCGCCAACGACGGCATGGCCGGCGGTATCATCACCGCACTCAAGGCCGCGGGCATCAACGTCCCGGTGACCGGTCAGGACGCCGAGCTGGCCGGTGTGCAGCGCATCGTGACGGGCGACCAGTACATGAGCGTGTACAAGTCCTACCCGCAGGAGGCCGCCGTGGCCGCCAAGATGGCCGTCGCGCTCGGCAAGGGCGAGAAGCTCGACTCCATCGCCACGAGCAAGGTCGACAGCCCCACCACCAAGCAGGTCGCGTCGGTCATCGTCCCGGTCGTCTCGCTGACCAAGGACAACATCAAGGAGACCGTCATCAAGGACGGCTTCTACACGGTCAGCGACATCTGCACCGACAAGTACAAGTCGGCCTGCGACAAGATCGGTCTCAAGTAAGCAGCCGCACCTCCCTCACCGTACGCGCGAGTTCGCCGGAGGACCCCTCCGGGACGTGCGCGGTACGAACTCCTCCGGCGCCCCGCATCCAACAGCCCCGCAAAGCTAGGGCGGGGCGCCGGACGGACCCCCCTTCCAAACTTCTGCACAACCTCCCGCCGGGTCAGGCGGCGAAGGAGATGGTTCACGTGTCCGCTACGCCCGTGCTGGCGTTGCGCGGGGTCTCCAAGCGGTTCGGTGCCGTCCAGGCGCTCACCGACGTAGAGCTTGAGGTCCACGCCGGTGAAGTGGTCGCCCTGGTGGGCGACAACGGCGCCGGAAAGTCCACGCTGGTCAAGACGATCGCCGGCGTGCACCCCATCGACGAAGGCGTCATCGAGTGGGACGGCAAGGCCGTCACGATCGGCAAGCCGCACGACGCCCAGAACCTGGGCATCGCGACCGTCTACCAGGACCTCGCGCTGTGCGACAACATCGACGTCGTCGGCAACCTCTACCTGGGCCGGGAACTGCGCAAGCGCGGCATCCTGGACGAGGTGGAGATGGAGCGCCGCTCCCGCGAGCTGCTCACCACGCTGTCGATCCGCATCCCCAGCGTGCGCATCCCGATCGCCTCGCTCTCCGGCGGTCAGCGCCAGACCGTGGCCATCGCCCGCTCCATGCTCGGCGAGCCCAAGTTGGTCATTCTCGACGAGCCCACCGCGGCACTCGGTGTCGAGCAGACCGCACAGGTCCTCGACCTGGTGGAGCGGCTGCGCGAGCGCGGCCACGCCGTCATCCTCATCAGCCACAACATGGCCGATGTGAAGGCCGTGGCGGACAAGGTCGCCGTGCTGCGCCTGGGGCGCAACAACGGCGTGTTCGAGGTCAAGTCCACCTCGCAGGAAGAGATCATCTCCGCCATCACCGGTGCCACGGACAACGCCGTGACCCGTCGTGCGGCGCGCAACGGGGAGGCTCAGAAGTGAGCATCGACAAGACCTCCGCCCCTGCCGGCCGGCAGACCGCGGAAAATCCTGAGGCCGCGGCCGGCTCCGACGTGGCCGTCGACCCCCGCCTGCTCGTGCGCGAGCAGGGCTTCGCCGGCTACCTCGGCGAGTTCAAGCGCAAGATCCGCGCCGGTGACCTTGGCTCGATCCCGGTCGTCGTCGGCCTGATCGTCATCTGGGCGATCTTCGCGAGCCTGAACTCCAACTTCCTCACCGCGGGCAACCTGTCCGACATCTCCGTGGCCATGGTGGGCACGGGCATGATCGCCGTCGGCATCGTCTTCGTCCTGCTGCTCGGCGAGATCGACCTGTCGGTCGGTTCGGTCAGCGGTGTCGCGGGCGCCACCTTCGCCGTGCTCAACATCACGCACGGCATGGCCGAGTGGCTGGCGCTCATCCTCGCCATCCTCACCGGCGCGGCCGCCGGCGCGATCCACGGCTTCTTCTTCGCCCGGGTCGGTGTCCCGGCCTTCGCCGTCACCCTGGCCGGTCTGCTGTTCTGGAACGGCTTCATGCTCCAGATCCTCGGCAGCAACGGCACGATCAACCTGGACGACAGCGGCCTGGTCGCCAAGCTGAGCGGTTACTACTTCAGCGACGTGGCGGCCGCCTACGGCCTCGCCGTCGTCGCCGTCGTCGTCTTCTTCCTCACCGCGTTCTTCGACAACCGCCGCCGTGAGGCCGCGGGTGTGCCGTCCCGTCCGCTGAGCGAGATCATCGTCCGCACGGTGCTCCTCGCCGTCGTGGCCTTCGCCGTCGCCGCCGTCTTCAACCAGTACAAGGGCCTGCCGCTGGCCGTGGTGCTGTTCCTGGCGGTCCTGGTGATCACGGACTTCGTGCTGCGCCGCACGGCGTACGGCCGCAAGATCTTCGCGCTCGGCGGCAGCATCGAGGCGTCCCGCCGGGCCGGCATCAACGTCGCGGCGGTCCGGATCTCGGTCTACGCGATCTCCGGCACCTTCGCCGCCATCGGCGGTCTGTTCATCGCCTCCAAGATCACCTCGGCCAACCAGGGCGCCGGCGGCGGCGACCTGCTGATGAACGCGATCGCGGCGGCCGTGATCGGCGGCACGTCCCTCTTCGGCGGACGCGGCCGGACCTGGAACGCGCTCCTGGGCGTGCTGGTGATCGTCTCGATCCAGTACGGCCTCGCCCTGCAGGGCATCGCCTCCCCGGTCCAGTACATGATCACCGGCGGCGTCCTGCTGGCCACCGTCGTCATCGACGCCGTGACCCGCAAGACCCAGAAGTCGGCCGGGCGGGCGTAACACCCGGTCAACCCCCGTGCCCGGCGCCCTCGCGGCGCCGGGCACTGCCGTGTCTTACACCCGGACACCGGCGGCGAAGCCGGAACATTAGACTCGTCAAGCCCGGCAACAGCTCGATCAGCTCTACTGCAAGGAGGCACGGGTGCCGCTGCTGACCCGCATCAGGGGACCGCGCGATCTGGACCGGCTCAGCCTGGAGGAGCTCGACCAGCTGGCGGGGGAGATCCGCACCTTCCTCGTCGACGCCGTCTCCAAGACCGGCGGCCACCTGGGCCCGAACCTGGGCGTGGTCGAGCTCACCATCGCCCTGCACCGCGTCTTCGAGTCCCCCAAGGACAAGATCCTCTGGGACACCGGCCACCAGTCCTACGTGCACAAGCTGCTCACCGGCCGACAGGACTTCTCCAGGCTCAAGATGAAGGGCGGCCTGTCCGGTTACCCCTCGCAGGCCGAGTCCGAGCACGACGTCATCGAGAACAGCCACGCCTCGACCGTCCTCGGCTGGGCCGACGGCATCGCCAAGGCCAACCAGCTCAAGAAGCGCGACAGTCACGTCGCCGCCGTGATCGGTGACGGCGCGCTGACCGGTGGCATGGCCTGGGAGGCGCTGAACAACATCGCCGAGGCCAAGGACCGCCCGCTCGTCATCGTCGTCAACGACAACGAGCGCTCCTACGCCCCGACCATCGGCGGCCTCGCCAACCACCTGGCCACCCTGCGCACCACCGACGGCTACGAGCGCTTCCTGGCCCGGACCAAGGACATCCTCGACCGCACCCCGGTCGTCGGCAAGCCGCTGTACGAGACCCTGCACGGGGCCAAGAAGGGGCTGAAGGACTTCATCGCCCCGCAGGGCATGTTCGAGGACCTCGGCCTCAAGTACGTCGGCCCGATCGACGGGCACGACATCGAGGCGCTGGAGTCGGCGCTGGCCCGCGCCAAGCGGTTCGGCGGACCGGTCATCGTGCACTGCCTGACCGAGAAGGGCCGCGGCTACCAGCCCGCCCTGCAGGACGAGGCCGACCGCTTCCACGCCGTCGGCAAGATCCACCCCGACACGGGCCTGCCGATCGCCTCCTCCGGCGCCGACTGGACGTCCGTGTTCGGCGAGGAGATGGTCCGGCTCGGCGAGGAGCGCGAGGACGTCGTCGCCATCACCGCGGCCATGCTCCAGCCGGTCGGCCTGGACAAGTTCGCCAAGCGCTTCCCCGACCGCGTGTACGACGTCGGGATCGCCGAGCAGCACGGTGCCGTCTCCGCGGCCGGTCTCGCGCACGCGGGCGTGCACCCCGTCTTCGCGGTGTACGCCACCTTCCTCAACCGCGCCTTCGACCAGGTCCTCATGGACGTGGCCCTGCACAAGTGCGGGGTGACGTTCGTGCTGGACCGGGCCGGTGTCACCGGTACCGACGGCGCCTCGCACAACGGCATGTGGGACATGTCCATCCTGCAGGTCGTGCCGGGACTGCGGCTCGCCGCCCCGCGCGACGCCGACCAGGTCCGGGCCCAGCTGCGGGAAGCCGTCGCCGTCGAGGACGCGCCCACGGTGGTGCGCTTCTCCAAGGGCGCCGTCGGCCCCGCCGTCCCCGCCGTGGGCCGCGTCGGCGGCATGGACGTGCTGCGCGAGCCGGGCACCGGGAAGCCGGACGTGCTGCTGGTCTCCGTGGGCGCCCTCGCCCCGATGTGCCTGGAGATCGCCGGCCTGCTCGACCAGCAGGGCATCTCCACCACCGTGGTCGACCCGCGCTGGGTCAAGCCCGTCGACGAGGCCATGGCCCCGCTGGCCGAGCGCCACCGGGTCGTCGTCACCGTCGAGGACAACAGCCGCGCCGGCGGTGTCGGCTCGGCGATCGCCCAGGCGCTGCGCGACGCGGGCGTGGACGTGCCGCTGCGCGACTTCGGCATCCCGCCGCGCTTCCTCGACCACGCCTCCCGCGCCGAGGTCATGGCCGAGATCGGGCTGACCGCGCCCGACATCGCCCGCCAGGTCACCGGGCTGGTCTCCAAGCTCGACGGCAGGTTCGACCGTACGGCCCAGGCCGTCGACTCCGTGGAGCCCGCGCGCGACTAGGAGAGCCGTTCGTCCGGGCCGGTTCCGCCACTTCCCCCGGTGGCGGAACCGGCCCTTCTGCGTGAACCTGCCTGTGCCGGGGCATACGCATCCCGACCCTCTCGATCATGTTGAGCCATATCGAGGCCTCACAAGCGTGGGAGGCAGGAACGTGAGCAGCGCGCTCTTCCGGACGAAGAACGTCGAGCAGTCCATCCAGGACACCGAGGAACCCGAGCATGCGCTCAGGAAGTCGCTGACGGCCCTGGATCTCACCGTCTTCGGCGTCGGCGTCATCATCGGCACCGGCATCTTCGTCCTCACCGGCACCGCGGCCAAGAGCAACGCCGGCCCCGCCGTGTCCCTGTCCTTCGTCGTGGCCGGTGTCGTATGCGCGCTCGCCGCCCTGTGCTACGCCGAGTTCGCCTCCACACTCCCGGTGGCCGGCTCCGCCTACACGTTCTCGTACGCCTCGCTCGGCGAGCTGCCCGCCTGGATCATCGGCTGGGACCTGGTCCTGGAGCTGGCGCTCGGCACGGCGGTGGTCGCGGTCGGCTGGTCCGGCTACATCCACTCGCTGCTCGACAACGCGGGCTGGGACCTGCCCGGATATCTCAGCGGCCGGGACGGTGCCACCGGCTTCGGCTTCGACATCCTCGCCGCCGCCCTCGTCCTGGCGCTCACCGCGATCCTCGTCGTCGGCATGAAACTGTCCGCGCGGGTCACCTCCGTCGTCGTCGCCATCAAGGTGGCCGTGGTCCTCGTCGTGATCATCGCGGGGGCCTTCTTCGTCCGGAGCGGCAACTACAAGCCGTTCGTCCCGAAGGCGCAGTCCGCGGAGGCGGCGGGGAACCTCAAGGCGCCCCTCATCCAGCTGATGGTCGGCTGGGCGCCCTCCAACTTCGGCGTCATGGGCATCTTCACCGCGGCGTCCGTGGTGTTCTTCGCCTTCATCGGCTTCGACGTCGTCGCCACCGCCGCCGAGGAGACCCGTAACCCGCAGCGCGACGTGCCGCGCGGCATCCTGGGCTCGCTGATCATCTGCACCACCCTGTACGTCGCGGTGTCGATCGTGGTGACCGGCATGCAGAAGTACAGCGCGCTGTCCATCAAGGCGCCGCTCGCCGACGCCTTCAAGGCCACCGGGCACCCGTGGTTCGCGGGCCTGATCAGCTTCGGCGCCGCCGTCGGACTGACCACGGTGTGCATGATCCTGCTGCTGGGCCAGTCCCGGGTGTTCTTCGCCATGAGCCGCGACGGGCTGCTGCCCCGGTTCTTCTCGCACACCCATCCGCGGTTCCGCACCCCGTACCGGCCGACCATCCTGCTCGGCGTCGTCATCGCGATCATCGCGGGCTTCACCAGCCTGAGCGAACTCGCCGAGCTGGTGAACATCGGCACGCTCTTCGCCTTCATCGTCGTCGCGATCAGCGTGATCATCCTGCGCCGCACCCGTCCCGACCTGGAGCGGTCCTTCCGTACCCCGCTCGTCCCGCTGGTGCCGATCCTGTCGGTGTGCGCCTCGCTGTGGCTGATGCTGAACCTGCCCGCCGAGACCTGGCTGCGGTTCGCGATCTGGATGGTGATCGGCTTCGTCGTCTACTTCCTGTACGGCCGCTCGCACAGCCGTCTGGGACGGCGCGAGGCGGCCGCGGCGGAGGGCGGGACCCCGCAACCACCGGCCGGCAAGGCCCTGTAACCGCCGCCGGGAAGGCCCGGCGACCACCGGCCGGATGGCCGCGGAACCGTCTGCCGGAAGGCCGCGGAGCCGTCTGCCGGGAAGGCGCGGAACCCTCGGCCGGGTGACTCCGGTGACGCCCCGTCAACGCCACCGGCCCCGTATGTCCCGATTCGGTGGGACCCGCGGGGCGGATAGCGTGCTCCCCATGCTCGCCGCCCCGCTCGTCCAACCACGTTCCGTGACCGCCCGAACGGCCTTCTGGGGACGGCTGCTGCCCGTGCTCGCCGCTCTGGCCTGCCTCACCCGGATCCCCTCCTTCGTCAGCCCGCTGTGGAACCCCGACGAGGGCTATCTCGCCGTGCAGGCCCGCCTCCTCGCCGAGGGCGGTCGGCTGTACGAGAACGTCGTGGACCGCAAACCACCGCTGCTGCCCTGGCTGTACGAGGCCGTCTTCGCGGTGTGCGGGCAGGGCTCCCTCGCACCGCTGAGGGTGCTGGCCGTCCTCGCCCAGCTGCTCACCGCGGTCCTGCTCGCCTCCCTGGCCCGGCGCCGCTGGGACGACCGTGCGGGGCGGACCGCCGGGGTGCTGTACCTGCTGGTCTCGGTCGGACTCAATCCCGAGGACGCCCAGGCGGCCACCTTCGAGGTGTTCATACTGCCGTGCACGGCGGCCGCCGTCTGGTGCGCCGACCGCGGACGCTGGGGCGCGGCCGGGGCCGCCGTCGCCGCCGCCTTCCTGACCAAGCAGACCGGCGGAGCGGTGCTGCTGCCGGTGGCCTGGCTGCTGCACCGCAAGGGCGCCCCCCTGGCCGGCGCGGGACGGCTCGCGGCCGGGTTCGCCGTACCGGTGCTGGGCGTGGCGCTGGCGACCGACCCGGCCGGGTTCCTGTTCTGGACGGTGACCGGCTCGACGGCCTACGCCTCCTTCAGCGGGTCCGAACTCCAGGCCCTGGTCCGCGCGACGGCCAACACCGCGATCCTGGCCGCGGCCTCTGCGGGCCTGCTCGTCCCCATCGCGCGGGCCCTGCGCACCACCCGGGGCGGGGCGGCGGATCTGTGGCTCTGGCTCGCCTCCTCGGCCGTCGCCGTGACCCTCGGATTCCACTTCTTCGGGCACTACTACCTGCAACTCACCGCGCCCCTCGCCCTGCTGGCCACGGAGGCGCTGCAGATCCTGCCGGCGCAGCGGTGCGTGGCCGCCGTACTCACCTCGGCCTGCTGCTGCACCCTCTTCCTCACCTGGGGCCTGCTCGCCCCGCGCCCCGAACTCGTCCACGTCCAGCGGCTTGCGGCCGCCCTGGAGCAGCGCACCGCGCCGACCGACCGGGTCCTCGTCTGGGGCATACACCCCGAGACGTACTGGCTGGCGGACCGCATGCCCGCCACCCGCTACCTCACCGCGGGACTGCTCACCAACTACAGCGGCGGCCGTGACGGCACGCAGGTCGGCGAGAAGTACGCCGTCGCCGGTGCCTGGCCGGTCTTCCGGCGGGAGATGGGCGCGCACCGCCCCGCGCTGGTCGTCGACGACTCCCAGGGCAAGCCGTACGCCCCCGGCCGAGTCCCCGGCCTGCGACGCCTGCTCGCGGCGGGCTACGAGGAGGTGGGCACGGTGGACGGTGCGGTGCTGTACGCCCGGGTACCGGCGGAGTAGCGGGAGCGGCTCGGCCCGGCCTGTGCCGCACGCCCGGGTACCGGGATCGGGGGCGTGGCCGGAGCGGCTCGGCCCGGACGGTGCCGTACGCCCGGGTACCGGGAGCGGGGGTGGGGCCGGAGCGGCTCAGCCCAGGACTGTGCGCGGGCCGGCCACCTCCGCGCCCAGCTCCGTCACCCTGCGACGCAGTTCGCGGTCGGCGGTGACCACCAGCCGGTTCCGGCCGGCGTGCTCGGCGGCCAGTTCCACGATCCGGTCGTCTCCGCTGCCCGGCGCCGATTCCACCCGTACCCCCGGCACGGACGCCACGCCCCGGGCCGCGCCCTCCACCACGAGCACGATCTCCACCGGGCCCGCACGGCCGGGCAGCCCCGTCCCGGCCAGCCGGTCCCGCAGCCGCCGCGCGGCCCCCTTGCGGTCCCGCCACCAGCCGTCGGGCCGCGATCCGACGACGTTCGCGCCGTCCACGATCACCAGCGGCGGATCGTCCGGGGGCACGGCATCGAGGGCGTCGTCCATGCCGTCAAGGGTCCCACGCGGCCGGCCGGGGGCGGTCCGCCCGGCCGGTGCGCACCGGACTAAAGTGAACCGGTGAACGGCGACTGGCTCCTCCGCGGCCGCGACGGCCGGCTCAGCGCCTACCGGCTGTCGGCCGATGCCGTCCTGTGCCGTGCAGAGAGCGGCCCGGACGGCCCCTGGACCGACCCGCACCGGGTGGGCGGCGACCAAAGGCTCCATCCCGTCCTCGCCGTAGGCCAGGGCGCCGACGGCTACGCCCACCTGGTCTCCTGGCGCCCCACGGCCGAGGGCGAGTCCGGACTGGTGCACAGCACGCACTTCCGGCCGCGTCTCGCGGCCCTGGACTGGAATCCGGTCGGCCACCCGGACAAGAGGGGCGACCGCACCGGCACGCCCGCCGTCGCGGTCGACGCCCAGGGCCGCGCCCATGTCTTCGTGCGCAACGGCGGCGGCGGCGTGAGCCTGCTCGCGCAGAAGGAGAAGGGCGGCTGGGAGCCCTGGCGGGACCTGAAGGGCGAGGGGGTCCAGGACGGTCTCGCGGCGGTGACGGGGGAGTCCGGCCGGGTCGAGCTGTACGCGGCCGTCCCCACGGGCCTGGTGCACTGGCGTCAGGAGGAGCCCGGCGCCCGGCCCGTGCTCCAGGAGACCCTGCGGGCCCCGGTCCGGCCGGGCACCCTGTACGCCCTCGCCACGTCCGCCGGCAGCACGACGGTCTTCTACACCGACACCACCGGCGACCTGTGCGCCTGGCGTCCCGGCGGCAAGCCGGCCCCCCTGCTGCCCGCGGCCGGCTCCGGCCCGGTCGCCGCGGTCCGCTGCGAGCTCGACGGGCACGACTGCACCTTGCTCGCCCAGCGTTCCGCGAGCGGCCGGGTCGGCTTCGCCGCGTACCCGACGGAGCTGGAGGCGGCGGGCGCCTGGTGGACCGAGTCCGGCCCGCGACTGCCGGTGGACGCGCTGGTGTCCCTCGCGACGGACGAGACCGGCCGGGTGGTGGCGGCCACGTCGTCCGCGTCGACCGGCCAACTCCTGCTGACCCGGCGCAAGGTCGAGCCGGGGCTGGCACTGGAGGCGTGGCGCCGGGTCTGAGTGCGCGATGATGGCTGCCGTGGACACCGAGACACTCATAGGCGCATGGCGGCGTCTCCTCAGCGGCTCCGGGAAATCGTGGGTGCTCTTCGAGCACGGCACCTGTGTGGTGCTGGAGGAGCCCGTGGGACCACTCGCCGACCGGGGCACCGAGATCCTGCGCGAGTTCGGCCCCGCGAGCGTGGGCGGCCCGGCGGGCGACTTCCGCGTGCTCGAACTGAAGAACGGTGAGGGCTGGCTGGTGACGGGCCACCACCCGGACGTCGTCACCTTCGTCGCCCTCGACGAGTGCGAGGACCCCTCGCACCTGGCCGTCGGCATCCACGGACGGTCCAAGCGCGACCGGGACGGCAGGGAACCGCACGTCGTCCACGTCGAGGACGCCCGTCCGCCCGCCCCCTAGGACGAGACGCCGAAGCCCGGCACACCACGAGGTGCGCCGGGCTCCGCGGAACCGTACGGAACGGGTCAGGCCGGAACGCTCGCCACGCCCGGAGCCAGGAACTTCTTGCCGTTCACGCGCTCGGAGACACCCTCGCGGTCCAGGTACGGCGTGATGCCGCCCAGGTGGAAGGGCCAGCCGGCGCCCGTGATCAGGCACAGGTCGATGTCCTGCGCCTCGGCGACGACGCCCTCGTCGAGCATGAGCCCGATCTCCTGCGCCACCGCGTCCAGCACCCGCGCCCGCACCTGCTCCTCGGTCAGGACGGCATCGCCCTGCTTCAGCAGCGCGGCGACCTCCGGGTCCAGCTCCGGCTTGCCGCTGTCGTAGACGTAGAAGCCGCGCTTGCCCGCCTCGACGACCGCCTTGAGGTTCGGGGAGACCGTGAAGCGGTCCGGGAAGGCCCGGTTGAGGGTCTCCGAGACGTGCAGGCCGATCGCCGGGCCGACCAGCTCCAGCAGCACCAGCGGGGACATCGGCAGACCGAGCGGCTCGATCGCCTTCTCGGCGACCTCGACCGGGGTGCCCTCGTCGATGACGTTCTGGATCTCGCCCATGAAGCGGGTCAGGATGCGGTTCACGACGAACGCCGGGGCGTCCTTGGTGAGGACCGCGGTCTTCTTCAGCTTCTTGGCGACGGCGAACGCGGTCGCGAGCGAGGCGTCGTCCGTCTTCTCGCCGCGGACGATCTCCAGCAGCGGGAGGACGGCGACCGGGTTGAAGAAGTGGAAGCCGACGACCCGCTCGGGGTGCTTGAGCTTCGACGCCATCTCCGACACCGACAGCGACGAGGTGTTGGTGGCGAAGATCGCGTGCGCCGGGGCGACCGCCTCGACCTCCGCGAACACCTGCTGCTTGACGCCGATCTCCTCGAACACGGCCTCGATGACGAAGTCCGCGTCCGCGAAGCCCTCGGCCTTGTCCAGGACACCGGACACCAGCGCCTTGAGGCGGTTGGCCTTGTCCTGGTTGATCCGGCCCTTGCCGAGCAGCTTGTCGATCTCGGCGTGGACGTAGCCCACACCCTTGTCGACGCGCGCCTGGTCGATGTCGGTCAGCACGACCGGCACCTCGAGGCGGCGCAGGAACAGCAGGGCGAGCTGCGAGGCCATCAGGCCGGCGCCGACGACACCGACCTTGGTGACCGGGCGGGCCAGGTTCTTGTCCGGGGCGCCGGCGGGACGCTTGCCGCGCTTCTGGACGAGGTTGAAGGCGTAGATGCCGGAGCGCAGTTCGCCGCCCATGATCAGGTCGGCGAGGGCCTGGTCCTCGGCGTCGTAGCCCTGCTGGAGGTCGCCGTTCTTGGCGGCCGCGATGATGTCCAGGGCGCGGTAGGCGGCCGGAGCGGCCCCGTGCACCTTGGAGTCGGCGATGGACCGGCCCTTGGCGACGGCCTGGTCCCAGCCCTCGCCGCGGTCGATCGCCGGACGCTCGACGGCGATCTCGCCCTTGAGCACCTGGGCGGTCCAGATCAGCGACTGCTCCAGGAAGTCGGCACCCTCGAAGATCGCGTCGGCGATGCCGAGTTCGAAGACCTGCCGGCCCTTGAGCTGCTTGTTCTGGTTCAGCGAGTTCTCGATGACGACCGAGACGGCCTTCTCGGCGCCGATCAGGTTCGGCAGCAGCGTGCAGCCGCCCCAGCCGGGGACGAGACCGAGGAAGACCTCGGGCAGCGAGAACGCCGGGATCGCCTTGGAGACGGTCCGGTAGGAGCAGTGCAGGCCGACCTCGACGCCGCCGCCCATCGCGGCACCGTTGTAGTAGGCGAACGTCGGGACCGCGAGGCCCGCGAGACGCTTGAAGACCTCGTGGCCGCCCTTGCCGATGGCGAGCGCGTCCTCGTGCTTCTTCAGCAGCTCGACGCCCTTGAGGTCGGCGCCGACGGCGAAGATGAACGGCTTGCCGGTGACACCGGCGCCGACGATCGTGCCCTCGGCCGCTTCCTTCTCGACCTGGTCGATCGCGGTGTCGAGGTTCGCGAGCGACTGCGGCCCGAAAGTGGTCGGCTTGGTGTGGTCCAGACCGTTGTCCAGGGTGATGAGCGCGAAGCGCCCGGCACCGGAGGGCAGGTCGAGGTGGCGTACGTGCGCCTGCGTGACGACCTCGTCCGGGAACAGCTCGGCCGCGCCCTTCAGGAGTTCAGCGGTGGTGCTCACTTGTCGCCTCCGTCGAAGTGCGGGTTCTCCCAGATGACCGTCGCGCCCATGCCGAAGCCGACGCACATGGTGGTCAGGCCGTAACGGACCTGCGGCTGCTCCTCGAACTGGCGGGCCAGCTGCGTCATCAGACGGACGCCGGAGGAGGCGAGCGGGTGGCCGTAGGCGATCGCGCCGCCGTACTGGTTGACGCGCTCGTCGTCGTCCGCGATGCCGTAGTGGTCGAGGAAGGCGAGCACCTGGATGGCGAAGGCCTCGTTGATCTCGAACAGGCCGATGTCGGAGATGGACAGACCCGCCTGTGCGAGGGCCTTCTCCGTCGCCGGGATCGGGCCGTAGCCCATGACCTCGGGCTCGACGCCCGCGAAGGCGTAGGAGACCAGGCGCATCTTGACCGGCAGGCCGTTCTCGCGGGCGAAGTCCTCGCTCGCGATGATCGACGCGGTGGCGCCGTCGTTCAGTCCGGCCGCGTTGCCCGCGGTGACCCGGCCGTGCACGCGGAACGGCGTCTTCAGACCGGAGAGGTTCTCCAGCGTGGTGCCCGGGCGCATCGGCTCGTCGGCGGTGACCAGGCCCCAGCCGGTCTCGCCGGCCTCGGCGTTGGTGCGGCGCACCGAGATCGGCACCAGGTCCTGCTGAATCTTGCCGTTGGCGTACGCCTTGGCGGCCTTCTCCTGCGAGCGCACCGCGTACTCGTCGGCGCGCAGCTTGGTGATCTGCGGGTAGCGGTCGTGCAGGTTCTCCGCGGTCATGCCCATGAACAGGGCGGACTCGTCGACCAGCTTCTCGCTGACGAAGCGCGGGTTCGGGTCCACGCCCTCGCCCATCGGGTGGCGGCCCATGTGCTCCACGCCACCGGCGATGACGGCGTCGTAGGCGCCGAAGGCGATCGAGCCGGCGGTGGTCGTCACGGCGGTCAGGGCGCCGGCGCACATGCGGTCGATCGAGTAGCCGGGCACCGACTGCGGCAGGCCCGCGAGGATGCCGGCCGTGCGGCCCAGGGTGAGGCCCTGGTCACCGATCTGCGTGGTCGCGGCGATGGCGACCTCGTCGATCTTCTTCGGGTCCAGCCCGGGGTTGCGGCGCAGCAGCTCCCGGATCGCCTTCACGACGAGGTCGTCGGCGCGGGTCTCGTGGTAGATACCCTTCGGGCCCGCTTTGCCGAAGGGGGTGCGGACGCCGTCGACGAAGACGACGTCCCTGACGGTACGAGGCACGATGGCTCTCCTCCAGGATGCGGGACGCTGAGCGCTTGCTTACGACCATGCTACTTGCGAGTAATGTAGCTGCCCAGTCCCACCCGGAGGAGCGGCGAACGTCACACCGGCGAGCGGGCTGCCGTCACGGCCGCCGGATCGGCGGGCGGCGCCCCGTCAGGGGCTCGGGCCGGACGCACCGCGCGCCGCGACGTGCCCGGCCGGGTCGAGGTCCAGCACCGGCGACGTGGCCGTGCCGGGTCGGGCGCCGCACACCCGCAACCCGCCCGGTCGGGCCCGGCACCCCGCACCGGCGACCCGCCGCGGGCTACGCCCCCTGCGCCGAGAGCGCGCTCAGCAGGACCGGGGTCACCTGTTCCACCTGCCACGGGCGCGCGCCGTGTCCGGCGAGCGCGGCCTCCACGGACGCGGCGTCGGGCACGGCGGGCGGTTCCCAGCACAGGCGCCGCACGGTGTCCGGGGAGATCAGGTTCTCCTGGGGCATGTTGAGCCGCTCGGCGAGAGCCGTCACCCCCGCCCGGGCCGCGGACAGCCGAGCCGCGGCGACGGGATCCTTGTCGGCCCAGGCCCGCGGCGGCGGCGGTCCGGTCACCGGCTGGCCGGGCTGCGGCAGCGCGCTCTCGGTCAGCGCCTTCGCGCGGTCCACCGCGGCCTGCCACTGCTCCAGCTGCCGCCGCCCCGTACGGTGCCCGAAGCCGTTCAGCGCGGAGAGCGCGTGCACGGTGCCCGGCAGCGCGAGCGCGGCCTCCACGATGGCCGCGTCGGACAGCACCTTGCCCGGCGACACGTCGCGCCGCTGGGCGATCCGGTCCCGGGTCTGCCACAGCTCCCGTACCACCGCCAGCTGCCTGCGCCGGCGCACCTTGTGCATCCCGGAGGTACGGCGCCAGGGGTCCTTGCGCGGCTCGGCGGGCGGCGCGGACGCGATCGCGTCGAACTCCTGCAGGGCCCACTCCAGCTTGCCCTGCCGGTCCAGCTCCTTCTCCAGGGCGTCGCGCAGGTCGACGAGGAGTTCCACGTCCAGGGCGGCGTAGCGCAGCCACGGCTCGGGCAGCGGCCGGGTGGACCAGTCGACGGCCGAGTGGCCCTTCTCCAGGACGTAGCCGAGGACGCTCTCGACCATGGCGCCGAGGCCGACGCGGGGGAACCCGGCGAGCCGGCCGGCCAGCTCGGTGTCGAAGAGCCGGGCCGGGACCATGCCTATCTCGCGCAGGCAGGGCAGGTCCTGGGTGGCCGCGTGCAGGACCCACTCGACGCCGGACAGCGCCTCGCCGAGACCGGACAGGTCGGGGCAGGCGACGGGGTCGATCAGTGCGCTGCCGGCGCCCTCGCGGCGCAGCTGCACCAGATAGGCGCGCTGGCCGTACCGGTAGCCGGAGGCACGCTCGGCGTCCACGGCGACGGGGCCGGAGCCCGCGGCGAACGCGGCGATCACCTCGGCGAGGGCGGCCTCGTCGGTGACCACCGGCGGAATGCCCTCGCGGGGTTCGAGCAGCGGGGTCGGCGCCTCCGTCACAGAAGATCCGGCGTCGTCCGGAGGGGTGCCTCCGGTGGTGCGCAGGGAACTGTCTGCTGCGGTGTCTTGGGCGTCGGTCACCTGTCAAGGGTATCGGTGCGCGGGCGGCGCCCGTCGCCGGAACGTTCCGTCGGCGGGCGCCGGAGGGTCGTAAACCAGTCAGCGCGGTGAATCTTGCGGTTCACGCGGGTGAACCGGCGGTTCCCCCGAAGGGGGCACGCGCAGGCTCAGTGGATGATCCCGGTGCGCAGGGCCACCGCCACCATGCCGGCGCGGTCGCCGGTGCCCAGCTTGCGGGCGATGCGGGCCAGGTGGCTCTTCACGGTCAGTGCGGACAGGCCCATGGAGACGCCGATGGCCTTGTTCGACTGGCCCTCCGCGACCAGCCGCAGCACCTCGACCTCGCGCCCGGACAGCTCCCGGTAGCCACCCGGGTGGCTCGGGGCACCCGGGGGACGGCGGTGCATCCGGGCGGCACCACCGAGCGGAGTGGCGCCGGGCCGGCTGGGCAGACCGATGTTGGTGCGGGTGCCGGTGACGACGTAGCCCTTGACCCCTCCGGCCAGGGCGTTGCGGACCGCGCCGATGTCGTCGGCGGCGGAAAGGGCCAGCCCGTTGGGCCAGCCCGCGGCGCGGGTCTCGGAGAGCAGGGTCAGGCCGGAGCCGTCGGGCAGGTGGACGTCGGCGACGCAGATGTCGCGCGGGTTGCTGATGCGGGGACGGGCCTCCGCGATGGACGAGGCTTCGATGACATCGCGCACGCCGAGCGCCCACAGGTGGCGGGTGACGGTGGAACGGACACGCGGGTCGGCCACGACCACCATGGCGGTCGGCTTGTTCGGGCGGTAGGCGACCAGGCTTGCGGGCTGCTCGAGGAGAACGGACACCAGGCCTCCTGGGTGGGGGGACGGGGCCGGCTTGTGGGGAGTTAGCCGGGACGAACCGTGCTTTCAAGGTCACAGTCGTCTTCGGCAGCAAACTCGTCCGCCTTTAGAGAATGATCACGATCTAGTGAGTAACAATCCGTGCAATTCGGACACGCGATCGATCATCCGAAGATCGAGTCGGTTCGTTCGAGTGCGAATCGAGTACGGAATGTGGCCGTATCGACAAAGAGATGGTCAACAGTGCGTCCGTGAGGATTACGGCGTCGAAAACCGGGAGTCAGCTCACCGCGACTGCGGGCCCCTGCGCTGCGGCAGGGTGACCACCGAGGTGTCGCCGGGGCCGGCCGGCGGCAGCCCCCCGACCTGCGCGAGCAGATCGCACCAGGCGGCCAGGTGACCGCCCGTGTCCGGCACCCCGCCCCGGCCCTCACGGGGCGTCCAGGAAGCCCTGATCTCGATCTGCGAGGCGGCCGGCCGCTCGGCGAGGCCGCCGAAGTAGTGCGAGGCGGCGCGCGTGATCGTGCCACTGGGCTCGCCGTAGCCGAGCCCGCGCGCCTGCAGCGCCCCGGTCAGCCACGACCAGCACACCTCCGGCAGCAGCGGATCGGCCGCCATCTCCGGCTCCAGCTCCGCGCGCACCAGGGTCACCAGCCGGAACGTCCCCTGCCAGGCCTCGTGCCCGGCCGGGTCGTGCAGCAGCACGAGACGCCCGTCCGCCAGCTCCTGCTCGCCGTCGACCACCACGGCCTCCAGCGCGTGCGCGTACGGGGCGAGCCGCTGCGGCGCGGGCGTCGGCTCCACCTCGACCTGCGAGCGCACCCGCGCGGTCCGCAGCGCGTCGACCGCGGCCCGGAACACAGGCGGCAGCCCACCGCCCGCCCGCCCCTGCGCGGTGTCCTTCGCGTCGTCCATTCCGTCAGCGCCGTCCGACAGTCGTCCCTGAGCCGCAGCCATGCGGGGAAGAGTAAGGGGAACGGGGCCCGCACGCAGGGAGGGACACCCCAGAAGGGCAGCCGCACTTCTCGGTCCGCGGCCGTGCGAGACTTGCCGTCGTGAGTGCCAACGGAAGCCCCTCGGGCCAGCAGCCGACCGCTACGTACGACAGCGCCTTCCTCAAGGCGTGCCGGCGTGAGGCCGTGCCGCACACCCCCGTGTGGTTCATGCGCCAGGCCGGCCGCTCCCTGCCCGAGTACCGCAAGGTACGCGAGGGCGTCCCGATGCTCGAGTCCTGCATGCGCCCCGAGCTGGTCACCGAGATCACCCTGCAGCCGGTGCGCCGGCACCACGTGGACGCGGCGATCTACTTCAGCGACATCGTCGTCCCGCTGAAGGCCATCGGCATCGACCTCGACATCAAGCCCGGCGTCGGCCCGGTCGTCGAGCAGCCCGTCCGCACCCGGGCCGACCTGGCCCGGCTGCGCGATCTGACGCCCGAGGACGTCTCCTACGTCACCGCGGCGATCGGCATGCTCACCCGTGAGCTGGGCGCCACCCCGCTGATCGGATTCGCCGGCGCGCCGTTCACCCTCGCGAGCTACCTCGTCGAGGGCGGCCCCTCGCGCACGTACGAGAACGCCAAGGCGATGATGTACGGCGACCCCGAGCTGTGGGCCGACCTGCTCGACCGCCTCGCCGACATCACGGCCGGCTTCCTGAAGGTGCAGATCGAGGCCGGCGCGAGCGCGGTCCAGCTGTTCGACTCGTGGGCGGGCGCCCTGGCGCCGGCCGACTACCGCAAGTCGGTCATGCCCGCCTCCGTGAAGGTCTTCGAGGCCGTGGCCGGCTACGGCGTCCCGCGCATCCACTTCGGGGTCGGCACCGGTGAGCTGCTCGGGCTCATGGGCGAGGCCGGCGCGGACGTCGTCGGCGCCGACTGGCGCGTCCCGCTGGACGAGGCCGCGCGCCGGGTCGGTCCCGGCAAGGCGATCCAGGGCAACCTCGACCCGACGGTCCTGTTCACCGACAAGGACACCGTCGAGGCCCAGGCCGGCGAGGTGCTGAAGGCGGCCGCCGGTCTGGAGGGCCACGTCTTCAACCTCGGCCACGGCGTCATGCCGAACACCGACCCGGACGCGCTGACCCGGCTCGTGGACTACGTCCACACCGCCACCGCGCGCTGACTCACCAGGAGTAGTGGGGCCGCGCCCGCCTGCCGAACAGCAGGCCGGGCGGCTCCGGCGGGGGAGGCGTGCCGGGCTTGAGCGGCCAGGCCAGCAGCATGCCCGCCACGAAGCCCACCACATGGGCCGCGTACGCCACCGTTCCGCCGGAGACGCCGTGCCCGGAGGAGTACACCGCCTGCAGAGCGAACCAGAAGCCCAGCACCAGCCACGCGGGCAGTCTGAGCGGCAGGAAGACCAGGAACGGGACGAGGACCCAGACCCGCGCCTTCGGGTACAGCACCAGATAGGCGCCGAGGACCCCGGCGATGGCGCCGGACGCGCCGATCAGCGGTTCGCCCGAGGAGTCGTTGAGCAGCGCGAAGCCGTAACCGGCCGCGTAGCCGCAGACGACGTAGAAGAGGAAATAGCGGACGTGGCCCATCCGGTCCTCGACGTTGTTGCCGAAGATCAGCAGGAAGAGCATGTTCCCCAGCAGGTGCAGCCAGCTGCCGTGCAGGAACATCGCCGTGAAGACCGACAGCGCCGGTGACTTGTCGTAGCCGGGCCGGCCCACGACACAGCCGGGACCGTGCGGGCCCACGCCCACCTCGCCGGTGGGGACCACCCGGGGCAGCTGATGGTGGATCAGCTCCCTCGGCACCGCCGCGTAGTGGTCCATGAAGGCCTGCAGGTGACACAGGCGCAACAGATCGCCGTCGCCGGTCACCGAACCGGCTATCCCGGGCATGGTGATGAAGACGAGGACGTTGACGCCGATGAGCACGTACGTCACCCACGGGGTGCGGCGCACGGGATTCACGTCATGGACGGGGATGACCACACAGAAGTAGTGCCCGCGCTGAGACCCGTGAATCGGTGAACGCCGCCCCGCGGCCGTGCGTATCTCTCCTCAACCGACGTGAGGATCAGGCGATGACGAATGCTGCGCAGATACCGGTGATGCACGCCCTGCCCGACGGCGAGGCCGAGGTGTCCTTGGTGGTACGGCTTCCCTGGGAGGACGTCGCGCGGCTCGGCCAGGAGGCCGGGCGGCTCGCTGCCCAGATGCAGCGGCCCGTGACGCTGGACGAGGCGGTGAGCTACCGCCTGCGCTCGACCCGCCCCTCCGCCTCCCACGCCAAGCCCGCCGGCGAGCAGCCCGCCGCCGTGACGTCCGGCGTGGCGTCCAGCACGGGCGTCACCTCGCTGCCGCGGATCAGCGGGACCGCCTAGCCGCCTTCGGGCCGGTCGCCCTGCCGTACCTTCGCCGCGGCCTTTCTCGCCGCCACCAGGACCGGGTCCCACACCGGTGAGAAGGGCGGGGCGTAGCCGAGGTCCAGGGCCGTCATCGCCTCCACCGTCATCCCCGCGGTCAGCGCCACGGCGGCGATGTCCACCCGCTTGCCCGCGCCCTCCCTGCCGACGATCTGGACGCCGAGCAGCCGGCCCGTGCGGCGTTCGGCGAGCATCTTGACCGTCATGCCGGAGGCGCCGGGGTAGTAGCCGGCGCGGCTGGTCGACTCGATGGTGACCGACTCGAACCGCAGACCCGCCCGGAGGGCGTCCTTCTCGCGCAGGCCGGTGCGGGCGATCTCCAGGTCGCAGACCTTGCTGACGGCCGTGCCCACGACGCCGGGGAAGGTGGCGTAGCCACCGCCCGCGTTGGTGCCGATGACCTGGCCGTGCTTGTTGGCGTGGGTGCCGAGCGGGACGTACTGCTCCTGGCCGGAGACGAGGTTCAGCACCTCCACGCAGTCGCCGCCCGCCCAGACGTTCTCCTGTCCGCGCACCCGCATCGCCAGGTCGGTGAGCAGGCCGCCGTGGGCACCGACGGGCAGGCCGGCCGTCCGGGCCAGGGCCGTCTCCGGACGGACACCGATGCCGAGGACCACGACGTCCGCGGGGTACTCGGCGTCCTGCGTGGCGACCGCGCGAACCCGGCCGTCCTCTCCGGTGAGCAGTTCGGTGACCTCGGCGTCGTTCACCATGGTGATGCCCAGGCCCTCCATGGCCCGGTGCACCAGGCGGCCCATGTCCGCGTCGAGCGTCGACATGGGCTCCCTGCCGCGGTTGACCACCGTCACCTCGTAGCCGCGCTTGATCAGTGCCTCGGCCATCTCCACGCCGATGTAGCCGGCGCCCACGACCACCGCCCTGCGGCCGTCGGTGCGGCCCAGCGAGTCGAGCAGGGCCTGGCCGTCGTCCAGGGTCTGCACGCCGTGCACCCCTGGGGCGTCCGCGCCCGGCAGGTCCGGGCGGACCGGGCGGGCCCCGGTGGCGATGACGAGCTTGTCGTACGCCGTCCAGTACTCGGCACCGGAATCGACGTCACGCGCGCGCACCCGCTGCCCGGCCACGTCGATCCCGGTGACCTCGGTGCGCAGCCGCAGGTCGATCCCGCGTTCCCGGTGCGCCTCGGGCGTACGGGCGATCAGCCGGTCCCGCTCGGGGACGTCGCCGCCCACCCAGTACGGGATGCCGCACGCCGAGAAGGAGGTGAAGTGGCCACGCTCGAAGGCCACGATCTCCAGCTCACCGGGGCCCCTGAGCCGGCGTGCCTGCGACGCCGCGGACATCCCCGCGGCGTCGCCGCCGATCACGACCAGTCGTTCCGTCCCGTCCCGCCCAGCACTCATGCTCATGGGAACACGCTACGGCGCGCGGGCACTTCAGTTCCGGTCCGCCCCGGTGGCGGGGTCGGACACCGGGCGGGCCGCCGGCAGCGGACCGGGCGTGGTCATCGCCGGCTCGGGCCCGGGCTCGGGCTCGGCACGGCGCGGCAGCCGGGGGTGCACCACCCGCCGCCACAGCAGCGCCAGCAGGGCCGCGAAGGCCGCGAACGGCAGGGCGGCACCCAGGGCGAGGGCGATCCAGCGGAGCATCGTGACGAACACCCGCCAGCCGCCCGAGAGCGCGTCCACGAGGCCCGGTGTGTCGTCACCGGCCGTCTTCCGCACGGGCGTCTCGGACAGCGAAAGGGTGATGGTCGCCAGGCCGGTGCGGTCCTTCAGCGAGGCCTGCCGGGCCAGCAGCGCCTCCAGGTCCGCCTGGCGGCCGCTCAACTCCCCCTCCAGCGCGACGACGTCGCTCAGTTTCGTCGCCCGGTCCATCAGGCCGCGGATGCGGTTCACGCTGGCCCGCTGCGACGCGACCCGGCTGCCGACGTCCACGACCTGGTCGGTGACGTCCTCCGCCTTGGCCGTACGGTCGATCAGCCGGCCCGTGCCCTGCAGGCCGCTGAGGACCTCGTCGTAACGGGCCGAGGGCACGCGCAGCACGACCCGGGTGGTCTCGTGGCCGTCGGCGTCCCGGCTCGTGCTCTCGTCGCCGACGTAACCGCCCGCGCCCTCGGCGGCCGTCCGGGCCTCGGCCAGGGCCTTGGCGGCGTCCTTGACCTCGACGGTGAGGGACGCGGTGCGGATGATCGCGCTCGGCGCGAGGTCGGGTGTCCCGGGGGCCCTCTTCCCGTTCTCCGCCGTGGCGCCGGGTGCGGCGGCCGCGTCGGCGCGCCGGGCGGACCGTGCGCCGGCGTCGGACTTCGCGGAGTCCCCGCCGGAGTCACCACCTGCGCCGCTGCACCCGGCCAGCGCCAGGGACGCGGCGAGCAGGACCCCGGCCAGGGCCCGGACGGACCGAGCGGGACGAGCGGGACGTGCGTGTCGTGCGGGACGTGCTTCTCGTGCGGGACGTGCTTCTCGTGCGGGACGTGCAAAACGCGGTGTGCGCATGGGCGGTACCCCCCGATGGCTGAGACCGATGACGTCCCTACGACGGCGAAGTCCGCCGGGACGTTTGCGGCGGCCGGTTCCGAAGCGGTCACGGTCCGGACTCGGTGCGGACACCGGCCCGGTGGAGCGGCGGCGCCGGCCCGGCGAGGCGGGGGGCCTCGGGCCCCGACGGGAGTGCCGGTGGGGTCTGAGAGAGTGGAGGGCATGAGCACAACGGGTAGGAGTACGGGGCACGTCGTCGTGGTCGGAGCCGGTATCGCCGGTCTGGCCGCCGCCCACCGGCTGCTGGACCGCGGCGCGCGCGTGACCGTCCTGGAGGCCTCCGAGCGGGTCGGCGGCAAGCTGCTGCCCGGTGACATCGCGGGTGTGCGGGTCGACCTGGGCGCCGAGTCGATGCTCGCCCGCCGCCCCGAGGCCGTGACCCTCGCGCGCGAGGTGGGTCTCGCCGGCCGGCTGCAGCCGCCGGCCACCGCGACCGCCTCGATCTGGACCCGTGGCGCGCTGCGGCCCATGCCCAAGGGCCATGTGATGGGCGTACCCGGCACCGCCGCCGCGCTCTCCGGCGTCCTGTCCGACGCGGGCCTGGCCCGCATCGAGCGCGACGCGTCGCTGCCCCGCACCGAGGTCGGCGACGACGTGGCCGTGGGGGAGTACGTGGCGGCCCGGCTCGGCCGCGAGGTCGTCGACCGGCTCGTCGAGCCCCTGCTCGGAGGGGTCTACGCGGGCGACGCGTACCGCATCTCGATGCGCTCGGCCGTCCCGCAGCTCTTCCGCGCGGCGCGCACGCACGACTCCCTGACGGCGGCGGTCCGCGAGATCCAGGCCGACGCGGCGGCGGCCCGGCAGACCGGCCCGGTCTTCCTGGGCATCGAGGGCGGTGTGGGCAGCCTCCCGCTCGCGGTCGCCGAGTCGGTGCGGGCGCGCGGCGGCGAGATCCTCACCGGGACGCCGGTGCGGGAGCTGCGCCGGTCCGGCACGCCGGGCCCGGACGGCGCGCACGGGACGCACGGCTCCGGGGTGCCGCGGGACCTGGCCGGGCAGCCGGCCGCCGGGAACGCGGGCGCGCCGCAGGGCACCGGTAGCGGGCAGCGGGCATCAGGGGCCGGGCAGCCGGCCGCCACGTGGCGCGTCGTGGCCGGAGACCGTGTCCTGCACGCCGACGCCGTCGTCCTCGCCGTCCCCGCCCGCGCCGCGGCCGGCCTGCTGCGCGCCGAGTCCCCGGCGGCAGCGGCAGGTCTGGCCGCCGTGGAGTACGCCTCCATGGCCCTGGTCACCCTCGCCTACCACCGAGCCGACCTGCGGCTGCCGGCAGGCAGCGGCTTCCTGGTGCCGCCCGTGGACGGCCGCAGCATCAAGGCGTCCACCTTCGCCTCGCAGAAGTGGGGCTGGATCGCCGGGCAGGACCCGGACGTGGCCGTGCTGCGCACCTCCGTGGGCCGCCACGGCGAGACCGCCCTGCTCCAGCGCGACGACGCCGACCTCGTCGAGATCTCCCGGCACGACCTGCGCGAGGCCACCGGCCTGGACGCGGTTCCGCTGCAGACCCGCGTCACCCGCTGGACCGACGGCCTGCCGCAGTACCCGGTGGGCCACCACGCGCGCGTGGCCAGCATCCGCGAGCACGTGGCCAGGCTGCCGGGGCTCGCGGTGTGCGGCGCGCAGTACGACGGCGTCGGCATCCCGGCGTGCGTCGCGAGCGCCTACGCGGCGGTGGACCAGCTGGCCGGCGACAGCACGGCGGCCGACGAGCCGGCCGACGAGCCGGCCGCCGACCCGGTGCAGAGCCTGCACGGCGGAGCGGGAGAATAGGGACCATGAGTGACGACGCCCCCATCACCGAGTCCGGCAGGATCCCGAACAAGGGCAAGCTGGCCAAGGACCTCAACGAGGTCATCCGCTACACCCTCTGGTCGGTCTTCAAGCTGAAGGACGTCCTGCCCGAGGACCGCACGGGATACGCCGACGAGGTCCAGGAGCTGTTCGACCAGCTCGCCGCCAAGGACGTGACGATCCGCGGCACCTACGACCTCTCCGGCCTGCGCGCCGACGCCGACCTCATGATCTGGTGGCACGCCGAGACCAGCGACCAGCTCCAGGAGGCGTACAACCTCTTCCGCCGCACCAGGCTGGGCCGCGCGCTGGAGCCCGTGTGGTCGAACATGGCGCTGCACCGCCCCGCCGAGTTCAACCGCTCGCACATTCCGGCGTTCCTGGCCGACGAGACGCCCCGCAACTACGTGAGCGTCTACCCGTTCGTGCGCTCCTACGACTGGTACCTGCTGCCGGACGAGGATCGCCGCCGCATGCTCGCCGACCACGGCAAGATGGCCCGCGGTTACCCGGACGTGCGTGCCAACACGGTCGCGTCGTTCTCCCTCGGCGACTACGAGTGGCTTCTCGCCTTCGAGGCCGACGAGCTGTACCGCATCGTCGACCTCATGCGTCATCTGCGCGCCTCCGAGGCCCGCATGCACGTCCGCGAAGAGGTCCCGTTCTTCACCGGCCGCCGCAAGTCCGTGGCGGACCTGGTGGCCGGCCTGGCCTGACAGCCCCCGTGCGGGGCGTGGGGACGCGGCGACGCGGGGTTCCCCCACGTGGCAGCGTCCCCGCCCGTCCCCGCCACGGGGATGCGTCCCCGCCACGGGGATGCGGCTCCGCCGCGTAGGCGCGGCCGGTCACGACGGGCCCGCGGCCGGGCGGTGATCTGCCGCGGCCACCCGGTGGTCGCCTACCGCCGGTCGGCCTTGCCCTTGAGGGCGTCCCGCCGGGCCGCCGTGTCGCTCCGGCCGCCGGAGGCGTCCGGCTTAGGCTCCGGGTGCGGCGCGCAGGACGCGTGCCGTGCCGGGAGGCGGCCCCGCAGCAGATAGGCGTCGAGGTGCGCGTTGATGCAGCTGTTGGGGCCGCCGCCCACCCCGTGGGTGCCCGCGTCCCGCTCGGTCAGCAGCACCGAGCCGGCCAGCCGCCGGTTCATCTCCACCGAGCCCTCGTACGGCGCGGCCGCGTCCCGCTCGGCCGCCAGGATCAGCACCGGCGGCAGCTCACCCGGCCCGGTCCGCACGTCCAGCGGCCGCTGCCGGGGCGCCGG
Source organism: Streptomyces sp. NPDC048514 (assembly GCF_043199955.1). Taxonomy (NCBI): domain Bacteria; kingdom Bacillati; phylum Actinomycetota; class Actinomycetes; order Kitasatosporales; family Streptomycetaceae; genus Streptomyces; species Streptomyces sp. NPDC048514. The sequence continues at coordinate 370,329 of NZ_JBICWT010000009.1, read as the reverse complement.
CCAGTAGGCGCACGGCAAATTCATCCAGGCGTTGTCCCAGGTCTCGAAGGGCGCCACCCGGGCGAGCCGGGTGTTGTCGCGGTCCCACACCTTCCAGTCCGTCGGCCAGGACGCGTCGTTGCACTCGACGGCCGTGTACACCGCCCTGCCGTTCTCCGCCTCGGCGGCCGTCTCGGGGTGCGGGGCCGCCAGCCGGACCAGTGGTTTCGGGTCGCCGTGCAGATAGGCCGACAGGGCCTGGGCCCGGCTCGGCCAGAAGTCGTCGTAGTACCCGGCCGTCAGGAACGCGCTCTGCAGCTGGCCCGGACCGACCTTGCCGCCCGCCGCCTTCCCGGCCAGCCGGTCCCGCGCGATGTCGTAACTGCGCTGCACCTTCCGGGGCGTGGCGCCGAGCCGGTAGACGTCGTCGTGACGCGCGATCCAGTCACGGAAGTCCGCCCAGCGCTCCTCGAACGCGGCCGACTGGTCGAGGTTGCCGCGGTACCAGATCTTCTGCGGGTCCGGGTTCACCGCCGAGTCCAGCACCATGCGCCGCAGGTGCGAGGGGAACATCGCCGCGTACAGCGCGCCGTAGTAGGTGCCGTACGACGCTCCCATGAACGTCAGCCGGTTCTCGCCCAGCGCGGCCCGCAGGACGTCCAGGTCCCGGGCGTTGTTCAGCGACGTGTAGTGGCGCAGTCCGCTGCCCGAACGCTGGGCGCAGCCCTTCGCGTACGCCTTCGCCTGGGTGACGCGCTGCCGCTTGTACGCCTCGGACGGATGCGTCGGTGACGCGGTGGGCGCCTTGAAGAACCGCTTGGGGTCCTCGCAGGACAGCGGCGCCGAGCGCCCCACCCCGCGGGGGGCGTAGCCGACCAGGTCGTAGGCGGCGGCGATCCGCTGCCACCCCGGAACCCGGCCGATCAGCGGGAAGTACATGCCGGAGCCGCCGGGGCCCCCCGGGTTGTAGACGAGCGCGCCCTGCCGGGGGATCTTCCGTTTGCTGTTGGCCGGGTCCTTCTGCGTGGCCCGGACGCGGCTCACGGTCAGCTCGATGCGCCGGCCGTCGGGGCGGGCGTAGTCCAGCGGGACGGTCACCGTGCCGCACTGCAGACCGCTCGGCGCCTCGGGGACATCGGCGGCGGAGCACGCGCCGAAGTCGATACCGGCCGCCCGGGCACGGGCCACGGCCACCGCCGTGCCGCGCAGTTCGCCCGCGGCGGGCGCCGCGGGCGCACCGGGACCGGTGGGCGTGCCGCCTGCCGGGGCTGCGGCCAGCGTGGTCAGGAGCAAGGACCCGGCGGCCGAGTACAGCGCGGCAGCTCTCATCGCGTATCCCTTCGGTGCGCGGCGGCGATGGCACGGCTGCCACGGCCCGGCGACAACAGAAGGGATGTTTCGTACGACAGTCGGGGAAGGCAAGCACCACCCGGCCGGTGTCGGCGCCAATGCCCCCTATGCGCCCCCCGAAGGTGCCCTCACTCCCGTCCCGGCCGATCGCGGTGGGTGAGGGCCGCACGCAGCTCCGGCTCGCCGATCGCGCGGACACCGCGTACGGCGACGGCGGTGAGCGACGAGCACTCGTCGCCGGCCGGCCCTGGGGCGAGCGTGCCCAGCAGCCGCTGCCCGGCCGGGGAGGCCCAGCGCGAGTACGGGTGCACCTCGATCCGGGCGAGGGCGAGACAGCTCAGCGACAGCGTCAGCGGCAGCCCGAACCACAGGCCGATCAGCAGCCGTGGCGTCCCGCTCTGGACCGGCAGCAGCAGCGCGGTCGCGCCCAGCGCCACGACGGCCAGCGCGGCGCCACGCACCCGGCGTACGGCCGCTCCGACGCTCGTACCGGCGCCGTCGGGCACCGCGAGGCCCGCGCGCACCAGCCCGTCGGCCAGCCGGTGCACCGCCTCGGCCCCGGCCGCCCGCGCCCGCACCGGAGCGATCCGGCACTGGCCCTCCGGCCCTACGGCCCCTATGACGGACCGTTCCATCTCGTCCCGTCCGCGCGGGTCGACCACCGTGGCCCAGCCGGTGTGTGCGAGCAGCAGGCGCCGCTGACGGGCCATGGACACCAGCGTCACGTCGGCGACCCGGGCCGGGCCGCCGGACAGGAAGGCGGCCTCGTACAGCGTGAGGTCGCGCGTCCGGCCGGTCGCCGTGACGTCCGCGTCCACGGATGCCGCGCGGACGGCGGCGAGGCACAGCAGGGTGCACGCGGTGCCGGCGAAACCCCAGGCCAGTAACAGGAGGAGAACCCAGAACATGGCCTGTTTCTATGCCAGTGGCGAGTGAAAAAGCCATGCCCTGTTCACGATCCGGACGCAGCGTTGCCGGTACGTGACGTTCCGTTTTTTCGTGCAGGTCAGGGGCTGCCCGGCCCCGCGGCCGCGCCGGCCGTCACGGGCGGCGGTGGGGATGTCTCGCCGGGTGCGGGCACCACCGGGACAGCCGCGCTCGGGTCGGCCGCCGGCGGGGGCGGCACGGGAGTCGCCGAGGCGGCCAGGTCGCGGGAGAGCGCGGCGAAGTCGACGTAGCCCGTCGCCTCCAGGATCTTGATGTGGTCCAGGACGGTCGTGTTGGCGTCGTCGGCGAGGTCGCGGACCAGGGAGTTCTGGGTGCCGGCCCGGACCTGGGCCACCTGGGAGAACACCCGGCCGTGCGCCAGTCGCAGGATGCCGGCGAAGCGGCGGTCGAAGTCCTGCCCCCGCGCGGACTCCAGGGTGGCCAGCCACTGCTTCTGCTGCTGGTTGGGTTCGTTGGGCAGGGGGACGCCGAGCTGGGTGGCGACCGTCCGCACGTGCGCGTCGAGGGAGGCGTGCCCGTCGATGAGGTGCTGTCCCGCCGTCCGCAGGGCGGGCGTGGTCCCCTTGCGCTCCGCCAGCTGACCGGCTGGCAGCTCCCACAGCCCGGCCAGCCGCACCTTGGTGATGAAGTCCCGGTCCTGCGCGGACAGCGGGCCGTACGGCGTCGTGACGGTCTGCGCGCTCAGCACGTTCGCGGCGGCCGGGTTCTGCCGGCCGGCGTACGACCAGAGCGGGAAGAGCAGCGCCGCGGCCGTCGCCGCCAGGCCGGTGATGATGAGCCCGGTGCCGGTGAAGATACCTCGGCCCCTGATCGGCGGTCGCGGTCGCATGGCGCCTCCTGTACGGCACCGCACACCAAGGGTGCAAGAGAGTGGGGTGGGTGCGGCTTGGCATATTACTGCGCCCCCCGGTCACGCCGCTCCGGGCACGATGGCGACGTGCCCGAAGGGGGCGCGGGGTACGGCGCGCCGAGCCGCGACGCTCCCGGCACGGTGGCGACGTGCCCGGAGGGGGCGCGGGGAACGGCGCGGCCGGCCACGACGCACCGGCGGCTCAGCCCCTTCGCAACACCCTCCGCACCGCCCGCACCGCCCGTACCGCCGGCCCCTGGGACCTCGGCGTCGGACCGGCCCGGTCCAGCCACCACTCCCGCAGGGCGCGCCGCGCCTCCGCGTCCCCGGGCCGTCCCGCCCGCAGCAGATGGCCGGCGAAGTCCAGCGCGTCGAGGCGGTACCCCCCGCTCATCGGCCGCTGCCGCGCGTACTCCAGGAACGCCGGCCGGTACCGCGCCCCCAGAAGCACCGGCAACTCGGGCGCCACCTTCGCCACGACGTCCGCCCGCTTCGCCGCGAGCGCCCGCGCCTGCACCCCCAGCCGCACCCGGTCGAACCCCTCCGGCACCGGCGTCCCCGCCACCAGCGCGGACAGCACCGCGGCCTGGGCGACGCCGACCCGCTCCCGAGCGGTTTCCCGGACACCGACGTCGGGCACCGGCCGCGCAAGGACCGCGACACCCCCACCCGCCGCAGCACCGCCGGCAGCCGGACCGCGACCCGCCGCACCACCGTCCGCGGCCGAACTCCCGCCCCCCGCCTCGTCAAGCGCGGGTGCCGTACGCCCGGTCCCGGTCCCGGTGCCGATCGCGGCGACGGCCGTTCGTCCGGGCGCCCGTTCGCGGCCGGCCCGCACCGCGGCGCGGATCGCGCGGACCTCCCGCTCCAGTTCGCCCGGCTCGGGGAAGTTCTCGTCGCGTTCCAGCAGGACCCCGGGCGGGGCCGTCCGGGAGGCGAGGTCGGTCAGGAGGGCGAGGACCGCAGGCGGCACGGGGTGCGCGTGACTGTCGTGCCAGACGCCGTCCCGTTCGAAGCCGCCCGCGACATGGACGTAGGCGATCGCCTCCAGCGGGAGCGCGTCGAGGGCCTCGGCCGGGTCCTCGCCGCGGTTGACGTGGTTGGTGTGCAGGTTGGCGACGTCGATGAGGAGCCGCACGCCGGTCCGCTCGGCCAGTTCGGAGAGGAACTGCCCCTCGGTCAGCTCCTCGCCCGGCCACGAGAACAGCGCGGCGATGTTCTCCAGGGCCAGCGGCACCGGCAGCGCGTCCTGGGCGATGCGGACGTTCTCGCACAGCACGTCCAGCGCGTCCCGGGTGCGCGGCACGGGCAGCAGGTGCCCGGCCTCGAGCGGTGGGGAGGCGGTGAGCGCGCCGCCCGCCCGGACGAACGCGATGTGCTCGGTGACCAAGGGTGCGCCGAGCGCCTCCACCCGCTCGGCGAGCGCCGTCAGCCGGCCGGCCTCGGGACGCTCGGCCCCGCCGAGGCCGAGCGAGACGCCGTGCGGGATCACCGTCACACCGCGCTCGCGCAGCCGCAGCAGCGACTCGGGAACATGACCCGGGCAGACGTTCTCCGCCACGACCTCCACCCAGTCGATACCCGGCATGCCCTCCACGGCGTCGGCGATCTCCGGCCGCCACCCGATTCCCGTCCCCAGTCGCCGCATGGCGCTTCCCCCTCCTCGGCCCGGTGCTCGTGCGTCGAGTGAGGGGGGTATGGCCCCACCGGCCGCCGCCGAACCCCGGCGGCGTCGCGTTCAGAGCAACATTTGAGGTTCCGGCCCGCGTGCTTCCCGGTCGGCCGGTTCCCCTACCGCAGCGCGGGGTGGTCGGCGACGACCGTGCAGGAGCCCGGTGCGATCTCCGTGAAACCGGCGTCCCGGACCAGCGGCATGCCGCTGCCGGTCAGGCGGCCCCAGTCGGCAGGGTCGGCGGGGCGGACCGCGAGGGGGAAGCCGGCGTCGCGCCAGGCGGCGCGCTCGGTGTCGTCCAATGCCCACCAGGCCAGCTGGGCGCCGTGCCCGGCCTGGGCCATCGTCTTGCCGGCCGACATCTCCAGCTCCGGGTTCAGCCACAGCACGGGCCGGCCCGGGTCTGCCGCGGCGGGCGGCTCCGGGTCGTCCAGCTCGGTGCCCGACACCTGGAGCTTGGCCAGTTCCCGCGGCCAGCCGTCCACTGGGACCGGTGGGAAGACGCGGACCTCCGCGGACTTGCCGGTCACCGTGATGCCGGGCAGCGCCTCGGCACGCCGCCACTCGGCACCCCGAGCGCGGCGGACGACCTTCCGGATCCGTGCGTCCTCCCAGTTCCGCACGGCCTCGGCCCACTCGCCCTCGCCGCGCGCCCGTTCGTCGCCGAGGAAGAGCAGCACGGCCCGGGCCGCCGTCTCCAGCGCGTCGGTTCGGGCGGGCGGCGCGCTCCGCTCGATCCGTACGACGAGGGGCAGCACGAACTGCGGGGCCTCGTCGCGCGGATGGGGCTCGGTCTGGAAGGGGCTGTCACCGGAGGCGGATGCATGGCTCACGACAGGCCACCCTACGAAGCCGCGGACGCACCGGGCAACGCGCCTGGGGCCTCACCGCCGCCCCCGGACAGGAAGAGCGCGAACGACACCGGCGGATCCGCCCCACCGCGGCGCCCGCAGCGCCGGCCCGCCCCGCAGCGCGCCGCCCCGCCCCGCCGCAGCGCCGGTCCGCCCCGCCCGCCGGTCAGCCCGCCCCCGCCGCAGCGCCGGTCCGCCCCGCCCGCCGATCAGCCCGAACAGGCGGTGCGTTGTGCCTCCTGCCATGCGCACACCGGGCAGAGGGTGATGCCCTTGTACGACTCCGGGTGCTCCGTCGGCTCCCGGCACAGCACGCACTCCGCGTACGGCGGGCCGTCGGCCTCGGGCGGCCCGGTGGCGTCGACGTTCGTGCGGCGATCCTCGTCGCTCATGTGTCCAGCCTAGGCCGCTCCTGCGCGGGCCGGTCAGCGGTGCCGAGCGCGGGCCGGTCAGCGGTGCCCGCTGGTCCGGCCGATCAGGTCGGAGACCTTCACGAACCGGTACCCGAGCTTGCGCAGCTTCGGTACGACCGTGCGGACGACCCGCTCGGTCGTGGGGGCGGCACTGCGGGTGCAGTGCATGACCACCACCGACCCGGGCTTCACCCCGTCCAGTACCTGCCGGACCACCGCGTCGGCGTCCGTGGCGAACGCGTCGCCGCTGATCACGTCCCACTGCACCGCCGTCACCCCGAGCCCGTTGATCGCCCGCAGCGCCTGCTGGTCGTAACAGCCGCCGGGGAAACGGAAGTACGGCATGGGCTTGGGCACGCCCGCCCTGCGCAGGGAGGTGTACGCACGCTCGACGTCCGCGCGCATCCGGTCCGCCCCGACGGTCGGCAGGCCGTAGCAGTCGTCGGTGAACGCGTAGTGGCTGTAGGAGTGGTTGGCCACCTCGAACTGCGGGTCGTGGCCGAGGGCGCGGGCCTCGGCCGGGTACTGGTCGGCCCAGCGGCCGGTCATGAAGACGGTCGCCGGGACCTTCAGTGTGCGCAGGGCGGTGATGAGTTCCGGGTTGTCGAAGTGCTCGCCGGAGGCTGCGCGAGCCCCCTCGTCGGCGGTCATGTCGGCGTCGAAGGTCAGTGCGACGGTCTTGCCCGTGCGCGGGCCGTGCTCGAAGACCGGGGTGAGACCGCCCGGTCCCGGGGCGAGCACGGGCGGCCGCGTGGCGGACGGGGAGGCGGAGACGGGGGACTTGGCCGGGTGGGAGGCGCCCGTGGGGCCCGCGGTGCCGCAGGCGGCGAGTGCTGCGCCCAGGGCGCAGACGGCGGTGATACGGCGTGCTTGTGGGATCACCGTACGAGCGTAGGACCTTATGTCCATTTGTATGGTGATATGACAGCCGGTGTAGCTATAGGGTCACCCGCGCGGCGGGCGGTGGCCCGGCGCTCAGCCGAGATCGCGCTGTTCCAGCGGCCGTACCGCCGGCCCCTGGATCACCTCGCCGTCGACGCCGAAGCGGGAGCCGTGGCAGGGGCACTCCCAGGCGCGCTCGGCCCGGTTGAACGCGACCAGGCAGCCGAGGTGGGTGCAGCGGGCCGACACGGCGTGCAGGGCGCCCGTGTCGTCGCGGTGCACGGCGAGCCGGTCACCGCCGGCCCGGACCACCGCGCCGTCGCCGGGCGCCAGGTCGTCCACCGAGGCGGGCGGCTTCAGCCGGTCTCCGACGAAGTGCCGGGCGACCTCCGCCTGCGTCTTCAGCAGCGACGGCGCCTCACGGACCACCGACTTCAGCCGGCGCGGATCGTACAGCTCGCGCCAGGGGCGGTCGCCGCCGGTGATCAGACCGGTCAGCAGCAGGCCGGCCATGATGCCGCCGCTGAGTCCCCAGCCGCCGAAGCCCGTGGCCACGTACGTGTGCTTCGCGCCCGGGTGGAAGAGGCCCACCAGCGGGACGGTGTCGGTCGACTCGTTGTCCTGCGTGGCCCAGGCGTGCTTCAGGCGCACACCGGGGAAGTGCCGCTCGGCCCAGGCGGCGAGCCGGTCGAACCCGGCCTGCGGATCACCGGTGCCGGGAGTGAAGTGCTCCCCGGTGACGACGAGCAGCCGCTGCCCGTCCTCGCCGTACGGTGCGGTGCGTACCGAACGGGTGTTCTCCTCGGGCGTGATGTACATGCCCTCCGGGTCCGGGCCGTCGCCCAGCGGCCCCGCGACGACCAGCTCACGGCGCGGCGACAGCCGGGCGAAGAGCAGAGCCCGGTCGAAGACCGGGTAGTGGGTGGCGACCACGACGTCCCGGGCGGTCACGGTGTGACCCGACTCGGTCGTCAGCCGGCAGGGCTCGCCGCCCTCGTGCAGTCCGACGACCCTCGTCTCCTCGTACACCTGGCCGCCGCGCGCGATCAGGTCGTCGGTGAGCGCCCGCAGGTACTTGACCGGGTGGAACTGCGCCTGCCCGGTCACCCGGACGGCGCCCGCCACCGGGAACGGCAGCCCGGTCCCGGTCGTGAACGTGGCCGGCAGCCCCGCCTCCCGTGCGGCCTCCGCCTCCGCCCGTACCTCCTCGACCCGCGACTCCTCCCGCACGTAGGTGCAGGCGTCCCGCACCTCCCACTCGCAGTCGATCCCCAGCTCGGCCACCAGCGCCGCCGCGTGCTCGATCGCCTCCGACTGCGAGCGGGCGTACAGTCGCGCCGCCTCGGTGCCCCGGGTGCGCCGGAGCCGGTCGTAGACGAGGGTGTGCTGCGCGGTCAGCTTGGCGGTGGTGTGGCCGGTCACGCCCGCCGCCACCCGCCCGGCCTCCAGCACCGCCACCCGCAGGCCGGCCCGGGCCAGCTCATGGGCGGTACTGAGACCGGCGATACCCGCCCCCACGACCGCCACGTCGACATCGATGTCCCCGGTCAGAGCCGGATGGGACGGCCCAGGTGCGGTCCGCAGCCAGTACGAATCGGTGACCTTCCGCTCATCGCGCATGCCGGCCGGGTACCCCGTCCGGCACGGCTCACGTCCGGCACCGTCCACATGCGAAAGGGGTGCGAGAGCCGAGCGGGAAGTCGGGGGAGTCGGGCGGAAGGCCATGGAGGCCGAAGGGGGGTCGTGGAAACCGGAGGGGGAAGTCGCGGAAGCCGAGCTGGAGGCAAGGAGGCCGAGGGAGGTCACGGGAGCACGAGCGGGAGGGCAAGGAGGCCGAGCGGGAGGTCAAGGAGGCCGAGCGGGAGGTCAAGGAAGCCGAGCGGATTCCGCCCTGCTCAGGTCGGGGTCCCGCAGCAGCCGTTCGCGGTACGCCCGCACGTCGAAGTCGGTCTTCGGGTACTGCGGGTCCAGGGCCGTCAGATGTTCCAGCAGGAGCCGGCTGATCGCCCAGTTCCGGTACCACTTGCGGTCCGCCGGGACCAGGTACCACGGCGCGTGCGGGGTGGCGCAGCGTTCCAGCGCCAGTTCGTAGGCCTCCTGGTAGGCGGGCCACAGGGCGCGCTCCTCGATGTCGCCCGGATCGAACTTCCAGCGCTTGTCCGGGCGGTCGAGGCGGCGCAGCAGACGCCGCCTCTGCTCCTTGTAGGAGATGTGGAGAAAGCACTTGACGAGGGTCACCCCGTCCTCGGTCAGCTCCCGCTCGAAGTCGTTGATCAGGCCGTAGCGACTGCCGATCTCCGCGGGCCGGGCCAGCTGCCGGACCCGGGCGATGAGAACGTCCTCGTAGTGCGAGCGGTCGAAGATGCCGATCTCGCCGGCCTCGGGCAGCGCGCGCCGAACCCGCCAGAGGAAGTCGTGCGCGCGTTCCTCCTCGGTGGGGGCCTTGAAGGCCTTGATACGGCAGCCGGACGGGTTGAACTGGCCGATGACGTGCTTGACCGTGCCGCCCTTGCCGCTCGTGTCCATGCCCTGCAGGACGATCAGCACCCGTCGCCGGTCGCCCGCGGTGCCCGCCGCCCACAGACGTTCCTGCAGTCCGGCCAGGCGGGCGCCCATCCGGACGGTGTCCGCACGGCCGGCCTCCTTGGTGTCCGGGGCGCCGGGTGTGGCCCGGGCGTCGTACGCGGCCAGCTCGATCCGCTCGCCGGGCGGGAGCCGCAGCAGTTGCCTGAGGTCCTTGTCGCGTCGCTTCGCCACGGGCGCCCTTTCTCGTCCGGCCGTCCACCGAGGGTGCGCCCCGGCACGCTCAGCCGGAGGCCGCTCCCGCCTCGCCGTTCGGCGCTGCCGACTCCGCACGCGGATCCGTGACCGCGGCCATGCCCAGCACATCCGCGACCGCCGCCTGCTCCGGACCAGGATCCGTGACCGGGGCCTGGTCGGGACCAGGATCCGTGACCGCGGCCCGTTCCGCACGCGGATCCGTGACCGCCGCCGTTCCCAGCGCATCCGCGACCGTGGTGATCTCCCGCTGCCCCGCGTCACCGTTCGGCGTGGGCGCCACGGCGTCCGTCTCCACGGACGCGGCGGGTGCGGCGGGCGCGCGCTGGTCCCCGGCGACGTTCGGCGCAGCGGGCTGATTGCCCCTCTCCAGGAAGTGCAGCAGTTCCACCGGGATGGGCAGGACCAGCGTGGAGTTCTTCTCGGCCGCCACCGCCATCACCGTCTGCAGCAGCCGCAGTTGGAGGGCGGCCGGGGTGTCGGACATCTGCTCGGCCGCCTCCGCGAGCTTCTTGGACGCCTGCAGCTCGGCGTCGGCGTTGATGATCCGGGCCCGGCGCTCCCGGTCCGCCTCGGCCTGGCGGGCCATGGACCGCTTCATCGTGTCCGGGAGGGACACGTCCTTGATCTCCACCCGGTCGACCTGGACGCCCCAGCCGACGGCCGGGCTGTCGATCATCAGTTCCAGGCCCTGGTTGAGCTTCTCCCGGTTGGAGAGCAGGTCGTCCAGGTCGCTCTTGCCGATGATCGAGCGCAGCGAGGTCTGTGCCATCTGTGACACGGCGAACTTGTAGTCCTCGACCTTGACCAGGGCGCTCGACGGGTCGGCCACGCGGAAGTAGACGACCGCGTCCACGCGCACGGTCACGTTGTCCCGGGTGATGCCTTCCTGGGCGGGGATCGGCATCGTCACGATCTGCATGTTGATCTTGTGCAGCCGGTCCACGAACGGGATCACCAGCGTCAGGCCCGGGCCGCGCACGTCACCCGCGAGCCGCCCGAGCCGGAACAGCACACCGCGTTCGTACTGTTTGACCACCCGCGCCCCCAGCGCCACGTACACGACGCCCGCGGAGGCTGCCGCGGCGAGTGCTCCCAGCAGGTCCTGGAGCATGATGACCTCCTCGTGCAGAGGCCGGTTCTGTCCGGTGCTGCAACGATATGCCCGAGTACGGACGGAAGCCACGGGCGGGCCGGGGCGCCGAGCGGCGTCGGCACCCCGTCCCGGGCTCTCGGTGGGCCCTCACGCCGCCGGCGCCCGGGGCCGCTGCCGTGGTGCGGCCGGTGCGGTGACCTGCACCGGCTCGGTGCCCGCCGCGCTGTGCCTGAGGGCCCAGTGCTCCAGGGCCGTACGGCAGGCGTGGTCGAGGTGGTGCACGTCGGAGAGGTCGAGGCGGACCGGGCGGTCCTGAGGGAGGGACTCCAGGCTGTCCAGGATCCTGGGCAGCCGCAGGAAGGTCGCGTTGCCGCTGAGGTGCACCTCGACCGGGCCCGCCCCCTTGTCGACGACCTCCAGCCGGACGTGCGAGGCCTCCCAGGCCGTCTTGACGACGGCCAGCGCCAGCCCGACCAGCACGCCCTCGAACATGCTCACCGTCACGATGGAGACGGCGGTGACGGACAGGATCAGCGCCTCGCCCCGGTTGTCGCGCCACAGCACGGCCAGCGCCCGGACCGGCACCAGCTTGGCGCCCGCGTGGATCAGGATGCCGGCGAGGGCCGGGATCGGGATGTGGGCGAGCGCGCCCGGCAGCAGCGCGGCGAACAGCAGCAGCCATCCGCCGTGCATGACGCGGGAGGCCTTTGTCCGGGCGCCCGCCTGGACGTTGGCCGCGCTGCGCACGATCACCGCGGTCATCGGCAGCGCGCCCAGCAGCCCGCAGACCGTGTTGCCGGCGCCCTGGGCGACCAGTTCCCGGTCGTACTCGGTGCGTGGCCCCGAGTGCAGCCGGTCCACGGCCGCCGCGCTGAACAGCGACTCGGCGGACGCGATGAGGGTGAAGGCGACGACCGTCCCGAGGGCGCCGACGCCGGCCAGCTCGCCGAAGGCACTCAACGGCGGGGGCTGGACCGAGCCCGGCAGACCTCGGACCTCGACGGTGGCCACGGGCAGTCCCAGTGCGAACGCGGCCAGCGTGGCGAGACCGACCGCGGCGAGCGGACCGGGCAGCGCGCGCAGCTTCGCCGGGGTGTGCCGCCACAGCAGCAGCACCGCGATCGTGCCCGCGCACACCGCGAGCGAGGTCAGCGCCTTTCCGTCGCCGAGGATGTCCAGGAAGGCGCCGGGCAGCCCGGCGATCTTGCCCGGTCCGGAGTCGGGCGCCTTGGCCGTCAGCGCCGGGTACAGCTGGCCGGCGATGAGGACCAGACCGATTCCGGCCAGCATGCCCTCGACGACGGAGACCGAGATGGCGCGGAAGTAGCGGCCCAGCTTCAGGAGGCCCATGGCCACCTGGAGCAGGCCGGCGACGAGCACGATCACACCGAGCACCGGAAGGCCGAACTCCTCGACCGCCTCGAAGACGAGCACGGTCATGCCGGCGGCCGGCCCGGACACCTGCAGGCTGCTGCCGCGCATCAGCCCGGTGACGATGCCGCCCACGATGCCGGTGACCAGGCCCAGCTCGGCCGGCACCCCCGAGGCGACGGCCACCCCCACGCACAGTGGGAGGGCGACCAGGAACACCACGAGGGACGCGGCGAAGTCCTGCCTGACGTACGGGAATCGGGATATGAGGGTGTTCTTCGCGGTCATCGGCGCGCTCACAGGGACTCGAAGGTGTCGGTCCGCGGTCGGTGCGTCCGGACGGCGCCGGTGTGCACCTCGTAGTACCAGGCGTGCAGGCCGAGCCGGCCCTCCGCCAGCTTGCGCTCGACGCACGGGTAGGAGCGCAGCCGCAGCAGCTGGGTCAGGACATGGCACTGGACGGCCTCGGCGACCTCCGGGTCCTCGGCCGCGCCCGCCGGACGCGGGGTGGCCTGCGCCAGCCAGTCGCGCACGGCGGGCACCGCGGTCAGGTCGTCGCCGCGGACCAGCGCGCCGACTGCGCCGCAGTGCGAGTGCCCGCAGACGACGATGTCGCGGACGCCGAGCACCTCCACGGCGTACTCGATGGTGGCGGCCTCGCCGGTCGGGTGCTGCGAGGCGTACGGCGGGACGATGTTGCCCGCGGTGCGCAGCTCGAACAGCTCGCCGGGACGGGCGCCCGTGATCAGGGCCGGGACGACCCGGGAGTCGGAGCAGGTGATGAAGAGGACCTGGGGAGACTGGCCTTCGGCGAGCTTGGCGAACTCCTCAGGGCGTTGTCCGAAGGTACGGGCGTTGTCGATGAGGGGCTGCATGTGCGTGAGTTCCTCCTGGCGCGCCGCACCGGCGCGTCGGGCTTGACCGGCGGTTGTGGGGGGAGGGGAGCGGCCCGGCTCCCGGCCGGAAGCCGCACCCGCTGTCAGCAGCGGAAGACCTGGAGCGCTGCCGGGGTGTGGGCTCTGGCGGTTCCCGGCGCGTGGCGCGGCGGGGTGCCAGAGGCGTCCGAAGGGCCGGCGGCGGCCGCCCGGCCGGTTATGAGCGGGTGCTCCTGTGCCCAGCCGGAGGCCGAGCCGCGCTGCCGGTCGCGTACGTGCGGGATGCCCGCGGGCCCACCCGGGCGGCCCGGATCGCGGGCGGTGTCCGCTCCGTCACGCACCGGCTCGGCGGAAGGGGCGATTCCAGGCTCGGCTTTGGCCAGCACCTCACCGGGGGTGTGCGCAGGTGCGAAGGTTCCCGTGGGAGCGAAGAGCTGGAGTGCGAGCAGGGCGACGGCGAGGAGGCCGAGCAGAGTCCGGGCTGTCGCATCTCGGAACATGCGCCCCCCTTCGCCTCGTTCACATCTCTTGTGCTCACCAAGCATTGGTCAATGGATGGTCAAGAAACACGTTAACCCCGCAAAGCCCTTTGCGGGGTTAACTGCGCGTAACGCGCACAAGAGAGCGTGGAAAGTGCGGGTGGCGTGGCGTGAACTCGCCCTTGACTCGCGGGGGCCGGCGCCGGTGGAGGGCGGCGGCTAGGAGCCGACGAGCCCCTTCGCGTCGCGCGCCAGCGCCGTGAGCCGGGATATCGCGCGGAAGTACTTCTTGCGGTAGCCGCCGTTCAGCATGTCCTCGCTGAACAGCTTGTCGAACGGCAGCCCCGAGGCCAGCACCGGGACCTCACGGTCGTAGAGCCGGTCCGCGAGCACCACCAGCCGGAGCGCGGTCGACTGGTCCGGCACCGGCCGCACACCGGTGAGGCACACCGCCGTCAGCCCGTCGGTCAGCGCGCCGTACCGGCTCGGGTGCACCTTGGCGAGGTGGTCCAGCAGGTGCGGGAAGTCGTCCAGCGAGGCGCCCGCGGTGGCGTACGCCGCCTTGGCCACCTCCTCGTCGGTGAACGGCGCCGGCGCCTCCGGCAGACCGCGGTGACGGTAGTCCTCGCCGTCGATGCGCAGGGCGTGGAAGTGCGCCGACAGGCCCTGGATCTCGCGCAGGAAGTCGGCGGCGGCGAACCGGCCCTCGCCCAGCTTGCCGGGCAGGGTGTTGGAGGTGGCGGCGAGCGCCACGCCCGCCTCGACCAGCTTGCCGAGCAGCGTGGACACGAGGACCGTGTCGCCAGGGTCGTCCAGCTCGAACTCGTCGATGCACAGCAGACGGTGGCCGCTGAGCGTCCGCACCGTCTGCTGGAAGCCGAGCGCGCCGACGAGATTGGTCAGCTCCACGAAGGTGCCGAACGCCTTGAGCGCGGGCTCGGCCGGGGTGGCGTGCCACAGGGAGGCGAGCAGATGGGTCTTGCCGACGCCGTAGCCGCCGTCGAGGTAGACCCCGCGCGGGCCGGCCGGGGCCTTGGCGGCCTTGCCCCTGCCGAAGCCGAGGAAGCCGCGCCTGCCGGAGCCGGAGGCGTGCGCCCCGCCGAGCCCGGCCGCGAAGCCCTCCAGCACCCGTACGGCCTCGGTCTGGCTGGGCTGGTTCGGGTCCGGGAGGTAGGTGGCGAAGCGGACCGAGTCGAAGCGCGGCGGCGGCACCATCTCGGCGACCAGCCGGTCGGCGGGCACGTGCGGCTCGCGGGCGCACAGGGAGAGGGGGCCCGCGTCGGTCAGGGATCCGGGGGCGGAGGTGGAGGACGACACGGTCACCCATGCTAAGCGCCGTGTCACACTGCACGACATGCGACGCCTGTTCCCTGTGACCGACGAGACAGCAGCCAGGACCTTCGGCGGTGGCGAGGAGGGACGGGAGGCCGGCGGGGCGGCCGGCGCCCGGGGGACCCGCGCAAGCGATGCGCCCGCGGGGATCGACGGGGCCACGGGGGCCGACGTCCCCGCGCGGGCCGACGGGGCCGCTGCCCACGAGGACCGCGAGTGGAGCCTGGCCGAGCTGGCCGCCGCCTACGCCTACCCCGAGCCCGAGCCGGGTGCCCCCCGGCCGTGGCTGCGCGCCAACATGGTCTCCACCCTCGACGGCGCCGCCCAGCACGAAGGGCGTTCCCAGCCCATCTCCAGCGCCGCCGACATGCGGATCTTCGGCACACTGCGGGCGCTCGCGGACGTCGTCGTGGTGGGCGCGGAAACAGTACGGCAGGAGGGGTACCGCCCCGCGAAGGAGCGTGGTGAGTTCGCCGCCGCCCGCCGGGCCGCGGGGCAGGGTCCGGCCCCCGCGCTCGCCGTCGTCACCGCGAGCCTGGAGCTGGACTTCTCTCTCCCGCTGTTCACCTCGCCACTGGTCCCCACCCTGGTCCTCACCGGTGCCGCCGCCGCCCCCGACCGTGTCGCCGCCGCCGAGAAGGCCGGTGCCCGGGTGGTGGTGGCCGGCGAGGGGATGGGGATCGAGCCGGCGCGCGCCGTCCGTGCCCTCGCCGGCCTCGGGCACACCCGGCTGCTCACCGAGGGCGGCCCCCGGCTGCTCGGCCAGCTGATCGCCGCCGAGGTGCTGGACGAGCTGTGCCTGACGGTCTCGCCGATGCTCACCGCGGGGGACGCGCAGCGCATCGCCGGGGGGCCGTCGGTCGTCGTCCCGCGCCGGTTCGACCTCGTGTCCCTCCTGGCGGAGGACGGTTTCCTGTTCAGTCGTTACCGTCGGACCTGAGCCAAATGGAATCAGCCGTTCCGTTTGGCTCGCGGCGGGCAAACTTAGTCCGGCAGTACCCGTGCGATCACGGGGAAGGATGGTTTCCGCAGGGGCCCTGTCCGGGCCCACGGAGGAGAAGAGGCGTTTGGTGTTCACAAGCGTTCTGATGATCGAGAAGGCCATGACGTCCGCCGACGTGGAGTTCGTCACCACCTTGCACGGAGACGAGCCGGTCCGGTTCCACGTGCTGCTGCAGCCGCGCGGCGACCAGGCGGACCGCCTGCTGCGGGCCATCGACGACATCGCGCTTGGCGAACTCGACGAGGCCGTGCGGGAAGGGGAGACGCCGGAGGGCGAGGAGGCCCGGAGCGTGGGGCAGCGGGCCCTCGACGTCTCGGTGCAGGCGTTGCGCTCCGCGGGGAGCCGGGCGGAGGGGCGGCTGGTCGAGGACCACCCGCTGGACGCCCTCAAGGCGCTGGTGGCCGAGGTCGGGGCCGACGAGGTCATCGTGCTGACCGATCCGCACTACGTGGAGGAGTTCTTCCACCGGGACTGGGCCTCCCGGGCTCGGCACCGGGTGGGGGTGCCGGTGCTGAAGCTGTTCTCGCACAGCAAGGCGTAGGCGCTCCGCCGGAGCGTTCTTAAGGGTGGGCGTGGCGCTGTTCGCGGGTGCGGGTGAGTGGGCCTCGCGGGCGCGGGTGCGGGTGCCGGTGCGTTCGCGGGTACGGGTGCGTCGTGGCTGGTCGCGCGGTTCCCCGCGCCCCTGAGTGGGTTCGCGCCGCGTTCCCGGGTGGGCTCGGGCCGTGGGCTCGTGCCCCTTGCGGAGTGGGGCGGGGTGTGAGCGCTTAGGCTAGGCCTGCTCCAGCTCGTACCGTCTCCAGGGAGAAACGCATGGCACCCGGCCTTCCCGCCGCCATGGACCGACCGCACTTCATCGGCATCGGCGGCGCCGGGATGTCGGGCATCGCCAAGATCCTCGCGCAGCGTGGGGCCGAGGTCGCCGGCAGCGACGCCAAGGACTCGGCGACGGCCGAGGCGCTGCGGGCGCTCGGCGCGACCGTGCACATCGGGCATGCGGCCGAGCACCTCGCCGACGACGCGAGCTGTGTCGTCGTGTCGTCCGCGATCCGCGAGGACAACCCCGAGCTGGCCCGCGCCGCCGCGCTGGGCATCCCGGTGGTGCACCGCTCGGACGCGCTGGCCGCGCTGATGGAGGGGCTGCGCCCGATCGCCGTGGCCGGTACCCACGGCAAGACCACCACCACCTCGATGCTCGCGGTCTCCCTGACCGCGCTGGGCCTGGAGCCGTCGTACGCGATCGGCGGCGACCTGGACGCGCCCGGCTCCAACGCGCTGCACGGCGAGGGCGACATCTTCGTCGCCGAGGCCGACGAATCGGACCGCAGCTTCCACAAGTACGCGCCCGACGTGGCCATCGTCCTCAACGTCGAGCTGGACCACCACGCCAACTACGCCTCGATGGACGAGATCTACGAGTCCTTCGAGACGTTCGTCGACCGCATCACCGAGGGCGGCACACTCGTCGTCTCCGCGGACCAGGAGGGCGCCCGCGAGCTGACCCGCCGGGTGGCGGCCCGCGAGGTGCGGGTGGTGACGTACGGCGAGGCGCAGGACGCCGACGTGCGTGTGCTGTCCGTGCTGCCGCAGGGCCTGAAGAGCGAGGTGACGGTCCTGCTGGAGGGACGGGAAATCACCTTCGCGGTCTCCGTCCCCGGCCGCCACTACGCCCTGAACGCGGTCGCCGCGCTCGCCGCCGGTGCCGCCCTCGGTGTCCCGGCCGACTCACTGGCCCCGGCGCTGGCCGCCTACACCGGTGTGAAGCGCCGGCTGCAGCTGAAGGGCGAGGCGGCGGGCGTTCAGGTGATCGACTCCTATGCCCACCACCCGACCGAGATGACCGCCGACCTGGAGGCCATGCGCGCCGCCGCCGGCGACTCCCGCATCCTCGTGGTCTTCCAGCCGCACCTGTTCTCGCGCACCCAGGAACTGGGCAAGGAGATGGGGCGGGCGCTGGCGCTCACGGACGCCTCGGTCGTGCTCGACATCTACCCCGCCCGGGAGGACCCGATCCCCGGGGTGACCAGCGAGCTGATCATCGAGGCCGCGCGCGCCGCGGGCGCCGACGTCACCGCCGTGCACGACAAGGCGGAGATCCCCGCGGTGATCGCGGGAATGGCGAAGCCCGGTGATCTCGTTCTCACCATGGGCGCGGGTGACGTGACGGACCTGGGCCCGCAGATCCTGGACCGTCTGTCGCAGCAGTAGAGGGGCTGAGGCTCATGTCGTACGACGTCGAGAAGCCGGACGAGCAGTGGCGTGCGGAGCTGAACCCGGCGGAGTTCGCCGTGCTGCGCCAGGCCGGCACCGAGCCGGCCTTCACCGGTGAGTACACGGACACCAAGACCGAGGGCGTCTACTCCTGCCGCGCCTGCGGCGCCGAGCTGTTCACCTCCGGCACCAAGTTCGAGTCGCACTGCGGCTGGCCGTCCTTCTACGACCCGAAGGACACCGACGCGGTGGAGCTGATCCAGGACCGGTCCCACGGGATGGTCCGGACCGAGGTGCGGTGTGCCCGCTGCGGCTCGCATCTCGGGCACGTGTTCGAGGGTGAGGGGTATCCGACCCCGACCGACCAGCGGTACTGCATCAACTCGATCTCCCTGCGGCTGGCACCCACCGAGGGCTGACCGGCTGGTGCCGCCGGGACCGGTGGGACCGCCGGCACCCGGTGCGTTCGATGTGCCTGGTGCCCCGCTCGCTCCGGTTTGAGATTCTGTGAGGGTGTGGGGTGTGGCGCGCTGGATCCAGTCCCGTCGCAGGCCGCTTCCCTTCGGCGGTGAGCACCGCGACGGCGGTGGCACCGGAGGAGCGGAAGAGCCCGCAGCGCGGCTCGGCGTGCTGCGGCAGGCCCTGGCCGGCATCGGAACGACCCTCGACGAGCCCACCACCTGCGCCGAGCTGACCCGCGCCGCCGTCCTGCTGGTCGGCGGCGCCGCCGCCGTGATGCGCCGCGCCGGGCCCGTCGTCTCCGGGTACGAGTCGATCAGCGGCGACGCCGACGCGCTGCCCGACGCCCGCTGGGCCGCCGCCGTGGCCCGCGAGGCAGGTGTGCCGGCCGTCGGCGCGGTCCTGGACCCGTGGCTGGAACAGCCGGCCGAAGGCCGTGCCGGCGGCGCCGTGTGCCTGTCGCTGACCAGAGGGGAGGAGGTGTTCGGCCTCCTGGTCTGGGGGCGCCGCGAGGAGCCCTTGCGCCGGTCCGAGGCCGAGCTGCTCGCCGTGCTCGCCGAGCGCGGTGCCGCCCACATCCAGTACGCCCGCGCCTACGATCTGGTCAGCCGTACCGCCGGCGACCTGCAGCGGGCCCTGCTCGCCGCGCCGGGCCGGCCGCACCCCAACCTGGACGTCGCCATCCGCTATCTCCCCGTCGGCGGCAGCGCGCTGGTCGGCGGTGACTGGTGCGAGACCGTACGGCTGCACTTCGGCCGCACCCTGCTGGTGGTCGGCGACGTGATGGGGCACGGCCTGGAGGCCGCCGTCGACATGAGCGCCTACCGCTCCTCCCTGCGCTACATCGCCTCCTCCGACCTGCCCCCGCACCGCGTCCTGCGCCAGATGGACGACATCGCCTCCGGCGAGGACGAGCGCAGACCCGCCACCTGTCTGCTGGCCCGCGTCGACCCGGGGCGCGGCCAGATCACGCTGGCCAGTGCCGGCCATCTGCCGCCCGTGCTGATCACCGGGGAGGGCGAGGCCGCGCTGCTGCCCGTCCCCGTCGGACCGCCGCTGGGCACCGGGCTGGGCGGGTACGAGTCGGCCACCCACGCCCTGGCGCCCGGCCAGACGCTCGTGCTGTTCACCGACGGCCTCGTGGAACACCGCGGCGAGGACATCGACCGCTCCCTCGCCCGCCTGGCCGCCCTCCGCTTCACCGGCTGCGACGGTGTCGACGACGTCCTGGAGACGATCGTCACGCGGCTGGAAGCCCACCATGCGGAGGACGACGTGGCGGTCCTCGCGGCACGGCCGCATCCGCGCAAGGACGACTGAGCCCGCCGCCGAAGCGTGTGCGAGTCCTCCGCCAGGGAGGCGGCAGCGTCGGCACGGTCTTCCTTTCCGCGTGGTCACCGGCCAAAGCGCTGAAACACTCGCGGTCTAGACTCTCCCCGCACGGGCTGCGCATGGACGACCGTGGCCGACAGTGGGCGGAAAGCTGCCAAACCCGAAGGGTATCCGGCGTTTTGATACGGATAGATTCAGTCACGAAGCGGTATCCGGACGGCACGGTCGCGGTCGACCGGCTGTCGCTGGAGATACCGGACCGCGCGATCACCGTGCTCGTCGGACCCTCGGGGTGCGGCAAGACGACGACCCTGCGGATGATCAACCGGATGGTGGAGCCCAGCGAGGGCCGCATCTCCCTCGACGGCGCGGACATCCGGCAGCAACCGGTCAACACCCTGCGCCGCTCGATGGGATACGTGATCCAGAACGCAGGCCTCTTCCAGCACCGCACCATTCTGGACAACATCGCCACCGTGCCCCGGCTGCTCGGCTGGACCAAGCAGAAGGCGCGCGCCCGGGCCGCCGAGCTGATGGAGCGGGTCGGGCTCGACACCTCGCTGGCCAAGAGGTACCCCTACCAGCTCTCCGGCGGCCAGCAGCAGCGGGTGGGCGTGGCCCGCGCGCTCGCCGCGGACCCGCCGGTGCTGCTGATGGACGAGCCGTTCTCCGCCGTAGACCCCATCGTGCGCAAGGGACTCCAGGACGAACTGCTGCGCATCCAGGACGAGTTGGGCAAGACCATCGTCTTCGTCACGCACGACATCGACGAGGCGATCAAGCTCGGCACGATGGTCGCCGTCCTGCGCACCGGCGGCCGGCTCGCCCAGTTCGCCCCGCCCGCCGAACTGCTGAGCGCCCCCGCCGACGCCTTCGTGGAGGACTTCCTGGGCGCCGACCGCGGCATCCGGCGGCTGTCCTTCTTCCCGTCCGAGGGGCTGCGGCTGCAGACCGGGCCGGTCGTCGGCATCGACGCGGACGCCCGGCAACTCGCCTCCCGCACCGAAGACCCCTACCTCCTCGTCACCGACCCCGACGGCAGGCCCCTCGGCTGGGCAGAGCCGGGCCGCCTCACCGCCGGTGACATCGACCGGGACCAACTCCTGCCCTGCGGACGGCCGTTCGTCCCCGGCGCCGACTCGCTGCGCACCGCGCTCGACGGCGCCGTGCTCTCGCCGACCGGCTGGGCCGTCGCCGTGGACGCCGAGGGCCGCGCCGTCGGCGTCGTCTCCCAGCAGGTCATCGGAGAGGCGATCCGGGACGCCCACAGCCGCGTCGCGGAGCAGGCCGGCGCGAAGGCCGGGCGATGACCGGCTTCTTCGACCTCCCGAGCGACCTCCAGCACAGCTACCTCGGCCTCGTCGGCCTGCACCTGCGCGAGGCCCTGCTGCCGGTCCTGGCCGGGCTGCTCGTCTCCCTGCCCGTCGCCCAGCTCTGCGTGCGCTACCGGTGGATCTACCCACCCGTCCTCGGCATCACCACCGTGCTGTACGCCATCCCCTCGCTGGCCTTCTTCGTGGTGCTCATCGACTACTTCGGGCAGAGCGAGACCACGGTGATGATCCCGCTCGCGGTCTACAGCCTGGTGGTGCTGGTGCCGGCCATCGTGGACGGCGTCCGTTCGGTCCCGCCGGAGACCCTGGCCGCCGCACAGGCCATGGGCCTCGGACCGGTACGCCGCTACCTCCAGGTCCAACTGCCCATCGCCGTACCCGCGATCATCGGCGGCCTCAGGGTGGCGACCGTGTCCAGCATCTCCCTGGTCAGCGTCGGCATGCTCATCGGCAACCAGGGCGCCCTGGGCAACATGCTCTACGACGCCAACGTCTACCACCGGCCCGCCCTGGCCGTGAACTCGGTCCTGACCATCGCGGTCCTCGGCATCCTCGCCGACGCCGTACTGGTCCTGGTCCGCCTGCTCCTCACCCCGTGGATGCCGAGGAAGGGGGCCACCCGGTGAACGTATTCGACTTCGCGCACGCCTTCTTCAGCGACAGCGCCCACTGGCACGGCTACGACGGCATCCCCACCCGCCTCGTCGAGCACATGCAGTACTCGGTCGAAGCCCTGCTCCTGGCCGCCGCCATCGGACTGCCCGTCGGTCTGGTCACCGGCCACTACGGGCGCGGCGGCAACGCCCTGGCGATGATCGCCACCGCCGGCCGGGCGCTGCCGAGCTTCGGTCTGCTGGTGCTGATGTTCATCTGGATCGGGTTCGGCCTGGGCCCGGTGATGATCCCGCTGGTCGTGCTCGCCGTACCGCCGATCCTGGTCACCACCTACGAGGCGATCGGCGCCGTCGACCCGTCCCCGGTGGACGCGGGGCGCGGCATGGGGATGTCCGAGGCGCGGGTGCTGTTCCAGGTGGAGTTGCCCGTCGCGCTCCCGCTGGTCCTCGGCGGCCTGCGCACGGCGGCCATCCAGATCGTCTCCACGGCCACCATCGCCGCCTACGTCAGCCTCGGCGGTCTCGGCCGCTACATCATCGACGGCCTGTACCAGAAGAACTACGAGAAGGTCGTCGGCGGCGCCACCCTGGTCGCCGCCCTCGCGCTCGCGACCCTCGCCCTCTTCTGGGCGGTGTCCCGGCTCACGGTCTCCCCGGGAGTGCGCCGGAGCCACTGACGGCCACCGCTCGGTGCGGGACGGCGCCGGCTCCGGAACGGCGAGCAGCCTCAGGTCCGGGCCGTCACCGCCCCGAGGCCCGGCCGCTCTGAGGTCACAGGTGCTCACCGGCCCGATCGGTGTGCCTTCCGTCGGGCATCCGTGACCAGGAGAACGCTCTGCGTACGCCACCGACCGCAGATCGAGGCCAATCGGTGATCTGATGCCCTTGACTGACCGAGAACCGGCTGGATTGGATCAGTAGGTGACTTCCACAACCCACATCAGCAGGTCCATCCGGAGGAACCGAGGCGCGGCGGTGGTCGCCCTCGCGGCGGCTACGGCTCTGCTGACGGGCTGTTCCTCCGGCGACGGCAAGTCCGGCAATCCCCTGACGGACGGCAAGGCGAGCGGCGACAGCGTCGTCGTCGGCTCCAACAACTTCCCCGAGAGCACCCTGCTCGCCGACATCTACGGCGAGGCGCTCAAGGCCAAGGGGATCAAGGTCACCTACAAGCCGAACATCGGCAGCCGCGAGACGACGTACGGTCTGCTCAAGAACGGCTCCATCTCGGTACTGCCCGAGTACAACGGCGCGCTCCTCGCCTACCTCGACCCGAAGGCGGCGCCGAAGACGACCGAGGCGACCACCACGGCCATCGAGGCCAAGCTGGACTCCAAGCTGACGCTCCTCGACCCCTCGTCCGCACAGGACAAGGACTCGGTGACCGTCAACGCGACGACCGCGAAGAAGTACCACCTCACCGGGAAGTCCTCCGTCGCCGACCTGAAGGGCATCGCGAAGGACCTGGTCATCGGCGGCTCGCCGGAGTTCCAGACCCGGCAGCAGGGTCTGGCGGGCCTGAAGTCGGTCTACGGCCTGGAGTTCAAGTCGTTCAAGGCGCTGGACGCGGGCGGCCCGCTCACCCAGGCGGCGCTGAAGAAGAACGCGGTGCAGGTCGCGGACCTCTTCACCACGGACCCGACCATCTCCAAGGAGAAGTTCGTCGTCCTGCAGGATCCGAAGGGCCTCTTCGGCCTCGAGAACGTCCAGCCGCTCGCCTACAAGAGCGCGCTGAACCAGAAGGGTGTCGACGCCCTCAACGCCGTCTCGGCCAAGCTGGACACCGCGACCCTGCTGGACCTGGACACCCAGGTGCAGACGGAGAACAAGGACCCGCTGGACGTCGCCCAGGCCTGGCTGAAGTCGGCGGGACTCGCCTGACCCCGGCGGGACTCGCCTGACCCGGCGGCGCCGCCCGGGCGTGGCCGAAGCCGGTCGTTCCCGCCCGGCCCCGGCGCTGCCTCGGCCGTGAACACGACGACGTGGGTGCCCCCGATCACGGGGGCACCCACGTCGTTCCGTCTGCCGGAGTCCGCGCCGCGGTCCGAGCCGCGGGTCAGAGGTCGAACTCGTGCGGCGGGAGATCCAGCGTGAAGCACGCCTCGCGCACCACGGCCTGCTCGGTCTTGTCGAAGTCACCGTCCGCACCGCCGATCACGATGCCGATCTGGACGACGGCCCGCGCCTCGGCCGGCTTCTTCTTCGCCTTGGCGATCTCCTGCAGCACGCTCACCTTGCCGAAGGCGAAGTCCGTCGTCAGCTTGTTCAGGTTCTCCTCGAAGCGGCGCCGCAGGTCGTCCGCCGGAAAGTTCTGCAACACCTCGTTGGTGGCGATGAGCTGGGCCACCCGCTGCCGCTCCGACGGGTCGACGGTTCCGTCGGCGGCGGCCACGAGCGCGCACATCGCCATGCTCGCGTCGCGGAAGGCGCCGCTCTTCAGGTCGTTCTTCTTCGCCACCAGCTGGGTCTGCATCTGCGACGCCGACTCCTTGAAGCGGTCCCACAGGGCCATGTCCACTCCTCGTCTCCCCGGCCGGGTGCTGTGACCGCACGCCGACCGCAATTTCTACAGCATCGTAGAAACTTATGGGACGACCGGGAAGTTCCGCGGACCCGGAGGGAAAGCCCCGTGATCGTGGGGCCTCCTGGACCGTGCCCGTGCCCTTCGTCCGGGCTCAGGCCGCTCGTTCCACTCCCTCGGGCAGGGAGGCCCGCGCCGCCGCCCGGTCGGCCCGTGCCTGCTTACGGCGTTTGCGCCGGCTGACGCGGGGTTCCTGGTCCGGCAGCCAGCCGAAGGCGAGGCAGCTTCCGACGGCGCCGAGGAGGAGGCCGAGGAAGAAACCCCCCAGGTTGGAGGTGAGCCAGGTACCCAGCGACAGCAGGATGCCGGTGACGGAGTAGAAGAGCCGCTGCGAGGGGTTGAAGATGATCAGCAGGCCCAGCAGCAGCATCAGCGTCGGCAGCAGATAGCCGGCCAGGCCCTGCATGCCGATGTGCATCACGACCTTCAGCGAGGCCTTCTCGGTGAGCAGGATCTCGCCGCCGCCGAGGGCGAGCAGCAGCCCGCCCCAGAACGGCCGGCGGGCCCGCCAGCCGCGGAAGGCGGCCCTCGGTCCCCGACGTGGACGGTCCGGCACGCCGATCAGCAACCCGAGCTGCTGAAGCCGAGCTTGAGACCCGGCAGCTTGAACACCCCGGCCGTGGTCGCATAGTTGGTCTGCCGCAGGTTGGCGATGCGCACGGTGTCGGCCTGCTGACTGAAGACCCCGATCGGGCCCTTCACGCCCGCCTTCGTGAGCGTGCTCGCGTCGTTGCCGATCTCGATGTTGCCGAACGCAGCGTCACCCGACAGCTCGGTGGAGTCGGTGGTCAGGTCGGTCGCCGACACCTTGTCCTTACCGCCGCCCGCCCTGATCAGCAGGTTGGTGCCGCCGAGGTCGACGCTCTGGCACAGCTTGGTGAGCGTCGCGTTCTTGATCGCGGAGGTGACGACGAGCACCTGGCCGCCGGTGTCACCGGCGTTCGGGCTGCCCTCCGCCATGTTGTCGAGCGCGCCGAACTGCTCGAAACCGGTGCCGTTGAGTTCGGTCGCGGTGACGGTGAACGGCATTCCGGAGATCGCGAACTGCACACCCAGCGCACCTTGCGCGGTGAGGACCGCGAGGCCGGCGGCGACGAGCGTGGCGGGCACGGCCATGACGGCGGCCCGGCGTGCCCGGACCCGCCCTCGTCGCTCGCCGCCCGTGCCGGTCACGGCGGTGCTCGGTGCTTCGGACGGTGAACCGCTTCCCGGGTTCTCGGGGTTGTTGCCGTCGGACGGGACGTCCGGGGACAAGGCCATGTCTGCTCCCATGGGCATGGATATGCGGGTTGGGCTTCAGTGGCGCGGTGTCCTGGCGCGGACAGCGGCTGCCGCGTACGTCTCCTCGCACTCCCGGCGGATGCAAGGGCTTTCTCGTTACGCGGCAGTAGCCTGACCGAAAGTTACCGCCGGTTACATTGGGGGGTCAAGGGAGTTGTGGAAATAGGGTGTCGGATGTGCGAGACCGGCGTCCCTAGGGAACAACTCCCTTGCGACGCCTTGACGTTGAAGGTTGAGCGGGTCTACAAATTCCCCTGTTTCCCCGGATCCGTGGCGCCGGATCCGCCGAGCGGCGACGGCCGCGTTCCCGGCACTGCACGGCAGCCGCTCACTTCGGCTCGGCGCAATCGCTCACTTCGGCTCGCGGCCATCACGCCCGTCGGCTCACGACGGTCGGACCCGCCGGTTCACGAAACCGCTCACGCCGGCACACCGGGTTGCACGCGCCGGTTCACGGCAACCGCTCACCGCAGCACGGCTCCGGCACGTTCCCGTTCCATGGGGCCGTGGCCGGCCGCCGTCCCCTGTCCGGCCCGGCCGCAGGCCTTCCCCAAGGCCGTCGGCCGGTACCGGCCCGCCGCCGTCGCGGGTCCGTCGCGTACGGAGAAGGCGCGACGTTCCCGCGTCGGCGGCACCGCTCGCACCACCCGCCACCCCCCGACAGCACCTCGTCCGAACCCCACTCAGGAAAGAGGCACACCCGCATGCGTACGCGAACCCTCCTCGCCCTGGCCGGCACCGCCGCCGCGCTCGCCCTCACGGCGGCCGGACCCGCCTCCGCCGGTGCCGACGCCGGCGCCGTCCTCACCACCGGCAGCGTGGGCGGCACCGCCGCCGCGGTCGGCGACACCCTGACCGCCCCCCTGGCCTCCGGCACGTCCGCCACCTTCTACTCCAGCGCGACCGGCACCAGCGGCGTCAAGTGCACGACCTCCCAGTTCACCGCCAAGCTCACCGGCAACCCGGCCGCTCCCGGTACGGCCACCGAGTCCGTCACCGCGCACACCTTCGGCAGCAGCAGCTGCACCAGCAACGTCACCGGTGTGCTCGGCGTCAACGGCATCACCATCAACAACCTGCCCTACTCGGCGACGATCACCTCGGCCGGCACCCTCACCGTCTCGCCCCCGAGCGGCTCCGTCATCCAGGCCACCGTCCAGCTGCGCACCCTGCTGGGCAGCGTGACCTGCGTGTACCAGGCGCCCGGTCTGACCGGCAAGGCCGACAACGCCGACAGCAGCATCACCTTCACCAACCAGCAGTTCACCAAGAGCTCCGGTTCGTCGCTCTGCTTCGCCAACGGCTTCTTCACGGCCAAGTACGCCCCGGTCACCGACGCCGGTGCCCGGGTCTACGTCAACTGATCCGCCGAAGACGGTTTCAGCGTCGGCGTAGACGCAGCACGAAGGCGGCGCCCCCGGTGAGCACCAGCACCGTGGCGGCGCCGCCCGCGAGCAGCGGAGCCGAGGGTCCCGAGCCGCCGCGCGTCACCTCCGCCAGCGGAGTGCCGTCGCCGGCGGCTTCCCGCTGCCGCGCACTCCCACCGTCCCGGACGCCACCGTCCCGGACGCCACCGTCCGGAGTGCCACTCGCGCGCGCCCCGGTGGTGCCTCCCTCGGTAGCGCCTCCCGCGGACGGGCTCGCCGGCCGGCCGCCCGGCGGCGCAGCGCCCCGCGTCGCCGGCTTCGGGGCCTTCGCCGCCCCGGCCGCCGTCCCGCCGCCCGGGAAGACCACGTCGGAACACGAGTAGTAGGTGTCCGGCGTGCTGCTGTTCTGCCAGACGGTGTAGAGCATCTGACGCCCCGTCCGGTCTTTCGGCAGGGTGGCGCCGAGGTGGTACGCCCCGTTCCGCAGCGGCGGGTCCGTGACCTCGGCGAAGGGCCGCTCCGGCAGATCCGCCCACTTCATCGGCTTGGCCGGATCGTAGCCGGGCTTCGTCAGATACAGCTTGAACGTGCCCGTGTGCGCGATCGTCGAGGCGTACGTCATCGTCAGCCGGCCGCCGGGTGCCAGCTCGGTCGCCGGCCAGTCCCGCCGGGGCAGGTCGAGGCCCCGGTAGGCGGGCAGGCCGCCGCTGCACAGCCTGCCGTCCGGAACCACCTGCCGGTCCCGGCCCGCCACCCCGGCCACGCGCAGGTTGTCCCACGCGGTGAACGGAGCGCCGTTCGCGGCGATCGCCGCCCTGCAGGCCGCAGAGCCCGCGTCGCCGCCTTCGGGGGAGCACGCGTAGACCCGGCTGACCGGGCCTGTGGGGGCTCCGTGTGCCTGGGCCGGCGCAGCCGCCCACGACACGAGCAGGATCGGGGCCGCCGCGGCGGCCGCCATGACGCCCGGGCGGGCGGTCGTCCGAGTCATCGGGGTGTCTCCTCGGCGGGCGCGGGAACAGGTCTGCCGACGTCCAGTACGGCACCCGCGCGCGCCGCGTTCAACCGGTCAGGTACCGCCGGCGGGAAGCCCGCGAACACCGACCGGTCCGGCTGTTTCCGGAACCCGATGAGGCCCCGTTGAGGAAGCGGCCGTCCGCCTCGTATCGTGACGATCACGGGACGACGACCTCCGGCCCGCGGCCGCCGGGCGCGGCCGGGCGGCGAGGCGCGAGGCGAACCGGCCTCGTCCGTCGGCCGGCCCGGCCCGATCCCGGGGCGAGGCGTGCGGCTGACAGCTGCCGGGCGAAGGTCCCGTCCGCCGGACTCCCGCTGTCACTCGGTGAGTTATCGTGTGCAACGGGCCATAAAACAAACCGCATGTCCCGTTCGTTCAAGGCGCAAGGAAGGGTCACACGATGGCGAGGCAGTTACGCGCTGAACAGACCCGGGCAACGATCATCACGGCCGCCGCCGATCTGTTCGACCGGCACGGCTACGAATCCACCAGCCTGAGCGACATCGTCTCCCACGCGAAGGTCACCAAGGGCGCGCTGTACTTCCACTTCGCCGCCAAGGAGGACCTGGCCCACGCCATCCTCGAACTCCAGGCCAGGGCCGCCCAGAAGCTCGTCTCCGACGTCGAGAGCCGCGGGTACTCCTCCCTGGAGACCTTGATACGCGCCACCTTCGGGATCGCCCGGCTCGCCGTCGACGACCCGGTGCCACGCGCCGGGCTCCGCCTGGTCAGCGCGGACATCGCCGTACGGCCGCCGCTGAGGCATCCGTTCACCGAGTGGCTCGAGTTCGCCACCCGCAAGTTCGCCGGGGCGGTCAGGGAGGCCGATGTGCACGGGGACCTCGACGTGGGCGCCGTCGCCCATTCCCTCGTCTGCTTCTTCGTCGGCACCCGGGTCGCCGGCCGCTCGATCGAACCGGTCGGACGGCTTCCACGGCGGGTCGCCGAGATGTGGCACCTGATGATCCGGGGCCTGGTCCCGGTGCACCGCCGCCCCCGCTACGTCACCCTCGCCACGCATCTGGAGCGGGAACTCAGGACCGCCTGACGGGCGCGGTACGGTGACGGGCATGCCCGACACCGCCCGCGCGCCCGTGATCCTCGGCAACGAACCCGGCTCGTTCCCGCACGGGGTGCTGGCCGAGCGGCACCCCGCGATCATCCAGCGGGTGCGGGACGCCTTCCCGTACGGGCCCGGGCAGCACCGGGCGCTGGACGAGCTGCTGGCGAGCTGCGCCGACGGGGTGATCGAGCCGCTCCCCGCCGACGCACCGGACCGGGACCACTGGCACGCCTGGGGCCTGCCCGACCACGTCGGACGGTCCTGGTACGACGTGCCCTGGCTGTGGTCGGAGAGCTACTTCTACCGTCGGCTGCTCGACGCCGTCGGTTACTTCGGCCCCGGTGCCTGGCAGGGTATCGACCCCTTCCGTCCGTTCAAGCAGGCCGAACTCGACGCGCCGGAGACCGACGAGGAACTGGCCGCCCTGGACGCCCTGGGTGAGCTCTCCGAGCGGGAGCGGGGCGGCGCACTGCTGCACGGCTCGCTGTGGGGCAACCGCGCCGACCTCGGGTTCCGGCTCTCGGCCGCGGCCGCCGAGGCGCGCGAACCGGTTCCCGCACTGGTCGCCGACGACAGCGAGGCCCTGTGGTCGCTGCTGCCGCCCGGCGGGGCCGCCACGCTCGTGCTGGTCGCGGACAACGCCGGCCGCGAACTCGTCCCCGACCTGCTGCTGATCGCCCATCTCCTCACCGAGGGGCGGGCCGAGCGGGCGGTCCTGCACGTCAAGCCCCATCCCTACTACGTCTCCGACGCCACCACCGCCGACGTGGTCGACGCCCTGCAGCGACTGCGGGCGGCCCCCGGCGCGGCGGGCGAGTACGGGCGCGTCCTGCGGTCGGCCATGGCCGGCGGCCGGCTCGACGTGCGCGCGCATCCGTTCTCCTGCGCACCGCTGCCGTACGCGCAGATGCCGGACGACCTGCGTGCCGAGTTCGCCGCGGCCACGCTGACGATCTTCAAGGGCGACCTCAACTACCGCCGTCTGGTGGGCGACCGGCGATGGCCGCCGACCACGCCGTTCCAGCGGGCGACCGCCTGGTTCCCCGGTCCGGTCGCCGCCCTGCGCACGCTCAAGTCCGACGTGATCACCGGCCTGTCCGCGGCGACCGAGACCGCCCTGGTGGCAGCGGAGGGCCAGCGGTGGCGCACCAGCGGCACCCACGCGCTGATCCAGGTCGGCCCGTCAAAGTACGTGCAGCGGCAGTGACTTGACCCCGTTGATGAAGTTCGACACGAGTCGCTCGGCGGGCCCGGCGAGCCGGACCGCCGGCAGCGCGCGCAGCACCTCCTCGTACAGCAGGCGCAGTTGCAGGCGCGCGAAGTGCGCGCCCAGGCACACGTGCGGGCCGTCTCCGAAGGAGACGTGCGGGTTCGGGACGCGACCGGGATCGAGCCGGTCCGGGTGCGCGAAGACCCGCTCGTCCCGGTTGGCCGAGGCGTGGAACACCACGACCTTGTCGCCCGCCCGGATCCGCCGCCCCGCCAGCTCGACGTCCCGCACCGCCGTGCGGCGGAAGGTCAGCACCGGCGGATGCCAGCGCAGCAGCTCCTCGACGGCCGGGCGGACCTCCGCCCTCCCGGACCGCAAGCGCTCGTACGCTCCCGGATGCTCCGCGAGGGCCAGCAGCCCGCCGGGGGCGGCACTGCGCACCGTGTCGTTGCCCGCCACCGTGAGCAGGAAGAAGAACATCTCCAGCTCGGCGCCCTCCGGTTCGGCGTCGTGGGCGAGCGTCGTCAGGATGTCGTCGGCGGGATGCCGTCGTTTGTGGGCGGCCAGCTGCCCGGCGTAGGCGAACATGTCCCGCAGCATCGCCGGGGAGCGCGGATTCACCGGCCTGCCCGTCCCGTCCAGCACCGGCCGGCCCGCCTCGTCCGGGTCCTGGTAGCCGATGACCCGCTGCGTCCAGTGCAGCAGCAGCCGCCGGTCGCTCTCCGGAACGCCCAGCAGATCCGCCAGGTTGAGCAGCGCGTACTCGTCGGTGACGGCGGCCACCAGATCGGCCGTGCCGTCCGACGCCCTGGCCGCCTCCGACGCCGCGGCGAGCAGGGTGCGGGCCCGCTCCCGGGCCAGCGCGGCGAACCGGTCGACACGCCCCGGGGTGAACGCACGGCTCACCAGCCGCCGCAACCTGCCGTGTCCGGGGGGATCCTGATTGAGCATCATCCTGCGGATGAAGGGCAGGTCCTCCGGGTCGGGGTCCCGGATCTGCGTCGCGCCGAGGTGCGAGGAGAACCCCGCCGCGTCCTTGAGCACCCGTACGACGTCCGCGTGCCGGGTCACGGCCCAGAAACCTGGTCCGGCCGGCCAGCCCAGCACCTCGGACTCCTCCTGCCAGGCCACCGGATGACGGTCGCGCAGGAGGCGGTAGTCGTCGTAGGGCACCCCGGCGGCGTACCGGCGCGGGTCGAACACGTCGGGCACCGGCGGCGGCCCGCACCCGCTCACGCCGGGCCGGCCGGGCCCCGGGCGTCCGTGTGGACCGCAGCGTCCGTGGTGTCCGCGCGCAGGAAGTCCTCCACCGCCCTGACGAGTTCCAGCGGCGTCTCGTCCATCGGGTAGTGACCGGCGGACGGCAGCGCGACCAGCTCGGCGCGCGGATACCAGGCCAGCCAGGTCTCCCGCAGGACCGCCGGCGACAGGGCCGGGTCCAGCTCGCCGGCCACCGCCAGGGCGGGCACCTCACTGCCCTCGACGTCCGCGTGGAAGTCCTCGCCCGCCCAGGATTCGAGCCACGCCCGGAACGCCTTGGGGTCACTGCGCTCCAGCGAGCGGGCCACCATCCGGTCCAGCCAGGCGGCGGGGCGGCGGCCCCCGGTGGTGAAGTCGATGATCGCGCGCCGGTTCTCCGCCCGGTGCGCCGCCTCCTCGAACAGAGCGTCCTGCCCGGCCGGCAACGGCATGCCCGAGGCGGGCACCGGAGCGACGCCGACGATCCGGCGCAGCCGGTGCGGGGCGACGGCCAGCAACCGTTGCGCCACGGCACCGCCCATGGAGTGCCCGATCACCGAGAACCGCTCCCAGCCCAGCCGGTCGGCCAGCTCCACCAGGTCCCGGGCCGCCTCGGTCGTCGTCCAGGAGCCCACGGCGTCCCGGGCCCCGCCGTAGCCGCGCAGATCGACCAGCGCGTAGGTGAAGGCGGTGCGGTCGAGATCGGGCAGGACGGGCGCGTAGGCGGACCGGTCGGCGAACCAGCCGTGCACGGCGAACACCTTGTGGGCGCCGTCGCCGTGCACCTCATGAGGCAACACGAAGGAGGTCATGGTGCCTACCGTGGCGCCCGCGAGGGGCCACGGCAAGACCCCGCGCGGGGCATGCCGGCGGCCTCACGGACATACCGGCGGCCGCCGGCCCCGAGCGCGGCGGCCGGACGCCGCCCGGCACTGCGCAGGTGTGCCGCGGTATCCGGGACGGCCGGTCCGGTCGACCCGCCGGTACGGACGCGACGGGGGCGAACACCACGGAAACGCGCGGAAGTTCGGGGTTTCCCGGGCAGTTCACGCGATGGTGTGATCATGTCCGGGGCGGCGGATGGGGGTTGGGGCGCCCGGGTAGGGCCCCAGCCATGACGCAGCCGTTCGAACTCCCGCACTTCTACATGCCGTACCCCGCGCGGCTCAACCCGCACCTCGACGAGGCCCGCGCGCACTCGACGCAGTGGGCACGTGAGATGGGCATGCTGGAAGGCTCCGGGATCTGGGAGCAGGCCGACCTGGAGGCGCACGACTACGGACTCCTGTGCGCCTACACCCACCCCGACTGCGACGGGGCCGCCCTCTCGCTCGTCACCGACTGGTACGTGTGGGTGTTCTTCTTCGACGACCACTTCCTCGACATGTTCAAGCGCACGCCGGACCGTGCCGCCGGAAAGGCGCACCTGGACCGCCTGCCGCTGTTCATGCCGCTAGACCCCTCGGCCGCGGTACCCGAGCCGGAGAATCCGGTGGAGGCGGGCCTGAAGGACCTCTGGGCGCGCACGGTGCCGTCGATGTCCACGGACTGGCGCCGCCGCTTCTCCGTGGCCACCGAGCACCTGCTCAACGAGTCGATGTGGGAGCTGTCCAACATCAACGAGGGGCGGATCGCCAACCCCGTCGAATACATCGAGATGCGCCGCAAGGTCGGCGGCGCCCCCTGGTCGGCCGGTCTGGTGGAGTACGCGACCGCCGAGGTGCCCGCGCGCGTCGCGGGCACCCGGCCGCTGCGCGTGCTGATGGAGACGTTCTCCGACGCCGTCCACCTGCGCAACGACCTGTTCTCCTACCAGCGCGAGGTCGAGGACGAGGGCGAGAACAGCAACGGCGTGCTCGTCCTGGAGAAGTTCTTCGGCTGCACCACGCAGGAGGCCGCCGACACCGTCAACGACATCCTCACCTCACGCCTGCACCAGTTCGAGCACACCGCCCTCACCGAAGTCCCGGCCGCCGCCCTGGAACAGGGCCTCGCCCCGCACGAGACCGCCGCGGTCGCCGCCTACACCAAGGGACTCCAGGACTGGCAGTCCGGCGGCCACGAGTGGCACATGCGCTCCAGCCGCTACATGAACAAGGGCGCCCGCGCCGCTTCGCCGTGGCAGATCCCGAGCGGCCCCGGCGGCTCGGCCGCCGGCGTCTGCGCGCTCCTCGCCTCCGCGGCACGGGAACGGCTGCGCGCCTACTCCCACGTGCCCTACCAGAAGGTCGGCCCCTCGCTGCTGCCCGCGTTCCGCATGCCGTTCCGGCTGGAGCTGAGTCCCCACCTCGACAGCGCCCGCCGCAACCTCCTCGCCTGGACGCACGAGGTCGGCATTCTCGAGGAGGGCGTCTGGGACGAGGACAAGCTCGCCGCATACGACCTCGCGCTGTGCTCCGCCGGCCTGGACCCGGACGCCACCCCCGAGGCGCTCGACCTCAGCGCCCAGTGGCTCGCCTTCGGCACCTACGGCGACGACTACTACCCGCTCGTCTACGGCCACCGCCGGGACCTGGCCGCCGCGCGCCTGACCACCGCCCGGCTGTCGGCCTGCATGCCCATCGAGGGCGAGGCGGCCCTCGTGCCGGCCAATGCCATGGAACGGTCGCTGATCGATCTCTGGGTGCGCACCACGGCCGGGATGACGGCCGATCAGCGGCGCACCTTCAAAGAGGCCGTGGACAAGATGACCGAGAGCTGGGTGTGGGAGCTGTCCAACCAGCTGCAGAACCGCATCCCCGACCCCGTCGACTACCTGGAGATGCGGCGTTCCACCTTCGGCTCCGACCTCACGCTGAGCCTGTGCCGGATGGGCCGCGGCCCCGCGGTGCCGCCGGAGGTGTACCGCAGCGGCCCGGTGCGCTCCCTGGAGAACGCCGCCATCGACTACGCCTGTCTCCTCAACGACATCTTCTCGTACCAGAAGGAGATCGAGTACGAGGGCGAGATCCACAACGCCGTCCTGGTCGTGCAGAACTTCTTCGGCGCGGACTATCCGGCCGCGCTCGGTGTGGTCACCGACCTGATGAACCAGCGCATGCAGCAGTTCGAGCACGTGATCGCACACGAACTGCCGGTGCTGTACGAGGACTTCGCGCTGTCCGGGGAGGGGCGCGCGGCGATGGACGGCTATGTCCTCGACCTGCAGAACTGGCTGGCCGGCATTCTCAACTGGCACCGCGAGGTCGACCGCTACAAGGCCGAGTGGCTGGGCCGCCGGGCCCACCGCTTCCTGCCCGACCGCGCGCCGGCACCGCCCGTACAGCTCGTCGGCTGACCGGCGTCAGGCCGGCCTGCGCACCGGTGCCGCGTGGCCGACGGCCGCGCCCTCGGCGTGGCCGGCGGCTGTGCCCGCCGCATGGTCGACGGCCGCCCGCGCCAGCGCCCGGACCACCGGGTGCGGAACCGATCCGTCGCCGAACAGCTCCGGCTGGAACAGCGTGGCCAGGAAGAACGGGTGGCCGGGCAGTTCGGCGACCCGGACCTCGCCGTGCTCGTCGTGACCCGAGAACCGCAGGCCGTGCGCGCGCAGGGTGCCGAGGTGGCGCGAGGGGCCGTACGCGCAGAAGTACCGTTCGACCGTGCGCGCCGAGCCGATGACGGACTCGGCGAGCGAACCCGGCTCGATGGTCACCGCACCCTCGTGGCCCACCAGGGAGCAGGCGAGCGGTTCGATCAGCAGGTCCTCGGCGCCGGGGTCGTTCTCGGCGTGGGCGGCCCCGGCCAGTCCGCACACGTTCCGGGCGTACTCCAGCAGCGCGTGCTGGAAACCGCCGCACGTGCCGAGGAAGGGAACCCGCTCCTCGCGGGCGGTGCGTACGGCGGCGAGGACACCCGCCTCGCTGCGGTACGGGCTGCCCGGCAGCACCCACACGGCGTCGAACCCCCGCACGGCGCCGTCGGCTTCGGCGTCCCGGGAGGGGATCCAGTACGCGTCCAGGACCAGCCGGTCGCGTTCGGCCAGGGCGTCCAGGAGGAGTGGCACGCGGGTGTGCGAGACGACGTTGGGGGAGCGGTCGCCCACGAGGGCGATGGTGGCGGTGTTCTTCACGACCGCCATCCTCCGGCGGCCGCCTCGATCACGTCCAACGATGATTTCTGCACATCCGATAAGCATCCCCGATGGGGCTGCGATGCTGGGCCCATGGATCCGCATCTGCTGCGCACCTACGTCACCGTGGCGCGCCTCGCCTCGTTCTCGGCGGCCGCTCGCGAGCTGGGCTACACCCAGTCCGCCGTCTCCCAGCACATCGCCGGGCTGGAACAGGACCTGGGCGCACCCCTGCTGACCCGGCGGCCCGTCGTGCCCACGCCCGCGGGCGAGCGGCTCCTGGAGCACGCGGGCCCGCTGCTGCTGCGCCTGGACGCGGCCCGCGCCGACATCGTCCGGATGGCCGCCGCACCCACCCACGGCCTCACCCTCGCCACGACGCCGACCGCGCTCGGCCCGGCCGCCCTCGCCGCCCTCCCGCCGTTCGGTCTCACCCTGCGCGTCCTGCCCCGCGAGGAGATCCCGGCCGCCGTCGCCGCCGGAACCACCGACCTCGCTCTCGTCGACGGGCTCGCCGCGCCCAGCGATCCGCTGCGGCTGCCCGACGTGGCGCCGCTGACCACGCACGGCGTCGCGGAGGAACCCGTGAGCGTCCTGCTGCCCGCAGGGCACCCCCTCGCCGGGCGCACCGGCCTGCGCCTCGGCGACCTCGCGGACGCCCGCTGGCTCGACGCGCCCGACGCGGCCCTCCCGCTCGCGCAGTTGCGTGCCGCGGCGGGTGGCGGCGCCTTCCGTCCCGGCCTGCGTTACGAAGGCACCGACCTGCACGCCCTCACCATTCTCGCGGCCGCCGGTCACGGCCTCGTGCTGCTGCCCCGCTCGACCGCCACGGGGCTGCCCGGCACGGTCGCCGTCCCGCTCACCGCACCACGCGTCGTCCACCGCACGGAACTCCTCCACGGCGGGAACCCCCAGGGAGCGGCGGCACACACGATCGGCCGACTGCTGACCCCCCGGTGAGTCTCACGCCCAAGCCCGCCCGGCCCCGGCCCCCGCCCGGCCCCGGCCCCCCGCCCGGTTCCCCACCCCCGGCCGTCCCTCGACGGCTATGAGTACCCTCGGTGGCCCTTCGGTCAGTCTCACTCGTTCGTGTCTCGTCGCGGCCCCGCGCCCCGGGTAGAGCATCAGCCGGAGGCGAGCGAACCATGGAACAGACTGCGTTGCGTCCCAAGCCCATGCCCGGCCAGGACCGCCGGGACGGCGGCACCCCCGGAGCTGCCCACCGTCCACACGCCGCCCCCCGGCGCGCCCGGCGGCTGCGGACCCTGCTGCTGGGCCTGCTCGCCGGCACCGTGCTGATGCTCGCCGGCGTCGGAGTCGGCACCGTGGGTGCCACCGTGATCGGCATGAGCAGGCTCGCCGAGCTGCAACGTCACGCTCCGCCGCACGCCCCCTCGGCCAAGGCCGCGCGCACCGCCGGCCCGGGCCCGGCCCTCGACCGGTCCGTGGCGACGCTGGGCGTGGAGGCCACCGACGCCGACAAGGCGGGCGCGCTGGTGATCGGCGTGCACGTGCCCGGACCGGGCTACACCGCAGGCCTGGTCCGCGGGGACGTCCTGCTGCAGTTCGGCACGACACGCGTCGACGACGCCGCCGGCCTCGTCCGAGCGGTCGCCCGCGCCCGCCCCGGCAAGGGCGTGCTCCTCACCGTGCGTCACAGCAGCGGGGGCTACCAGCAGTTGGCGGTGATCCCGGGGGTGCTGATCTGAGGGCGGTCCGGCCGCCCTCGAATCCGCTGGTGACCGGGCGCCCCGCGCGCCATGATGACCCCATGGCGAGTCCCTTTCCCCACGGCCTCCGGAGCGCCGGCACTCCGGCCCTCCGGCCGGCGATCCCGGGCCGGCCGCCGCCGGCCGCCGGCCCCGGACCCGCGGCCCTGGGACCCCTCGCCCGCCGCGACCGTTTCGCGTCGTTCCGTCCGGGCGGGCAGGATGCCGCCGGGACGTCGCCCCCCTCTCCTCGTTTCCCCAGCCGCGCCCGGAGGCCCGGATGACCGGTAGTACGCCCGCGCCCTTCACCGCCGCCGACTACAGGGCCCGTATGGACCGTGCCGCGCGTTCGGCCGCCGGCGCCGGGCTCGCGGGGCTGCTCGTGGCGCCGGGACCTGACATGGTCTGGCTGACCGGCTACACGCCCACCGCCGTCACCGAACGGCTCACCGTCCTCGTTCTCACCCCCGGCCACGACCCCGTGCTCGTCGTGCCCACCCTGGAGGCACCGGACGCCGAGAAGGCGACCGGCGCCGGCGCGCTGACCCTGCGCGACTGGACCGACGGCAAGGACCCCTACGCCGTCACCGCCGCCCTCCTCGACGGCCGCGGCCGGTTCGGCATCAGCGACAACACCTGGGCGATGCATCTGCTCGGCCTCCAGCGGGCCCTGCCGGACACCGCGTACGCCGCCCTCACCGACGCCCTGCCCATGCTGCGCGCGGTGAAGGACACGGCCGAGCTGGAGCTGCTGGCAGCCGCGGGGGCGGCCGCGGACGCGACGTTCGAGGAGATCCGGAAGGTTCCCTTCGCCGGCCGCCGCGAATCCGACGTCGGCCGCGACCTCGCCGGCCTGCTGCGCAGGTTCGGCCACTCCCAGGTCGACTTCACCATCGTCGGCTCCGGGCCCAACGGCGCCAATCCGCACCACGAGGTCGGCGACCGGGTCATCCGGCAGGGCGACATGGTCGTCCTCGACTTCGGCGGTCTGAAGGACGGCTACGGCTCCGACACCACCCGCACCGTCCACGTCGGCGAGCCCACCGAGGAGGAGCGCCGGGTCCACGACATCGTGCGCGCCGCCCAGGAGGCCGGCTTCCGGGCCGTCCGGCCGGGCGTGGCCTGTCAGGAGGTCGACCGCGCCGCGCGCGCGGTGATCACCGACGCGGGTTACGGCGAGTACTTCATCCACCGCACCGGGCACGGCATCGGCGTCACCACGCACGAGCCGCCGTACATGATCGAGGGCGAGGAACAGCCGCTCGTGCCCGGGATGTGCTTCTCCGTGGAGCCCGGCATCTACCTGCCCGGCCGGTTCGGGGTGCGCATCGAGGACATCGTCACGGTCACCGGGGACGGCGGGCGCCGTCTCAACGACACCACCCGCGAAATGGTCATAGTGGACTGACAGGTCGGCCGACGGGCCTGCCGACGGAACCGACCGACGGGCCGACCGACAGGCCCGGGAGACCCATCCTCGACGACACCCGGAACGGCACACGCGCGACCATGACCCAGGCACCGACACCCACTGCGGACACCGTGCGCAGACTGGTCCGCTCGCTGCTCGAGACGGGCCCCGACGGCACCGGCGGGCCCGACGTGCGGCCCGTCCGGGAGGGCCACGGGCACACCTGGTGGGTCGGTACCCGCCATGTGCTGCGCCTCGCGCCCGACCGCGAGGCCTCCGTCCGCCGCCGCCGGGAACTGCGGCTGCGCGCCCTGGTCCGCCCGCACCTGCCCGTCGCCGTCCCCACCAGCGTCGCGCACGGCGACTGGGCCCCCGGCCTCGCCTACACCCTCGACGCCCTGGTGCCCGGGGGCACGGCCGAGCGGCACGACGTCTCCGCCGTCGGCGAGGCCGACCTCGCCGGACTGCTCACCGGACTGCGCGCCGTACCCGTACGCCAGGCGGAGTCGATCGGTGTGCCCGGGGGCGCCCCGCGTTCTCTGGAGGCACTGCGCCGGATGGCCGTGCACGCTGCCGAACGGCTCGCGGCAGCCGACGAGTTCGACGCCGCCCGGCTCCACCAGCTCACCCCGCCCGGTGCGGCCCAGCTCGCCGCGCAGCCCGGCGCCGCCGTCCTCACCCACCACGGGCTGACCGGCGAGCACGTGGTGGTCAGCGCGGACGGGCGGGTCCGCGGCATCCTGGACTGGACCGAGGCGGTCCTCGGCGACCCCGCCGAGGACATCGCCGGACTCGCCCTGTCCGTCGGCTCCCCGGCGGCCGTCCGCGCCGCCACCCTGGCCGGCTACGGAGCCCGGCCCTGCCTGCGCGGCCTGTGGCTCGCCCGCTGCGACACCGTCCTGCGCCTCGGCGAGCACCTCGCAGGCCGCGCGTCCGGCGACGCGGCCCTCCTGCGCGTCCGGCTGGGGCGGGCCTGGGAGCCGATCCTGCTGGAGCGGGTGACCGACTTCAAGGACGAAGAGCCGGAGCCGTGACAGCCTGCCCTGACTCGGGTCCTGGCCCTGACTCGGGTCCTGGCCCTGACTCGGGTCCTGGCCCTGACTCGGGCCCTGGCCCGGGCCCGGCTCCGGCCCCGCGGCCGCACGGAGCCTGCTGTGGCCCTGGCCCTGGCCCTGGCCCTGGCCCTCGCCCGGGCTCGGCCCCGGCCCGCGCGGGCGCACGCCCGGCGGAGGACCGATATGGCCCCGCCGGGCAGCGCGCGCACCAGGGTCCGGGACCCGCCACGGCCTGACTCGCGCGCACCAGGGGCCGGGCCCTCGTCAGGGTCCGACCAGTACCACGCACGACTCCCCGGGGACCTGCAGCAGCCCGTCCGGGCCCGGTGCCTCGACCGGCTCCCACGCGGCGACGACACGCGTCCGGCCGGTGCCCAGCGGGATCGCCGCCGGCTCCTTGCCCAGATTCACCGCCACCCGTACGTCCCCGCGCCGGAAGGCCAGCCAGCGGGCCTGCTCGTCGTACGCCACCTTCGTGTCGGCGAGATCGGGATCGGTCAGGTCGGGCTGCTCGTGGCGCAGCGCGATCAGCCGCCGGTACCAGTCCAG
Organism: Streptomyces sp. NPDC048514; assembly: GCF_043199955.1. Classification (NCBI taxonomy): domain Bacteria; kingdom Bacillati; phylum Actinomycetota; class Actinomycetes; order Kitasatosporales; family Streptomycetaceae; genus Streptomyces; species Streptomyces sp. NPDC048514. The sequence goes on along the minus strand of NZ_JBICWT010000009.1, from coordinate 329,972 downwards.
TACGCGCGCGTGCGGCTCGCGTTCCGGCTCAGCCCAGTCCAGGCAGGACCGCTCCCGGGTCGCCGGGTCCTGCGGATCCGGTACCTCCTCCTCCGCCCAGCCGTGTTCCGCGAACTCCCGCCGCCGGCCCCGCCGAACCGCCTCGGCCAGCTCGGGGTCGGTGTGGTCGGTGAAGAACTGCCACGGGGTGCCCGCGGCCCACTCCTCACCCATGAACAGCATCGGCGTGAACGGCGCCGTCAGCGTCAGCGTCGCCACGCAGGCCAGCAGACCGGGGGAGAGGTGGGCGGAGAGCCGGTCGCCCTGGGCGCGGTTGCCCACCTGGTCGTGGGTCTGGCTGTAGCCGAGCAGCCGGTGCCCGGCCACCCGGGCGCGGTCCAGCGGACGGCCGTGGTGCCGGCCGCGGAAGCTCGAGTACGTGCCGTCGTGGAAGTAGCCCCCGGTCAGCGTCTTGGCGAGCGCGGCGAACGGCGCACGCGCGAAGTCGGCGTAGTAGCCCTGGGACTCCCCGGTCAGCGCGGTGTGCAGGGCATGATGGAAGTCGTCGTTCCACTGGGCGTGTAACCCGATGCCGTTCTGCGCGCGCGGGGTGATGAACCGCGGGTTGTTCAGGTCGGACTCGGCGATCAGGAACAGTGGCCGCGCCACCTCATCGGCGAAGCCGTCCACGGCCGCCGAAAGCTTCTCCAGGAAGTGGCACGCGCGCGTGTCGTACAGGGCGTGCACCGCGTCCAGGCGCAGCCCGTCGATCCGGTAGTCCCGGAGCCACGCGAGCGCGTTGCCGGTGAGGAACGCGCGGACCTCGTCCGAGCCCGCCGCGTCCAGGTTCACGGCCGAGCCCCACGGCGTGTGGTGGGTGTCCGTGAAGTACGGCCCGAACATCGGCAGATAGTTACCGGAGGGGCCCAGGTGGTTGTGCACGACGTCCAGCACGACCCCCAGACCCAGTTCGTGCGCCCGGTCGACGAACCGCTTCAGTGCCTCGGGGCCGCCGTACGGCTCGTGCACCGCCCACAACGACACCCCCTCGTACCCCCAGCCGTGCCGCCCCGGGAACGGGCAGAGCGGCATCAACTCCACGTGTGTGACGCCCAGTTCCACCAGATGCTCAAGCCGCCCGGCCGCCGCGTCCAGGGTGCCCTCACGCGTGTACGTGCCCACGTGCAGCTCGTAGAGGACCGCACCCGGCAGCCCGCGCCCGGCCCACTCCGTCCGCCACCTGTACCGGTCGTGGTCCACGACCGCGCTCAGGCCGTCGGGGCCGTCCGGCTGGCGGCGCGAACGCGGGTCGGGCAGCACCGGACCGTCGTCCAGCGCGAACCCGTAACGGGCCCCGTCCGCCGCCTCCGCCGCCCCCGTCCACCAGCCGTCGCGCCCGGGATCGCGCGCCAGCGCGCGCGTGGTCCCCTCGCAATGGAGCGTCACTCGATCCGCCTGCGGTGCCCACACCTCGAACTGCACGGACGGTTCCCCTTCGTCTGTTCACCGTGATGTCCCGCGTCCCCATCGTGCCGCCCATGCGATCGATCCGCTTCCGAATGCGGTCTTTCCCCCCGGGTGTCGCGGAAGTACGCGCACACCGGCGCCGATTCCGCGTTTTCTGGACACTCGGGCCTGACTGCCCGACAATCACGTGCGTGACGTCGTCCTTCGAGTTCTCCACTTACCCCGCGCGGCTGTCCGACGCGGAGCGGGACAAGGCGCTGCAGGTACTGCGTGACGGCGTCGCCCTGGGCCGGCTCTCGCACGACACCTTCGTGCGCCGGATGGAGCTGGCACTCGCCGCGCGCCGCTCCGACGAGCTCGCCGCGCTCGTCGCCGACCTGCCCCGGGAGAACCGTCTCTCCCGTGCCGTCCTCGGCACCGTCGAGGCCGTCTCCGGTTTCACCGTACGGCTGCGCCGGGCCTGGCAGGCCGAGCGCTTGCCCAAACTGCTGCTGCCGCACCCCGAGCGCACGCAGCGGCTGCGCATCGGCCGCGACCCCGCCAGCGGGCTGCGGCTGAACCACGAGACGGTCTCCCGTGCACACGCCGAACTCAGCCGCCGCGGCGGCCTGTGGGTGCTCACGGACCTCGGCTCCACCAACGGCACCACCGTCAACGGCCGCCGGGTCATCGGCGCCGTCGCCGTCCGCGAGGGCGACCAGGTCACCTTCGGCAGGATGGCCTTCCGGCTGGCCACGAGCTGACCGGCCGGCGGGGCGTGCAGTTCCTCGGACAGCCCGGCGCAGGTCGGCACGGCCGGGTGTGAGCCGGCAGCCATGGGTGCGTCCTGCCGCCGTTCGCGCTCGAACTGGTGCCCCATCAAGCCCGCGTACCCTTCCGATCGGGTGAGCCGGGCTGCGGAACCGGGCCCGCCGTGCCGATGCAACCGCCATGACCTACATCACCAGAGCGACAGCGGCGGCCGGCGTCCTGCTGGCGGCCGCCGGCCTCCTCGCCGCGGGCCCGGCCCGGGCGGAAGCACGCGACACCTTCCCCGGCAACTGGCTCTACCTGACGGTCACCAAGGGCGACGCCCGGTCCGGTGACACACGCGGCACCCTGCTGCTGTGCAACCCCCCTCAGGGGCACACGCGGGCGGCCGAGGCGTGCACCGAACTGGCCGGCACCGACGGTGACGTCAGCCGCATCCAGGCCAAGGGCGTCTTCTGCCCGATGATCTGGGCGCCGGTCACCGCCCGCGCGCGCGGTCAGTGGAACGGGCGGCCGGTCCGTTTCCAGGAGACCTACGCCAGCCAGTGCGTCATGAACGCGCGGACCGGGTCGGTGTTCGCCCTCGACGGCTGAGCACCGCGGCACCGGCACCGGCATCAACGCTGGTGGCACTGCACTGCACTGCACTGGCACTGGCACTGGCGCCGGGGAAGTGCGCGGTGGACGCCGGGCGGTGGCGGTGGGGGTGGCGACTGGCGGTGGGTGGTGGGCGACTGGCGGTGGGTGGTGGGTGGTGCGCGGGCGGCGACGCCCGGCCTCACGGCATCCGCTCCCGGGCCTGGTGCGCCGCCACCAGCACCGTCCGGGACTGGTGCTCCACCTGGTGCTCGACGGGCACCCAGCGGGCCCTGAAACGCGCGGCGAAGGCATCGCACCAGGTGGCGACCAGCTGCTCCAGCCGCGGCGCGGCGCCGTCGTCCACCTCCCGCAGCACCCTGAGGAGCATCGCCGCCGCCCGCAGCGGCAGCCGTCGCCCGAAGGCGTCCACACTGCCGACGTACGCCATCGTCGTGCCGGCCGGAGGCATGCGGACCCAGTCCTCGGCGAGGCCCGGTATCAGTTCCAGTGCCCAGCGCGCGGCCCGCAGCAGCGGCCCGTCGGCGCCGTCCAGCCGGGGCAGCGCCTCGGCGAGGATCCCCTCCACCTCCAGCGAGTCCCGCAGCAGCCGCTGGGCCAGGCGCCGCATCGCCGCCTCCGGTGCCGGATGCGGCGCCGGATCGTCCACCAGGTCGCTCGCCCACATCGGCACCTCCACCACCGCCGTCAGGCCCCCGTACCGGTGCGCGTGGTACCAGGTGCTGTGCCGCGCGTCGTCCGGCATGCTCGGGTAGGCGACACCGGACTCCGGGCCCGGCATCACGTGCACTCCGGGACCGGAGGCCGGCCAGCCGGCGGCGTCCGAGGCGCCCGCCTCGACCGGAATGTGCAGCTGTGCGGCCGACTTGGCGAACGGCTCGGCCAGGCCCGGCACGTCCCGCGTCAACTGCACCCAGCTGCCGCCCAGATCAGTGCCGTGCAGCGTCACCTGCAGATAGGGGCGCAACTCGTCGATCACCCCGGTCAGGGCCCGGGTCTCGGGCGGCAGCCGGTCCGGCGGCAGCACCGACGGCGACCACTCCGGCTGCTCCGCGCCCGTCGGCCGGTAGAAATTCAGGTGGTAGTCGAACAGACTGCGCGGCGCCGGAGTCACGTGCAGGCTCGCCCCGTCCGGGTCGGCGCACAGCAGGAAGTGCCACGAGACGCCGGTCCGCAACTCACGTTCCGCGAGCACTCGTTCCGCCAGCACCCGCAGGGTGGAGCCGCCCGCCGGTTCGTTCGCGTGTGCGCCCGCGACCACCAGCACCGCCCGTGCGGCGTGCCCCACCGACAGCAGGTGCAGGGGTCTTCCCGCGCGGGAGCTGCCCACCTGCCGCAGCGTACACAGACCGGCCTCCTGAACCGCCAACGCGCTTGCGAAGGCGACCAGTTCGGAAACGCTGGGGTAGCGCAGCTCCGGCAGGAGACTCACCCCCGACTCGTTTCCGCCCGGCTTCGCTCTCCAAGTCCCGCACGGGAGGGGTCAACTGTCAAGCAGGCGGAGCACCGTTACCCGGGGCGCCTGGACGCAGTGGACCGACGGCCCGCCGGCCCCTGCGATCCACGGGTTCACCGCTGGTGCAGGCCGCGTCCCGCGAGCGTCAGGAACACCTCGCCCACCGCCTCCGAGAGCGTTGGGTGCGCGTGCACGTGCCGGGCCACGTCCGCCGGTTCGGCGTCCCAGCCGACGATCAACTGGCTCTCGGCGATCATCTCCGACACGTTCGGCCCCACCAGGTGCACGCCCAGCACCTGCCCGCCACCGGCCTCGGTGACGACCTTCACCAGTCCGCCCAGGCCGTGCACCATCCCCTTGGCGACCGCCGTCAGCGGCATCGCGTTGACGTCGACCTCGTGCCCACGCGCGCGTGCCTCCGCCTCGCTCAACCCCACGGCGGCGGTCTGCGGCGAGGAGTACGTGACCCGCGGCACCGCCCGGTGGTCGACCGGCGCCGACACCCGGCCGGCCAGCGTCTCCGCCACGAGCAGGCCCTCGGCGAACGACGCGTGCGCCAGGCCCGGCGAGGGCGGTGGCAGCAGGTCGCCGACGACATGGATCCCCGGCACGGCCGTCTCCAGCCGCGCCCAGTCCGCCGGTACGACGAATCCCCGCTCGTCCGCCGCCAGCCCGGCCGCCGCCAGGTCCAGGCCGTCGGTGACCGGGGTCCTGCCGACGGCCACCAGCAGCCGCTCCGCCTCCACCGTCCGGGTCTCATCCCGCGCGGTGCGCACGCGGGCTCGTACGCCGTTCTCCAGCACCGTCGCGTCCAGCAGCCGCGCGCCCGCCAGGACGTCGATCCCGCGCTTCCTCAGGCCTCGCGTCAGATAGCGGCTCACATCGGCGTCCTCCGACGGCACGATCCGGTCCGCGGCCTCTACCAGGGTGACCTCCGCGCCCATGGACCGGTGGAAGGAGGCGTACTCCACGCCGATCGCGCCGCCGCCCAGAACCAGGACGGACGCCGGCAGCCCCGGTGCGAACAGGGCGTCGTCACTCGTCACCACGCGCCGTCCGTCCGGCGCGAGCCCGGGGAGCGTGCGGGGGCGCGAACCGGTCGCGAGGACGATCCCACGGCGCGCGGTGAGATCATGCACGCCGGGCACGAAATCCGCACGCGTGCCCTCCACCCGTCCCATACCCTCCACGCGCCCCGTGGCCTCGATGCGGCCCGTGGCCTCCACGCGGACCGTGCGTGGCCCCGTCAGCCGTGCGCTGCCCCGCACGACCCGTACGCCCGCGTGCGCCAGATGCGCCTCCACGCCCTGGTGGTTGCGCGCCACGATGTCGTCACGTGTGGCCACCAGCGCCGACCAGTCGACGGAGTCCAGCGTGGCCTTCACACCCCAGCGTTCCCGGGCCTCGGTGATCCCGTCGACCAGTTCGGCGGCGTGCAGCAGCGCCTTGCTCGGGATGCAGCCGCGGTGCAGACAGGTCCCGCCGACCTTGTCGCGCTCGACGAGGACGACGTCCAGGCCGAGGGCGGCGGCGCGCAGGGCGGTGCTGTACCCACCCGTGCCACCCCCGATCACGACGACGTCCGGCGCGCCGGCGGAGGACGTGTCGACGGAGGACGCGTTGACGGGTGACGTGTTGACGGAGGAGGCATTGACTGTGGACGTGTTGACGGACGATGGGTTGACCGTCGATGTCCTGACGGCCGATGTGTCGATGGTCATGGCATCCACCCTCCGTCCACTCCTTGTCATGAGTCCAAGGCAATGTTGTTGTGGAAGTCATGCACGATCTTCATGGGAGGGGAAGCGGAGTTGAGCCTGCGGCAGATGGAGTACTTCGTGACGGTCGTCGACGAGTCGTCCTTCACGCGTGCGGCGGACGCCCTGCACGTCACCCAGCCCGCGCTCTCCCACCAGATCAAGGCGCTGGAGAAGTCGGTCGGCGGCGCCCTGCTGGAGCGCCTGCCGCGTGGTGTGCGCCTCACAGCCATGGGCCGTGCCTTCCTGCCGCACGCGGAACTCGCCGTCCGCAGCGCCGCGCAGGCCCGCCGCGCGGCCCGGGCCACGGCCGGCGCGGAGGGCGGTGAACTGCATGTCGCGGCCCTGCACTCGATCGCGGTCGGCGTCCTGCCCGACGTCTTCGCCCGCTGGCGCGCCGCCCACCCCCGCGTCCTGCTGCGCCTGCGCGAGTACGCCACCGCCGAGGCGCTGGAGGGAGCCGTGCAGCGCGGCACCGCAGACCTCGCCGTCGGCCCCGAGCCCGCCGGCCGGCCCGGCGCCGTCATGCCCGTGGGGGAGGAGGAGATCGTCCTCGTCGTGCCGTTCGACGACCGTCTCGCGGGGCGTACGACGGTGACGCTGTCCGAACTCGCCGACCGCGCCTGGATCCGCTGCGCCATGGAACCCGTCGTCCACGGCGAGCGCTTCCTCGACCACGCGTGCGGGCAGGCGGGTTTCACCCCGCGGACCGCCATGTGGACCGAACATACCTCGACGGCCGTGCGAATGGCGGCCGCCGGCGTCGGCGTGTGCGTCGCGTCGGCCCACGTCGTGCGGGGGGCCGTGGGCGAGGACTGCGTGATCCTCACCCCGGAGACCGCCTGGAAGCGCCCTCTGACCGTCTACGCGCGTGCCGCGCCCACCGGTGCCGCTCAGGCCTTCGTGGACCTCCTGCGCGCCACCTGGCCCTCTCCCGGCCCCTCCGGGGGGTACGAGGACCACGGGCCGACCAGGGCCCCGGCCCCTGCGCCGTGCGGCCCCCTGAGCCGTGCGGCCCCCTAGCCGTGGCGGTCCTGGGAGCCGGGCCGCCGCGGTTCCGGCCCCGCCACGGTTCCGCCGGACCGCTGCGGTCCGTCAGGCCTCCGTGATTCGCTCCAGCAACACCACCGGCAGCCGGTCGAAGAGGTCCGCCATCAGCGCGTGGCCGGTGAACTCCCGGCCCGGAGTGAGGACGTCCGCCCACCGCCCGGGGGGCAGCGGCAACCGTGTCTCCCGCCAGCCGCCTCCCTCCGCGAGCCGCAGCGAGAGCCGGGTGACCGCGGTGACCACCTCGCCCGAGCGCGCGAACGCCAGGCAGTGCTCCGCCGCCGGGCCCTCCGCGGACACCGGCGCGTACGTGGCGGCCGTGCCGAAGGCGTCGGGGCGCCGGGCGCGCAGCCGCAGCGCCGCCGCCGTCAGGGCGTCCTTCTCGCCGGGCACTTCGGGCGGGAACGACACCGGCCGCCGGTTGTCCGGGTCCACCAGCGCCCGGTACTCACCCTCCGTGCCCTGGTACACGTCCGGCACTCCCGGCATCGTCAGATGGACCAGGGCGGTGCCGAGGACGTTGGCCCGGATGTGCGGCTCCAGCGCCTTGCGGAACGCGGCCACGCGCTGGCCGGGCGGGCCGCAGGGCCCCGCGCCGACGAACGCCGTCACCGCCTCCTCGTACGGCGGCTCCTGCTCCGTCCAGCTGGTGTACATGCCCGCCTCGCGCACGTGCTTCAGGAGCGCCTCACGGACCCGCTCCTCCTCCGCCGGGCCGAGCCCGAACACCGTCTGCCAGGCCGCCCAGGCCAGCTGCCCGTCGGGCACCCCCTCCTCGGGCCGGCTCACCTCGGCGAGCAACTCCGCCCAGTGTCCGGCGCACTCGGTGAGGACGGCCAGCGCCGCGCGGACGTCGGCGCTGCGCTTGGTGTCGTGCGTGGTCACGACCGTGCCGGTGGCCGGCCAGTCGCGCTGCACGCGCGCGCAGTACGCGTGGAAGTCCTCGGGCGACACGCCGGGACCTCCCGGATCGCCGCCCACCTCGGTCGTGGACAGCAGCGGCACGTACCGGTAGAACGCCGTGTCCTCGACCGACTTGGCGCGCAACGCCGACGCGGTCTGCGCGAACCGGGCGCGGAACTCCACCCGGTCGGCGTGGTCCGGTGCCGACGGGTCGCCCGGCGGCTCGACCAGCAGCCGGCGCACGATGTCGACGGCTTCGGCCTCCGCGGCCACCACGAAGGCCAGCCGGGCCTCCTGGGCGGCCTCCTCGGTGACGACGGCGGAGGCGTCGCCGGAGGTGTAGGGCCGGTAGACCGGCATCCGGACCAGCAGTTCCTCCAGGGCCGTGCGCAGCGCCCACGGCGCCCGGTCGTGCAGCGAGAGGTCCGGCGAGGCGGCGCACAGCCGCACGGCCACCCGGGTGAGCCGCTCGGTCTCGGTGGCCAGCTCGTGCGTGAGCACCTTGTACGCCGCCCGGCGCGCCGTGGCCTCCCAGTTGCCGCCGCGGTCCGTCTGCGGTGCCGCGAACGCCCGGTAGCGGCCCAGCAGCTCGTAGGCCCCGGTGCGGTCCGTGAACAGGCCGTCGACGTGCCGCAGGGCGTCGTAGCCGGTGGTGCCGGCGACCGGCCAGGAGGCCGGCAGGTGCTCGCCGTCGGCGAGGATCTTCTCCACCACCGTCCAGCGGCCGCCGGTGGCCCGGTCCAGGCGCGCAAGGTAGCCGTCGGGGTCGGCGAGCCCGTCGGGATGGTCGATCCGCAGTCCGTCGACCACGCCCTCCGCGAGCAGCTGGAGAATCTTGGCGTGGGTGGCGTCGAAGACCTCCGGGTCCTCCACGCGCACCCCGATCAGCTCGGAGATGCTGAAGAAGCGGCGGTAGTTCAGCTCGGTGCGGGCCAGCCGCCACCACACGGGGCGGTACCACTGCGCGTCCAGCAGCTCGGGGAGCGGCAGGTGCTCGGTGCCGGCCCGCAGCGGGAAGGCGTGCTCGTGATGGCGCAGCACGTCGCCGTCGACCACGAGATGCTCCAGCTGCGACCCGACCGGGCCGCCGAGCACGGGCAGCAGCACCCGCCCGCCCTGCGCCTTCCAGTCGATGTCGAACCAGCGTGCGTACGGCGACTCGGGCCCCTCGCGCAGCACCTCCCACAGGGCGTGGTTGTGCCGGGGGGCCATGGCCATGTGGTTCGGCACGATGTCCACCACCAGGCCGAGGCCGTGCTCCCGCGCGGTCCGCGCCAGAGCGCGCAGTCCCTCCTCGCCGCCGAGTTCCTCGCGCACGCGCGCGTGGTCCACCACGTCGTAGCCGTGCGTGGAGCCCGGGACGGCCTCCAGGACGGGGGAGAGGTGTACGTGCGAGATGCCGAGCGACGCCAGATACGGCACGGCCGCCGCGGCGGCGGCGAACGGGAACGCGGGCTGGAGCTGTAGCCGATAGGTGGCCGTGGGCACCATCGGTCCGGATCGCGCAGGAGTCATGAAGACCTACGTACCCCGGCTGCCGTCATTCGTGTCACCCACACCCGCACGGACCCACGCATGCGCGCCGCGTCCCGGCGGAATCCCGGCCAGGGCCACGCATACGCGTCCCCTCCCGGCGCAATCACGCCCGGGCGACGCATGCGCCCCTCCCGGCGCAATCACGCCCGGGCCACGCATGCGCCCCCCTGCGCAATCACGGGCCGGGCACGGACACGACAAGCCCGCTCCGGGGGCGGGGCGGCGCCGCGGCCCCGCCCCGCTTCCCCCCTACGCCGGCCGCTGCAGCACCGTCAGGCTGCGGGCCGGCAGCGGCAGCCGGTCGCCCGCGTCGACCTTCGGCCCGGTGCCGGGCGGTACGCCGTCCGGGCGGGCGGTGTCGACCACGACCTGCCACTGCCGGCCGTGGTCGACGGGTACGGAGAAGTCCAGCGGCTCGGGGGAGGCGTTGAACATCAGCAGGAAGGAGTCGTCGGTGATCCGCTCCCCGCGCGGGCCCGGCTCGGAGATGGCGTTGCCGTTCAGGAACACCGTCAGCGCGGACGCCGGCGCGGAATCCCAGTCCTGCTGCGTCATCTCGGCGCCCTCCGGAGTGAACCAGGCGATGTCGGACAGCTCGTCGTGGGTGCCCTCCACCGGACGGCCGTGGAAGAAGCGGCGCCGCCGGAGGACCGGATGGTCCCTGCGCAGCCACACCATCGCGCGCGTGAACTCCAGCAGGTCCCCGTCCCCGTCCCCGTCCCCGTCCTCGTCGGGCCACCGCACCCAGGACAGCTCGTTGTCCTGGCAGTAGGCGTTGTTGTTGCCGTCCTGGGTGCGGGCGAACTCGTCGCCGTGGCTGACCATCGGCACGCCCTGGGAGAGCATCAGCGTGGCGATGAAGTTCCGCATCTGGCGGGCGCGCAGCCCCAGTACCTCCGGGTCGTCGGTCGCGCCCTCCACCCCGCAGTTCCAGGACCGGTTGTGGCCCTCGCCGTCCCGGTTGTCCTCGCCGTTGGCCTCGTTGTGCTTGTCGTTGTACGAGACGAGGTCGTGCAGGGTGAACCCGTCGTGGCAGGTGACGAAGTTGATCGAGGCCAGCGGGCGGCGCCCGTCGTCCTGGTAGAGGTCCGAGGAGCCGGTGAGCCGCCCCGCGAACTCCGCGAGCGCGCGCGGCTCGCCCCGCCACAGATCGCGGACCGTGTCGCGGTACTTGCCGTTCCACTCGGTCCACAACGGCGGGAAGTTGCCCACCTGGTAGCCGCCCTCGCCGACGTCCCACGGCTCGGCGATCAGCTTCACCTGGGAGACCACCGGATCCTGCTGCACCAGGTCGAAGAACGACGACAACCGGTCCACCTCGTGGAACTGCCGGGCGAGTGTCGCCGCGAGGTCGAAGCGGAAGCCGTCGACATGCATCTCGGTGACCCAGTACCGCAGCGAGTCCATGATCAGTTGGAGCACGTGCGGGGACCGCATGAGCAGCGAGTTCCCGGTGCCCGTGGTGTCCATGTAGTAGCGCGGGTCTTCCGTCAGCCGGTAGTACGACGGATTGTCGATGCCCTTGAAGGACAGCGTCGGGCCCAGATGGTTGCCCTCGGCCGTGTGGTTGTAGACGACGTCCAGGATGACCTCGATCCCGGCCTCGTGCAGCGCCCGGACCGCCGACTTGAACTCCAGCACCTGCTGGCCGCGGTCGCCCCAGGAGGCGTACGCGTTGTGCGGGGCGAAGAAGCCGATCGTGTTGTAGCCCCAGTAGTTGTTCAGGCCCATGTCGACGAGCCGGTGGTCGTTCACGAACTGGTGGACCGGCATCAGTTCGAGCGCCGTCACCCCGAGCCCGGTCAGGTGTTCGATGATCGCCGGGTGGGCGAGCGCCGCGTAGGTGCCGCGCAGCTCCTCCGGCAGTCCCGGGTGGCGCATGGTCAGGCCCTTGACGTGGGCCTCGTAGATCACCGTGTGGTGGTACTCGGTGCGCGGGGGCCGGTCGTCGCCCCAGTCGAAGTACGGATTGATCACCACGGAGGTCATGGTGTGCGGCGCCGAGTCCAGGTCGTTGCGCCGGTCCGGGGCGCCGAAGTGGTAGCCGTACACCTCCTCGCCCCACCGCACAGCCCCGCTGACCGCCTTCGCGTAGGGGTCGAGAAGCAGCTTCGCCGAATTGCAGCGCAGCCCGCGTCCGGGGTCGTACGGACCGTGCATCCGGAATCCGTACCGCTGTCCCGGCATCACGCCGGGCACGTACGCGTGCCGGACGAACGCGTCGCTCTCGCGCAGTTCCACCGCCGTTTCCGAGCCGTCGTCGTGCAGCAGACACAGCTCTACTCGGTCCGCGGCCTCGGTGTAGACCGCGAAGTTGGTCCCGGCGCCGTCATAGGTGGCGCCGAGCGGATACGCCTCTCCAGGCCAGACCTGCATGGATACGACTCTCCCAGGTGTGCCGCCCCCCTGGGGCCGCGTTGACTACCGAGTCTCCCGAAAGTGACGGAACCTTCCGTGACTTACGTGCCTCTTACCCATCGACCAGTGCACTCGGTGGGTCTTGTACCCGCCGGGAGCCGAACCAGTGGGGCACACATACTCCCGGGGACCAGGGGGAGTAGGGGGAAAGACGTGCGCGAGACAGTGCACCGCCATCTGGGAAAAGTGATGGCCGGAGCGGCCCTCGCGGCGGTGGGGACCGCCGCGATGGTCGCGATCACCCTGCCGGGGACGGCGGGTGCTGGTGAAACGGGAGGAACGGGAGGCGGCGGTACGGGAGCCGTACAGCAGGCCGGTGAGGGGCCGGACGGCGTACGCCCCGGTGTCGTCGAGCGGGCGCCCGCCGAGGGGAAGAAGGGAGCCGGCCGCGACCCGCTGACCGGCGACGAGATCCGGCGGGTGGAGAAGATCGCCCTGAGCCGGCGGCTGCTGGTCTCGGGCGAGGACGTCGACGGTGACCGCGGACCGCAGCGCCTGAGCGTCGACCTCGCCGAGCCCGAAGCCGACGAGGCCGACGATCCGGGCGCGCCCCGGCGGGCCGAGGTGACCTTCTACGACTACAGCAACGACACCCTCGTCATCAGCACCGTCAACCTGGACACAGGGAAGGTCGAGACGACGGGCTCCCGGCGGGGCGTCCAGCCACCGCCGAGCCATGCCGAGAACGCCGAGGCGGCCTCCCTTCTGATGGCCGACCCGCTGGGTGCGGGCCTGAAGGCCGACTACAAGGACGCCACCGGCAGGGAACTCTCCTCACCGGACCAGCTGCTGCTGAGCGGCGGCGTCTACCGGGCCGCTCCGGGCGCCCAGCCCGCAGCCCTCGACCAGTGCGGCGTGCACCGGTGCGTCCGGCTGTTCACCAAGGTCAAGAACGGGCCCTGGATCGACACCATGTCGCTGGTGGTCGACCTGAGCGCGCACCGCGTCGCCACGCTCGACCGCCGCTGACCGGAGTCCTCTCACACCTGCACCCCTGCAAGGGAGTCACCTCGTCATGCCCGAACACTCCATCAGCCGTGCCCGCCGGGGAGCGGCCGTCGGACTGGCCCTGGCCGCGCTGACCGCCGGCACCACGACCGCCGGCGCGGCGGCCACCGCGGCACCGGCCGGTCCGAAGAGCACCGCGGCGGCCGCGGCCGACTGCAGCGCCGCCTACCGGATCGAGCAGAAGCTCTCCACCGGCACCACCTGGCGCATGTGCTGGCGCTACGACGGCAGGGCCGGGCTGGTCCTGGAGAAGATCTCCTACCAGCCCAAGGGCGAGACCAAGCCGATCAAGGTCCTCAACAGCGCCCGGCTCGGCCAGATCCACGTCCCCTACGACGACGGCAAACACGAGTACGACGACCTGACGGGGCAGAACTTCGCGCAGGGGCTGATGAACCTGGCGCCCGGCGAGTGTCCCGGCGGCACCATCAAGACCGTCAAGGTCCCCGACGCCTTCGACCCCGCGCACCCCGACGTCAAGGGCCTGTGCACGACGACGCGCTCCCGCGGCCACGCCTACCGTATGCAGGACTACGGCTCGAACAGGCTCTACCAGGCCCAGGGCAAGGACTTCCTCGTCTACACGGTCAACCAGGTGGGCTGGTACGAGTACATCACCGAGTGGCGCTTCCAGGACGACGGCACCGTCGACATGAACGTCGGTGCGACCGGCAGCCTCTCCTGGGGCGACTACAACGCGGGCGACGGGCGGGGCTGGCCGATCGGCAAGGGGGCCAAGGACTACTCCACCAGTCACAGCCACAACGTCTTCTGGCGGCTCGACTTCGGCCTCGACGGCTCCTCCGGGTCCAAGGTCGAGCAGTACGACTCGGCGGTCAGCGCGCCCGCCCGCCGGCAGGAGGGCCCGACGACGAAGACCACGCGCACCAGGATCACCAAGGAACTCGCCGGCGACCTCAAGACCTACCGCTGGTGGCGGGTGGTCAGCGCGACGGGCAAGAACAAGGACGGGCACGCCCGTTCGTACGAGATCGTCCCCGGCCCCACCACCAAATACCTCGGCCGCGCCTTCACCAAGCACGACCTGTACGTCACCCAGTACGACAAGTGCGAGCTGTTCGCCAGCAACAACCCGTCGTGCGGGCGCGGCCGTCCCACTTCCGTCGACAAGTGGGTCGGCGGCCAGACCCTCACCCACCCCGTGGTCTGGATGAACGTCGGCTTCCACCACATCGCCCGGGACGAGGACCAGCAGCCCATGCCCGTGCACTGGCAGGGCTTCGCCATCGCACCGCGGGACGTCACGGCTATGAATCCGCTCACTCCGAGTGACCTGGCATGGCAGAACGGCCATTGGGAGCCGCGTAGTTGAGCAAAGCACGGGAGAAACCGACCTGTCCATCCGGCTGTATCGCCGCCCGCTCGCGGAGTACCCTTCCTTGATCGTTGAGACGGGGAAGGCCCGGGGGAGCGGAAGGCGGTGCACGGGTGGGCTCGGGAGGGCTGGAGCTGCCCCCTGGTGACGAGGGTCACGAGGGGGGCTCCGCAGACGTCCCGCCCGGCGCGGTGTCCCTGGCGCGTCCGATGGACGCGGGGTCCATCGGGCCGGATCTGGACTGGGACGCCGGCGACTGGCGTGAGGTGCGCACCCGCGCCCAGCGGGCGGGCCGGGCCTACATCTGGCTGAACCTCGTCGAGCAGCGGTTGCGCGCCGTCGTGGCCGCCGTGCTGCGGCCGATCTACGAGCCCGTCCACGGCGACGAATGGGTGGTGGCCGCTGCCGGGCCCGCCGGGCAGGAGTGGGTGCAGCGCGCGGTCGCCGTCCGTGAGGTCAGCCGCCGCAAGGGCTACTTGCTCGACCCGGCGGACGACAACGTGGTCAGCTTCCTCACCCTGCCCCAGCTGCGTGAGCTGGTGGTGCAGCACTGGCCGTGCTTCGAGCCCTACTTCGACGAGCGTCGCGACCTCGAACTCGCCCTGGACGAGCTGGAGGTGACCCGCAACGTCGTCTCCCGCAACCGCGCCCTGTCGGAGGCGGTGCTGAGCCAGGCCGAGCGCGCCTCGGCGCGGCTGCTGGAGATGCTCGGCGCGGGTGGTGACGTGCCCTCCGCGCGACGACTGCCCGTGGACGCGGTCGAGAACCTGGTCGGCGACCGGTACGCCGACGTCGTGGCCGTCCACCCCGACCGGGTGCGGCTGCTGCGCCAGTTCCCCGCCGAGGACATCTTCGACGGCGCCCGTCGCCTCGACGCCATCGGGATCGGGCTCAACCTGCTGGTGCAGAACTTCTCCGGGCGCCGGCTGGTCCGGCTCGCCGAGTCCGGCTGCCGGGTGCGGCTGCTCTTCCTGAACCCGGCCTCCAGCTCGGTCAAGCGCCGCGAGCGCGAACTGGGTATGAAGCGGGGCGAACTGAGCCGGTCCGTGGAGATGAGCATCCTGCACATGCGCCGGGTGCGGTCCCGGCTGCGCGACCCGGGCGCCTTCGAGATCCAGGTGTACGACGAGACGCCGCGCTTCACCGCCTACCTGGTGGACGGTGACGGTGCCGACGGCATCGCGGTGGTGCAGTCCTATCTGCGCGGGGCGCGGGGGATGGAGTCGCCGGTGCTGGTGCTGCGCAACGGAAGCCGGCTGGTCAAGTCGCACGATGTGGTCGGCAATGGGCTGTTTCCGACATATCGCGAGGAGTTCGAGCTGGCCTGGGCGGATTCGCGTCCGGTGTCCTGAGCCGTCCGCACCGGCAAGCGGAAGGTGCTCCCCGGATTGTCAGTGCCGCGTGCGATGGTGGAGCCACTGGGGGAAAGCACCACAAGAAGGGGGGCCGCCCATGGGCTGGCACCGGGAGCTGCTGATCGGCTTCGACCTGGAGACGACCGGGACCGATCCGCGAGAGTCGCGCATCGTGACGGGTGCGGTGATCGAGGTCAGGGCCGGTGAGCCGTTGGGACGCCGGGAGTGGCTGGC
Organism: Streptomyces sp. NPDC048514; assembly: GCF_043199955.1. Taxonomy (NCBI): domain Bacteria; kingdom Bacillati; phylum Actinomycetota; class Actinomycetes; order Kitasatosporales; family Streptomycetaceae; genus Streptomyces; species Streptomyces sp. NPDC048514. The sequence continues at coordinate 314,129 of NZ_JBICWT010000009.1, read as the reverse complement.
CGATCCGGGCGTGGAGATCCCCGCCGACGCGGTCGCGGTGCACGGCATCAGCAACGAACGCGCGACGGCCGAGGGCCGCCCCGCCGACCAGGTGGCCGACGCCATCGCCGGCGTGCTCGTCTCCTACTGGCAGGCGGGCGTCCCCGTCGTCGCCTACAACGCGGCCTTCGACCTCACCCTGCTCTCCGCGGAACTGCGCAGATACGGCCTGCCGTCCCTCTCCGACCGGCTCGGCGGCCGCGACCCCGCCCCGGTGATCGACCCCTACACCGTCGACCGCTGGGTCGACCGCTACCGCCGCGGCAAGCGGAATCTGGAGGCGGTCTGCACGGAGTACGGAATAGCCCTCGACGCGGCCCACGACGCCACGGCGGACGCCCTCGCCGCGGCCCGACTGGCCGCCGCGATAGCCGGCCGCCACCCGAAGATCGCGTCCCTGGGCGCCGCCGAACTCCACCGCTGCCAGATCGAGTGGTACGCCGCCTGGGCGGCGGACTTCCAGGCCTTCCTGCGCCGCAAGGGGGAGACGGACGCGGTGGTGGACGGGGCGTGGCCGCTGCGGGAGCCGGCGGGCGAGCGGGTCTGACCGGGCCGGCACCGGCTCAGCACCTCGGCACCTCACGGCCTCGGCACCTCACGGCCTCGGCACCTCACGACCTCGGCACCTCACGACCTCGGCACTTCAGCACTTCAGAACGGATACCAGCGCACCGTCGCGTCCTCGTCGCGCAGGGACGCCACCCGCCGGCGGAACTCGGCAAGTGCCTTGGGGTTGGCCGGCGCGTGCTGAGCCACCCACGCACAGCTGGCCGTCTCCCGGGCGCCCCGCAGCACCGCACAGCCCTCCCACTCCCGCACGTCCCACCCGTACGCCTCGGTGAACGCGTCGTACGCCTCGGCCGGCAGCCCGTACCGGTCCCGGGACAGGGCCATGACCACCAGGTCGTGCTCGCGCAGGTCGGCGGAGAAGGTCTCCAGATCGACCAGGACCGGGCCGTCCGGGCCGATGTGCACGTTGCGGGGCAGCGCGTCGCCGTGGATCGGCCCGGGCGTCAGACGCGGGGCCAGTGCCGCCGCGGCCGCCGCGAATCCGTCCCGGCGCGCGCGCAGATATGCCGCGTCCGCCGGGTCGATCGCGTCGCCCGCGAGCCGCAGCCAGCGCTCCACGCCGCTCAGCAGCTCGCGAGGCGGCAACGCGAAGCCGGGGGAGGGGAGTTCGTGCACGATCCGCAGCAGCAGCGCCAGATCCCGTGGCTCGGCCGGCCGTACCGGATCGGGCAGCCGGTGCCACACGGTCACCGGGTGTCCCAGGACCAGCCGTGGCCTCGGCTCCGCCGCCCGCACCGCGGGCACGTCCGCCGCGGCCAGCCAGCCGGCGATGTCCAGCTCGCGCCCGGCCCGCTCCAGCAGTTCGGCGCCGCGGCCCACCTTCACCACCAGGTCACCGGCGGCGAACACCGCGTTCTCACCGAGGGCGAGGAGCCGCGCGGCCCCGGCCGGGCCCGGCAGCACTCCCGCGGCGGCCAGTACGTCCCGCGCCCGTGCCTCGTCCATCCTCGTGCCTCCGTGCCGTCTTCGCGTGCCGACCGAGGGCCCACCGGCGTGAGCCGGATGCGGGCCGTTCCCGGTCAGTCTCGCATTCGCACAGGTCGCTCGGTGTGCGCGGTCCCTTGACGAGGTAGCGGGCCTTTACGACCATGAACACGCCAACCGAGGGGGCTGATTCCGTGACAGCAGTGGCCGACGCGCGGCGACCCGTCCGCCGGCGAAGGGCCGACCGCGGAACCTGGTTCCTGGTCCTGCCCGCCCTCCTCCCGATCCTGGTGCTCAGTGTCGGCCCGCTGCTCTACGGCGTCCTGCTCGCGTTCACCGACGCCCAGTCCGGCCGGACGGCACCCACCCGGTGGATCGGGGCCCTCAACTTCCGCGACCTGCTGCACGACACCCTCTTCTGGGAGTCGTTCCGAATCGGACTCGTCTGGGCGGTCGGCGTCACCGTGCCCCAGTTCCTGCTGGCGCTCGGCCTCGCCCTGCTGCTCGCCCAGGATCTGCGCCTGCGGGGACTCGCCCGCGCCCTCGCGATCGTCCCCTGGGCGATGCCCGAGGTCGTCGTCGGCATCATGTGGCGGCTCGTCTACAACCCGGACGCGGGCGTGCTCGACGAGACCCTGCGCGACCTCGGCCTGGGAGACGGCAGGGACTGGCTGAGCGGGCTGGCCACGGCGCTGCCCGCAGTGATCGTCGTAGGCGTCTGGGCGGGGCTGCCGCAGACCACGGTCGCCCTGCTCGCCGGTCTGCAGAACGTCCCGCGCGAACTCCAGGAGGCGGCCGCGGTGGACGGCGCGGGCGCCTGGCGCCGCTTCCGCGCGGTCACCTGGCCCGCGCTCAGACCGGTGGCCCTCGCCATCACCGCGCTCAATCTGATCTGGAACCTCAACGCCTTCGCCCTGGTCTACGTCCTCACCAACGGCGGACCCGGCGGCAGAACCCGGCTGCCCATGCTCTTCGCCTACGAGGAGGCCTTCCGATACGGCCAGTTCGGCTACGCGGCGGCCATGGGCTGCGTGCTGGTCGCGGTGGTCTCCGTCCTGCTCGCGGTCTTCCTGGCCGGCCGGCTGCGCGGCGGCGGGCAGGCATGAGGATCAGCCGCCGGACCCGCGCCGGCCAGTACGCCGCACTCCTCGCCTACCTCCTCTTCCTCGCCTTCCCGTTCCTCTGGCTGCTGTCCACCGCACTGAAATCCCCGCGCGAGCTGGGCGCTCTGCACCCGTCCTGGATCCCGCGCCACCCCACCCTGGACAACGTCCGGCAGGCCTTCGCCGAGCAGCCGCTGGCGCACGCCGCCCTCAACTCCCTGCTCGTGGCGCTCGCCACCGCCCTCGTCGCCGTACTCGTCGCGACGCCGATGGCGTACGTCATGGCCCGGCGGCGCACCCGGCTGGCCCGCGCCGCCACGGGATGGGTGGTGGTCAGCCAGGCGTTCCCGTTCGTGCTGGTGATCATCCCGCTCTTCCTGGTGCTGAAGCACCTGCGGCTGGTCGACTCCCTGACCGGACTGGTGCTCGTGTACGTGGTGTGGGCGCTGCCCTTCGCGCTGTGGATGCTCGTCGGCCACGTCCGGGCGGTGCCCGCCGAACTGGAGGAGGCGGCGGCCGTCGACGGCGCGGGCCGGCTCAGGACCCTCGTGTCGGTGACCGCGCCGCTGCTCGCGCCGGGCATCGCGGCGACGGCGCTGTTCGCGTTCGTCACCGCGTGGAACGAGTTCTTCTTCGCGCTGGTGCTGCTCAAGAGTCCCGGGAAGCAGACCGTCCCGGTCGTCCTCACGCACTTCATCGGCGCGGAGGGAGTGGCCGACCTCGGCCCGCTGGCCGCGGCCGCGTTCCTGGCCACGCTGCCCTCCGTGGCCCTGTTCGCTCTCCTGCAACGGCGGATCACGAGCGGCCTGCTCGCCGGGGCGGTGAAGAGCTGATGCGGATGCCGGGCAAGGCGCTCGTGGTGCTCCTGCTGCTCCTCGCTGGCTGCTCCTCCCCGGGCCACCGCGACGGCCCGATCACCCTGCGCTTCCAGTCCCTGGCCTGGCAGCAGGAGTCCGTCGCCGCCAACAAGGATCTGGTCGAGGAGTGGAACGCGACCCACCCGCGCGTCAAGGTCGAGTACGTCCAGGGTGGTTGGGACAGCGTGCACGACCAGCTGCTCACCTCCTTCGAGGGCGGCGAGGCACCGGACGTCATCCACGACGCCTCCGACGACCTCGCCGACTTCGCCCACGGCGGCTACCTCGCCGACCTGACCGGCCTGCTGTCCGCCCGGCTCAGGGCCGACATCCCGCGCGGCAGCTGGGACTCCGTCACCTTCGGGCGCGGCGTCTACGGCGTGCCGTTCCTCCAGGAGCCCCGGGTGCTGATCGCCGACTCCACCCGGCTGCGGGCCGCGGGGGTGCGCATACCGACGCCGGAACACCCGTGGAGCTGGGCGGAGTTCCGGCAGGCCACCAAGAGGCTCAGCGGGCCCGGCAGGTACGGCGTGGCCTGGCCGCTCAAGGAACCGGTCTCCGTCACGCTCAACCTCTCGCTGTCGGCGGGCGGCCGGCTCTTCCACCGGGGCGCGGACGGCAAGGTCCGGGTGCGCTTCTCGGCCGGTGACGCGGTCGTGCCGCGCACCGTCCACGACCAGGTGGCCGTCGATCACAGCGCCCCCGCCTCGACGCTCGGCAGCGGCGGCTCCGACACCCTGCCCGGCTTCTTCGCCGGCCGGTACGCGATGGTCCCGCTGGGCTTCTCCTACCGCCAGCAGATCGTGCAGCAGGCCCCCGAGGGGTTCCGCTGGCAGGTGCTGCCCGCCCCGGCGGGTGCCGGCGGACTCGCCCAGGGTGTCAGCCCGCAGACCCTGTCCGTGGCCGCCGACTGCCCGCACAAGAAGGAGGCGGCCGCGTTCATCGACTTCCTGCTGCGGCCGCCGAACATGGTCCGCCTCGCGCTCGGCGACTGGATGCTGCCCACCGGCACGGAGGCGCTGCGGGATCCCGCCCTGCACACCACGGAGAACGGCTGGGCGACCGGCACCGCCCTCGCGGCCCGGCTCCGCCCGGCGCCCGCCCAGTCCGTCCGCGGCTACGCGGAATGGAAGGACAAGGTGGCCACCCCGGCCTACCAGGAGTACTACAGCGGCGCGATCGGCCTCGGCGAGCTGCGCAGCCGTCTGGAGAAGGACGGCAACCTCGTGCTGGCCCGGTACCAGCGCTGACGCGGACCGTGGCGAGGGTGCGCGCCCGGACGGGAAAATGATTAGACGAGACGGTTCGTCTTGTCTAACGTCGTGGTCATGACCGCCATCACGACCGCACCTGCCCACATCGCCATGTTCTCCGTCGCCGCCCACGGCCATGTGAACCCGAGCCTGGAGGTGATCCGGGAGCTCGTCGCCCGCGGGCACCGGGTCACCTACGCCATCCCGCCCGCGTTGGCCGACAAGGTGGCCGCCACCGGGGCCCGGCCGGTGCGTTACACCTCCACGCTGCCCGGTCCCGACGCCGACCCCGAGGCCTGGGGCAGCACCCTGCTCGACAACGTGGAGCCGTTCCTGGCCGACGCGATCCAGGCGCTCCCGCAGCTGATCGAGGCCTACGCCGGCGACGAACCCGACCTCGTCCTGCACGACATCACCTCCTACCCGGCCCGTGTCCTCGCCCACCGCTGGGGCGTCCCGGCCATCTCCCTGTCACCCAACCTCGTCGCCTGGGAGGGCTACGAGAAGGAGGTCGCCGAGCCGATGTGGGCCGAGCCCAGGAAGACCGAACGCGGACGGGCCTACTACGCCCGGTTCGAGGCGTGGCTGGCGGAGAACGGGATCACCGAGCACCCGGACTCCTTCGTCGGCCGACCGTCCCGCTCGCTGGTACTCATCCCCAGGGCCCTCCAGCCGCAGGCCGACCGGGTCGACGAACGCGTCCACTCCTTCGTCGGCGCCTGTCAGGGCGACCGGGCCGAGCAGGGCGACTGGCAGCGCCCCGCCGGCGCCGCGAAGGTCGTCCTGGTGTCCCTCGGCTCCACCTTCACCAAACAGCCCGGCTTCTACCGTGAGTGCCTGCGCGCCTTCGGGGACCTGCCCGGCTGGCACCTGGTCCTCCAGATCGGCGGCCAGGTCGACCCCGCCGAGCTGGGGGAGCTGCCGGCGAACGCCGAAGTGCACCACTGGGTACCGCAGCTGGCGATCCTCCGGCAGGCCGACCTGTTCGTCACCCACGCCGGCGCCGGCGGCAGCCAGGAGGGACTGGCCACGGCCACGCCGATGATCGCCGTACCGCAGGCCGTCGACCAGTTCGGCAACGCCGACATGCTCCAGGCACTCGGCGTCGCCCGGCAGCTGGCCACCGAGGAGGCCACCGCCGACCGTCTCCGAGAGGCCGCGCTCGCCCTGGTGGACGACCCGGAGACCGCCCGCCGGCTGAAGGAGATCCAGGCGGAGATGGCCCAGGAGGGCGGCACCCGGCGGGCGGCGGACCTCATCGAGGCCGAACTGCCCGCACACCGCGGGAAGTAGGGGGCACCGGGTGGTTCGCCACCGGTGCCGGGCCACCGGCGGGCCCCGCGCGAGCACCTCGTACGGGGCCCGCACCGCGCCACTCGCGGACCGCTGCGCGAGCACCGTCGTGCCGGGTCCGCGCGGACGGGGGACGGAGCGGGCCCGCCGGTTCCCGGAGGAACGGGCGGGCCCGGTGGCGGCGGGCGGGCTCAGACCGTCAGCCGCTCGCCCTCCTCGCGCACCGGCCGTGCGATCGCCTCGGGCACCTCGTCATGGGTGAGGTCCGGCAGCCGGTGCAGCCACCGGGGGAGGTACCAGTTGCGCTCGCCGAGCAGCGCCATCACCGCCGGCAACAGCACCCCGCGGATGACCGTCGCGTCGATGAGGACGGCGGCCGCCAGGCCCACGCCCATCTGCTTCATGGACTGCATGGACAGCGTGCCGAAGATCGCGAAGACGGCGACCATGATGACCGCCGCGCTGGTGACGACACCGGCCGTGGTGACCACGCCGTGCCGGATCGCGTCCTTCGTGTCGCGGCCGCGCAGCCGGGCCTCGCGGATCCGGGAGACCACGAACACGTGGTAGTCCATGGACAGTCCGAACAGGATGACGAAGAGGAACAGCGGCAGCCAGGTCACGATCGCGCCGACCCCCTCCGCGCCCACCAGCGAGGCACCCCAGCCGTGCTGGAAGACCGCGACCAGAATGCCGTAGGCGGCGGCCACCGAGAGCAGGTTGAGCACGATCGACGTGATCGCGATGGTCAGCGAGCGGAACGACAGCAGCATCAGCAGGAAGGCGAAGACGACCACGAAGGCGAAGACCGGCACGACCGAGCCCATCAGCTGGTCGTTGAAGTCGTGGTTGCCCGCGACCTGCCCGGTCACGGGCGCCTGCACCCCGTCGACCTTGCCGAGCGTGGCGGGCCGCACCTCGTCGCGCAGCTTCTCCAGGTTCCGCGTCGCCCGGTCCATGTCGGAGCCGCCGACCAGCGGCACGGAGACCAGGGCCACGTTCTGCGCGTCGTGCAGCTTGATGTCGACGGGGCCGCGCGAGGCGCCCGACGCGATCGCCTGCTTCTTGAAGTCGGCGAGTGCGCGGCGCACTTCGGGCGCGTTGATGTCCTTGGCCTTGACCACGACCTGCGCCGGCTCGCTGCCGCCCGGGAAGGCGTCGTTGATGCGGTTGTAGGTCTGCACGATCGGCAGCGAGTCGCCGAACTCCTGGTCGAGGGTGAGCTGCTGGGTCTTCATGCCGAGCGCCGGCGCGGCGATCGCGAGCAGCGTGCCGCCCGCGACGGCGACCGAGACCAGCGGCTTGGCGAGCACCCCCCGCAGCACGGCGGTCCAGAACCGGCTCCCGTCGTCCGTGCGGTGCTGCCGGCGCCGGCGCCCGAGGAACGGCAGGCGTCCCTTCTCGACCCGCTCGCCGAGCAGCGACAGGAGCGCGGGCAGGACCGTCACGGACCCGACCATGGCGACCGCGACCACCATCAGCGAGGCCAGACCCATCGCCTCGAACTCGGCGAGCCCGGTGAACAGCATGCCCGCCATCGCCACGCACACGGTGACGCCGGAGACTACGATCGCCCGGCCACTGGTGGCGGCGGCGATCCTGAGCGCGGTTGCCGCGTCCCGCCCGGCCTCCCGCTCCTCACGCTCACGGCGCAGGTAGAACAGGCAGTAGTCGACACCGACGGCCATACCGACCAGCAGCATCACGGAGTTGGCGGTGTCGCTCATCGGCTGCAGATGACTGACCAGGCCCATCAGGCCCATCGTCGCCATGATCGCGGTGATCGCGAGGGCCACCGGAAGCAGCGCGGCCACCAGCGCCCCGAAGGCGATCAGCAGGATGCCCAGGGCCACCGGCACGGCCGAGTACTCGGCCTGCTGGAAGTCGTTCCCGAAGGCGTCCTTGTACTGCTTCTGCATGCTGGCGCCGCCGATCTCCTCGATCCGCAGGCCGCCGTGCTGCTTCTGCACCCCCGCGACGGCCTTCAGTACCGGCTCGATCCGGTCGGCGGCCGTCTCCGCGTCACCGCGCAGATCGAACCGCACCAACGCGCTGCGGCCGTCCCGGGAGACGGTGTGGCTGTCGTACGGCGAGGTCACGCCGGTGACCTCGCCGGTACCGTCGACAGCCGCGACGACGTCCGCGACGGCGGCGCGGAACTCGGCGCTCGTGGCCTTGACGGCGCCGCCGTTCCCCGCCTGGATCAGGACGGTCTCCGCGGCCGGCTCCTCGATCCCCGCGTCGTCGATGATCCGTGCCGCGGTGCGGGTCTCGCCCTTGAGCTGGTCGCTCTCGTCCACGTCGACCCGGCCCGCCGCCGAGCCGAGGCCCATCGCCAGGACCACGAACAGCACCCATATGCCGACGGCCGCCCAGCGGTGCCGGGCGCTCCAGCCGCCGGCGCGGGCGGCCAGCCCCCGCACCTGTGTCTTCCCCATGACGGGCGCTCCCCCTCGTGTGCGGTGACGGCCCCCTGCCGCCACGTCTGTGCTTGCTCCCTCGACGCTATGGGCCGGACCGGCACGCCTCGTCGTGCTGCCCGGTGAGGTGCGGCGGGCGCCGCTCCCCACTGCGGAGGACGGTGGGCCCTTACATCTATCGGCGGTTCTCCGGGACGGGACTCAGGGACGCGCGCCGCATCCGATGCGCCGCGACCGACCGTCGACGCCGGCACTCCGGTATCCGATGGGCCGTGTCGGCGCCGCCGCTTCCGCGCCGGCCGTGTCCGATCCGCCGACAGAGATCACCTTTGTGATTACAGAGCCTTGTTGAACAAGTCACAGCTGCGTGTAGGAGTTGATCCACGGGCCGGTCATCGGCCAGAGTTTCGCGCAGCCGGCGCTGCCGGCCCCGGCCGTCGTGCCCGCCCCCACGGGGCACGACGGCCGTTCTATCGTGGCCGGATGACGACCTATGCGGCGCTGCTGCGCGGAATCAACGTCGGCGGGGGCAAGAGGCTCCCCATGGCCGAACTGCGCACGCTCATGACCGGCCTCGGCCACACCGGTGTCCGCACCCATCTGCAGAGCGGCCAGGCCGTGTTCACCACCGACGACGGCGATGCGGAATCACTGGCGGCGGAGCTGGCGCGGGCGATCGAGGAGCGCTTCGGCTTCCCGGTCGAGGTGCTGGTGCGCGACCACGCCTACCTGAAGTCGGTCGTCGACGCATGCCCCTTCCCGGCCGCCGGCCTGGAGGGCAGGCAGCTGCACGTCACCTACTTCTCCGCCGCCGTCACCCCGGACCGGTTCGCGGAACTCGACCAGGCCGCCCACCTCCCCGAGGAGTTCCGGCTCGGCGACCGCTGCCTGTACCTGTACGCCCCCGACGGCGTGGGCCGCTCCAGGCTCGCCGACGCGCTGGCCCGGCCGCGGATCACCAAGGGCCTGACCGCCACGAGCCGGAACTGGAACACCGTGGTCAAGCTGGCCGAGCTGACGTCCACGGCGGAGTGACCCCCGGGGGGCGGACCGCCCGAGGCGGATCAGCCGGACGGTTCGACCTCCTGCCCGCGTCAACTCCCGGCGAAGGGACACGCGTCGGGAAACCGGAGGCCGGATTGGCCGATAACCGCCCCTCCGGCACGAGAGTGCCAACACAGGTGTGACACGCGGGCGGTGACCGGCGCAGAACGAAGAGCCACCGCGGTCCGACGCCACAGGGGAGCGCCGGACCGCGGTGTCCGTTATCACGTGCCCGCCCCCGCATGGCCCGGCTCACCGAACTCCGCGAGGAATCCAGCACGCTGTTCCTAGGCTGGGAGCGCGCGCAACGGCCGAAGCGGAACGGACGGACGAAGGAGACGGGCACGCCATGGCCCACGCACGGGCGCATCGATCACCCCCCCGGCGGCGGCCGGCGCCCGGTCAACGCACACCGATCACCCGGAAGAGTGGCTGTTTTCGGCCCAGTCGGCGCCGACGCCACCGGCGCAGGCGGGCGGCCACGCAGGAGAGCCGACCGCACCCCGACCCGCCGTCACCCGTACGGCCAAGCCGTTCCGATCCTCCGTACACGCACCGCCGGCATCGGTAACGTCAGCGGTCCCGGACCGCCCGCATCGAACCCGCGGAGTCCCGGCCCCCCGACGGCCGCCCGGAACGGCCGGTCGCCGAGGACCGGAAGCCCCGCGAGGACCACTAGCCCCCTGAGGGCCAGAAGCGAGGACAGCACATGAGCACGTACAACTTCGGACCCGCCCACGGACCGGTCGGCTACGGCGACAACAACGCACTGGACCTGGAGACCCTCATGGAGGTCGCCGACCGGCTCACCGCGACCCTGCACGCCGAGTACCCGGCGCTGGTCGGCCAGGGCGAGGTGATCCAGCGCGAGTTGGCGCTCTCCGCCGAGGACGGTCTGCCGCCGAACCGGGGCCGGATCCGTTCCGCGCTGGAGAACGTCGCGATCACGGCGGCGGCCGGAACCGGCAGCCTCACCTTCACCCAGTACCTCACGAACGCCCTCGGCCTGTGACCCGCCCGGGCCGGCCGGGCAGTGGTCAGGCGCCGAGTGCGGCGAGGGCCGGCCGGCGGGCCCGGTCGTAGCGTTCCAGCAGCACCCGCGCCACCTCCGGCGCCGGGCCCAGCACGTCCGCCAGCACGTCCGCCGCGGCGGCGCCGCGCGCGATGCGGTCCGGGAGGAAGCCGGGGGCCAGGACGTACGGCGCGACGGCGACCCGCTCACAGCCGAGGGCGCGCAGCTCACGCACGGCGTCCTCGGTGCGCGGAAGGGACGCGGAGGCGAACGCGGGCCGCACGGCGCACCAACCGGTGTGCCACCACTCCCGCGCGATGTCGGCGATCACCGCGCTCGCCTCCGGGTCGGTGGACCCCGCCGAGGCCAGCACGACCCCGGTCGAGGACTTGTCGCGGGGCGCCAGCCCCGCCTCGTACAGGCGCCGTTCGAGCGCCGAGAGCAGCAGCGGGGACGGGCCGAGCACGTCCGCCTGCCGGATCCGCAGCCGCGCCGGGGCCTGCCGCAGCACGGCCGGGATGTCGGCCTTGGCGTGGAACGCCCGGGTCAGCAGCAGCGGCAGGGCGACGACATCGCGCACGCCCTCCGCGGCCAGCGACTCCAGCACCCCCTGCGCCGAGGGGACGTTGAAGTCCAGGAAACCCGTCTCCACGCGCAGCCCCGGCCGCAGCGACCGTACCCGCTCCACCAGGGCGTGCACGGTCGCGGCGTGCCGCGGGTCACGGCTGCCGTGTGCGATGACGAGGAGGACGGGTCCGGTACGCATGGCGGATCAGCTCTTCACCAGCAGGCCGCGGGTGCGCAGCACCCACCGCTCCAGCGGACTGAAGATCAGCAGGTCGATGGCGATGCCGACGAACAGGATGAGCAGGATGGCCTCGAACACCATGGCCATGTCGCTGGCGGTGCGGGCGTTCTCCAGCAACTGGCCGAGGCCCACGCCCAGGTCGGGGAAGCTCGCGATGATCTCCGCGGCCATCAGCGACCGCCAGGAGAACGCCCAGCCCTGCTTCAGTCCCGCCACATAGCCGGGCAGGGCCGCGGGCAGGGTGACGTGCCAGATGCCCCGCAACCCCGTCGCGCCCATCGTCCGGCCCGCCCGCAGGAACAGCGGCGGCACCTGGTCGACCCCGGAGACCAGGCCGTTGGCGATGGACGGCACGGCGCCGAGCAGGATCACCGCGTACATCATCTTGTTGTTCAGGCCCAGCCAGATCAGCGCCGGCGGCACCCACGCCACCGACGGCAGCGACTGCAGACCGGACAGGATCGGGCCGATGGCCGCCCGCACGAACTTCACCCGCGCCACCACGAGGCCCAGCGGGGTTCCGATCAGCAGCGCGAAGAAGAAGCCCAGCAGACCGCGCGAGACGCTGGTCCAGATGTAGTCGAGCAGCTTGCCCTGGAGCCAGTCGTTCCGGATCGCCTGCCACACCGCCGACGGCGACGGCAGCTTGGTCGGATCGTCGGCGATCTTCAGAGTGATCAGGCCCTGCCAGACCGCCAGGACCACGGCGATCGCGAGGATCGGCGGCAGGATCTTGTCGAGGAAGGTCCGGCGCAGGGAGGGGCGGCTCGTGGCCGAGGTCTCCAGCGCGTCGAGGCCCGCCTCGACGCTCCCGGCGTCCTTGACCGGTGTCGTCTCAGTGCTGGCCATGACGGCGGATCTCCCCACGCAGAACTTCGGTGATCTCGACGGACAGTTCCGCCACGGGCGCGTCCTCGATACGGCGCGGCTGCGGAATGTCGACCTCCCACGTCCGGGCCACCCGGCCCGGACGGGAGGAGAGCAGGACGACCCGCTGGGCGAGCCGCACCGCCTCGCGCACGTTGTGCGTCACGAACAGCACGGACACGCCGGTCTCCGCCCAGATGCGGGTCAGCTCGTCGTGCAGCACGTCCCGGGTGATGGCGTCGAGCGCGGCGAACGGCTCGTCCATCAGCAGCAGGCTGCTCTCCTGCGCCAGCGCGCGGGCCAGTGCCACCCGCTGGCGCATACCACCGGACAGCTCGTGCACCCGCTTGCCGTACGCGCCCTTCAGCCGGACGAGTTCGAGCAGTTCCTCGGCCTTGGAGCGCCGCTCGGGCTTGGGAACCCCTCGCAGCTTCAGCGCGAGTTCTATGTTCTTGCCCGCGGTCAGCCACGGGAACAGGGCGTGTTCCTGGAACATCAGGGCCGGGCGGCCGTCCGTGTGGATGGCACCGGCGGTGGGCCGGTCAAGACCCGCCACCAGGTTCAGCAGTGTGGACTTGCCGCAGCCCGAGGCCCCCAGGAGGGTGACGAACTCGCCGGGCGCGACATCGAGGCTGATGTCGTCCAGTACGAGCTGCTGCCCGCGCGGTGTCGCGAAGGACTTCGAGACGTGCTCGAGGCGTGCGGCGTACTCGACCGACTGGTCGGCCTTGACGAGGGCCGTGGCCATGGTCGTCACCTCCTGGGTACTCGTCGGGAACAGGGTCAGCTCGTGCCGAGACCGGCGGCGTCGACCGGGCTCTCACCCGCGGCCTTGAGAACCTTGTTGAGGATCGTCAGGTCGTAGATCCCCTTCAGGTTCGGCCTGTCCAGCAGGCCGGCCTTGACCGCGTGCGCCGCCTCGGTGCCGAGAGTGGAGGCCAGCGGGTCGTCGGTGATCTGGATCGACTTCCACGCCGGGTCCAGGACGTCCGCCGGGAGCGCCTTGCCCGAGTCCGTCGCCAGCTGCTCGTTGGCCGCAGCCTTCGCCTCGGCGGGGTTGGCGTTGATCCACTTGTTGGTCGTGACCGAGGCCCTGAGCACCGCCTCGACGGCCTTCGGGTGGGCCTTCAGGAACTTCTGGGACACGATGATGTTCGTGATCACGAACTTCTTGCCGGGCCACAGCGCCGACTCGTCCAGCAGCACCTTGCCGCCCTGGGCGACCAGCTTGGACGCCGTCGGCTCCGGCACCCAGGCGCCGTCGACGGACCCGGACCTGTAGGCGTCCGGAGTCACCTTGTTGTCGCTGCGGACGACCGTGAGATCACCCTTGCCGCTCTGCGCGTCGACCTTCCAGCCCTGCTCGGCGGCCCAGTTGAGGAACGCCACGTCCTGCGTGTTGCCCAGCTGGGGCGTCGCGATCCGCTTGCCCTTGACGTCCTTCAGGGACTTGATCTTCTTCGGGTTCACGACCAGCTTCACACCACCGGACGCCGAACCTCCGACGATCTTCAGGCTCTTGCCGTTCGACTTGGTGTAGCCGTTGATGGCCGGGGACGGGCCGATCCAGCCGATGTCGATGGAACCGGAGTTGAGCGCCTCGATCTCGGAGGGGCCGGCGTTGAAGATCGCGGGCTTGACCTCGGTGGCGCCCAGTTCCTTCTGGAAGAAGCCCTTGCGGACGCCGACGAGCGCGGTCGCATGGGTCAGGTTCCCGAAGTAGCCGATCCTGACGTTGTCGAGCCCATCGGTCTTCTCGGCGCCCGCGGCGACCTTGGCGGTGTCGTCGTCCTTGGACTCGGACCCGTAGCCGCAGGCGGCGAGGGTCAGGAGAGGGAGCGCGGCCATCACCGCGAAGGTGCGGCGGAAAGCGTTCGTAGCAGGCACGGGAGGTGTTCCTCTCGGAGGCCCGGCGGTCACGGTCTCTCAGGTCGTGGCCGGGAGTTCGGCAAAGGGTCTTCGTCGCTTCCGGGACGTCGGGTGGGGGGACGGGGCGCGCAAGCGGTGCGCGTACGTCAGCGCACACATCGCGCCACTCCGCCCTGCCCGCTGCCGAGGGCGCCGCTGCCGACGCGGCCGCCCTCCTTCGCGAACGTCGAGTAGATATCGGTCGTCTGCATGCTCAGAAGTCCCAGCCGTCCTCGTCGGCCGCGGCCTTGACCGGCTCGGGGGCCGCGAACGACTCGCCGACCATGCCGGCGGTGAGTGTGGTGCCGTCGGACGGGTCGATCAGGATGAAGGAGCCGGTGCGGCGCGAGTCGGCGTAGGAGTCGACCGGCAGCGGCTCGGCGGTACGGATCTTCACGCGGCCGATGTCGTTGGCGACGAGCTGTCCGGGGTGCGGGTGCAGGGACAGGTCGGCGAGCGTGAGCCGGGACGGGATGTCCTTGACGATCGCCTTGACCGTGCGGGTGCCGTGCTTGAGCAGCACCCGGTGGCCGACGGTCAGCGGGGCGTCGGCGACGTGGCAGACGGTCGCCTCGACGTCCTGTGTGACGGCCGGCGCGTCCTCGGTCGGCACGATCAGGTCGCCGCGCGAGACGTCGATGTCGTCCTCCAGCAGCACCGTGACCGACTGCGTCGTCCACGCGGCGTCGACCGGCTCGCCGAGCACGTCGATGCCGGAGATCCGCGAGGTCCGCCCGGACGGCAGGACGGTGACCGGCTCGCCGATCCGGAAGGTGCCGGCCGCGATCTGGCCCGCGTAGCCCCGGTAGTCCGGGTGGTCGGCGGTCTGCGGCCGGATCACGTACTGCACGGGCAGCCGGGCGTGGCAGTGCGCGAGGTCGTGGCTGACCGGGACCGTCTCCAGGTGCTCCAGGACGGTCGGACCGCCGTACCAGTCCATGTTCGCGGACGGCTCCACCACGTTGTCACCGGTGAGCGCCGAGATCGGGATCGCGGTCACCTCCGGGACACCCAGCTCGATCGCGTACGCCGTGAACTCCTCGGCGATCGCGGCGAACACCTTCTCCTCGTACCCGACCAGGTCCATCTTGTTGACGGCGAGGACGGCGTGCGGGACGCGGAGCAGGGCGGCGATGGCCGCGTGCCGGCGGGTCTGCTCGACCACGCCGTTGCGGGCGTCGACCAGGATCACCGTCAGCTCGGCCGTCGAGGCGCCGGTGACCATGTTGCGGGTGTACTGCACGTGTCCGGGCGTGTCGGCCAGGATGAACCGGCGCCGCGGCGTGGCGAAGTAGCGGTACGCCACGTCGATCGTGATGCCCTGCTCCCGCTCGGCGCGCAGGCCGTCGGTGAGCAGCGCGAGGTCGGGGCCCTCCTGCCCGCGGCTCGCCGAGACACGCTCCACGGCCTCCAGCTGGTCGGTGAGGACCGACTTGGAGTCGTGCAGCAGCCGCCCGACGAGGGTGGACTTGCCGTCGTCGACGGAGCCGGCGGTGGCGAACCGCAGCAGCGTGGTGGCCGAGAGCGCCTCGGTCGTGGTCGTGGTCATGCTTAGAAGTACCCCTCGCGCTTGCGGTCTTCCATCGCGGCCTCGGAGAGCTTGTCGTCGGCGCGGGTGGCGCCGCGCTCGGTGAGCCGGGAGGCGGCGATCTCGGCGATCACTGCGTCCAGCGTGGTCGCGTCGGAGTCGACGGCGCCCGTGCAGGACATGTCGCCGACGGTGCGGTAGCGGACCAGACGCCTGACGACGGTCTCGCCGTCCTTCGCGCCACCCCACTCACCGGCCGTCAGCCACATGCCGGCCCGCTGGAACACCTCGCGCTCGTGCGCGAAGTAGATCTGCGGCAGCTCGATGCCCTCGCGGGCGATGTACTGCCAGACGTCCAGCTCGGTCCAGTTGGACAGCGGGAAGACACGGACGTGCTCACCCGGCGCGTGGCGTCCGTTGTAGAGGTTCCACAGCTCGGGGCGCTGGCGGCGCGGATCCCACTGGGAGAACTCGTCGCGCAGGGAGAAGACCCGCTCCTTGGCGCGGGCCTTCTCCTCGTCCCGGCGTCCGCCGCCGAAGACGGCGTCGAACCTCTCGCTCTGGATCTTCTCCGTCAGGGGGAGCGTCTGGAGCGGGTTGCGGGTGCCGTCGGGACGCTCCTTGAGCACACCGCGATCGATGTAGTCCTGGACGGAGGCCACATGGAGGCGCAGCCCATGTGCGGCGACCACACGGTCCCGGTACTCCAGGACCTCCGGGAAGTTGTGTCCCGTGTCCACATGGAGCAGGGAGAAAGGGATCGTCGCCGGGGCGAAGGCCTTCAGCGCGAGGTGCAGCATGACGATGGAGTCCTTGCCACCGGAGAACAGGATCACCGGGTTCTCGAACTCTCCCGCCACCTCACGGAAGATGTGCACCGCCTCGGACTCCAGCGCGTCCAGGTGCGAGAGCGTGTACGGGCTGTCCGTGCCGTTATCGACCTTGGCGATCGTGGTCATGCCAGTCCCCTCTCGGTCAGCAGCGCGTGCAGGGACGCGGCGGACTCCTGAACCGTCTGGTGCTGCGACTCGATCCGCAGATCGGGCGCCTCCGGCTCCTGGTACGGGTCGTCGACCCCGGTGAGCCCGGACAGTTCGCCCGCGGCCTGCTTGGCGTACAGCCCCTTCACATCACGTTCGCTGCACACCGCGACCGGGGTCGCCACATGGATCTCCAGGTACGGCGTGCCGTTCTCCTCGTGCCGTTTGCGCACCGCGTCCCGGCTGTCCGTGTAGGGCGCGATCACCGGCACCAGTGCTTTGACACCGTTGCGCGCGAGCAGTTCGGCGACGAAGCCGATGCGCTGCACGTTGGTGTGCCGGTCCTCGCGGGAGAAGCCGAGGCCCGCGGAGATGAACTCCCGGATCTCGTCGCCGTCGAGGACCTCGACCCGGTGGCCCTCGGCCCGCAGCAGGCCCGCCAGCTCGTACGCGATGGTGGTCTTGCCGGCGCTCGGCAGACCTGTGAGCCAGACGGTGGCTCCGGTCGTCACGTGGTTCTCCTGAATCGATTCGTTCGTCATCCGTGCAGCCCGCACTCGGTCTTGCCGCGGCCCGCCCAGCGGCCGGCGCGCGCGTCCTCGCCCTCCAGGACCCTTCGGGTGCACGGGGCGCAGCCGATGGAGGGGTAGCCGTCCATCAGCAGGGGATTGGTGAGCACGCCGTGTTCGGCGATGTACGCGTCCACGTCGTCCTGCGTCCAGCGGGCGATGGGGGAGACCTTGACCTTCCGCCGCTTCTCGTCCCAGCCGACGACCGGGGTGTTCGCCCGGGTGGGGGACTCGTCGCGGCGCAGGCCGGTCGCCCACGCCAGGTAGCCCTTGAGGCCCTCTTCCAGGGGCCGCACCTTGCGCAGTGCGCAGCACAGGTCGGGGTCGCGGTCGTGCAGCCTCGGCCCGTACTCGGCGTCCTGCTCGGCGACCGTCTGCTTCGGCGTGAGGGTGATGAGGTTGACGTCCATCACGGCCTCTACCGCGTCCCGGGTGCCGATGGTCTCCGGGAAGTGGTAGCCGGTGTCGAGGAAGACCACGTCGACGCCCTCGACCACGCGCGAGGCGAGATGGGCGACGACAGCGTCCTCCATGGAGGAGGTGACGCAGAACCCCTCGCCGAAGGTGTCCACCGCCCACCTGAGGATCTCCAGGGCGGAGGCGTCCTCCAGGTCGCGGCCCGCCTGCTCGGCGAGCGCCTTCCACTCCTCGGTCGTACGCTGCTGTTCCTGAGCCGTGGTCATATCCGGTCGTCCCCTCCGTCGTCGGCCCGCTGCAGCCCCCGGGCCAGCAGCCCGAGGAACTTCAGCTGGAATGCGCGGTTGCACGCCCCGCATTCCCAGGCGCCATGACCCTGTTCGTTCGGACGCAGATCCTCGTCACCGCAGTAGGGGCAGTAGAAAGGTGCGGCTCGCTCGCTCACGACAGCGCCTCCTCGGAAGCCCGGGCGGCCCAGGTGGCGAACCGCTCGCCGTCCTCGCGCTCGTCCTGGAACCGCTTCAGGACCCGCTCGACGTACTCGGGCAGTTCCTGCGAGGTGACCTTCAGACCGCGCACCTTCCGGCCGAAGCCGGGCTCCAGGCCGAGAGCGCCGCCCAGATGCACCTGGAAGCCCTCGACCTGGTTGCCGTCCTCGTCCAGGACCAGCTGGCCCTTGAGGCCGATGTCCGCGACCTGGATCCGGGCGCAGGCGTTCGGGCAGCCGTTGATGTTGATGGTGATCGGCTCGTCGAAGTCCGGCATACGGCGCTCCAGTTCGTCGATCAGCGCGATGCCGCGCGCCTTGGTCTCGACGATGGCGAGCTTGCAGAACTCGATGCCGGTGCAGGCCATCGTGCCCCGCCGGAACGGGGACGGGCTGACCGTGAGGTCCAGCGACTCCAGACCCGCGACGAGCGAGTCGACCTGCGACTCCTCGACGTCGAGCACGATCATCTTCTGCTCGACGGTGGTCCGGACGCGGCCCGATCCGTGTGCCTCGGCGACCTCGGCGATCTTGGCCAGCAGCGTGCCGTCGACCCGGCCGACGCGCGGCGCGAAACCGACGTAGAACCGGCCGTCCTGCTGCCGGTGCACACCGACGTGGTCGCGCCAGCGCTCCACCGGCTGCGCGGGTGCCGGCCCGTCGACCAGCTTCCGCTTCAGGTACTCGTCCTCCAGTACCTGCCGGAACCTCTCCGCACCCCAGTCGGCGACCAGGAACTTCAGCCGGGCGCGGGTGCGCAGCCGCCGGTAGCCGTAGTCGCGGAAGATCGAGATGACGCCCTCGAGGACGTCCGCGACCTCCTCCAGCGGGACCCAGGCGCCGAGCCGCACACCGATCTTGGGGTTCGTGGACAGACCGCCGCCGACCCACAGGTCGAAGCCGGGGCCGTGTTCGGGGTGCAGGACGCCGACGAAGGCGACGTCGTTGATCTCGTGGGCCACGTCCAGCAGGGGCGAGCCGGAGAGCGCGGTCTTGAACTTGCGGGGCAGGTTCGAGAACGCCGGGTTGCCGATGATCCGGCGGTGGGCCTCCTCGATGGCCGGGGTGCCGTCGATGATCTCGTCGGCGGCGATGCCGGCGACCGGCGAGCCGAGGATCACGCGGGGGGTGTCACCGCAGGCCTCGGTGGTGGACAGGCCGACGGCCTCCAGGCGCTCCCAGATCTCGGGCACGTCCTCGATCCGGATCCAGTGCAGCTGGATGTTCTGCCGGTCGGTGATGTCGGCGGTGCCGCGCGCGAACTCCTGCGAGATCTCGCCGATGACCCGCAACTGCCGGGTGGTCAGCCGCCCGCCGTCGATGCGGACGCGCAGCATGAAGTACTCGTCGTCCAGCTCCTCCGGCTCCAGGATCGCCGTCTTGCCGCCGTCGATCCCGGGCTTGCGCTGGGTGTACAGCCCCCACCAGCGCATCCGGCCGCGCAGGTCGTTCGGGTCGATCGAGTCGAAACCGCGCTTGGAGTAGATCGTCTCAATGCGTGTCCGCACATTGAGACCGTCGTCGTCCTTCTTGAACTGCTCGTTGCCGTTGAGCGGGGTGAAGTGACCCGCGGCCCACTGACCCTCGCCGCGGTGACGGCTCACCCTGCGGCGGGGCGCGGAGTCGGCGGGGTTCGGCGGGTTGGCGGCCATGGTTCTACGTCCTTCGGGACAGGCGAAAAGCGGCTCTGACCTGCGCACACATGCGCATACGGGCGCGGTCGCGCGTCATCGCGCAGGCGGGAAATCAGGTACGGGGGATCTCGGCTGTGCTGAAGCGTCAGCTCGCCGGACAGATGGCGCTGGACATGCGGCCGAGGTCGACGTGCCGCCGACTCACCAAGGCAATTCCAGTTCCAGACATGACGGAAGCGTGTCACGGCGATCTGGACACAGTCCAGCTTTATCCAACATGCGGACACCCTTGTCCCGGAATTCGAGACAAGGGTGTCGTCGCTCACATGCGCTGCGGGGAGGCTTGTCCCGGCAGGTCAGGCGGGGTATGCGCCGGGCCACGGCCCCGGTGTCGCCGTCTCGGGCTCCAGCTCCACCTTGGTGTCGAACAACTGGAACCCGCGCCGCCGGTAGTTGTCCATCGCGTGCTCGCCGTCCTTGCTGCACGTGTGCAGCCAGACCCGCTTGGTGGGCGTCCGCTCGGGCCACCGCTCGGCCAGGTCCCAGGCGCGGGCCGCTCCGTACGCCAGCAGGTGACCGCCGATGCGCCGGCCGCGGAAGGCGGGGATCAGGCCGAAGTAGACGATCTCGACGGCACCGTCGCCCTGCGGCTCCAGCTCGACGTAGCCCGCGGGAGTGCCCCGGTCGTAGGCGACCCAGGTCTCCACGCCGGGACGGTCGAGGTACTCCTGCCACCGGGCGTAGGTCCAGCCCAGCCGGTCGGTCCAGCGGATGTCGCCGCCGACCGAGGCGTACAGGAACCGGCTGAACTCGGGGGAGGGGACCTCGGCCCGCACGATCCGGACGTCACCCTCGGGGGCGGCGGCGGGCAGAAGGTCGGCCGCTGACGTCTGCTCCAGGGACCAGGTGGTGACGGGAACGCTGCTCATGCGGGCCAGGGAATCATCTCGTCGGCTGATCTGTCGATCGGCCGGGTCACGCCGGACGGAACAGGGCCGTACCGCCCGACTGCCCGCTGCGGCGCACCTCGCCGGCCGGCTCGGGCACCGCCGTCCGGCGCACCCTCCGCGGCGGCCGGCGCCGCCCCGTCACTTCAGCGAGCGGTCGAGCGCGGCGAGGGGCAGGGAGAAGAGCATCCGGTCCGAGAGCGACCACACCTCTCCCGTCTCCTGCCCATAGGAGAGAGAGCCCGTTTTCCGCGCCCAGCAGTGGTGCGAGGCGTCCGCGCCGCAGCGGGCGCCCTGCGCCCCCTCGCCGTCCAGCCGCCACAGGCCCCCGTGTCCGTCCCGGGAATCGGGCAGTCGTCCCACATACCAGGACGACGCGTCCGCTCCGGGGTGCCGGTACGACAGCACTCCCCGGATCCCGGCCGCCCGGATCCGGTAGGCCTCCACCGCGTCCACCCGCCCCGCGGCGTCCGTGGCGAGCGGGCCGCCGCGTGCGGGTTCCACGCTGCCCGTACCGTCCGCGCCGGCCGGGGTGACACTGCCCGAGCCGGCCGTCTTGTCCGCGTTGCTCGCGTTGTCCGTGTTGAACGCGTACCGCCACAGCCTGGCCTTCCGGTCGCTGCCGGGTGCGGTCCACTCCGCGGCGACCAGGCTGTCCGGTGCTGTGCCCCGGTCGACGGCGAGGGCGCCGGGGCAGGGCGGCCCGGAGGCGGTGCAACGGCCGGAGGTGAAGCGGTACGAGCCGACCGCGGGCAGTACATAGCGGTAGCCGTCCGCGGACCAGCCGCCCGGCACCCGGCCGACCGCGGGCCCGTCGACCGTGGTGCGCTGGATGCGGTCGAGGTCGTAGACGTAGAGCGCGTCGGCGCCGCCGGCCGACGTGCTGACCAGCAGCTTGTTCCGGTACCAGGCCATGCCGGAGATGCCGGAGGTCAGGGCCCGGTAGTCCCGGCCGTCCTGGACCGGGACGACCGGCAGCACCCAGCGGTAGGCGAGGTGGTCGGGGTCGTCGGCGTCGGCGAAGGCGATGCGGGCGAGGCCGCGTTCGGTCGGGCGCCCGGTGGTGGTGCTGTGGGTCCAGCCGGTCAGGACTGCTCGGTGCCTGCCCCAGACGCCGTCGTCGGCGGCGTCGCCGGAGGTGGTCACGGCGGTCGGGCGCCAGGCCGTGGACGCGGCGTCGGCCGGGTCCCAGCAGTAGGCGTGGGCGGCGGCCGGTGTGAGGGGCAGGGACGCGCGGTCGTCGCCGGAGCAGGCGGAGCCCTGCCGCATGGAGCGGTCGGTGTTCTCCAGTACGGCGTCGACGCCGACCGGACCGCCCATCGCGGCGGAGAGCCGGTTCAGCGCGTGGGCCGGCACCCGTTGCTCCCGGAGCCGGAGCGGGCCGGTGTCCGCGCGGGAGGTCAGTGGTCTGAGCGCGCCGGGACTCTCGGTCACGTCTGCCTGGGAGACGCTGATCAGGGTGGCCGCCGCGGTGAGTGCCAGCGCGGTGCCGGTCAGGACCGCGCGCAGTGCGGCGCCCCGTCTGCGTCGGCGGTGTCTGCCGCGATGCTTCATGTCTCCTCCCGAGTGGGCCAACTGCGCCTGGTGATCCGTACGTTGACCGAGGAGCAGGTGGGGAGGCCCGTAGGGGATGCTACGGCAGCAATGGGCCGCGCGGGGCGAAGACCCCGCAAATATGCGGAAGGCACGCTCGGTGAACCTCCGGACCGGCCCCGCACGGGCGCGTCGGCGTCCGGTTCCGCACGGAGGCATCGACCGCAACCGGGGGTTCGCCGGCCGCCGCCGGGGGCGCACAGGACCTCCCCTCGCATACGCGTCGGCCGCCCCGCACGCGTGCACCGGCCCCACCCGCATACGCATCGGCCGCCCCCCACACGTGCATCGCCCCCTCGCACGCGGATCGGCCGTTCCTCACGGACGCAGCGGCGGGCCGCCCCCGGCCGCTGCCCGTCTTCGTGTCACCGCCGGTCCCGTGGATCGGGGGAGCAGGTCTCGGGGGTCGTCGGGCAGGAGCACCTCGACCTCCGCGTCCTCGTGGAAGCGGTAGGGCCGGTGGTGCAGCAGCTCCCCGAGATAGCGCCTGATCCGCGACATCTCCGCGCGGACGGTCACCGTCCTGGACGCATCGCCGAACAGGTCGTCCGCGAGCCCCGCCGCGCCTCGCCCGGACCGGTGTTCGGTGAGCAGGAACAGCAACTCGGCGTGCCGCGGACTGAGTTCCCGGGACCAGGAGCCCGCCGGGGCCTCGACCGTGAGCGCACAGCGGTCCGGCCGGAGGAGATCGAGCACGATCCGGGGGGTCCCGGTGGCGAGCGGCTCGTCCTCGACCCGCAGCAACCAGCCCCCCGCCAGCGGCTCCACCGTGCACGAGCCGAGCGCCGGCAGCCACCGGCTGCCGGGTGACAGCGAGGCGGGCAGTCCGATCCGCCGCACGTACGGCATCCCGGTCACCGCCGCGGCCCAGCCGTCCCGGTCCACCGCCAACGCCCGCCCGCCCAACCGGGCCAGTGCGGGAGCCGCCACCGCGCGCAGCCGTTCCAGCGAGGCCAGATGCGCCTCTCTCAGGTGCGCCTCGGCCAGCTTCGCCACCGAGTCCACCCAGGCCAGGGTCGCCGGATGCATGGTCTCCAGCGGACCGCTGACGTCCACGACACCGATCAGCCTGCCGTCCCTGGGGTCGATGATCGGCGCGCCGGTGCAGGTCCAGGACGTGTGCGAGCGCACGAAGTGCTCGCCGGCGAAGACCTGCACGGGCCGTCGTACGACCACCGGGGTGCCCACTCCGTTGGTCCCGACGACGTCTTCCCGCCAGTCCGCACCGGGCTGAAGACCGAGACCGTCGGCCTTGCGCAGCACCCGTCTCGATCCCTCCCGCCACAGCACACGCCCCTCGGCGTCCGCGATGACCATGATGTGCTGGGCGGCGTCCGCGACCGAAAGCAGACCCACGCGCAGCACCGGCAGCACCTGCCGCAGCGGTGACTCCTCGCGCCTGCGCCGGACTTCGTCGCCGGACAGCAGACCCGATCTGAAGTCGTGGTCGGGGTCGACCCCGCCGCGCAGCATCCGTCCCCAGGACTGCTCGATCACCGGCCGGGGGGCGATCCGCGCACGTTGTCCGGCGAGTGTGGCCTCGCGTACCTCGTTCAGCATCCGCGCCGCCAGCGTCGCGTCCATGGCCGCCAAGCGCGCCATGTTCATCGGCGGGTTCACCACTGAGGCCTCCCGGAAAGGGCGTAGAACAGACTTGTCAAGTCGTCCGGGCGGCGGTTTCCGGTCCGACGGTGCCTTCCATACTGCCGCTCCGGGCGGGCCGGAGGCGCACACTCCGCACACGTGGGCCGACAAGTTGCAACCCCTTGCAACCCTGGTGGACCGCCGGAGAGTGGCCGAGACTTGACCGTGACGCCGCCCGCGGGCGGCGTCACGGCCTTCAACGGGCCCAGGAGGCGAGGGTGGTGCCGTGTCGGCGCAGCACCACCCCCGCCGGGCTTCGGCCACCGGTCACGAGGCGGCTTCCGGCGCGGGTTGGCCCCGCCGGCCGTTTCGCGCCGGTCCAATGCCCGTCCGTACCGGCCCGCCGGGAACGGCGGTTCGCGCCTCGCGGCCGATTCGTGGGCCGGCGCACGCCCGCGGCCCCTCGTCCCTGCCCGGCAGCCGGCCCGTGATCAGGGGACCGGTCGCGCCCGTTCCACCACCGAGGCCAGGTCCAGACCGGTCGGCAAGGTGCCGAAGGACGCGCCGTGGTCGCCGCCCAGCCGTGCGGCGCAGAACGCGTCGGCGACCTCCGGCGGCGCGTGCCGCACCAGCAGCGAGCCCTGCAGCACCAGCGCCAGCCGCTCGGCCACCCGCCGCGCCCGCCCCTCGATGCCCTCCAGGTCCGCGAGTTCGGTGAACAGGTCCTTCACCGCCCGGTCCAGACGGTGGTCGGCGCCGTGCGCCCGACCGATCTCGGTGAGGCAGGCGTCCAGCGCCGCCGGCTCCCGCTGCAACGCCCTGAGCACGTCCAGCGCCTGGACGTTCCCGGCGCCCTCCCAGACGGAGTTCAGCGGCGACTCGCGCACCAGCCGGGGCAGCCCCGACTCCTCGACGTACCCGTTGCCGCCCAGGCACTCCGCGGCCTCCACGGCCACCGGCGCGCACCGCTTGGTGATCCAGAACTTCGCGGCCGGTACCGCGAGCCGCAGGAAGGCGCGCTCCCGTTCGCCGCCGTCGTCGTAGGCGGCGGCGAGCCGCAGTGCGAGCGCCGTCGCGGCCTCGGACTCCAGCGCGAGATCGGCCAGGACGTTGCGCATCAGCGGCTTGTCGATCAGCTTGCCGCCGAACGCCTCCCGGTGAGCGCTGTGGTGGATCGCCTGGGCCACCGCCTGCCGCATCAGGCCCGCCGAGCCGAGGGCGCAGTCCAGCCGGGTCGCGGCGACCATCCCGATGATGGTCCGCACCCCGCGCCCCTCCTCGCCGACCCGGCGCGCCCAGGTGCCGTCGAACTCGACCTCGGCGGAGGCGTTGGACCGGTTGCCCAGTTTGTCCTTCAGCCGCTGGATGCGGAAGACGTTGCGGGTGCCGTCGGCGAGGACGCGCGGGACCATGAAGCAGGTCAGCCCGCCGGGTGCCCGGGCCAGCACCAGGAAGGCGTCCGACATGGGTGCCGAGCAGAACCACTTGTGCCCGGTCAGCACGTACGTGCCCGCCTCGGTCAGGGGGTGCGCCGCCGTGGTGTTCGCGCGTACGTCGCTGCCGCCCTGTTTCTCGGTCATGCCCATACCGAAGACCGCCCCGGGCTTCCGTCCGGCGGGGCGCAGCTCGCGGTCGTAGACCGTGGAGGCCAGCCGCGGCTCCCACTCGGCGGCCAGCTCCGGGTCGCCGCGCAGGGCGGGCACGGCCGCGTGGGTCATCGACAGTGGGCAGCAGTTGCCCGCCTCGACCTGGGTCCAGACCAGGAAGCCGGCCGCCCGGCGCACATGCCCGGCCGGCCGGCTCCAGGCCCCCGTCAGGCCCGCCGAGACGCCCTTGCCGAGCAGCCGGTGCCAGGCCGGGTGGAAGTCGACCTCGTCGATCCGGTGGCCGTAGCGGTCGTGGGTGCGCAGCCGGGGCGGGTGCTCGTTCGCCTGGACCGCCCACTCCTGCAGCTGGGCGGAGCCGGCGGCCCGGCCGAGCGCGGACAGCTCGTCGCGCACCTCGTCCAGCAGGTCCGGGCCGGTGTACCGCTCGACCGCCTCGACGAGGGCCCGGTCGGCCGTGAAGACGTCGTATCCGACCAGCGGGGGCGGCTGGTTCGCCACGGTGTGGGTGGAGGTGCCTGCCATACTCGCGAACCTACCCGGGACGGCGCCGATGATGGCCTCCAGAGTGGCACAGGGGCCCCGGCAGCCGCCCCTGAGGCGTTCCGCCGCCCCGCGGACTCCGGCGGCCGGCACCCGGAACGGCGGCCTCGACGCCCGCGAGGATCCGGTCCCCCGGCCCGCAAGGTGAGTGCGGTCCGTCGCTGCGGATACCTTTGGGTCGTGCAGCCAGCAAGTGAACCCCCCGAGCGGCCCGCCGGTCGCCTCCACCGGGCCAGAGCCCTCTATCGGAACGTCTCCAAGCGCAGGACCGCCTGGCTGCTGCTCAAGGACACCGTCAACTCCTGCATGGAGTACCGCATCCTGGGCCTGGCGGCCGAGGCGGCGTTCTTCACGCTGCTTTCCGTGCCGCCCCTGCTGCTCAGCCTCATCGGACTGCTCGGCTACGTCGACGACTGGACCGGCGCCGACACCATCCACAGCCTGGAGAGCAACCTCCTCGAGGCGTCCCGCACGGTGCTGTCCGACAAGGGCGTGAAGGAGATCGCCCAGCCGATCCTGCACGACGTGATGCAGGGCGGCCGGCCCGACGTCATCTCCATCGGCTTCCTTTTCGCGCTGTGGTCGGGCTCGCGCGCGGTGAACGTCTTCATCGACACCATCACGGTCATGTACGGCCTCGACGGCGTACGGGGCATCGTCAAGACCCGGATCATGGCCTTCCTGCTGTTCATCGTGGCGCTGCTGATCGGCTCGGTCGCGCTGCCGCTGATGGTGGCCGGCCCGGACGCGGTGGTCGGGGTGGTGCCCTGGTCGGAGACGGTCGTCCAGGTCCTGTACTGGCCGGTCGTGATCGTCCTGTCCATCGCCTTCCTGACGACGCTGTACCACGTCTCGGTGCCGGTCCGCTCCCCGTGGATCGAGGACGTCCCCGGCGCCCTGGTGGCCCTCGCCATGTGGGTCCTGGGCAGCTTCCTGCTGCGCATCTACCTCACCCACACCATCGAGGGCGCCACCATCTACGGCTCACTGGCCGCCGCCGTGGCCGTCCTGCTGTGGATCGGGGTGTCCGCCTTCGCCGTGCTCGTCGGCGCGGCGGTGAACGCGGCCATCGACCGCGTCTGGCCCGCCGCGGCCACGGCGGCCGCCCGTGAGGCGAACGAGCGGATGCGCCAGGCGCAGGTAGCCGAGTACGTCGCCCGGGCCGCGGCCGTCCGTGAGGCCGACCCCGACCCCGACGATCCCGACATGCCCTCCGAGTTCCCCGAGCGCTGGTCCCGCTTCCTGCCCCCCGAGGACGTCACGGCCCGCCTGCGCACCCACGCGAAGAACCCGCACCACCCCCACCGGGCCGGCCGCACGGACGGCGACGACACACCGCACCGGGAGCCGTGACCTCGAGCGTCGGTGCGGTGGCCCGGGGCCGGTGGCCCGGGACGTCCATGGGGGCCCGGGTGTCCGGCGCACCGTCCACCGGAGCGGCCACGGCAGCGCGATCACCCTCGCCCCATCCTGCGAACAGGTGTACGACGAGAGTCCGCGGGAGCACCGGGCGGAAGCGGCTGCCCCGGCGGCGTGCCGGTGCCCGTCGCGACGTACGCTGGCACTCGTGTACGCGGAGCGGAAGTCGCGGCTGGCCGGCGCGGTGGTGTGGACGAACACCCCGGCCGGAGCCGGGACCGCGCCGGTGCTGCCCGACGGGTGCATGGATCTGATGTGGAGCGACGGCCGGCTGCTGGTCGCCGGCCCGGACACCGGGCCGCATGTCATCGAGGGCCCGGCCCGCCCCTGGGCGGGTGTCCGTTTCTTCCCCGGCACCGCCCCCGCCCTGCTCGGCCTACCGGCGTGCGAACTGCTCGACCACCGGGCGGACCTGGCGGACCTGTGGCCCGGCGCCCTGGTCCGGCGACTGCGCGACCGGGTGGCGGCTGCGCCCGACGCGGCCACGGCCCTGGAGGAGATCGCGCTGGACCGGGCGGCGTGGTCGGCGGCCCCCGACCCACGGTTGCGCCGGCTGGTGGAACGACTGGCGCAGGGGTGCCCGGTGTCCGTGGCGGCCGCCGAACTGGGGATCGGCGCGCGCCAGTTGCACCGCCGTTGTCAGGCCTCCTTCGGCTACGGGCCCAAGACGCTGGCCCGCATCCTGCGTCTGCGACGGGCGCTGGCGCTGGCTCGCTCCGGGGTGCCGTACGCGGAGACGGCGACGCGTGCCGGGTACGCGGACCAGCCGCACCTCGCGCGCGAGGTGCGGCGGCTGGCCGGCAGGCCGCTCGGAGAGCTACTCCGCGGCGGCGGGTAGCGGGGCGAACAGATCGACGCCGTTGCCGTCGGGATCGTGCACGGTGGCGTACCGCTGGCCCCAGAAGGCGTCCCACGGTTTCAGCTCGCCGTGGTGTCCCGCGCCGACCAGCTCCTCGTACAGGGCGTCGACGTGGGCCGGTGAGTCGCAGCGGAAGGCGAGCCCGACCCGGCCCGTGCCGGCGGGGGGCCGCCAGCCGGGGTGGAAGGAGCGGACGGTCTCCTCGGTGTCGAGCGCGAGGATCAGCCCGCCGGGCAGCTCGGCCTCGACGTGGGGCTGTTCCTCGGCCCCGGCGGGGAACGCCAGGCCTAGGCGGCGGTAGAAGGCGAGTGAGGCGGCGAGATCCGAGGCCACCACGCCGATCACGGCGAATCGTGCGGTCATGCGGCCACCGTAGGCGGGTGCCGGTCAGCCGGTCTTGAAGGAATCGGACACCCGTGGCGCGCGCCGGTCCGGTTCCGGGCGGGCGGTGCCCCGGTCCGGTTCGGCCGACGAGAGGTGTTCGACGAGCACGAACGTCACGCTGATCAGCAGGGACCAGGCGCCGAACTTGGCCGGCGGGACCGGCTGCCAGCCGGCGAGCTGCTGCGGGTAGCTCCAGGCGCCGGCGTAGGTGGCGGCGTTCTCGGCGACCCACAGGAAGAACCCGATCAGCACGAAGGCGATGGCCAGCGGCATCCGGTAGCGGTGGGTGCCGACGCTGAAACCGACCCAGGTGCCGGCGGTCGCGGCGGCCAGCGCGAGCGGCCAGCGCAGGTCGGGCATCCAGTGGTGGGTGAAGAAGTTGATGTACACGGCGGCGGCCACCGCGGTCGTGGCCGCGGCGCGGTAGCGGGTGAAGCGCAGCCGCATCAGCCGCCGGGCCCGGCACACGTAACTGGCGACCGCCGCGTACATGAAGCCGCCGTACAGCGGTACGCCGGCGATCTTGGTGACCGCCTCCTCCGGGTAACTCCACGACCCCATGCGCACCTTGACCAGTTCGAACAGCAGCCCCAGCACGTGACAGACCGCGATCACGGCGGTGTCGCGCCGGGACTCCCAGCCCACTCTCCGGGCGACGAGGGTGAGCAGCACCCCGTAGGCCAGTACCAGGTCGTACCGGGCCACCGGCAGATGGGGCGGCAGCCGGGAGGCGGCCATGCCCGCCAGCAGCGCCACGGCGAAGGCGCAGCACCGGGCCTGTGTCACCCCGAACCGCACCAGCTGCTCCGTGCCATGGCGGAGCCCTCTCATCGTGTGACGCATGCCCCTCCTTCGCGCACCGGCGAGGGACCCGATCCTAGAGGTGCAATTGAACGTGTTCAAATGCGTCGCCGGAATGTTCCGCCGGCGAGGTGCGCCGAGGGAGAGGTGCCGACGGCGGGCGGCCCGGTGTGGGCGGCAAGGGGCATCGCGTGACGTTTCTGCGGTGAACCGGTTCGACCGTTGGGGTGAGTAAAGGTCGCGTACATGGAAGGTCACATGAATATCTAGAGATGCTCTTGACTTGGCAAAGGGCGTAGAGACGCGGAGATCACCCCGCTCCGCGTCACCCACCCACAGGAGGAGCCGGACCTTGACTTACGGTAAGAAGCTGCGCGAGCGCATCGCCGGGCCCGGGACGACACCGCTGATCGGCGTGTACGACATGTACTCGGCGTCGATCGCGGCCAAGCACTACGACGGAATGTTCGTCTCGGGCTTCGGCTTCGCGGCCTCGTACTACGGGCTGCCGGACATCGGATTCATCGCCTGGCCGGACATGGTGGCCTTCGTTCAGCGACTGCGGGGCGCGTTCCCGCACCACCACCTGCTCGTCGACATCGACGACGGCTACGTCGATCCCGAGGTCGCCTGTCACGTCGTCGAGGGCCTGGAGCGGATCGGTGCCTCCGGGGTGATCCTGGAGGACCAGAAGCGGCCCCGCCGCTGCGGGCACGCCGAGGGCAAGCAGGTACTGCCGCTGGAGGAGTACCTGGAGAAGCTGCACAAGGTCCTCGAGACCCGTAGGGACCTGGTGGTCGTGGCCCGCACCGACGCCACCGACGAGCACGAAATCCTGCACCGGGCCGAGCGGCTGGCCGCGACCGAGGCGGACGTCGTCCTGGTCGACGGCGTGCGCAGCGTCGAGTGGATCAAGCGCATCCGCGACGTCGTCGGGGACAAGCCGCTGCTGTTCAACCAGATCGCGGGCGGCAAGTCGCCGCGGCTGTCGCTCGGTGAACTGTCCGACCTCGGCGTCGACGTGGCGATCTACAGCACCCCCTGCCTGTTCGCCGCGCACCAGGCGATGGACTCCGCGCTCTCCGGACTGAAGGCTGCCGACGGACGGCTGCCGGAGGTGGATCCCGCCGACGGGATCGGCGTGAAGGCGTCCACCACCCTGCTGGAGCGCAACATCGCCCGCGAGCGGCTCACCCCCGAGGGCGTGGGCGTGTGACCCGTGCCGTGCCCCGCCTCCGGGCGGCCGCGGTGCTCACGACGGCGTTCCTCGCCGTCGGTGCCGTACCCGCCGCCGCGTCCGGGAGCGTGATCACCGTCATCGACAACTCGCGGACCGGCACCGACAATTCGGAGAAGGACTCGATCCTCGAGGTCGACCGGGCGGGCAACGTCCAGTCCGGCAGCGGCACCGCCGGCAGCGACCACGACGGCAGCGCCGTGGACGTGGTCGAGGCCCTCGTCCGGGCGGGCGGTCAGGACGAGGAGGACTGACGGCGCGGGCCGCGCCGAACAGCGCGCGCCGGCCACCGTCCGATGACGACCGCTCACGACGACGGCCGGGCACCCCGTGCGGGAGGTGCCCGGCCGCTCGCACGTCCGTTCAGTCCTCGCCGAGGTCGGGTCGGCCGTTCTCGTCGACCTCGTGCCCCTGCGCGCGGCCCCCGTCCACGCCGCGGCCCACGCCGCGGGCGGGGTGGGGCGGTCCCGGGCCGCCCGGAGCGGCCGGGGTAGTCCGAACGGCCCAATGCGGGGGCTGTGCACCGGAATACCCGTACGCACTGTGATGCTCTGTTGTGAACGGTGCACCGGAGCGGCCGTGCGGGGTGCGCACGAGGGCGGTGGTGGATGATGGCGGCAGACCGGACAGGCCCCGTGATCAGGACTCCCCACGGGGCCGTACGCGGCCGGTACGAGCGGGGCGTCGCGGTGTTCCGCGGCATCCCCTACGCCGCCCCGCCCTTCGGCCCCCGCCGGTTCCGCCCGCCCGAGCCGCCCGCGCCCTGGGACGGAGTGCGCGACACGACCGCCTTCGGGCCCACCGCACCGAAAACGCCGTACTCGGAGGCGTTCGCCCAGTACCTGTCCGACCCGGAGATAGCCGGCGACGACTGCCTCAACCTCAACGTCTGGACCCCCGAGCCGGCCCGCGGCGCCCGGCTCCCCGTCCTGGTGTGGCTGCACGGCGGCGCGCTGACCAGGGGATCCTCGGCCGTGCCCGTGTACGACGGCAGCCCCTTCGCGCGGGACGGCGTCGTCTTCGTCTCGGTCAACTACCGACTCGGAGTGGAGGGCTACGGACTGTTCCCGGACGCGCCGCCCAACCCCGGACTGCACGACCAGCTCACCGCCCTGCGCTGGGTCCACGAGACGATCGCCGGTTTCGGCGGCGACCCCGACCGGATCACCCTGTGCGGACAGTCGGCCGGCGCGATCAGCACCGGCGCCCTGCTCGCAGCGCCGCAGACCCGGGGCCTGATCCGGCGGGCCGTCCTGCAGAGCGGCCCACCCGAGTCCTCGGACCGCGACAGGGTACGGCGCATGGTCCGCCGCATGGCCACGCGGCTGAAGATCCCCGCCACCGCGGAGGCCTTCGCCACCGTCGACCGCGGGCTGCTGCTGCGCACCCAGGCCGAGGCCGGCCGGCTCAGCAGCCCGGTGCTGGGCGGACCCGCGTTCGGCATCGTCGTCGACGGCGACCTCGTACCCCGCGACCCCCTCAAGGCGCTCGTCGAGGACGGTGCCGCCCCCGGCGTCGACCTGCTGATGGGCTGGACCCGCGACGAGTACCGGCTGTGGCTGGTGCCCGGGGCCTTGATCGAACGCGTCGACCGGCTCGGCCCCGTCGCCCTGGCCGGAGCCATGGCCCGCTGCCACGCCGGCCACGACGTCCCCCGCGGCTACCGCGCCCTCCACCCGGACGCCGGCGCCGCCGAGATCGTCGGCCAGATGGTCACCGACCACCTGTTGCGCCTGCCCCTGCACCGTCTCGCCGACGCCCGCCCCGGCACCTCCTACCTGTACGAGTTCGCCTGGCCCTCCGCCCTCCCCGACCTCGGTGCCTGCCACGCCCTGGAGCTGGGATTCGTCTTCGACACCGGGCACGTGCCCGAGTCCAGGAAACTGGCCGGTGAGGGCGCCCCGCAGGAACTGGGCGACGCGATGCACGCGGCCTGGGTGCGCTTCGCGGCGACCGGCGACCCCGGCTGGCAGGCCTGGGACTCCTCCCACCCCGTGCGGATCCTCGGCGAGGGCAGGCCGTACACCGCACACGGTCCACGCGACGCGGAGCTGGCCCTGTGGTCCGCCGTGCCGGAGCCGGCGGGGGCCGCCGAGTTCCGCGCCCCCGGAGCCGAGCTGGCGGCCGCGGTACGGCGCCTGCGCCGATCGGTCGGGGCCCGCCGCCACTGACGGCTCGCCCACCGCTCGCCACCGGGTTCCGGAGGCCCGGGGGCGGCGGGCGTGGCGGAGGTCAGCCCAGGTCGGTGGCGATCGCGGCGATCGTCTCGGGACCCACCCGGCAGCACCCCCCGATCAGCCGCGCCCCTGCCTCCCGCCACGCCTCGACGCGCTCGGTGCCGAACGTCGCAGGCCCCGTCCAGGCCCGTGCCCCGGCGTCCCACGCCTCCCCGCTGTTGGGATAGGCCACGACCGGCTTGCCGGTCACCCGGGCCGCGATCTCCACCGCCGGCTCCACGTCCGCGGGCGCGCAGCAGTTGACGCCCACCGCGATCACCTCGTCGACATCGGCGGCCGCCGCGAACGCCTCCTCCAGGGGCTGTCCGGCACGCGTGCGCCGGCCCTCTACGGTGTACGACAGCCAGGCCGGCACCCTCAGCCCGCGCACCGCCCTGAGCAGCGCGGCGCCCTCGTCGGCGTCGGGCACGGTCTCCAGCGCGAGGACGTCGGGCGCGGCGGCGGCCAGCACCTCGAGCCGCGGCCGGTGGAACCGTTCCAGTTCCGCGACGCCGAGCCCGTACCGGCCCCGGTATTCGGAGCCGTCGGCCAGCATCGCGCCGTACGGCCCGACGGAGGCCGCCACCCACAGGGGCCGTTCCACCCCCGCGTCGCCGGCCTGCCGGGCCGCCTCCCGCGCGAGGTCCACGCTCAGCGCGAGCAGCCGCGCGGCCTCCGCGTGGCCGATGCCGCGTTTCGCGAAACCCTCGAACGTGGCCTGATAGCCGGCGGTGATGGCCACGCTCGCGCCCGCGAGGAAGTAGGCGAGGTGCGCCTCGGTGACCGCTTCGGGCCGTTCGGCGAGCAGCCGCGCCGACCACAGCTCGCCCGCCAGGTCGTACCCGGCCGACTTCAGCTGGTTGGACATGCCGCCGTCGAGCACGACCGTGCCGGTGGCGAGGGCGTCGGCGAGACGGGGGGAGGCGTTGCCGGTCATGTCACGACGCTAGTCGAACCGGGACGGCTTCGAGCCATGGCGTCCAGCAGATGGGCACCTCCCGCACTCCGCGGCCATGAGCACCGCCTCGCGGGAGCCCGGCGGCCCCGGTCCAGCCCGCCCCCCCGGTACCGCCCCCGGGGCCGAGACCGCACCCGTTCCGGAGGACTCCACATCCGCCGTCCGGTGAACCTAGCGCCCCGCATCTGGTGCCCCCGGGCACGGTGCGGGTGGGATGAGCACGGGGCGCCGCGACCGGAACCGGCGCGCCCGGGTCCCGTCAGGAAGGAACGCCGCCACCGTGATCGAACTGCCCGCCGAGGAACGCGAGTCGAGCGCGTACACCGGCTACACCCGCGCCCACTGGGAGGCCGCGGCCGACGCGCTGCTCGCCGCCGTGGCGCCGTACGCCACCCCCGACCACGCTCTCTACCATCTCCCCGGCGACCACGTCAGCCACTCCGGCCACCTCTCCGACGGCCTGGAGGGATACGCCCGCACACTGCTGCTGGCCGCCTTCCGCGGGGACGAGACGGTGCTCGGCCGGTACGCCGAGGGTCTCGCGGCCGGTCCCCTCGGGGTCTGGCCGGCCGTCGTGGACCGCAGCCAGCCGCTCGTCGAGGCCGCCTCGATCGCCCTCGCCCTGCGGCTGACCCGGCCGCTGCTGTGGGACCGCCTCGACGACTCCGTGCGCCACCGCGCGGCCGACTGGCTCGCGGACGCGCTCACCGCCGAACCCTGGCCGAACAACTGGGAGTTGTTCCCGGTCACCGTCGGCGGCTTCCTCCAGGAGATCGGCCACCGGCCGGAGGCTGCCCGCAAGGCGATCGACCGCGGCCTGGAACGCATCGAGAACTGGTACGTCGGGGACGGCTGGTACACCGACGGCGACGGCCGCAGGTTCGACCACTACAACGGCTGGGCCATGCACCTGTACACCGTCCTGCACGCATGGCTCGCCGACGACGCCGAACTCCTCTCCCGCTACGGCGCACGGCTGTCGCGGTACCTCGAGGACTACGCCCGCCTGTTCGGCGGTGACGGAGCCCCCCTGTACCAGGGGCGCTCCCTGACCTACCGCTTCGCGACCACGGCCCCGCTCTGGCTCGGCACGCTGACCGGGCACACGCCCCTGTCCCCGGGCGCGACCCGGCGGCTGGGCTCCGGCGCGCTGCGGTACTTCCTGGACGGCGGCGCGGTCGACCGGCGGGGTCTGCTCACGCTCGGCTGGCTGGGCCCCGACACCTCGCTCGTGCAGACGTACTCGGGGCCGGCCTCGCCGTACTGGGCGAGCAAGGGCTTCCTCGGCCTGCTGCTCCCGCCCGAGCACGAACTGTGGACGGCACCCGAGCAGCCCTCGCCGGTGGAGCGCGCCGACCAGGTGCGATCGCTGACCGCCCCCAACTGGCTGCTGCAGTCGACCCGTTCGGACGGCCTGGTCCGGCTGCACAACCATGGCAGCGAGGACACCCGCTACGACCCCCACTACACCCGGCTCGCCTACTCGACCGCCACCGTGCCGGCACCGTCGTACGACAACAGCGTGATCGTCGGCGGGGACGCGAGCCGCACGGAGATCGAGCCGCTCGGCACGGGCGCGGGGTGGATCGCCTCCCGGCACACCGTGCGCGACGGGATCACGGTGACCAGCGTGGTGCTCGCCGAGGGCGCGGCGGAGGTACGGGCCCATCTGGTCGCCGGCGCTCCGCCCGGGACGCCGGTGCGGATCACGGGATGGGCGCCGCGGGACGGTGTCCGAACCGAACTCCGGCCTGCCGAAGGCCTGTCCGACACCCCGACGGGTGCTGTGGGGGAGCCGGCCACCCTGACAGGGGCTGTGGGGGAGGGGGACACCCTGTTCGTCGCGGTGGCCCGGCTGACCGCCGAGCCGCATCCGGTGCCGCTGGCCGGGCTGGTGTCCGTGCGGGCGCACGGCGCAGGGGAGTTGGAGGTCCGCTGGACCGGGGGAGCCGGGGCGCGGGTACGGCTGGAAGCATCGGGCGTGGACGTCACCGTACGGGGATGAGACCAGGTCCGGGCACGTCGGCTGCCGTCCATCGGCCGGCAGGCGTTGCCTTTTCGCGTGGCGGCGCACGACAATCCCCCGCATGACTTCCAAGATCCGCCACATGACCGTCGACTGTGCCGACGCGTACGCCCTGGGCACCTTCTGGTCGAAGGTGCTGGACCAGCCCCTGCACCAGGACGACCAGCCCGGGGACGACGAGGCCCTGATCGAGAACGCGGGCCTGCTCTTCGTCACGGTGCCGGACGCCAAGACCGTCAAGAACCGGGTCCACCTGGACCTCCAGCCCCAGGACCGCACCCGCGACGAGGAGGTCGAGCGGCTGCTCGCCCTCGGCGCCACCCTGATGGACGACCGGCGCAACGCGGACGGCACCGGCTGGGCGGTCCTCGCCGACCCCGAGGGCAACGAGTTCTGCGTGGAGCGCAGCGCGGCCGAGCGCGGTAGGTAGGCAGGGCCGGAGCGCGGCGTGGCCGGGCGGGGGCGGTAGGAGGGGCCCCGTGGTCGACGAACGGCAGGACCAGGGGGCGCGCACGGTTCGGCGGGGGCCGAAACGACCGGCGCGCACCATGGACGTATGACCGCAGAGCCTGCCCCGACGCCGTTCGCCTCACTCCACCACCGCCCGGGTGAGCCGCTGCTCCTGCCGAACGCCTGGGACCACGCCTCGGCCGCCGCCCTCGCGGCGCGCGGATTTCCGGCGATCGCCACGTCGAGTCTCGCCGTGGCGGCGGGCGCCGGACTGCCCGACGGCCGGGGCGCGACCCGGGAACACACCCTGCGCCTCGCCCGCACTCTCGGCTCGGAGCCCTATCTCCTCTCCATCGACGCCGAGGACGGCTTCGCCGACGACCCCGGCGAAGTCGCCGCACTGGCCCACCGGTTGTGGGACGCGGGGGTCGTCGGCATCAATCTGGAGGACGGACTCGGACCGGCCGCACGGCACGCCGCGAAGATCGCCGCGGTGAAGACGGCCGTACCCGGCCTGTTCGTCAACGCCCGTACGGACACGCACTGGCTGGGCGACGGCGACGAGCGGGACACCCTGCGCCGGCTCGACGCCTACCGGCAGGCGGGCGCCGACGGGGTGTTCGTGCCCGGCCTGGTCGATCCCGGCCGGATCGAGACCCTCGTCCGGCACCTCGACGTCCCGCTCAACGTCCTGTATTCACCCGCCGGTCCCACCGTGCCCCGGCTCGCCGCCCTCGGCGTCCGGAGGGTCAGCCTCGGCTCGCTGCTCTACCGGCGGGCGCTGGGCGCGGCCCTGGACGCGATGGCCGACATCCGCGCCGGGCGCGCCCCGGCGGGCACGACACCGTCGTACGACGAAGTGTGCGCGCCGGGGAAGGACACCCCGGCGAGCGGGCCGGCGGACTCCGCACGCTGACCCTGGGCCCTGAACCGGCCGCCCGGGGTGAGCGGACTCCGCGCGCTGACCGTGGTCGCCGAGGCGGCCGTCCGGCGCGGGTGGCGTGCGGCGCCCCCCCCGGCAGCCGGGTCGTGGGGGAGCGGCTCAGTCGCCGTTCGTCGTCTCCCGGGGCCAGTGGGTGAGGGCGAGGTGCAAGGCCTCGATCGCCCTGTCCCAGGACACCTGGACGTCCCGTTCCGCGCCGAAGCCGCCGGCGGACTCCAGTGCGCAGTAGCCGTGGAAGGTGCTGCGCAGCAGGCGTACGGCGTCCGTCAGGTCGGGTTCGGCCAGGCCGTAGCCGCGCAGCATGCCGTAGGTGATACGGGCGGTGCGGAGCATCGCCGGGGAGCCGGCGATCAGGGACTGGTCGATGCGGATCTGGGTGGCCGCGTAGCGACCCGGATGCTCCAGGGCGTAGCCGCGGTAGGCGCCGGCGAAGGCCGCCAGGGCGTCCTTGCCCGCGCGGCCGGCCACGGCGGCGGCGATCCGGTCGATCAGCTCGCCGCCCGCGTACAGCGCGAGCCGGGTGCGCAGGTCCTCCAGATTCCGGACGTGCGAGTAGAGACTCGCGTCCTTCACACCGAAGCGGCGGGCCAGCGCGGACAGGGTGACCTGCTCGAAGCCCGCCTCGTCGGCGAGTTCGGCGGCCGCCGCGACGACACGCTCCGCGCTCAGGCCTGCTCGGGCCATGAGGGCCTCCTTTCCCGGGATGCCTGATCGGCCTGGGCCGGCGCCCAGCTATACCAGGAAGATCGCCGGGGAGAAAAAGAGCGGCCGGCGGGGCGAACGCCGGCCGGCCGCGGGTGCCGGAACCGTGCGGCTGCCGGACCGCGTGGGCTTCGGGACCGCGCGGCCGTCGGACCGTACCGGGTCAGACCGGGCTGGCCGTCGGGACCGCGTGGGCTTCGGGACCGCGCGGCCGTCGGACCGTACCGGGGCGGACCGCGCGGGTGTCGGGCCGTACGCGTGCCGGGACCGCGCGGGTGTGGGGCGTGCGCCGGTCAAGCGGTCGTCGTGGACCGGGTCGTGGTGAGGACGAAGGAGAACTCGGCCGGCTCGGCGCGCAGGTGGTAACGCGGTAGCGGGCCCGGGCCGCAGGACTGGGAGCCGATGCCGTGCTGGCCGTGGTCGAGGTTGACCCAGACCGTTGCGCCCGGCACCAGATCGGTGCGGTGGGCGGCGGCGTCCAGCTGCTCGGTGCTCCAGCGGCGTGCGGTGAGGAAGAACGCCGGTTCCCCCTCGATGCGCAGACCACCCAGCTCCGCCCAGCGCACGTCGATG
The DNA here is from genome assembly GCF_043199955.1 of Streptomyces sp. NPDC048514. Lineage (NCBI taxonomy): Bacteria > Bacillati > Actinomycetota > Actinomycetes > Kitasatosporales > Streptomycetaceae > Streptomyces > Streptomyces sp. NPDC048514. The sequence continues at coordinate 275,577 of NZ_JBICWT010000009.1, read as the reverse complement.
CGGGCGCCGTTCTCCTGGGGGCGGACATAGGGCGTCTGCATCCGGTCCACGGTCGACTGCCAGCGGCCGGTCGAGGCCGCCGCCCTGGTGTCCGGATAAGCCTCGCCGGGGCCGCCGCCGTACCACCGCACACGGTCGGCCGCGGACAGTCCGAATCGGATGCCCAGCCGGGGCAACGGCACCTGCCAGTCGCCCTCCGGGACGACGGACACGGTCAGCCGCAGACGATCCCCGTCCGACGTCCAGCGGTACACCGTCGACAGGCCCAGCGTCCGGGCGGCGGGCGCCACCCGGGTCCGGACCGTCAGCGCGTCCCCGTCCGTCTCCACCGCGTCCAGGCGGTGCCGCATGCGGTGCAGGCCGAGCTTGCGCCACCTCGGGCCGTAGCGCAGGTCGCTCTGCCAGGCGGCGCCGTCGTCGTTGTCGGTGGTGGCCCGCCAGACGTCCAGACGCAGACCGGTCACGGGCACCTCGCCGACCGCCCGCAGTGCGCCGGTGCGGGCGTCGAAGACGCCGGGTCCGAGCGTGAGGACCCCGGCACCGGGTACGGGCCGGGCGCCGGCAGCGACGGCCGGCACCCGGTGTGCCGACACCGGGATCTGGCCCCAGGCGACCACGTGTCCGGCGCACGCCCACGGGGCGTCGGCCGCGAGCACCGCCCGGATCGTCCAGAGGGCCTCGCCGTCCGGTGCCCCAGGCGGGGGCCCGGGCAGCTCGACGTCGGCCGACTCGCCGGGCCCCAGACGGGGCACCGGCAGGGTGCCGGAGACCACCGTCTCCCCGTCGACCTGGTACGCCCAGGTCAGGGCGAGTGCCGACAGATCGGCGAAGTCGTACCCGTTGGTGACGCGTACGGTGCCGGCCGCGCCGTCACCGGTGATCGTGACCGGCTCGAGCACCTTCTTGTACTCGACGAGGCCGGGCGAGGGCCGGCGGTCGGGGAAGAGCAGGCCGTCGCAGACGAAGTTGCCGTCGTGCAGCTCCTCGCCGAAGTCGCCGCCGTAGGCGTAGCCGTACCGTGGGTCCTCGATGCCGTGGTCGATCCACTCCCAGACGAAGCCCCCCTGGAGCCTGCGGTACTTCTCGAAGATCCGCTGATAGTCCGCGAGGCCGCCCGGGCCGTTACCCATGGCGTGGGCGTACTCGCAGAGGATGAAGGGGAGTTCGCGGCGCCGCCGGGGGCCGCCGTCCAGACCGCGGCCGATCCGCTCGACCTCTGCGTGGTCGGCGTACATCCGCGAGTAGACGTCGGTGTCGCGGCAGTTGCGGTCGCCCTCGTAGTGCACGAGCCGTCCGGAATCCCTGCCGTGGATCCACTCGGCCATCGCGGTCAGGCCCCGGCCGGTGCCCGCCTCGTTGCCGAGGGACCAGATGACGACGGAGGGGTGGTTCTTGTCCCGCTCCACCATGCGGGCCGCGCGGTCGAGCAGCGCCGGCGTCCAGCGGTCGTCGTCCACGGGGTTGTCCCGCCAGCCCTGTTCGGTGAAGCCGTGCGTCTCCAGGTCGCACTCGTCGACGACCCACAGGCCGTACTCGTCGCACAGGTCGAGGAAGGCCGGATGCGGCGGATAGTGGGAGGTGCGCACGGCGTTGATGTTGTGCCGCTTCATCAGCAGCACGTCTTCGCGCATGGTCCCCAGGTCCAGGGCGCGGCCCCGCTCCGGGTGCCACTCGTGCCGGTTGACGCCCTTGAAGAGCACGGCCCTGCCGTTGACCTCGATCAGGCCGCCCGACAGCCGCACGGTACGGAAACCGATGCGCAGCGGCACCCGCTCCCCGTCGGTGGCCAGCACGCCGTCGTACAGCTTCGGCGTCTCCGCCGACCACGGCTGGACCGGTACCGTCACCGGTGCGCCGGTCGCCACGTCGATGCCGAGGTCCGGGACGGTGACCCGGCCGGCCACGTCGGAGTCGACGCGCAGGGTGCCGCTGCCGTCGTGGTGGTCGTAGGAGGCGTGCACGAAGAAGTCCAGGACGCTGCCGGCCGGCCGGTGCAGCAGGGTGACGTCACGGAAGATGCCCGGCAGCCACCACTGGTCCTGGTCCTCCAGGTAGGAGCCGGCGGACCACTGGTGCACCCGGACCGCCAGCACGTTGCCCGTGGGCTCCAGCAGCCGGCCGACCTCGAACTCGTGGGCCAGCCGCGAGCCCTTGAAATCACCGAGGACCGTGCCGTTCAGCCACACCCGGGCGCAGGACTCCACGCCGTCGAAGTGCAGGACGGCACCGCCGGCCGAGGGTGCGGGCCAGTCCTCGGGCAGGTCGAAGACGCGCAGGTGGTCGCCGGTCGGGTTCTCGGTCGGGACCCGGGGCGGGTCGACCGGGAACGGATAGAGGTGGTTGGTGTAGACGGGGGAGCCGTGCCCCTGGAGGACCCAGTGGCCGGGGACCGCCACCTCGGCCCAGTCACCGGCGTCGTACCCCCGCGCCGCGAACGAGTCGTCCTCGGCGTCGGCGGTGTCCGACAGCCTGAACCGCCAGTTGCCGTCGAGGGAGAAGGACTTGGCGTCCGAGGACGCGTACCGCGCGCGGGGCGGCAGCGCTCCGCGGCCCGGCGAGACGTCCTCGACGTAGTCGGTGGTGGTGCGGAAGGACATGGGTCTCCTAGCTCGGCCCCCGGTGCCGGTCCGTGCGATCCCCGTACCGGCCGGCGCCGGAGGAGGACCACGAACGGTGGAGGCGGGACGGAAGCGGCGACGGGGTCCCGCGCCGTCCCACCGGCCGCAGGGCCCCCTCCAGCGCGAACGTGGCCGCGCCGAGGGACACCGGGTCGGTGGGGATCGGGGACAGGACGATCTCGGTGGCGGCCAGCGGCCGCCGCAGGGCGTGCCGGGCGACGGCCCGGCGCACCTCCTCCAGCAGCGGCTCGCCCAGCCGGGCGGCGACCCAGCTGCTGAGCACGACCACCTCGGGATTGAGCAGGTTGACCAGGCCGGATATGGCGGCGCCGAGATAACGGGCGGTGTCCCCAAGCACCTTGAGCGCGATCGGATCGCCGGCGGCGGCTCCGTGGGCCAGCGCGTCGATGGTGGCCGTCTGGTCCCCGGGATGCAACAGCGGTGACTCCGGGCTGAGTTCACGCAGGGTCTGCATGATCCCGGGGGCGCCGACATAGGTCTCCACGCAGCCGTGGTCGCCGCAGTGGCACAGGCGGCCGTCGAGCACCAGCGTGGTGTGTCCCCACTCGCCGGCGCTGTTGGTCACGCCCCGGTGCAGTCCGCCGCCGAGGGCCAGCCCGGCACCGACCCCGGTGCCGAGGTTGACGACCACGGCGTCCCCGCGGCCCCGCGCGGCCCCGAACCACAGCTCGGCCACCGTGCAGGCCCGCAGCGGATTGTCCAGGTACAGCGGGTACGCGAGATGTTCGGCGAGCAGGTCGAGCAGCGGGACGTCGTGCCAGTTCCAGTTGGCCGCGTACGCGGCGACGCCGGTGTCCCGGTCCACCTGGCCCGGCACGCTCACACCGACGCCCAGCACCCGGGCCGCCTCACCACCGGCCTGAGCCACCACCGAGCCGACGGCCGCGGCCACCCGGCCGGCCACCTCCTCCGGGCGGCTCGCGCCGGGCCGCACGTCCTCGTCGGCGTGGGCCAGTACGTTCAGCGCCAGATCGAACAACTCGGCATGGACGTACGTCTCCGCGATGTCGACCCCGATCAACGCGCCCCCGGACGGGTCGACCGCGACCAGCCCACGGGGCCTGCCTCCGGCGGAGTCCTCGAAGCCGACCTCGGTGATCACGCCCAGCTCCAGCAGCTCGCCGACCAGCGTGGCGACCGTGGCCAGGCTCAGCCCGGTGGCGGCCGCCAGCTCCTGCCGGGAGGCGGGGGATCCGGCGATGATCCGGCTCAGTACCTCGTAGCGGTTCGCGGTGCGGATGTCACGTGACGTGCGCTTCACGCGGCTGTCCCTCCCGTCCGGGCCGGGACGGCGTCGGCACCGGCGCGGGCGAAAGGCTATGGGCCGGGAGGGGTTTCGACAAGGGGTTGGGAAAGGGGCTGGAGAAAGCCCGCGGGCAGGCGGCCGTTCGGCCCTCGCTCAGAAGGCGCGCGTCCCGCCCGGAGCGAGTGTTCTCGTTGACCCTCCCGTTCGCCGCGGCCTACCGTGGAGAGCGGTTGCCGCCCGTGCGTCACCCAGCCGGAAGGTCACGTCGTTGCCCGAACGCCCGCAGGCCGTCCTCGCCATGACGGACCGGAACGTGCCACAGGTCTTCCCGCCGCGGCTCCTGGCCCGCCTGCGCGCGTGCGTGGACCTCGACCCCACCCTGGTGGCGCACGACTTCGCCGAGCCCCGGGTGCGTCAGGCCCTGGCCCGCACCGAGGTGCTCATCACCGGCTGGGGCTGCCCGCGGCTGGACGCGGCCGCCTTGGACGCGGCACCCCGGCTGCGCGCCGTGCTCCACGCCGCCGGCTCGGTCAAGGGGTTCACCACCCCCGAGGTGTGGCGGCGCGGCATCCTGGTCTCGTCGGCCGCCGCCGCCAACGCCCTGCCCGTGGCCGAGTACACCCTCGCCGTGATCCTGCTCACCGGCAAGGACGTCCTCGCCTTCGGCCGGCCGCAGCGCACCCGAAGCGACTTCCCCCGCGTCTTCCCCCGCGGCGACATCGTCCCCGGCATCGGCAACCACGGCCGTCGCGTCGGCGTCGTCGGCGCCTCCCGCGTGGGCCGCAGGCTGCTCGAACTGCTCCGCCCCCACGACCTCGCCGTCACACTCGCCGACCCGTACGTCGACGCGGCGGAGGCCGCCCGGCTCGGCGTGCCGCTGCTGCCGCTGGACGAACTGCTGCGCACCTCCGACGTCGTCACGCTGCACGCGCCGCAGACCCCCGAGACCCGGCACCTCATCGGCGCCCGCGAACTCGCGTCGATGCCCGACGGATCGGTGCTCGTCAACACCGCGCGCGGTGCCCTCGTCGACCACGACGCGCTGATCGGGGAGCTGCGCACAGGGCGCCTCCGGGCCGTCCTGGACGTCACCGACCCCGAACCGCTGCCCGCCGGCTCCCCGCTCCTCGGTCTCCCCAACGCGTTCGTCACCCCCCATCTGGCCGGCTCCCAGGGCAACGAGGTGGCCCGGCTGGGCCGCACGGTGGTCGAGGAGGCCGAACGGCTGACGTCCGGACGAGACCTGCTGCACGGCGTCGACCAGGACGAGCTTGAGCGGTCGGCGTGAGGTGACGCGCCCCGGCGCCGGGTCCCTCGCGTCCCCCGCTCCGCCTGTCCACGGCACCCCATCCGGTCGCACCGCGCGTCGTGCGGGGACCCGGCACGGCCGGGCCGGAGGCGGGGGCATACGGTGAGAGGCGAACGCCTGAGCCGGGAGGAGACATACGGATGGGCAGTCGCACCGCGCTGGTCGAGGATCTGATGGAGCGGTTCCCGCATGTGCCACGGGAAGCCGTCTTCAAGGAGGACCTGCTCCGTGGCGGCGTCGCCTTCGACCCGTCCGCCCTCAGCGACAACGAGAGCGGCGAGGTCAAGCCGAAGTCGTACTTCATCTTCTCCTTCGACCACGGCACCCTGCCCGAGCTGGGCGAGGCCGCGCTGCGCCGGCCCCCGGAGGAGATCATCCTCACGGGTGGCCCGTACGACCTGCGCCGTACGGTCGTCTCCGTACGGGTGAACCCCGCCTCGCCCTACCGGGTCGCCGCCGGCGCGGACGGGCTGCTCGGGCTGTACCTCGACGGGAAGCGCATCGCCGACGTCGGGGTGCCGCCCATGCCCGAGTACTACCGGCACACCCTGTCCAACGGGAAGTCGGTGATGGAGGTCGCCCCCACCATCCAGTGGGGTTATCTGATCTATCTGACCGTCTTCCGGGTCTGCCAGTACTTCGGCGCCAAGGAGGAGTGCCAGTACTGCGACATCAACCACAACTGGCGCCAGCACAAGGCGGCCGGCCGGCCCTACACCGGGGTGAAGGACGTCGAGGAGGTCCTCGAAGCCCTGGAGATCATCGACCGGTACGACACCCAGAAGGCCTCCACCGCCTACACGCTCACCGGCGGCGCGATCACCAAGACCGTCGCCGGCCGGGACGAGGCCGACTTCTACGGCCACTACGCCAAGGCCATCGAGGAGCGCTTCCCGGGCCGCTGGATCGGCAAGGTGGTCGCGCAGGCGCTGCCGAAGGCGGACGTGCAGCGGTTCAAGGACTACGGCGTGCAGATCTACCACCCCAACTTCGAGGTGTGGGACCGGCGGCTGTTCGAGCTGTACTGCCCGGGCAAGGAGCGGTACGTCGGCCGGGACGAGTGGCACAAGCGCATCCTCGACTCCACCGAGGTGTTCGGCGCCCGCAACGTGATCCCGAACTTCGTCGCGGGTGTCGAGATGGCGGAGCCGTTCGGCTTCACCACCGTCGACGAGGCCATCGCCTCCACCACCGAGGGCCTGCGGTTCTTCATGTCGCACGGCATCACGCCCCGCTTCACCACCTGGTGCCCGGAGCCCACCACACCGCTCGGCAAGGCCAACCCGCAGGGCGCGCCGCTGGAGTACCACATCCGGCTGCTGGAGGCCTACCGGGCCACCATGGACGACTTCGGGCTCTCCTCGCCCCCCGGCTACGGTCCGCCCGGGCCCGGTCGCGCGGTCTTCTCCGTCAGCTCCTTCATGGACAGCCTGCCCGCGAACGAACCGGAGGCCGGAGCGGTCGACGCGCCGGTGGACGGACCGGTGGGCGAATCGGCGGGGGCACGCACCGAGGCCTGATCCCGCTCGCCGGGCCGGCGGGGCGGTGAACGGGGCGGCTCCGGCGCGCGTACCACGAGCCGGAGCCGCTGCCCCTCGTGAGGGGCGTGGGGCCCGCCTCCGGACACGCTCCGTGAGCGGAAGCGAACAGCCCGCTTGTCAGGTGCGTCACGGACGTGAAAGGCTCTGTGCCCTGCCGCGAGGTTTCGCACAACTGCCTTTGCCCTGCGGTGAGTTGACCTCGCACGTGGATGCAGGAGTTCCATGTCCGACCTGCCGACCCCCCAGGACGCCACCGAGGCCGCGCTGTTCTCGGAGGGCTGGGACGCGGTGCTCTCGTACGCCGACCTGTGCACCTCGGGATCCTTGACGGCCCACCAGCTGGCGACCGAGGCGTTCACCCACGGCATGCGTGAACTCCGCGCCGCCGCGAGCACCCATGTGCGCGGCGCCGGCCGCCGCACGGCACGGCTGCCGACGACACCGGCGCTGCTCACGGCCGTGCGCGACACCGCGGCCGCCTGGGAGGCGGACGGCCGGGGGCACCGGCTCGACCCCGACCTGAGGCTGTGGCTGCACTCGGACCGGGCCGGCCGCTTCTCGGGGCCGCCGCTGCGGCGGCCGGTAGCGCTGCGCGGACTGCGGGACATGCAGGAGGCCGACGCCTCGCTGCTGTGGCTGGCCGAGGTGGAGGCCCTGCCCCTGCCCACCGTCGCCCACCGGCTCGGCCTGGACCCGGCCGGCGTCGCAGCCGAGCTCGAACAGGTCCGCACCCTGTTCCGGGACCGCTGCCACCGCGCCCACCTGGACACCCCGATGGACGCCGAGTGCCGCAGCTACGCCCGGCTGCTGGACGCGGTCACCCGGTCGCCCGCCGCCGAGACCCCCGGCGACCTCTCCCGGCACCTGGCGACCTGCGTGGGATGCGCCGAGGCCGCGGCCTGTCTGCGCCTGCACGGCGGCGGCCTGCCCGCCGCGCTGGCCGGCGGAGTCATCGGCTGGGGCGGCCTCGCCTACCTGGAGCGCCGCCGCCGCGCCGCCGAGATCCGTCTCGGCGCGCTCCCCGGCGCCACCGATCCCGGCGGCGGCGACCCGAAGGAGGACGCGGGCCGCGGCCGGACCGTGCGGCGTGGCCTGCTCGCCGCGGCCGTCCTGCTGTCCGCGCTGGCGCTCGGCGTGTCGCTGATGCCGTTCGACGGGGCCGGCGACGGCGCGGCCGCCGCCGCCCGCGTCGACCGCCGGCCCGCAGCCGAGGCTCCCAGGGCCTCTCGTACGCCGCGCGGCCCGTCCCCGACCGGCGCGCCCGCCGCCACCCCCACCACCGCGTCCACGCAGGCGAAGCCCGCGCGCGGGAAACCCGGCCCCGAACCCCGGGGCACCACCGCCATCAGCCGCGAACCGTCCCGCACCGGCGCTCCCGCCACCACCCGGGCGGCCCGCTGCCGCGTCGACTACGAACTAATCAGCCAGTGGCCCGACGGCTTCCAGGCCACCGTCACCGTCACCACCGACCTGGCCCTCACCGGCTGGCAGGTCGCCTGGAACTTCCCCGACGGGCAGCGGATCGGCCAGATGTGGGACGCGGGCGCCGACCAGAACGGCGCCCGCGTCACCGCCACCGCCACCGACTACGACCGCTCCGTCGCCGCGCACGGCACCCTGTCCTTCGGTTTCATCGGCGCCTGGCAGGACCGGAACCGGGCGCCCTACGGCTTCACGCTCAACGGGGCTCCGTGCGGTACCGGCTGATCCGGCCGCGCTCACCGAGCCCGCCCGGGACCACCCTCGTGAAGGGTGTCCCCCGGCTGCCGCCTCCGCAGGGGCTCAGAGCTTCCCGCCGATCTCGCAGGCCCGGCACGGCGGCCGTCCGCAGGTGCACTGCATGAGGGCGTCGAGGACCTCGCGGTCGTGGTAGAGACACTCGTCCTTGCAGGTGTGACGCGGGATGAAGCCGGCCGGGATCTCGCCGGGCCACGGCTCGTGGCCGTCCCGGCAGCGGACGAACCGCTCGGGGTCGGTGGAGTGGAGTTCGTGCATGTCCGACCGCGCCTGGTCCTCCAGCTCGCGCACTCGCTCCACCAGAGCCTTGAGCTCGGCGGCGATGCCGGAGTACCGGTCGGCGCCGGTCCTCACGTGCGCGGCCCGCAGTGCCATCGCTGCGTTGCCCAGAAACCTGCCGGCATCCTGGAGGTCGGTCACGTGGTGCATCTGAATGCCGGTCACGCCCCGGACCCACACTGCGTCCATGCTCACTGATCCACCCTCTTCCGGCCTTCGCCTGAATGATTAGGAGAGATACGCGCGGCGCCGGTATCTCCGCATATTGCAGAACAATCTATTTATGGACGCTAAAGCCCTGACCTGTGCCCGTCCAGCAATTTGATCGTGAATCGGCTCACAGCGTGTGAATCGGCTCACGGTATCCTCGGTGGTCCGATACGGTCCGATACTCCCTGCGCCGAGAGAGTGCGCGGTGAGGGCGGGGGCGCCGGTCGGCCGTCTCGGCACCGATGATCTCGAATTTCGAGCCGAGTGGGCGTCGCTCCGCAATCCCCGGGGATGAAAAGGTGGTGTTCCGCCGAACGGGATGCGGCTATTTCGATGAGGCGTGACGGCGTTCGCCTCGACGTGTCCGGCTCGTCGGCGCCGGCCCTCCTGCTCGTCCACGTGCTGGAGATATCCGGCCGTCGACCCGGTACGCCGCTTCACGGCGATCTCCACATTCCGTTACGAGCCGTTCCACCTGTGTGAGAAGGGGCAGGTCGAGGATCCCTGCTGTACGCCGTCCCGAGTCTCCCCGCGGTTCTTGCGGCGGCAGCGGCGGCGCTCGCCGTCGGCCCGTTCCGGGAAGGCCCGGGCCCGGCCGTCCGGCACTTGACACGTGGATTTGTGGGACGTCTCCTTGAAGTAGGAAATGCGCTGCCGCGTGCGCCACTTGGGGGCGCACGGCACGCACGCGGGTTGGCCAGCGTCCACCGGCATACGGAGGCTGCGGATGGCGACCTATGAATACCTATGCAGCCGCTGCGGCCCGTTCGAGGTGAAACTGGCGATCGGAACGGCGCCCGCGGTCCACGGCTGCCCTGTCTGTACAGGCGCTGCGAAACGCGTCTACTCCTCGCCCGGCTTCCCGCGTACCTCGCCTGCGGTCGCCGCCCTCCATGCCCGGGAGGATCGGTCCCGCGAGGTACCGGAGGTCGTCTCCGAAGTACCGCCACGCAGGAGAGTACGACAGCAGGCGCACCCTCCGGACTCACGACTGCCGCGTCCCTGAGGGCGGCGGCCGGCACGAGCCGAGCCGCCGTCGGCGGCCCGGGTGCGACGCGATATCGCTTTCTACGCGGACTTAGGAGGTGCGTCCCGTGGGAAACGTGGGGCTGCTCTTCGTCGGTGCCGTGCTCTTCGTGAACGGGCTGATGCTGCTGCAGAGGGTCGATGCCAAGTCCGCAGCAGTGTTCAACCTCTTCGTGGGTGGACTGCAGGTACTGACGCCCACCTACCTCATCTTCACGGCCGGCAACGATCCCCTGAAGGTTCTGGCGGCGTCGGGGATCTACCTGTTCGGATTCACCTACCTCTATGTGGGAATCGTGCTGCTCGCCGGGATAGACAACATCGGCGTCGGCTACTACTCCCTGTTCGTGGCGATCGTGGCCCTGGGGTATTCGTTCGCCAACTTCCACCTCCTCAAGGACTACCCGTTCGGAGTCATCTGGCTCTACTGGTCCTTCCTGTGGTTCCTGTTCTTCCTGCTGCTCGGTCTCAAGAAGGCGGAGTTGTCCGACTATGTGGGCTGGGTGACGGCCATCGAGGGCTGGGTCACGGGTGTCATTCCCGCGGCGTTGCTGCTCTCCGGCTACTGGAAGCACCCCACGGAGATCGCCATCGCCCTCGGTGCCTTCGGTGTCGTCGTGTTCGCGGCACTGTGGCCGCTCACCGGGAAATCACGGCATCCGGCCCCGGCCGGATCGGCCGGAAGCACGGGCACAACGTCCTGACCGGATCAAAAGTGAGAGGCTGTCATGCCCGAAGTCGTATTCACAGTGGACCAGCACAAGTCGATGCGAGAGCAGGACGTCCCCGGACACAACAGGTGGCACCCGGACGTCCCCAACGCCGCCATGGTGAAGCCGGGATCGGAGTTCCGGATGGAATGCCGTGACTGGACCGACTGCCAGGTCGGAAACAACGACTCCGCCGACGACGTACGTGACATCGACCTGACCATCCCCCACATGCTCAGCGGACCGATAGGCGTGGAGGGCGCCGAACCGGGTGACCTGCTCGTCGTCGACATCCTCGACCTGGGCCCCGTGCCGCAGCAGACCGGTGGCGCGGCGGGCCAGGGCTGGGGCTACACCGGCATCTTCGCCAAGGCCAACGGCGGCGGCTTCCTGACGGACTACTTCCCGGACGCCTACAAGGCGATATGGGACTTCCACGGACAGCAGGCCGTCTCCCGCCACCTCCCCGGGATCCGCTTCACCGGCATCACCCACCCCGGACTGTTCGGAACCGCCCCGTCCGCCGAGATGCTCGCCCGCTGGAACGCCCGCGAGCAGGCGCTGATCGACACCGACCCGAACAGGGTCCCCCCGCTCGCCGTACCGCCCGACGCCGCCAACGCGCTCGCCGGCACGGCAACCGGGGACGCCGCGCAGCGCATCGCCGCGGAGGGCGCGCGCACGGTGCCGGCCCGCGAGAACGGAGGCAACCACGACATCAAGAACTTCACACGCGGTTCGCGGGTCTTCTACCCCGTACACGTCAAGGATGCCAAGCTCTCCGGAGGCGACCTGCACTTCAGCCAGGGCGACGGAGAGATCACCTTCTGCGGCGCCATCGAGATGGGCGGCTTCATCGACTTCCACGTCGACCTGATCAAGGGCGGCATGGAGACGTACGGCATCTCCACGAACCCGGTGTTCCTGCCGGGCAACGTCGAGCCGAGGTACACGGAGTTCCTCACCTTCATCGGGATCTCCGTCGATCACGACACGGACACGAACTACTACCTGGACGCGACGCTGGCCTACCGCCGGGCCTGCCTCAACGCCGTCGAGTACTTCAAGAAGTTCGGTTACAGCGGAGAGCAGGCCTACCTGCTGCTCGGCTCGTCACCCATCGAGGGACGTATCAGCGGCATCGTCGACATCCCCAACGCGTGCTGCTCGCTGTACGTACCCACCGCCATGTTCGATTTCGAGGTGCGGCCGAGCGCGGCCGGCCCCATGAAGGCCGACCGCGGTCAGTGCGCGCTGTCGACCGCCTGACCGGACCCCGGCACGGCCGGCATCCGCCCGTACGACGATGCGCAGCGTGAGGCTCCGCTGCGCATCGGGGCGCTTCGGTAAATGCGTTGGTCTTCCGCCGAGACGTGCGGCTACGCTTGCCTTGTCCCGAGGCGGCCGGTGGCCGCCGCTGCCGGCTGAGTGCGATCACAGGAGGTGTTGACCGATGGCTGTCGTTGAGATGGGCGCTGCCCGCATCCGGAAGTTCATTCAGTCCACCTCCGTGGCCTCCGGCTGACCTCACTCCTCTCCCGCGCCAGTGAGCGCGGTGCCGGGGCCACCCCTTGTGAAGGGTCCCCCCTTGTCTTTCTCTTCCCTCGTGGGTTCGTCCTCGTCCTCCTCGCATCCGCTCGCCCCGTACGGCTGGGATGCGGCCTGGGAGGCCGAGTTCGCCCCGCACGCCGAGCAGGGTCTCCTGCCCGGCCGTGTCGTACGCGTCGACCGCGGTCAGTGCGACGTCGTCACTCCGGCAGGCGTCGTCCGTGCGGACACCGAGTTCGTCGTTCCCCGTGACCCGATGAGGGTCGTCTGCACGGGGGACTGGGCCGTCGTCGACCCCGAAGGCGGCGACCCGCGATACGTGCGGGCGCTGCTGCCCCGCCGTACCGCCTTCGTGCGCTCCACCTCCTCCAAGCGGTCCGAGGGGCAGGTCCTCGCCGCCAACGTCGACCACGTCGTCGTCGCCGTGTCCCTCGCCGTGGACCTCGACCTCGGCCGCGTCGAACGCTTCCTCGCCCTTGCCTGGGAGTCCGGTGCCCAGCCCGTCGTCGTCCTCACCAAGGCCGACCTCGTGCCGGACCCGGCGACCCTCGCCCACCTCGTGCAGGACGTGGAGACGAGCGCGCCCGGCGTGTCCGTGCTCACCGTCAGCGCCCTGTACGGCGACGGGCTCGACACCCTCGTCGCGCTCGTCGGCTCCGGCACCACCGTGCTGCTCGGCCAGTCCGGTGCGGGCAAGTCCACCCTGGCCAACGCTCTCGTCGGCGAGGACGTCATGGACGTACAGGCCGCGCGGGACGTCGACGGCAAGGGCCGGCACACCACGACCACCCGCAATCTGCTCGCCCTGCCCTCCGGCGGTGTGCTCATCGACACCCCCGGGCTGCGCGGCGTCGGCCTCTTCGACGCCGGCACCGGCGTCGGGGCGGTCTTCGCCGAGATCGAGGAACTGGCCGAGCGGTGCCGCTTCCAGGACTGCGCCCACGAGAGCGAGCCGGGCTGCGCGGTGCGCTCCGCCGTCGAGAACGGGGAGCTTCCGGTACGGCGACTGGAGAGCTACCGCAAGCTGATGCGGGAGAACCAGTGGATCGTGGCCAAGACGGACGCGCGGCTGCGCAGCGAGATCAAGAAGGACTGGAAGCGTAAGGGGGCTGAGGGAAGGGCGGCGATGCGGGCGAAGCGGGGCCACTGGCAGTAGCCCCCGCCCGCGGTCCCCGACACGGCCCCGGGCCGGCGGCCACCCCGGGGCCGCACCCGCCGGCCTCGCCCCGCCCCCGGCCCATCCGCCCCCGGGGCCGCACCCGCCGGCCTCGCCCCGCCCCCGGCCCATCCGCCCCCGGGGCCGCACCCGCCGGCCTCGCCCCCGCCCCGGCCCATCAGCCCCCGGGCCGCGCCCGCCGGCCTCGCTCCCGCCCCCGCGTCCCCCTGCCCCGCCCCGGTCATCCCCGGGTGTCGATCGGTTCGGGGGACGGGGCACGGGGGACGGGGGCCGGGGGCCGGGTCCCGGGTCCGGGCAAGCTCCACGTCCGATTTCCGCTAGCCCCGCCCCGTGTCCGCGGACCACACTGGAAAGCGTGATGGACGAAGACAGCAGGTACGAGGCGGTCCGCAGCCGGGACGGGCGGTTCGACGGGGCGTTCTTCTTCGCCGTGCAGACCACCGGGATCTACTGCCGGCCCAGCTGCCCGGCGGTGACGCCCAAACGGCACAACGTGCGGTTCTTCCCCACCGCCGCCGCCGCGCAGGGCTCCGGCTTCCGCGCCTGCCGCAGATGCCGGCCGGACGCCGTGCCGGGCTCGGCGGACTGGAACGTCCGCGCGGACGTCGTCGGCCGCGCCATGCGCCTGATCGCCGACGGAATCGTGGACCGTGACGGCGTCGCCGGACTCGCCGCACGGCTCGGCTACAGCGCCCGGCAGGTACAGCGCCAGCTCACCGCGGAACTCGGCGCCGGTCCCGTGGCACTCGCCCGGGCCCAGCGCGCGCACACCGCGCGGGTGCTGCTGCAGACCACCGGCATGCCGGTCACCGAGATCGCGTTCGCGTCCGGGTTCGCCAGCGTGCGGCAGTTCAACGACACCGTCCGGGAGGTGTACGACACGACACCGACCGACCTGCGTGCCGCCGCGCCCCGGGGCCGCGAGGCGCGCCGTGCCACCCCGGGCGCCGGCATCCCGCTGCGGCTCGCGTACCGGGGCCCGTACCAGGCGAGGGCCGTCTTCGACCAGCTGGCGCGGGAGGCGGTGCCCGGTGTCGAGGAGGTGACCGGCGCCCCGGGCGGCCGTACCCACCGGCGCACCCTGCGGCTGCCGTACGGCACCGGGCTCGTCGCCGTCGCGGAGCGCACCCGGGAGCCGCGTGCGGGCGGCGGCACCCGGCCGGGCGGCTGGCTGGACGCGCGGCTGCACCTCACTGACCCGAGGGACCTCACCACCGCCGTGCAGCGGCTGCGGCGCCTGTTCGACCTGGACGCCGACCCGTACGCCGTCGACGAGCGGCTCGGCACCGACCCGCGGCTCGCTCCGCTGGTCGCCGCACGGCCGGGGCTGCGCTCGCCCGGCGCCGTCGACCCGCTGGAGCCCGCCGTACGCGCCCTGGTCGGCACCGCGGGCGCCGAGGAGCTGGTGCGCCGGTACGGCAAGGTGCTCGACGCGCCCTGCGGCGGCCTCACCCATCTCTTCCCGGAGCCGGCCGTCCTCGCCGAGGCCGAGCCCGACGGCCCACTGGGCGCGCTCGCCGCCGCCCTCGCCGACGGCACCGTACGGCTGGACCCGGGCGCCGACCGGGACGAAACCGAGCGGGCGCTGCTCGCCCTGCCCGGCATGGACCCCACCACCGTCGCGACCCTCCGGGTCCGCGCCCTGGGCGATCCGGACGTGGCCCCGCCCGGGACGGAGGTGCCCGACGCGTGGCGGCCGTGGCGGTCCTACGCCGTCCGGCATCTGTGCGCGGCGGCGGAGGTGGCGCGATGACGACCGCGACGACCGTGTACGTCACCCGGCTGGCCGCCCCCGTCGGACCGCTGCTGCTCACCGCCGACGCGGACGGGGCGCTCACCTCCGTGTCCGTGCCCGGGCAGAAGGGCGGGCGGGTCGTCCAGGACGGCTGGCGGCACGACCCGGGGCCGTTCCGCGCGGCCGGCGAGCAGCTCGCCGCCTACTTCGCCGGTGAACTCGAGGAATTCCAGTTGCCGTTGCGCGCCGACGGCACCGAGTTCCGGCAGCGGGTGTGGGCCGCGCTGGACGAGCTGCCGTACGGCGCCACGGCGACCTATGGCGAGATCGCCGCCCGTATCGGCGCGTCCCGCCCGGCCGTTCGCGCGGTCGGCGGTGCCATCGGCGCCAACCCGCTGCTGATCGTGCGCCCTTGCCATCGGGTCATCGGCGCGAACGGGACGCTGACCGGGTACGCGGGCGGACTGGAGCGCAAGGTGTGGCTGCTCACCCTGGAGGGCGCGCTCACCGGCCGCCAGGAACACGGCCGGGGCCTGCCTGACGGTTCCGGGCCGCCCTTCGGGCGACGAAGCGAACCGTCGGACCGGCCCTAGGACTCCGCCAGCCCCCAGCTGTACACCCGGCGCGGACGGACCCGGATCACCTCCTCGCTCATGTGCGCCCCCAAGTCGTGCGGCCCGACCAGGAGTTCGGCCTCGCCCCGGATGTCGACACCGCGCACCCGCCAGGGCCGTACGCTCACGATGTCGTCCACGACCAGAGCGACCTTCGGATTCCGCCGGAGGTTGCGCCACTTCTTCGTGGTGCCCATCGAGTAGCCGCCGATCAGGATCGTGCCGTCGTCCTGGAGGAAGAAGCCGACGGGGTTCGCCTGCGGCTGCCCGTGTCCGTCCACGGTGGCCATGCGCCCGAGTCGCTGCGAGTTCAGGTACGCGCGCTCGGCCTCGCTGAATTCGGTCATGACGGCAGCCAAGCACGCCCGCCCGCCCTGCGCATCGGCCCTTCGGCCCAGGTCCGCGGTCCCGTCCCGAATTGCGCCGAGCGGGTGGACCGGCGCCGGTGGTCCGACGTCGCGGCCCGCGCGTGTGACACGGTCGCCTCCGACGGACCACGGGGAAGGCGGACGCAGACATGGCCAAGGTCGGACGGGTCCTCGTGGTCCTGCTGCTGACGGTGCCGGCGAGCACGGCGGCGACGGCCGTCGCCGGACCGGCGCGCCAGCCCTGGGCGGGCAGTTGGGAGACCGCTCCGTCGGGGACCGCGCCCGCACTGCCCGGCGCCGCCGTCCGCAACGTCGTCCACCTCAGCGTCGGCGGCACCGCGGTACGCCTCCGGCTCGGCAACCGGCTGGGCAGCGCGCCCCTGTACCTCGGCGCGGTCACCGTCGCCCTGCGCAGCGGGTCCGGCCCGGCCGCCGTGCCCGGCACCCTGCGCGTCGCCACCTTCCACGGCGCCCCCACCGTCACCGTACCCCCGGGCGAGGACGCGGTCTCCGACCCGGTACGGCTGTCCGTCCCGGCCGCCGCCGACCTCCTCGTCACGGTGTACACACCCCGGGACAGCGGGCCCGCCACCTACCACCGCACCGCCCTGCAGACCAGCTACCTGGCCCTGACCGGCGCCGGCCGGGCCGCGGACGAGGACGGAACGGCGTACACGAGGAAGACCAGCCGCTGGTACTACCTGACCGGCGTCGATGTCCGGGGGCCCGCCCGCGGCAGCGTCGTCGCGTTCGGCGACTCCCTCACCGACGGCACGGGTTCCACCCCCGACGCCAACCACCGCTGGCCCGACCGGCTGGCCGAGCGTCTGCGCGTCCAGGGGATCGGGGTCCTCAACGCCGGGATCGCCGGCAACCGCCTGCTGCACGAGGGCACCGGGCCCAGCGCCCTCACCCGGGCGGACGCCGACGCCCTGGACCGGGCAGGGGTGCGCGCCCTCGTCGTGTTCGAGGGCATCAACGACATCAAGGCCACCCCGGAGGGCGGGGACGCCGCCGCATACGCCGACGCGTACCGCACGCTCGTCGCGCGCGCCCACGCCCGCGGCATCCGCGTCGTCGGCGTCACCCTCACCCCCTACCGCGGCTATCCCGCATACACGGCCACCAACGAGGCGGTACGCAAGCGGGTGAACGCCTTCATCCGCACCGGCGGCGCGTTCGACGCGGTCGCGGACGCCGACAGCGCCGTACGCGACCCGGCGGACCCGACCCGCATCCTGCCGGGCTACGACCCCGGCGACCACCTGCACTTCAACGACGCGGGCATGCGGGTCGTCGCCGACACCGTGCGCCTGGCCCTGGCACAGCGACCGTGGTCCTCCTTCGACCGCCCCGCCGGCTGACCACCCCAGGCACCCGAGGCACCCCAGCCACACCGGGCGACACCAGGACGGCACGGGGCCGGCGCCACGAGAACACGACTGCACGGCTCAACGGCGCAACGGCTCAGACTGCACGGCTCAATGGCGCAACGGCTCAGACTGCACGGCTCAACGGCCCAACGGCCCATCGACTGCACGGCTCAACGGCTCAACGGCTCAACGGCTCAACGGCTCAACGGCACAACGACTGCACGGCTCAACGACTCCACACCTCACGACGGCACTGTGACAGGGGGGCTCGGCGGCGCTGCTCGGCAGGCCTCTGACCGCGGCGCGTCGGCACCCGGCGCATCCGCCGCTCAGCGGGACTCCTCCCGGGCCACCCAGCCCCGCTCGTAGGCGTGCCAGCCCAGCTGCAGCCGGGTCGTCACCCCGGCCAGCTCCATCAGCCGCTTCACCCGGCGCTGCACGGTCCGCAGGCCCAGGTCGAGCTGTTTGGCCACGCTGGCGTCGGTCAGCCCCGCGAGCAGCAGCGACAGCACCTCCAGATCGGTGACGTCCGGGCCGTCCTGCTGCTCCTCGGCCACCCCGGAGGCACCCAGCCGCAGCGGCAGCGCGTCCCGCCACACCGACTCGAACAGCCCCGCCAGCAGCTCCAGCAGCCCGCTGGCGTGCACCACCAGCGCGGCCGGCTCGGCCGTTCGAGAGGTCAGCGGCACCATCGCGAGCGAGCGGTCGGCCACCACCAGCTTCGTCGGCACCCGGTCCACCACCCGTACCCGCTCGTCCCGGCCGAGCGCCGCCGTCAGTTCGGTCAGCCCGTGCGGCAGGTCCAGCACCGTCCGCTCGACCACCACCCGGTAGCGCACCCCGCGCCCGGCGGCCTGCTCCTCCGCCTCGTTGTCCGTGCCGGAGACGACCACCGGGTTGCCGGTCACCAGCGCGCACACCTCCTCGGTGGCCCCCAGCTGAAGTTGCAGGAAGCGCTGGGCGACCGCCGGGGCGCCGGTCACCACCTCCACCAGGTCGTGCACCGCCGGCTCGGCCGCCGCCGCCCGGTACTCCTCCGCGAGCAGCGCCGTCGCCAGCTCCGCCTTCTCCAGCTCGTGCCGCTGCTGAGTGAGCAGCGCGCCCAGCGCCACCCCGGGCGGGGCGGCCACCCAGCGGCCCGGCCGTGCCGAGGACTGGGCCGCGAGGCCCTGCCGTTCCAGCCGGCGCAGCGCCCGCTCGGTGTCCTGTTCGGCCAGTGCCAGGCGCCGGGCCAGATCGGCCACCTCGGCCGCGCCCACGGACACCAGCGCCCGGTACGCCGCCTCGTGCGTCTCGTCCAGCCCTATCGCTGCCAGCATCGACCTGCGTCCCTCCCTGAGCATCGGTCCACGAAAGCGGTGCGGCGTGGCGGAAACCGGCCACGGCGCGAACCCGCCGCAGCACATCATCGCCGTACCGGCGACGCCTCTGCCAAGGTGGCAGCACCGAGGACGCGCGGCCGTGCTCACGGCTCGCAGCGGCGTCCGGGAATCCAGGGCACGGTCCGGCCGTTCGACCGGCACCGCCGTGTCCCGGTCACCCCGGAGCGTGGTCCTGGCCCGGACGTGTGCGCGCACACGAAGGGGATCCGGGCCGGGCCACTTCACACGCCGCCGGGCGGTCCTCCCGTGGGGGGTGGGGCCGCCCGGCGGCCGTCGGCCGCCGGTCGTACGGCTGTTCACCTCCTCACTCGACACGCCGTTCGAGGTGGCCGAGTGCGCGGGATTTTCCTGATGCCCCGTTTTCCCACGGCCCGTGCGGTGGACAATCAGGAACATGGACCAGCAGGGGGGAAGGGCCGCCCGTCATGAGGACGACTGGTGGCGGCAGCTGTACGACGACTCCACCGCGGACACGGGTCCCACGGCCGCGCCGGATTCCCTGGACGACCGCTTCGCCTCGGCGAAGAAAGCGGTGACGGGGCGGCCGGGCGCGGCACCGGGACGCGGTACGCGACCGGACGGGCAGGGCGGCGGCGACGTCGACGGCCGCAACGGCGCCGACGAGAGACCGGCGCCCCGCGAGCCGTCGGTCCCCCCGCAACGCACCGCGGACTCACGCCCGCCCACCGGGCTGACGCCCGACCCTTCGCCCACCGGGCTGACGCCCGACCCTTCGCCCACCGGGCCGACGCCCGACCCTTCGCCCACCCTGCCGACGTCCTCGCCCCCGCCACCGCGGACCACCGCCCCCGCCGAGCCGCCGCGGACCGCCGCCCCCGCCGAGCCTCCGGCGCCGGCCCCGCGACCGGCCTCCGCCCCGCCGGAGACGCCCGCCGCGCCACCGGCCCCGCCGCCGTCTCCCTCGCCCGCCGCCCCTCCGCCGGCACCCGCCGCAGGGTCCGCGCCCGGCACAGAGGCCGGGGGGCCCGTGGACGCCGCGCCGGCCGCGGCGGCCCTGGCGCCCACGGCGTTCGGACCGGCCGGTGGACGTTCGCCGGGGGCAGCCCCCGTCTCCGTCGACTACGTGGGTTCCGGGCCTCCCACCTACGACCCCGAACCCACCGCGCTGCCGGGCGCGGATCCGGACGGGCTCGGCGAGCTGGTCGCGGACACCGTGCTGGACGGCGCCCGGTACGGGTCCTGCACGCTGCGGGCGGTGTCGATGCGCGGGGACTCCGCGCGGTACCGGGGGGAGCCGCGCCGGGACGCGCTGCTCACCGTCCGCTTCGGCAGCGGGGAGCAGGCGCTCCTGCTGGTGGCGATGGCGACCGGCGCGCGGGGGGCACCCGGCGCGCACCTGGCGGCCGCCGAGGCGTGCCGGTGGATCGGCCGGGCCGTGGGCCGGAGCCATCAGCGGCTGGTGGAGGACCTCCGGTCGGCACGGCGCGGCGAACTGAAGTCCGGCCTGCACCGGCTGACCGACCGCAGCCTCGGCAGGCTCCGGGCCAGCGCCGCCGGGCAGGGCATCGCCCCGGAGGAGTACGCGGCGAGCCTGCGCTGTCTGCTGCTGCCCGCCGACCCGGACTGCCGTACCCGCGTGTTCTTCGGCGTCGGCGGTGGCGGGCTCTTCCGGCTGCGGGACGGCGCATGGCAGGACATCGAGCCGCACGTGTCACCCGCCGGGACCACCGGCGCACCGGTCGTCGGATTCGGCTCACCGCCGGCCCGGGCCCCGGAGGGCGACCGGCTCACCCTCGACTTCGGCATCCCGACTCCGCCGAGCCCGTACGAGCCGTCCCCCGAGGTGTCCGCCGCGCTCGACCGGACGCCGGCCGGGCCGCCCCGCGAACCGTTCCTCTTCCGCGCCTCGGTAGCCCGGCCGGGTGACGCGCTCGTGATGTGCAGCGCGGGCCTGGCCGACCCGCTGCGCGGCGAGCCCGCCCTCTGCGCCTACCTCGCCCGCCGCTGGTCCGGCCGGGCGGCGCCCGGCCTCGCCGCGTTCCTCGCCGACGTCCAGGTACGGGTGAAGGGCTACGCCGACGACCGTACGGCGGCGGCCGTGTGGGAGGCGTAACCGCCGGCCCTGTGGATTCATGGAACGGGAGGACCGTATCCGGGGACAGCGAAGGGGCAGCCGACAGCCATGGCCAGACAGAACGTTGCCGAGCAGTTCGTCGACATCCTGGTCCGCGCCGGGGTGCGCCGCATGTACGGCGTCGTCGGCGACAGCCTCAACCCGGTGGTGGACGCCGTCCGCCGCAACTCCGCCATCGACTGGGTCCACGTACGGCACGAGGAGACGGCCGCCTTCGCAGCAGGCGCCGAGGCCCAGATCACCGGCAAGCTGGCGGCCTGTGCCGGCTCCTGCGGCCCGGGCAACCTGCACCTGATCAACGGTCTGTACGACGCCCACCGCTCCATGGCTCCGGTGCTCGCCCTCGCCTCGCAGATCCCGTCCGGCGAGATCGGCCTCGGCTTCTTCCAGGAGACGCATCCGGACCGGCTCTTCCAGGAGTGCAGCCATTACAGCGAGTTGATCTCCAGCCCCAGGCAGATGCCCCGGCTGCTGCAGACCGCGATCCAGCACGCCGTGGGGCAGAGCGGGGTGAGCGTGGTCTCCCTGCCGGGGGACATCGCCGCCGAACCCGCGCCGGAGAAGGCCGCGCAGAGCGCACTGGTCACCTCCCGGCCCACCGTCCGCCCCGGCAACGCCGAGATCGACCGGCTCGTGGAGATGATCGACGGGGCCGGCAAGGTCACCCTGTTCTGCGGCAGCGGCACGGCCGGCGCGCACGCCGAGGTCATGCGGTTCGCGGAACTGATCAAGTCCCCCGTGGGGCACGCCCTGCGCGGCAAGGAATGGATCCAGTACGACAATCCCTACGACGTCGGCATGAGCGGCCTGCTCGGCTACGGCGCCGCCTACGAGGCCACCCACGAGTGCGATCTGCTGATCCTGCTCGGCACCGACTTCCCGTACAACGCCTTCCTCCCGGACGACGTGGAGATCGCCCAGGTCGACGTACGGCCCGAGGTGCTGGGCCGGCGCTCCCGGCTCGACCTCGCCGTGTGGGGGGATGTCCGGGAGACCCTGCGCTGTCTGATCCCGCGGGTGAAGGAGAAGACGGACCGCCGGTTCCTCGACAAGATGCTGAAGAAGCACGCCGACGCGCTGGAGGGCGTGGTCAAGGCGTACACGCGTAAGGTCGACAAGCACGTCCCGATCCACCCCGAGTACGTGGCGGCGGTCCTCGACGAGGCCGCCGACGACGACGCGGTGTTCACCGTGGACACCGGCATGTGCAACGTGTGGGCCGCCCGGTACATCTCGCCCAACGGCCGCCGCCGGGTCATCGGTTCGTTCTCCCACGGCTCGATGGCGAACGCGCTGCCCATGGCGATCGGCGCGCAGTTCACCGACCGACGCCGGCAGGTGGTCTCCATGTCCGGCGACGGCGGATTCACCATGCTGATGGGCGACTTCCTGACGCTCGTGCAGTACGACCTGCCGGTCAAGGTCGTGCTGTTCAACAACTCCTCGCTCGGCATGGTCGAGTTGGAGATGCTGGTCGCGGGCCTGCCGTCGTACGGCACGGCGAACACCAACCCCGACTTCGCCGCCGTCGCCCGGGCCTGCGGTGCCTACGGGGTGCGGGTGGAGAAGCCCAAGCAGCTCGCCGGCGCCCTCAAGGACGCCTTCAGGCACAAGGGGCCGGCCCTGGTGGACATCGTCACCGACCCCAATGCCCTGTCCATCCCGCCGAAGATCAGCGCCGAGATGGTCACCGGGTTCGCGCTGTCCGCCTCCAAAATCGTGCTGGACGGCGGGGTCGGCCGCATGCTCCAGATGGCCCGCTCCAACCTCCGTAACGTGCCGCGGCCCTAGGATGCCCTGGACGGGGGCCCTGCGGCCGACGACGCGCACCCGCAGCGCCTCCAGCACGACGGCGGTACCCGGCCGGGCCTGCACCGAGATCCGCACCTGGGTGTCGTGCATCACGCTGACCTGGGGCGGCGGCGAGAAGACGAAGCTCGTCGTCGACATGACCCGCGGAAGCCAGAAGATCTTCCACATCGGGACGAAGGGAATCGACGGCAAGCAGTCCCTCGTGGGCGCCGTCAGGGGGCGGATTTCGGCCAGTTTCACGAACCGTGACGGCGTGCCGACCGCCCGTGCCGGACGCAGCCGCGCCGCCTCCACGGGGCGTCAGTGGCCCCCCGTAGTGGTCGGGAGCCCGCGGAACGGGGGTCCGCGGGCCCCCGGACCCGGCGCGGCGGCCGGCCACAGTGGCCGAACCGCCGGTCCTGGGGCATACGCCATGACTGCCTGTGAGCCCGCTGGGCAAGCATCCTCCGTGAACGTGTTCGACCAGGAGGGGCAGGGACCGGCGGCGTGCGGGCGGGGGTCATGAAGAGGCAGGCGCGAGGGGGCGGTCCCGTGGTCGTCGGGGCCTCCTCGGCGAAGGCGGGGGAAGAGACCGACACCATCACGGAAGACGCGTACCGGCTCCGGCGCAAGCTGGGCCGGGCGGATCTCAGGGCGGTTCCCGAGGCCCGCCGGGAGCTGCGCGAACTGCTGCGGCACTGGGGGAAGCCGGGCCGCTCGGAGATAGCCGAACTGCTCACCAGCGAGCTGGTCACCAACGCGCTCGTCCACACCGACGACGACGCCGTCCTGACGGCCGTCGTGGATCCCGGCGGACTCCGGGTGGAGGTACGGGACTTCGTGGCCCGCAGGCCCGAGCTGGACGGCCCGGAGACGGATGACGACACCCACGGCCGCGGCATGGTGCTGGTGCAGTCCCTCGCGGACGCCTGGGGGGTACGGCCGCACGGGGTGGGCAAGTCGGTGTGGTTCGAACTCGGCGCCGAGGCGGCCTGAGCAACGGAGCGACGAGAACGCGCGGGTCGAGCGGGACCGACCCGAAGGTGCGGGACGAGGGGGCAGCGGGGCGCGGGGTTGCCGACGGGGACGGGACGGGGGCGTGACCCGTGGTCACGCCCCCGTCCCGAGGTGTCCGCCGGCCGACCCGTGTGCCGGCGGACACCGGACGGTCAGCCGAACTGCTGCTCCAGGTCCTTCAGCTTGCGCTCCAGGGAGTCCAGGCGTGGCAGGGCCATGGTGTCGTCCTCCGCGGTGAGGTCGACGGCCACCGGTTCGGACCCGGTGCGAACCGGCTGCAGGGAGGGCCGGGAGCGTACGGGCAGTTGTTCCGCGGTCGATATGGCAGGCTCCGCGGTCGCGGGAGCGGGCCCGCGCTCGACCGCCTGCACCTCGACCTCTCGGGAGGCCCGGCCGACGAAGCCGCGGTGGCCCCGGCTGAGGGCTTTCAACTGGGCCCGCTCCACGCGCTGCTGGTCGCGCCGCCGCTGGCGCTTCTCCTCCTTCTGCCGCCTGTCGTCGCGAACCTCCTCGACCGCCTCGTCGAGGCTGCGCACACCCTCCAGGAGCATCAGCGACCAGGCCCCGTAGGTCTCGCGCGGTGCGCGCAGCCAGCGCACGATGCGGATCTGCGGCAGCGGACGCGGGACCAGGCCCTGCTCGCGCAGCGCGGCCCGGCGGGTCTGCTTCAGCGCCCGGTCGAACAGCACGGCCGCCGACAGGGACATGCCGGAGAAGAACTGCGGTGCGCCGTCGTGCCCCGCGCCCCGGGGGGCGTGCACCCAGTTGAACCAGGCCGCCGCCGCGGCGAACATCCACACGAGTATCCGGGAACCGAGGGCCGCGTCGCCGTGGCTGGCCTCACGCACCGCGAGCACGGAGCAGAACATCGCCGCACCGTCCAGGCCGAACGGCACCAGGTACTGCCAGCCGTCGGTCAGCCCGAGGTTCTGCTCGCCGAAGCCGACCAGGCCGTGGAAGGACAGGGCTGCCGCCACCGCCGCACAGCAGAACAGGAGCACGTAGGAGGCCGTGCCGTAGACGGCCTCCTTGCGCCTGCGGCGCTCCTCGCTGCGCTCCCACGAGTCGTCCGCGCTCGCGTGCTCCCCGGAGGGGCGCTTGCCGCGCGCGAGTACCGCCACCGCCGCCAGCACGCCCAGGAGCAGCACGGCGCCCGGAAGCAGCCAGTTCAGCGATATGTCGGTCAGTCTCATCACGGGTCCCTTGCATTGGGATAGGGCGTAACGCCCGCCATAGTGGCCCACTCCCGACGGCCCTCAGGGGGTTTCGGGGCAAGAGGCCGCCAATGAGGTGCAAGGGGGATGCCCAGGGCGGCGTTCTGCTCGAACTGCCGCGTGAGGGGCGGGAGTTGAGTTCGAATAAGACTACCCGTACGGGTGGTTCCTCGGAAAGTTCCTGCGACGCGTGAGGAAGGTGTGAATCCGTTGCCCGAGGTCCGTCCGTGGGCGGGCGGTCCGATTGCGATGATCTTAGTGGACGCGGAGCCCTGCTCCGACCCTGACGCTCCCTCAGGCGGCCGCGGCCGTCCGGAGTTTGCCGATCCGGTCGCCGTCACAGGTGCGGGGACAGGTGGCGCAGGTGCCCTCGGGGTCCACGGTGTAGAACATGCAGCAGCTGGCCCGGTCCCGGGTGGGCAGCGGCCGGCCGTCCGGACCGGTCGGCTCCCGGAACGCGGCGGAGCCCACGTACGGCTCGGTCGCGCCCGGCAGCAGCAGCTCCAGTTCCCGCACCGCCCGCGCCTCCTCGGCGCGGCCCAGCACGCCGGCGACGTACCAGAGCCCCTCCACGACCTCGTCGGTCGCCATGCCCCACAGGGCCCGGCCGCGCCGCCGCATGCGCGGTCCGAAGGCGGCGAGCACGGGCTCCAGATGTTCGGCGACGGCCGCGCGCACCTCGCCGCGCAGGGCCTCCTCGCCGGGTACGACGACGGCGCCGGGCAGTGCGGCCGCCGGATCGTCCGGCAGACAGGCGAAGGAACGGGGGCGCACCGCCATGCGGCCGGCGACCCGGTCGTACGAGACATCGGTCACGGGCAGCCGGGGGACCCGGCGGTGCAGGAACCACGGCACGGTGATCATCAGGCAGGCAGGCCAGGCGTAGCGGTGCAGGCCGAAGCTCGCGACGACGTCCGGGCGGGCGGGCCTACCGTGGTCCCGCAGTACCTGTGCGGCGTCCCACGCCAGGAAGGCGTCGAGGTCGGTGCCGCCCTCCGCGAGCCCGGCGGCGCCGGCCCAGCCGCCGCCGCCCGGCAGCGGCTGCGCCGGGTCCAGGAGGGACACGGCGAGGAACCCGGAGCAGGCCTCGGTGAGGCGGGCGTACGCGGCGGTGAGCGGCGAGGCCGCAGCGGGCATGGCGGAACCACCGTTCCTTCGGGTCGCGGGCCGGGACTGAACAGGTAAGCCTTACCTTACTCATCCTTCCGGGAATTTGAACTACCGCCCGGTACGCCTAAGGTGCTTGACGGACAAGTGACAACACGTCGTTAATGACCCCAAGTGCCGACAAGCCGCCAGGAGGACCCGTGAAGCAGGGCGTGCAGGACTCCGTCGGCGCGGGCGTGCCGCCGGCCGGCGCGGCGGGCGTGGCCCGGGTGCCGGCCCAGCAGCGGGCCGCGGACGCCCTGGACGGGGTGCGCGAGCGCGACACCGCGACGCACGGCGTGCGGGGCGAGCACACGCACGCCGAGCGGCCCCTTCCCGGACCGCGGCCCGCGGTGCAGCGCAACTCGGTGCGCGGGCAGATCCTCGACGCGCTGCGCACGGCGCTGGTGGCCGGCGAGCTGAAGCCGGGCGAGGTGTATTCGGCACCGGTTCTCGGCGATCGCTTCGGTGTCTCCGCCACGCCGGTACGGGAGGCCATGCAGCAGCTCGCGCTGGAGGGCGCCGTCGAGGTCGTGCCCAACCGCGGCTTCCGGGTGATCGAGCGGGGGGCGCGGGAGCTGGCCGAGCTGGCGGAGGTGCGGGCGCTGATCGAGGTGCCGGTGATGCTGCGGCTCGCGCGGAGCGTGCCCGCCGAGCGGTGGGCGGAACTGCGTCCGCTGGCGGAGGAGACGGTGCGCGCGGCCGCCTCCGGCTGCGCGGCCTCCTACGCGGAGTCCGACCGCGCCTTCCACGCGGCGCTGCTCGCCCTGTCGGGCAACGTGCAGCTGGTCCGGATCACCGAGGATCTCCACCGGCGTTCGCAGTGGCCGCTGGTCGGGGGGCCG
The DNA here is from genome assembly GCF_043199955.1 of Streptomyces sp. NPDC048514. Classification (NCBI taxonomy): domain Bacteria; kingdom Bacillati; phylum Actinomycetota; class Actinomycetes; order Kitasatosporales; family Streptomycetaceae; genus Streptomyces; species Streptomyces sp. NPDC048514. The sequence goes on along the minus strand of NZ_JBICWT010000009.1, from coordinate 248,575 downwards.
GTGCGGCACGGGCGGGCCGACCTCGTCGCGGACGCGGCGGAGCACATGGCTCTACTGGAGGCGTTGATCGCGGGGGAGCTGGACGTGGTGCGGGGCCTGGTGGGGGAGCACTTCGCAGGCGCGAGCTGACCGCCCCGCCGGCCCATCGCCGTCGCCCTTCACGCCGTTCCCCGTCCGCGGGCCCGTCGTGCCAGCTCGCGCAGTTCCCCGCGCCCCTGTCGTGTGCCGTCCGCCGCGGACCCATCGCCGTCGCCTTCACGCCGTCTCCCGTCCGCGGGCCCGTCGTGCCCGCTCGCGCAGTTCCCCGCGCCCCTCTGGTGGGTGCCGCTCGCTGTGAAGGTGCCGGTTGGGCGAGTCCCGTGTGGCGTGGGGCGCTGTGAGGGTGGCGCTTGCCGTGACTCCCCAGGGGCGCGGGGAACTGCGCGATCAGCCCCCGCGGGCCCGCAGCCGGCGAACAACCGTACGCACCCGCACGCTGGGCCGCAGCCGCACGCTGGGCCGCAGCCGCAGCCGCAGCCGCAGCCGCAGCCGCAGCCGCAGCCGCAGCCGCAGCCGCAGCCGCAGCCGCAGCCGCAGCCGCAGCCGTCGCTGCCGCCGCCGCCGTCGCTATGCCGTGGCCGCGTCCGGTGCCGGTGCAGGTGGGGTCAGTTGGCGGGCCAGCCAGGTGGGTACGCCGCCGAGCAGGCGGAACAGCCGGCCGGCCTCCTCGCGCAGCCGGGACGCCTCCGGTTCGGACTCCGCGTCGGCCAGCGAGGCCAGCGCGGGTGCCGTACCCACCAGGTAGCCCAACTCCTCCCGGATCCGCAGCGATTCGGCGAAGCCGTGCCGCGCCTCGGCCAACTCCCCGTCACGCAGGGCGAGTCCGGCGAGATGGCGCCACGTGAAGGACAGCAGCAGCTGGTCGGCGCGGGAGGCGGCGCCCGCGTGCGCCCGGCGGTAGGCCGCGCGAGCCGCCTGCGGGGAGCGGGTGAGGTTCTCGGCCAGCAGCCCCCGGCGGAAGTCCAGCAGAGCCCGCCCGGCCGCCCCCGGAGGGATCAGCGCCGCCGCCCGGCCCAGCGCGGCCCGCGCCTCGTCGGCCCGGTCACGCACCCCGTGCAGCGTGGACGCGTAGGCGAGTTGGCCGCGCTCGCAGGCCGCGGCCCCCCGCTCCTCGTCGCCGTGCGCGAGCGCCTCCGCCGTCCGCAGGGCGTCCTCCGCCTCCGCCCAGCCCCGCTCGGTGTACAGGCACCGCTCGACCAGCAGGGTGGCTCGCTGCAACGCCGTCGCCGGGGTGTCGGGCGGCAGCAGCGCCGCCGCGTCGGCCCAGCAGGCCCGCGAGCGCAGCCGCCATACCGCGGTCTGGAGAGGATCGTCACCGGCGGTCGTTCCGTTACCAGACATGGCGGTATGCGCCACGTTGCCCTCCCCGAGCACGCCATCGAGCTGTTGAGTGGTGGCGGCATTCCAGCACCTATCGCGGGGCCGGGCCAAGAGGGTGGGTGAAAGATTTCACAAAGTGGCGGGCGCGGGTGCGACCGGGTTTGGCCGCCCCGCGCCCCCGCTGACCTCAGCTCATGCGCAGAGCCAGGAAGAAGTCGAGCTTGTCCTCCAGGCGGGAAAGATCCCGTCCCGTCAACTGCTCGATCCGCCCGACCCGGTAACGCAGCGTGTTGACGTGCAGATGGAGGCGGGTGGCGCAGCGGGTCCAGGAGCCGTCGCAGTCGAGGAACGCCTCCAGGGTCGGGATCAGCTCCGCCCGGTGGCGGCGGTCGTAGTCCTTCAGGGGGTCCAGCAGGCGCGCCGTGAACGCGCGGCGCACGTCGTCGGGGACGAACGGGAGCAGCAGGACGTGCGAGGCCAGCTCCTGGTGGCCGGCCGCGCAGACCCGGCCGGGGCGGGCGGCGGCGACCCGGCGGGCGTGCCGGGCCTCCTCCAGCGCCCCGCGCAGTCCCTCCGCCGAGTGGACGGCGGCGCTGACGCCGAGGGTGAGCCGCCCGTCGTCGTTCAGGCCCGCCGACAGCGGCCGGCGCACCGACTGGAGCAGGGAGTCGGCCAGCAGCCCGGTCTCCGAGCCGTCGTGCTCGGCGGAGACGGCGGGCAGCGGGACCAGGGCGATCGCCTCGTCGCCGGTGTGCGCGACCGCGATGCGGTCGGACGGCTCGGGGCCGGTCGCCAGCGGGTCGACCAGCATTTCCTCCAAGAGGGACTGGGCGACCGGACCGCCCTCGATCTGCTCGCCCTCCCACTCCACGCGGGCGACGACCACCTGCCAGTGCGGGGCCGCCCCCAGACCCGGCAGAAGCACCGGCGCGGCGACCCGCAGCCGGGCCGCGATCTCGGCGGGCGCGGCGCCCGTCTGGACCAGCTCCAGCACCTCCTGGGCGAGCCGGCGCCGCACCGTGCGGGCCGCGTCCCGGCGGTCGCGCTCGACCGCGATCAGCTGTGTGACGCCCTGGAGGAGGTCCATGCGCTCCTCGGGCCAGTCACCGGCGTCCGCCTCGACGGCCAGCAGCCAGTCCGAGAGGACCGTCTCGCGCACATCGCGGGCGCCCTGCGGGGAGCGGCCGGAGGAGCGGATCGGGAAGAGCGAGTACGTCGCACCGTCCAGCAGGAACCGGTGCGGGCCGCGCCGGCCGGTGCGGACGGCGGCCAGGTGCTCGGCGGCGAGCTTCGCGCAGGTCTCGGCGGGCAGCGCCGGTCCGGCCTCCTTCGAGCCCGCGATCAGCCGGCCGGTCGGCGAGAGCACCCAGGCCTGCAGGTCCAGGTCGGAGCCGAGCAGGTCCAGGACCACGTCGGGGCCGCCGCCCGCCGGACCCGAGGTCATCATCCGGCGGTGCCGGTCCACCACGGCCGCCAGGTCACCGGCCCGCTCGCTGGAGACCTGGCGTACGACGTGCTCGGTGATCGTCGCGAACGCCACCGACTCGTGCACCGCGAACAGCGGCAGCCGGTGCCGCGTGCAGGCCAGCACCAGGTCGTCCGGCACATCGCCCAGCTCGGCCTCGCCCGCCGCGAGAGCCGCCACGCCCGCCTGCACGAGGGTGCGGACGAAAGGCTCGGAGTCGCGGGCGTCCCGGCGCCAGGCCAGGCCCGTGAGCACCAGCTCACCGCCGGAGAGGTAGCGGGTCGGGTCGCGCAGGTCGGTGGTCATGACGCCGCGTACCGAGCGGTCCAGCTCGTCCTCGCCGCCGAGCAGCCGCAGGCCCAGCGCGTCGGTGTCCAGCAGTGCGCGCAGCCGCATCTCGTCGCCGCCGTTCTTTGTCTCGAAACCTACGATGGATCTTGGAGGATGACGGGGGAGCCACCCGGAACCGGTCGCGCGGGTGCGCACTCCGGGGTGCGAGTGCCGTTTCCCCCGTTTCCCCGGGGAAACGGGGAGGTTGCCGATGACCTCCGTTCATACGAATCTACAAGATGCTCACCTTGGCCAGCGAACTCCTTCATGGTTTCGGTGACTGACCCCGCCGGAGTACCGGGCGGTGTACTGAGTCCACTCCGCGTTAACAGGACATGAACGAGCCGGGCCCGCCGCACACGGATTGGCTCAATCTGCACGACTCACGAGACGAAGAAGAAGAGAGCCGGTCATGGACTTCCTTCGCCCAGCCAGCTGGCAGGAGGCGCTCGCCGCGAAGGCCGAGCACCCCACCGCTGTGCCGATTGCGGGTGGCACCGATGTGATGGTCGAGATCAACTTCGACCACCGCCGGCCCGAGTACCTGCTCGACCTCAACCGCATCGGCGAGCTGAGCGAGTGGGAGGTCGGCGAGGACACCGTCCGGCTGGGTGCCTCCGTCCCGTACACCAAGATCATGGAAAGTCTCCGTGCCGAGCTGCCGGGCCTCGCGCTCGCCTCGCACACGGTCGCCTCCCCGCAGATCCGCAACCGCGGCGGCGTCGGCGGCAACCTCGGCACGGCCTCGCCCGCCGGTGACGCCCACCCCGCCCTCCTCGCGGCCGGCGCCCAGGTCGAGGTGGAGTCGGCCGCCCGGGGCACCCGGCTGATCCCGATCGACGAGTTCTACACCGGCGTCAAGCGCAACGCGCTGCAGCCCGACGAGCTGATCCGCGCCGCCCACGTGCAGAAGGCGGACGGCCCGCAGCAGTACTCGAAGGTCGGCACCCGCAACGCGATGGTCATCGCCGTGTGCGCCTTCGGTCTCGCCCTGCACCCCGAGACCCGCACCGTCCGGACCGGCATCGGCTCCGCCGCCCCGACCCCGGTGCGCGCCAAGGCCGCCGAGGAGTTCCTGAACGCGGCACTGGAGGAGGGCGGCTTCTGGGACAACGGGAAGATCATCACCCCGTCGGTCGCCAAGCAGTTCGCGGACCTGTGCTCCGGCGCCTGCAACCCGATCGACGACGTCCGCGGCACCGCCAGCTACCGCCGCCACGCGGTCGGCGTCATGGCCCGCCGGACGCTCACCTGGACCTGGGAGTCGTACCGCGGTACCCGCCGCGCATCTGAGGGAGCTGCGTAATGCGCGTCAATTTCACCGTGAACGGACGTCCGCAGGAGGCCGACGACGTCTGGGAGGGCGAGTCCCTGCTGTACGTCCTGCGCGAGCGCCTCGGCCTGCCGGGCTCGAAGAACGCCTGTGAGCAGGGTGAGTGCGGCTCCTGCACGGTCCGCCTGGACGGCGTGCCCGTGTGTTCCTGCCTGGTCGCGGCCGGTCAGGTCGAGGGCCGCGAGGTCGTGACCGTCGAGGGCCTGGCGGACTACGCCAAGCAGCGCGCCGAGGGCGCCTGCGCGACCGGCGCCTGCGGTACGACACTGCAGGACGCCCAGCAGTGGCAGGCCAAGGGCGGCACCGACTCGCAGACCGGCGAGGGCAGCGAACTCTCCACCGTCCAGCAGGCGTTCATCGACGCCGGCGCAGTCCAGTGCGGCTTCTGCACCCCGGGTCTGCTGGTCGCCGCCGACGAGATGCTGGAGCACAACCCCAACCCGACCGACGCGGACATCCGCGAGGCGCTGTCGGGCAACCTGTGCCGCTGCACGGGTTACGAGAAGATCATGGACGCGGTCCGTCTTGCGGCCGCACGTCAGTCCGAGGGGGTCTGACATGCCCACGAACGGCGCTCCTACGAAGATCACGCAGGGTTCGAAGACCAAGGGCGGCATCGGTGAGTCCACGCTCCGCCCCGACGGGACCCTGAAGGTCACCGGCGAGTTCGCGTACTCGTCCGACATGTGGCACGAGGACATGCTGTGGGGCCAGATCCTGCGCTCCACCGTCGCCCACGCCGAGATCGTGTCGATCGACACCGGCGAGGCCCTGGCCATGCCCGGTGTCTACGCGGTCCTCACCTACGACGACCTGCCCACCGAGGTGAAGAACTACGGCCTGGAGATCCAGGACACCCCGGTCCTCGCGCACGGCAAGGTACGCCACCACGGCGAGCCGGTCGCGCTCGTCGCCGCCGACCACCCGGAGACGGCCCGCCGCGCCGCCGCCAAGATCAAGGTCGAGTACAGGGAACTGCCCGTCATCACCGACGAGGCCTCCGCGACCGCGCCGGACGCGATCCTCATCCACGAGGGCCGCGACGACCACCACGCCGGCCACGTCCCGCACCCGAACATCGTCCACCGCCAGCCGATCATCCGCGGCGACGCGGCCGAGGCCGCCAAGCGGGCGGACGTGATCGTCAAGGGCGAGTACACCTTCGGCATGCAGGACCAGGCCTTCCTCGGCCCCGAGTCCGGCCTCGCCGTGCCCGAGGAGGACGGCGGCGTCCAGCTCTACATCGCCACCCAGTGGCTGCACTCGGACCTCAAGCAGATCGCACCCGTCCTCGGCCTGCCCGAGGACAAGGTCCGCATGACGCTCTCCGGCGTCGGCGGCGCGTTCGGCGGTCGCGAGGACCTGTCGATGCAGATCCACGCCTGCCTGCTGGCGCTGCGCACCGGCAAGCCGGTCAAGATCGTCTACAACCGGTTCGAGTCCTTCTTCGGGCACGTCCACCGTCACCCGGCCAAGCTCTACTACGAGCACGGGGCGACCAAGGACGGCAAGCTCACGCACATGAAGTGCCGCATCGTCCTGGACGGCGGCGCCTACGCCTCCGCCTCCCCGGCCGTCGTCGGCAACGCCTCCTCGCTGAGCGCCGGCCCGTACGTGATCGACGACGTCGACATCGAGGCCATCGCCCTCTACACCAACAACCCGCCCTGCGGCGCGATGCGCGGCTTCGGCGCGGTCCAGGCGTGCTTCGCCTACGAGGCGCAGATGGACAAGCTGGCGAAGAAGCTCGGCATGGACCCGGTGGAGTTCCGGCAGCTGAACGCGATGGAGCAGGGCACCCTGATGCCGACGGGCCAGCCCGTCGACTCGCCCGCCCCGGTCGCCGAACTGCTGCGCCGCGTCAAGGCGATGCCGATGCCGCCCGAGCGCCAGTGGGAGTCCAGCGAGGGCGCCGACGTACGGCAGCTGCCCGGCGGCCTGTCCAACACCACGCACGGCGAGGGCGTCGTCCGCGGTGTCGGTATCGCGGTGGGCATCAAGAACGTCGGCTTCTCCGAGGGCTTCGACGACTACTCCACCGCCAAGGTGCGTATGGAGGTCGTGGGCGGCGAGCCGGTCGCGACCGTGCACACCGCGATGGCGGAGGTCGGCCAGGGCGGTGTCACCGTCCACGCGCAGATCGCCCGCACCGAACTCGGCGTCACCCAGGTCACCATCCACCCGGCAGACACCCAGGTGGGCTCGGCCGGCTCGACCTCGGCCTCCCGGCAGACGTACGTCACCGGCGGCGCCGTCAAGAACGCCTGCGAGATCGTCCGCGAGAAGGTCCTGGAGATCGGGCGCCGCAAGTTCGGCTCCTACCACCCGGCCTGGGCGACCGCCGAACTCCTGCTGGAGGGCGGCAAGGTCGTCACCGACGGCGGCGAGGTCCTCGGCGACCTGGTCGAGGTCCTCGAGGGCGAGAGCGTCGAGATCGAGGCGGAGTGGCGGCACCGGCCGACCGAGGCCTTCGACCTGCGCACCGGACAGGGCAACGGACACGTCCAGTACTCCTTCGCCGCGCACCGGGCCGTCGTCGAGGTCGACACCGAACTCGGTCTGGTCAAGGTCATCGAACTGGCCTGCGCCCAGGACGTCGGCAAGGCGCTCAACCCGCTCTCCGTCATCGGCCAGATCCAGGGCGGCACGACCCAGGGCCTGGGCGTGGCCGTGATGGAGGAGATCATCGTCGACCCCAAGACGGCGAAGGTCAGGAACCCCTCCTTCACGGACTACCTGATCCCGACGATCCTCGACACGCCGACCATCCCGGTCGACGTCCTCGAACTCGCCGACGACCACGCCCCCTACGGGCTGCGCGGCATCGGCGAGGCCCCCACCCTGTCGTCCACCCCGGCCGTCCTCGCGGCGATCCGGAACGCGACCGGGCTGGAGCTCAACCGCACACCGGTACGGCCCGAGCACCTCACGGGGACCGCGTAACACCTCACAGCTCTCCGGGCGGCGCAGGGAACGTCACACACTCGCCGCGCCGCCCGGAGGAACCCTCTTTGAGTTCCGCACCGCTCGCGGTCCTTGAAGTACCCGGAAAACTCGTACGTCTCGGGCCGTCCCCCGGGTCGTCCATTCCCAAATCCCGTGGCCGCAGGAGCGGCTGGACGGGTGCCCCTGTGAACCTTGGGAGATGGCCCATGACCCAGCAGTCAGTGGAGCCCAGGACCGCGGCAGACGACGCGGGAGACGGCAGTCGCGTCCCCGCCGGGCGATCCTGGCTCGACCGGTACTTCCACATATCCAGAAGAGGATCCACGGTCGCGCGTGAGGTGCGCGGCGGCATCACCACCTTCATGGCGATGGCCTACATCCTCCTGCTCAACCCCCTCATCCTGTCCGGCAAGGACGCGGCGGGGGACACGCTCGGCCAGAAGGCGCTGATCACCGCGACCGCGTTCGCGGCGGCCTTCACCACGCTGCTGATGGGCTTCGTCGGCAAGGTCCCCCTGGCCCTCGCCGCCGGCCTCTCCGTCTCCGGTGTGCTGTCCTCCCAGGTCGCCCCCGAGATGACCTGGCCGCAGGCCATGGGCATGTGTGTGATGTACGGCGCGGTCATCATGCTGCTGGTCGTCACCGGCCTGCGCGAGATGATCATGAACGCGATCCCGCTCGCGCTCAAGCACGGCATCACGATGGGCATCGGCCTGTTCATCGCGCTCATCGGCTTCTACAAGTCCGGCTTCGTGCACCAGGGCAAGGCGACCCCGCTCGCCCTCGGCCCCACCGGTGAACTCGCCGGCTGGCCGGTACTGCTCTTCGCCGGCACCCTGCTGCTGATCTTCATGCTGCAGGCCAGGAACATCCCCGGCGCCATCCTCATCGGCATCGTCTCCGGCACCGTCGTGGCCGCCGTCCTGAACGGGCTCGGCGTCATCGACCCCGAGCAGTGGGCCAACGGAGCCCCCCAACTGCACGGCACCGCGGTCTCGATGCCCGACTTCTCGCTCTTCGGGCACGTGGAGTTCGGCGGCTGGGGCAAGGTCGGCGCGATGACGGTCGGCATGATCGTCTTCACGCTCGTCCTCGCCGGCTTCTTCGACGCGATGGCCACCATCATCGGCGTCGGCACCGAGGCCAACCTGGCCGACGCCAAGGGCCGTATGCCGGGCCTGTCCAAGGCGCTGTTCATCGACGGCGCCGGCGGCGCGATCGGCGGTGTGGCGGGCGGTTCCGGGCAGACGGTGTTCATCGAGTCGGCCACCGGCGTCGGCGAGGGTGCCCGCACCGGTCTCGCCTCCGTGGTGACCGGCCTGTTCTTCGCCGCCTGCCTGTTCTTCACCCCGGTCACCGCGATCGTCCCGCAGGAGGTCGCCTCCGCCGCCCTGGTCGTCATCGGCGCCATGATGCTGATGAACGCCCGGCACGTGGACTGGGCCGACCGCGCGACCGCCGTCCCGGTCTTCCTCACCGTCGTCCTGATGCCGTTCACGTACACCATCACCAGCGGTGTCGCCGCGGGCGTCATCTCCTACGTGGCCATCAAGACCGGTCAGGGCAAGGCTCGTGAGATCGGCGCCTTCATGTGGGGTCTCGCGGTCGTCTTCCTGGTCTACTTCGCCCTTCATCCCATCGAGGGCTGGCTGGGCGTGCACTAGCAGCCCCGCCGAGCGCCCTTCCACGCAACCCCTTAGGAGACCGACAGATGCTGGACATCGCCGAGGAGCTGAACCGGTGGGTCGAGCAGGGCCGTGACTTCGCCGTCGCCACCGTGGTGGCCGTCGGCGGCAGCGCCCCGCGCCAGCCCGGCGCCGCTCTCGCGGTGGACGCCGAGGGCACGGCCGTCGGATCGGTCTCCGGCGGGTGTGTGGAGGGCGCCGTGTACGAGCTGTGCCGGCAGGCGCTCGAGGACGGGGAAACCGTCCTCGAACGCTTCGGCTACAGCGACGAGGATGCCTTCGCCGTCGGCCTGACCTGCGGCGGCGTCATCGACATCCTCGTCACACCGGTCCGGGCGGACGGTCCCGCCCGGCCAGTGTTCGCGGCCGCGCTGGCCGCCGCCGCGCGTGGGGAGGCGGCGGCGGTCGCGCGGATCGTCGAGGGCCCGGCCGAACTGCGCGGCCGGGGCCTCCTGGTCCGCTCCGACGGCTCCTGGGACGGTGGCTTCGGCGCCCACCCCGAACTGGACCGTACGGTCGCCGCCGAGACGGGCGCCTTCTTGGACGCCGGCCGTACCGGCACCCTGGAGATCGGTGAGCAGGGCTCGCGCTGCGGCGCCCCGCTCACCGTCCTGGTCGAGTCCTCCGTCCCCGCGCCCCGGATGATCGTCTTCGGCGCGATCGACTTCGCCTCGGCCCTGGTCCGGGTCGGCAAGTTCCTCGGCTACCACGTCACCGTCTGCGACGCCCGCCCGGTGTTCGCCACCCGCACCCGCTTCCCGGAGGCCGACGAGATCGTCGTCGAGTGGCCCCACAAGTACCTGGAGCGCACCGAGGTCGACGGGCGGACCGTCCTGTGCGTCCTCACCCACGACGCCAAGTTCGACGTACCGCTGCTGAAACTGGCCCTGCGGCTGCCGGTCGCCTACGTCGGCGCGATGGGCTCACGCCGCACCCACCTCGCCCGCAACGAGCGGCTGCGCGAGGTGGGCGTCACCGAGCTGGAACTGGCCCGTCTGCGCTCCCCGATCGGCCTGGACCTCGGCGCCCGTACGCCCGAGGAGACGGCCCTGTCCATCGGCGCGGAGATCGTCGCGGGCCGGCGGGGCGGCAGCGGGGCCTCCCTGACCGGGGCGCACACGCCCATCCACCACGACGCGGCCTCCCGCCCGCCGGTCCGCATCGGCTCCGTGGCCTGACCGGCGGCGTGACGCCGGTCGGGGCAGTCTCACCAGCGGCGGGCCGCCCCTGCCGGTCACGGCCGTCTGAGCAACCGGTTCGCCGTGCGGCCGAACATGGTGCGGGCCGTCCGTTCCAGGGCGCCGTCGAAGGCGCGCGGCAGGAAGCGGACGCGCAGGTCCTCCCGCCAGACCACCCGGCTGCGGCCCCCCGGCCCCGGCCGTACCTCGATCTCCGCCCAGCCGAGGACCACCCTGCCGCGCTTCTCCAGACGGCACAGGCCCGGCTCGCCGCCGGCGGGCGGCCGCCAGACGGTCACCTCCATCACGTCGTCGAAGGACAGCGGGCCGATGCCCGAACGGGCCACGAAGCGGCTGCCTTCCCGGGTCGGCGCGGGTGTGAGCACTCTGATCCGGGTCAGCGGGACCGCGTCGGCGTGACGCGGCCAGTCCGTGAGCCGGCGCCACGCCTCGTCGAGGTCGAGCGGGGCCGTACGTTCCAAGCAGAAGGTGGGCACGGCACGACTGTAGGCAATGACCGCCGGTAGCCTGCGCGTTCACCCCGTGTCCCACGCCCGCTCCGCTCGAAAGAGGACCTCGGCAGGGTGGAGATCAGGGGCGGTACACCTTGCCGGGTTCGGCCTTGCCGGGCGCCAGCAGCTGAGGAACCGTCACGAAGACGTAGCCGCGCTTCTTCAGGGCGTCGATGATGCCGGGGACGGCCGGTACGGTGCCGTCGTAGAGGTCGTGCAGCAGGATGATCCCGTCCCGGGAAGCCTGTTCGAGGACCCGCTCGGTGATGAGCGCGGAGTCGGTGGTCGCGTAGTCCTTGGCGGTCACGCTCCACAGCACCTCCGCCAGGCCCTGCTCCTTGGCGATCTCGTGCACGTTGGTGTCCGTACGGCCCTGCGGCGGGCGCATCAGGGTGGGCCTGCGCCCGGTGAGCCGCTCGATCTCGTCGTCGGGGCGCTTCAGTTCCTCACGTATCTGCCGGTCCGGTATCTCGGTGAGGATCTTGTGGTCCCAGGTGTGGCTCGCGACCTCGTGGCCCTCGGCCGCCATCCGCTTGACCAGCTCCGGGTACTTCTCGATGTGCCGCTTGCCGAGCAGGAAGAAGGTGGCCGGGACCTTCTTCTCCTTCAGGACGTCGAGAAGCCGTGCCGAGTGCTCGCTGGGGCCCGCGTCGAAGGTGAGCGCGATGCACTTGGCCTTACGGCAGTCGACGGTCCCGAACCCCGCCGGCGCGCCGTGCGCCACCCCGGCACGCGCGCTGCTCGGCGAGGTCGTGTCGACCTGGGCACAGCCGGACAGCGCCAGCGCCAGACCGATCGCGGCCGAGGCGAACGCGACGGGACGCAACCTTCGGCGCCGTTCGCGCATCTTCCCGGTCGCGTGGGTCCGGATGGTGTCGATCGTAAGAGGCATGCCCGGACTATACACTCAGTGTATAGCTCATGCGTTCGAGCCCCCGGTGCGCGTCTCACCGGCTCGGATGCCTCGCCGTTCGCGTCCCCTCCCGGTGCCCACCGCTGTAGCACCATGGAAGGAGACGCTCCGCGGAGGAGGACGACCATGCGCTTCCGGGACCGCGCAGAAGCCGGGCGGGAACTCGCCGGACTGCTGAGCACCGCGCACGCCCGCGGCGACCTCCCCGATCCCGTCGTCCTGGCCCTGCCCCGCGGCGGCGTCGCCGTCGCCGAGCCGATCGCCCGCGCCCTCGGCGCACCGCTCGACGTGCTCGTCGTCCGCAAGATCGGCGCCCCGCACCACCAGGAGTTCGCCGTCGGCGCGCTGGCCGGCGACGACCCGCCCCTCTTCGACCCGGCCACCCTCGACGGGCTGGGTCTCACCGAGGAGTCCCTGGCCCCGGCGGTGGAGCGCGAGCGGCGTGAACTGCGCCGCCGCGAGGAGCGCTACCGCGGCGACCGGCCGCCCCCGGACCTGACCGGCCGCACGGTGATCGTGGTCGACGACGGCCTGGCCACCGGCGCCACAGCCCGCGCGGCCCTGCGCCACGCCCGGCGCCGGCGGCCCGCACGCCTCCTCCTGGCGGTACCCGTCGGTGCCCCCCGGTCCCTGGACCTGCTCGCCGCCGAGGCGGACACCGTCCTGTGCCCGCACCGCCCGGCCGGATTCTCCGCCGTCGGGCAGTGGTACGAGGACTTCGAGCAACTCACCGACGCGCAGGTCCTCGCGGCACTGCGGGGGCACTGAGGCGCGCGGCGGACGGAGAAGCCCCGGCCCGCCGGGACTTCGCCCCGGCGGCCGCTCAGAGCCAGCCCCGCCGCTTGAAGACGACGTACAGGCCGGTGCACACGACCGCCATCAGCGCGATGGCGAACGGGTACCCGGCCGGCCAGTGCAGCTCCGGCATGTGGTCGAAGTTCATCCCGTAGATCGTTCCCACCAGCGTCGGGGCGAACAGGATCGCCGCCCACGACGAGATCTTCTTGACCTCCTCGTTCTGCTCGAAGCCCGCCTGGGCCAGCGCCCGCATCTCCGCGTTCTGCTGCTGGGTGACGAGGGTGGCGTTGACCGTGAGGATCTCGGTGAGGGCCTGGCGGAAACCGTCCACGCGTTCGCTGATGTGCGTGACGTGGTCGGCCACGTCACGCAGGTAGCGCTGCAGCTCCTCGTCGGTCTCGTACTTGGCGAAGCCGGCCATCAGGCCGTGCAGCATGCCGACGAGCGGGCGTGTCGCACGCTGGAACTCGACCATCTCCCGGGAGAGTTCGTAGATGCGGCGGGAGACCTCGGGGTCGCCGCGGAACACCTCGGTCTCGATCTCGTCGACGTCGGTCTGGACACCCAGGACCACCGGGGTGTAGCCGTCCACCACCGCGTCGAGGATCGCGTACAGGACCGCCTCCGGGCCGAGCCTCAGCAGCTCGGGGGAGTCCTCCATGCGGCGTCGGACCGCCGACAGGTCGGGCGCCGCGCCGTGCCGGACCGTGAGGACGAAGTCGGGGCCGACGAAGACGTGCAGCTCCGCGAAGTCCACCTCCTCCGGCGCGTCCAGGTAGCGGGCGGCACGCAGGACGACGAACAGCGTGTCGCCGTACCGTTCCAGCTTCGGCCGCTGGTGCGCCTCCATCGCGTCCTCGACGGCGAGCGGATGCAGGTCGAACTCGGTCGCCAGCGACTGCAGTTCCGCCACGGTGGGGCGGGCGAGGCCGATCCAGGCCATGCCGGCGGGCTGCTCGCGCAGCTCGCGGTAGGTCTCGGCGAGCGTGCCGGGGGAGGAGACGCGGACGCCGTCGCGGTACAGCGCCGCCCGGACGACGCCCGCCGGCTCGACGGCCTCCGCCCGCCCCGGGTCGGGCACGGGCGCCTCGCCTGCCGGCGGCTGGGGCGGAGGGGTGGCGCGGCGCCAGACCGGCCTGCGGCCGCCGTTCCTGCCGTCAGATCGCTCGGCCATCGTCCGCCTCTCCGTCGCGCCCGCGTACGGGCGTGCACACGCGGCGGGCGTACGGGCAGGATATCGGCGGCACCCGGCCACGCGCCGGAACCGGATGCCGTACCCGCGGCGGCGGAGGACGGAGAGGGTGTCGGTGAGGACCGTACCGGGCGGCGGTCGAGGACGGTGCGAGGACCGTACCGGGCGGCGGTCGAGGACGGTGCGAGGACCGTACCGGGCGGCGGTCGAGGACGGAGCGGGGACCGTACCGGGCGGCCGTCGAGGACGGAGGGTGTCCGCGAGACCGTTAGCGTGCGGGCATGACGACCGCGAGACCGTTAGCGTGCGGGCATGACGAACGGCAGCGCGACCCGGAGCGGCGCGGCGAGCGCGCCCATGCTGAACACCCGCGCCCTGAACCGTGCCACCCTGGAGCGGCAGCTGCTGCTGCGCCGCTCGTCCCGGTCGGCCCCGGACGCCGTACGTCACCTGCTCGGCCTCCAGGCACAGAACGTCGAACCGCCGTACTACGCCCTCGCCGCCCGCCTGGCGGACTTCGCGCCGCGGTCGCTGTCCGTGCCCATGGCCGGCCGGCAGGCCGCCCGGCTCGTCACCCTGCGCTCGACCATCCACCTGCACACCGCCGACGACTGCCGCACCCTGCGGCCGTTCGTGCAGCCCGCCCGCGAACGCGAGCTGAGCGGCTTCCGCAAGGGCCTCGCCGGTGTCGACCTCGGCCGGCTGGCCGCATTCGCGCGCGAGCTGGTCGAGACCGAGCCGCGGACCATGGCCCAGCTGCGGCAGGCACTCGGCGCCGAATGGCCGGACGCCGATCCGGGAGCCCTGGCGATCGCCGCCCGCTGCACCCTGCCACTGGTCCAGGTCACCCCGCGCGGGATCTGGGGTGAGAGCGGCCAGGTCGCCCTGACCACCGCCGAGCACTGGCTGGGCGGCCCGGCGGGGCAGGCCCCGGCGCCCGAGTCCGTCGTCCGGCGCTACCTCGCCGCCTTCGGGCCGGCCTCCGTCATGGACATGCAGGCCTGGTCCGGGCTCACCCGGCTGCGCGGTGCCTTCGAAAGGCTGCGCCCGGAACTGCTCACCTTCCGGGACGGCGGCGGCACCGAACTCTTCGACCTGCCCGACGCCCCGCGTCCCGACCCGGACACCCCGGCCCCGCCCCGCTTCCTGCCCGAGTACGACAACCTCCTGCTCTCCCACGCCGACCGCACCCGGGTCGTACCACCCGCCCACCGGGGCCGCAACCGGCAGGGCAACCAGGCCCACCGCACGCTCCTCGTCGACGGCTTCCTGGCCGGTGTGTGGAGGCTCGACGGCGGCACCCTCGTCATCGAGACCTTCGGCCGGCTGACCGGGGCCCGGCGGGACGAGGTGGCCGAGGAGGGGCGGCGGACGCTGCGCGTCATGCGCCCGGACGCCGTCCACGACATCCGGTTCGGCGACGTCCTGCGGCGGTGAGCCCCGGCCGCCCCAACCCCCGGCAGGCCCCCTCGACCCCGGCCCATACGCCCCCGGACGGCCTCGGCGGGACCCGGCGGCCGCCGTCTACAGTCGGCCCATGGAACTGCGCCAGCTGAGCTATTTCGTCGCCGTCGCCGAGGAGTTGCACTTCGGCCGGGCGGCCGACCGGCTGCACATCGTGCAGTCGGCGGTCAGCCAGCAGATTCAGCGGCTGGAGCGGGAGCTGGGTGCCGAGCTGTTCGACCGGTCACCGCGGCGGGTGCGGCTGACCGGGGCGGGGGAACGCCTGCTGCCCGAGGCGCGGGCGGTGCTGGCGGCCGCGGAGCGGGCCAGGGCGGCCGTGGCCGCGCCGGCCGGGTTGCGCCTGGGGACCAGCACGGGCCTCGGCAGCCATCTGGACCGGGTGCTCGCCGCGTTCGCCGAGCGGGCACCCGGCGTACCGGTCGAGCTGTTCTCGCTCCCGGTCGCCGAACGGCTGGACCGCGTCGCGGCGGGCAGGCTGGACGCCGCGTTCGTCAGATCGGCCGAACCCCCGCCCGGTGTACGGGTGCTGCCCCTGTGGCCCGACCCGCTGATGGCCGCCGTCCCGGCCGGGCACCCTCTCGCGGCCCGGGACGAGATCGACCTGGCCGAGCTGGCCGGGCTGCCGCTCGCCCTGACCCCGCGCCGCACCAACCCCGCCCTGGTCGACCTGGTCGTCGGCGCCTGCCGCACGGCGGGGTTCGAACCGCTGCCGGGACCGGTCGGCGGCTCCCTGCACGACACCCTCGCCACCATCGGCACCCGGCCCCTGTGGACGGTCGTCTACGCCGCCCACGCGAGCGTCCTGCACACCCCGCGGGTGGCGTACGTCCCCTTCCGCGCGCCGGGCCTCGCTCTGCGCACGGGCCTCGCCGTGCCCACCGCCGGCCCCACCGTGCATTGCGGGAATCTGCTGCTGGCCTGCGGCGATCACGAAAGCTGATCGCTGCGGTCGCGAACTGCCCCTTGGTCGCCGGGGCGGTGGGCGATGGACTGGACCCACCGAAACAGCAGGCGGCAACCGCCGCTCCGCACAGGGGAGTCAGACATGCCGATCGTCACCGTCCAGCAGGGCCCGCGCGACGCCGAACTCAAGCGGGACCTCGTCAGGCGGGTCACCGACGCCTTCGTCGACGCGTACCGCATCCCGGCCGAGAGCGTCCAGGTCTGGATCCACGAGGTGCCCGCCGACAGCTGGGGCGCGGCCGGGAAGCTCACCGCCGACAAGTAGCCGCCGGGCTCACCGCCGGCAAGTAGCCGCCGGGCTCACCGCCGGCAAGTGGCCGCCGGGCTCACCGCCGGCAAGTGGCCGCCGGGCTCACCGCGGACGAGTGCCCGGCGGGCCCGGTGCCGACACGAAGCCGCCACGTCCCACGGGGGTGCACGTGGATAGGGAGGCGTTGCGGCACGTGGATAGGGAGGCGTTGCGGGCCGCTCGTGGTGGCTCGCAACGCCCCCCTGGCATCTGCCCGAGCGAGGCTCGGGAGGTCTTCCGGGTTAGGAGTTGACCTGCGCGGTCACCAGGTTCGAGAAGGTGGTCAGCCGGGTGTACACACCCGGGTAGCCCGCCTCCGCGCACCCCTCGCCCCAAGAAGTGATCCCTGCCAGGACGCCCCCGATGAGCAGGGGACCGCCGCTGTCGCCCTGGCAGGTGTCTACGCCGCCGGAGGTGTATCCGGCGCATACCATGTCGGACTGGACGAAGTCCGAACCGTAGGAGGAACGGCAGCTGGAGTCGGACACGGTCGGTACGGTCGCGGTCCGCAGCTGGTTGGAGGAGCTGCCGTTCTCCGAGGTGGTGCCCCAGCCGAGGATGCGAGCCGTGGTGCCGGCCGCGTACACGCCCGTCTGGGAGGAGGAGACGTACGACACCGGGGTGTACGGCATCGACGTCGACAAGGTCAGCACGGCGACGTCGTCGCCGTTGGTGGCGTCCGTGTAGTTCGGGTTGATCCAGATCTTGCTGACCCGGCTCACCGTGCCGTTGGTGCCGTTCAGGTAGGTCCGGCCACCGACCACGCGGACGCTGCCCGTGGTCTCGCCGACCATGCAGTGCGCGGCCGTGACGACCTTCTTGGGGGCCACCAGGGTGCCACCGCAGAACTGGTTCTGGGACGCGTCCGTGATCTGCATCACGAACGGGTACGCGGTCGTCGTGGTGGTCGTCCCGCCGACGATGGGCTGGGGGGCGGCGCTCGCCGTGGGGGAGGCGAGGAGCGCGGTCGCCGCGGCGGCGGTGGCCACCAGGGTCGCGGCGGTCTTTCTGGCACGTCTGGTCCCGAACATGAGTCTCCTCAGTGGGGGTTGCACCGGTGGGGGGTCGCGCGGGTGTGGGGGTAGAGCATGGGGGTCGCGGGACCGACCCCCATGTGCCCGGGCGAGCGGCACGCCCATTACGCTAGGACCCGGAACCCTTGGCTCCCAATGAGGGAACCCCCTAGGGGGTTGGGTGAGGGAAAACCCTCGGTCCGGTTCAGTTAACAAGGGCGGTGCTCAGTTCGCGCGCCGACCTGCCGCCAATCGGACGATGTCGACGCGTGATCGGATCCCCAGCTTGCGGTAGACCCGGGTCAGGGTCGCCTCCACCGTCTTCACGCTGATGAACAACCGGGCCGCGATCTCCCGGTTGGTGGCGCCCTCCATCACGAGCGCGGCGACCTGACGCTCCATCGAGGCCAGGACGTCCAGCGCGTCCAGGGCGTCCGGAAGGGCGAGGGCCGGCTCCGGCTCGAGGGTGGCACGGGCTTCGTCCACCTGGCGCAGCCACGGCAGCGCCCGGCAGCGCCGGAACATCCGGCCGGCCTCGTCGGCTGCGGCCGTCAGCCGCCGGGTCGACTCCGTGCCACCCGGGCCCGGGGCCCGCCCCGGGTGCAGGCCCGGCAGCCGGGACAGCGCGAACGCGGCCCGCGCCTCCTCCAGACCGTAGCCGAGCTTGCCGAGCCGGTCCTGAGCGGACGTCAGCTGGGCGATCGCGGCCTCCACGTCGCCCCGGGCGGCACGCACCAGGGCCTCGGCGCGGTCGAGGACGGCGAGGACGCTCTCCCGGCCGAGCCGCAGCGCGTGCTCGCGGCTCACGTCGATGACGTCCTGCGCCTCGGCCGGTTCACCGATCCGGACCAGCGCCTCGGCGAGATCCCCCTGCCAGCGGCCACGCGCCGGGTCGGTGATGCCGAGGTCCAGCTCCAGGCCGCGCACCCGGCGCAGCGAGCGGACGGTGCCCGCCGGGTCCCCGGCCACCAACTGGGCGTAGCCGAGCGCGCCCAGGGCCCGGGAGAGGTACATCTGGTCGCCGTCCTGCTCGGCGTGCTCCACGGCCTCCCGGGCCAGGGCCAGCGCCCGGTCCACGTCGCCGCCGGACGCCTCCGCGAGCGAGGTGAGCATCGCCGAGGCGGTCTCGCCGATCCCCGAGTCCCGGGCGAGCCGCAGGCTCTCGCGGGCCAGTTCCAGGGCCCGGCCGCAGTGCCCGGCGCGCAGTTCGGTCTCGGCGAGCCCGCGCAGGAAGTGCACCTCGCTCTCCACCGAGCCGCGCCGGCGCACCTCGCGCAGCAGGGCGGTGACCGTGGCCCGCGCCTCGGCCAGCTGGTCACCCATGACCAGCCAGCGGAACCGGGCGCTGCCCGCCCCGTTGTGGTGCCAGGCCACCCTCGGGTCCTGGGGCTCCCGGAGCGCGCGCTTGATCGTGCGGGGCGCCTCCGGATGGCCCATCAGGGTCTCCGTCTGCGCCTGGAAGGCGAGGGAGAGCAGTTCGGTGCGCCGGTCCCCGCCGCGGGCGGCCAGCTCGGCCGCGTGCGCGGCGGCCTGACGGGCCTCGGTGAAGTCGCCCGCCACGATCAGCGCCCGCCAGGCCAGCTGGTAGTGGACGAGGGCCAGCAGCCGCGGGTCGTCGCCGGCGTCGGCGAGGGCCTGCGGGAAGACGGCGTCGACCTCCGCCATGGTGTGGCCCGCGGTGTCGATGACGATGATCCAGGCCCGCACCCGGTCCGCGGGCACGCTCGCCCGGGTGAGCACCTCCCGGGCGATGTCGCGGGCCAGGTCGACCTCGCCGGCCGTGATCGCGTCCTCGGCGGCCTGCAGCCGGCGCTCCTCCTGGCCCGGCACGCCGCAGCCGGGGGTGTGCCGGGCGGCGAGCAGCCCCAGATGGGCGGCGACCGAGGGCGCCCCGCGGTCGCGGGCCAGGGACGCGGCCTCGGCGAGCCGGGCGGCGACCTCCGGATCGGCGCCGGTGGTGGCCAGCGCCAGATGCCGGGCCCGTTCGATCGGGTCGGAGGCGGCGGTGGACAGCGCCGCGTGCGCGGCCCGCCGCTCGTGGGCGGGGGCCTCCGCGTAGAGCGCGGCGGAGATCAGCGGGTGCGCGAACCGCACGGCCGGCGCGTCGGGCTCGGTGGCCAGCAGCCCGAGTTCGGCCGCCTGGGCGCATTCGGCCTCGGCGTGCTCCCGGCCGGCCGCGTGCAGCAGCGCCGGGGTGGGGCGGGCGCCGGCGCTGGCCACCAGGAGGGTGCGCCGGGCCTCGACGGACAGCATGTCCAGCCGGCTGAGGACCAGGGCGCGCAGCGAGGTGGGCACGGGCAGCGGCTCGCCCGGCCGGGGCGGGGTGGGGTTCTCGGCGAGGGCGCGGCCGAGTTCCAGCGCGAAGAGCGGGTTGCCGCCGCTGGTGCGGTGGATCTCGCGGACCGTGGAGCGGGGCAGGTTGCCGTGGCCGCGGTGGTCGAGGAGCTGGGCGACCTGGGTGCGGGTCAGCGGGCCGAGCCGGACGGCGTGCGTGTCCGGCGGGCAGGCGCGCAGATGACGGTCGTACTCCTGGCTCTCCTGGCCCTCCGTGCGCACCGCGCACAGCAGTTGCACGGGGGTGCCCTCCAGGCGCCGGGCGGCGAAGCCGAGCAGTTCGGCGCTGGCCGGATCCAGCCACTGCAGATCGTCGGCGACGAGCAGGACGGGTCCCCGGGCGGCGAGGGCGCGCAGCGCGGAGAGCACCGCGAGGCGCAGGGCGAGACCGTCGCGCTGGAGGCTGGACTCGCCGCGGCCGGTGAGCGCCGACTCCAGGGCGGTGCGCTGGGCGGCGGGCAGCCGGGGGGAGACGTCGTCGAGGACGAGACCGAGCAGGTCGGCGAGAGCGAGGAACGGAAGGTGGGATTCGGACTCCGTCGCCGAGCAGCGCAGGACGGTGCGCGCGGTGGCCGCGTATTCCTCGGCCAATGCCCGCAGGACAGTGGATTTCCCTATTCCGGCGGGGCCGTGCAACAGCACGCTGCCCCCCGAGGCGAGTTGGTCGCGGGCGCCCGTGAACAACTCCTCGCGGCCGATGACCAGGTCGGGGCGGCACCTGGCAGGCTCCTGGAAGTCCCGTCGCACGGTCACCGCTCCCCTCGTGTGTCGTGTCCGGGCCAAATTCTAGGCAACGATCCTTGAAATTCGGACGGAAGCCGTGGTGAGGGAAATAACAAACGGTCAAGCATAGGGAAATTCAAAGCGTCGGCGCATGAATGGGCAGGTTTCCTCACCGGAGCCTGCCCGGCCGTCCTACGGCAGCAGCCCCGCTCTGCGGGCCGCAGTCACCGCCTCCCCTCGGGTGTGCGCGCCCAGTTTCCGCATCGCCGAGCGCAGATAACCCTTGACCGTCTCCGGGCGCAGCCCCAGCCGCTCGGCCACGGCCGCGTTGGTGGCACCCTCCGCCACCCAGGAGAGCACGTCCAGTTCGCGCGGCGCCAGGCTCGCGCCGCCGCCCGGCCCGGGCGCGGTCAGCAGCCCGCATGCGGCCAGCAGTTCCGCCCGCAGCCCGGGGTCGGCGATCCGCGGCGCCAGTGCCCGCAGCGCCGCGTGCGCCTCGCGCACCTGCTCCCAGGCCGAACCGGCCTGCGCGTCCACCGGCTCGGACCGGGCCGCCGTCAGCAACTCCCGCGCCTCGTCCCGCACCACCAGAGCCTGCTCCACATCGCGTGCCGCCGCCATCGCCGAGCCCAGCGCGCGGTCGCCGAGCGGCTGGGCCGAGCGCAGCGCGCCGTACAGCACCCCGCGCACCCGCCGCCGTACGACGACCGGCACCGCGAGCACCGAGCGGATGCCCTCGGCGGCCACCGGGACGTCGTACTCGTGGCTGATCTGCCGGGAACTGGAGTAGTCCGTCACCGCGCACGGCCGGGCCAGCGCCACCGCCTTGCCGCCGAGTCCGTTGCCGGAGGTCACCGCGAGCGAGCGCAGGGCGGCAGTGGTCGTGCCGCTCAGCTCGCTGATCCGGATCCGCGGCCGGCCGGACTCGACCAGCCCGCCGAAGGCCACCGGAAGTCCCGTGGCGCGCCGCAGCCGGGCCAGCCCACCGCGAATCTCCGCCGCCGCGACGGCCTCTGCTGCCACCTCATCGCTCCTTCGGCACGGCTCACCTGTGCACTGCACCCCCGTTCGGGGGTAGTGAGACCTGCATCACGGATTAGACGATGCCAGAGAGCCGCCCGGCAATGGTCCGGAAACACGGGAGTGAACCGGAGGGAGCACTCGACACCGGCGGAGAGTGCCCGGAGGTGAACGACCACGAAAGCATGGAGGACGCAGATGACGACGGCGACCGAGGTCTTCCGGAGCGCCCGGGACTTCCTGCTGGAGCACCGGCAGGACTACCCCACCGCCTACGCGGGCTTCCGCTGGCCGCGGCCGGAGCAGTTCAACTGGGCCCTGGACTGGTTCGACGTGATCGCCGCCGGCAACGACCGCACCGCCCTGCACATCGTCGAGGAGGACGGCACCGAGACCCGGCTGTCCTTCGCCGAGCTGGCCGAACGCTCCAACCGGATCGCCCACTGGCTGCGCGAGCGGGGCATCGCCGCCGAGGACCGCATCCTCGTCATGCTCGGCAACCAGGCGGAGCTGTGGGAGATCGCGCTGGCCGCGATGAAACTGCGCGCGGTCGTCATCCCGGCCACTCCGCTGCTGGGCCCGGCCGACCTGTGCGACCGCGTCGAGCGGGGCCGGGTGAAGCACGTCGTCGTGCGGGCCGACGACACCGCCAAGTTCGCCGACGTGCCCGGTACCTACACCAGGATCTCCGTCGGCGGCCTGCCCGAGGAGGGCTGGGAGCCGTACGAGGACGCTTACGCGGCCCCCGCCGAGTTCCTCCCCGACGGCCCCACGCTGGCCGACGACCCGCTGATGCTCTACTTCACCTCGGGCACGACCGCCCACCCCAAGCTGGTCGAGCACACCCACACCTCGTACCCCGTCGGGCACCTGGCCACCATGTACTGGATCGGTCTCCGGCCCGGCGACGTGCACCTGAACATCTCCTCGCCCGGCTGGGCCAAGCACGCCTGGTCCAACCTGTTCGCGCCGTGGAACGCCGAGGCGACCGTCTTCGTCTTCAACTACACCCGCTTCGACCCGGAGCGGCTGATGGCGGAGATGGACCGGGCCGCGGTCACCACCTTCTGCGCCCCGCCCACCGTGTGGCGCATGCTCATCCAGGCCGACCTCGGACGGCTCGCCACCCCGCCCCGCGAGGTGGTGGCCGCGGGCGAGCCGCTCAACCCCGAGGTCATCGAACAGGTACGGCGGGCCTGGGGCGTGACCGTCCGGGACGGCTTCGGGCAGACCGAGACGGCGGTCCAGGTCTCCAACAGCCCCGGCCAGGTGCTGAAGACCGGCTCCATGGGCCGCCCCAGCCCCGGCTACCGCGTCGAACTCCTCGATCCGGTCTCCGGCGCGCCCGGCGCCGCGGAGGGGGAGGTCTCCCTCGACCTCTCCGAACACCCCGTCGGCCTGATGACCGGCTACCACGGCGACCCCGACCGCACGGCCGAGGCCATGGCCGGCGGCTACTACCGCACCGGTGACATCGCCTCCCGCGACGAGGACGGCTACCTGACCTACATCGGCCGTGCCGACGACGTCTTCAAGGCCTCCGACTACAAGATCAGCCCGTTCGAGCTGGAGAGCGCGCTGCTGGAGCATCCGGCGGTCGCCGAGGCCGCCGTCGTGCCCGCCCCGGACGAGCTGCGGCTCGCCGTGCCCAAGGCGTACGTCGTCCTCGCCGAGGGATTCGAGCCAGGACCGGACACCGCGAAGGCCGTCTTCGAGCACTCCCGCGAGGTGCTCGCCCCCTACAAGCGCATCCGCCGCCTGGAGTTCGGCGCGCTGCCCAAGACCGTTTCCGGCAAGATCCGCCGGATCGAGCTGCGCGAGGCCACGGCCGAGGGCTCCGACGCCGAGTACCGCGAGGAGGACTTCCGGTGACCACGCAGCCGTCGTACACGCACGGGACGGGCACCACCGCGCTGCTCGGCGACACCATCGGCGCCAGCCTCGACCGGGCCGTGGCCACCTGGCCGGACCGCGAGGCCCTGGTCGACGTGCCCTCCGGGCGGCGCTGGACCTACGCCGAATTCGCCGCCGACGTCGACCGGTTGGCGTACGCGCTGCTCGCGAGCGGTGTCGCCAAGGGCGACCGGGTGGGCATCTGGGCGGTCAACTGCGCCGAGTGGGTGCTCGTGCAGTACGCCACCGCACGGATCGGTGCCGTCATGGTCAACATCAATCCGGCCTACCGCACCCACGAGGTCGAGTACGTCCTGAACCAGGCCGGAATCTCCCTGCTGTTCGCCTCTCTGAGCCACCGGAACAGTGACTACCGGGCGATGGTCGAGGAAGTGCGGGACAGCTGCCCGCAGTTGCGGCAGGTGGTGTACATCGGGGACCCGGGCTGGCAGGAGCTGCTGCGGCGCGGCACGCCCGACCTGGCCGAGGAGTTCGCGACCCGCGCGAGCGAGCTGTCCTGCGACGACCCCATCAACATCCAGTACACCTCCGGCACCACCGGCTTTCCCAAGGGCGCCACCCTCTCCCACCACAACATCCTGAACAACGGCTACTTCGTGGGGGAGTCGGTCGCCTACACCGAGCAGGACCGGATCTGCATCCCGGTGCCCTTCTACCACTGCTTCGGCATGGTGATGGGCAATCTCGCCGCCACCTCGCACGGCGCCTGCATGGTCGTCCCGGCACCCGCCTTCGACCCGAAGGCCACCCTGGAGGCCGTGCAGCGGGAGCGCTGCACGTCCCTGTACGGCGTCCCGACGATGTTCATCGCCGAGCTGAACCTCCCCGACTTCGCCTCCTACGACCTCTCCACCCTGCGCACCGGCATCATGGCGGGCTCGCCCTGCCCGGTGGAGGTGATGAAGCGGGTCGTCGCCGAGATGCACATGGCGGAGGTGTCCATCTGCTACGGCATGACGGAGACGTCACCGGTGTCCCTGCAGACCCGTATCGACGACGACCTGGAGCACCGCACCGCCACCGTCGGCCGCGTCCTGCCGCACCTGGAGGTCAAGGTCGTCGACCCGGTGGACGGTGTGACGCAACCCCGTGGCACGACGGGTGAGTTGTGCACCCGCGGCTACAGCGTGATGCTCGGCTACTGGAACGAGCCGGAGAAGACCGCCGAGGCCGTCGACGCGGGCCGCTGGATGCACACCGGGGACCTCGCCGTGATGCGCGAGGACGGGTACGTCGAGATCGTCGGCCGCATCAAGGACATGATCATCCGCGGCGGCGAGAACATCTACCCGCGCGAGATCGAGGAGTTCCTCTACGCCCACCCCAAGATCCGCGACGTCCAGGTCGTCGGGGTGCCGCACGAGAAGTACGGCGAGGAGGTCCTCGCCTGCGTCATCCCGAACGAGGCGGCCGACCCGCTCACCCTGGAGGACCTCCGCGCCTTCTGCGAGGGCCGGCTCGCGCACTTCAAGATCCCCAGCAGGCTCCGGATCCTCGACTCCTTCCCGATGACGGTGTCCGGAAAGGTGCGCAAGGTGGAGCTTCGCGAGAATCACCAGACGTGAGACGGCCGGAATCGAGCATCCACTCCCTGCTGGACGGCGGGTCCCGGGCTGCCGGGTGCGCCGTCGGCGGCGCACCCGGCCCAGGGCCCGTCGGTGAAGCCGCCGTGCCGGACGCTCAGATCCGCCCGTCCCGGGTCCGGCTCCGCGGTGGCGGTGCCCCTTCGGCGTCCAGTGTGCCGGCCGGATCGTTCACCGGCTGCGGGACGCCCGTGAGGTCGAGGACGAACAGCGGCACCCCCAGCGCGGCCGCGCTGCCACGCGCCTCGTCCGTGTAGCCGGCGAGCGAGAAGTACACGCAGTCCGCCGACTCCGTCATCGCCGTCAGCCACAGGCACTCCACGTCGCGCGGCGCGGCCGGCCGGACGGCCGGGTCCACGTGGGCGAGCAGCCCCCCGGCCGCGAGCCCGATGCCGCTCGGCGGCCGCTGGTCGGCCCGGCGGACGTCCTGATAGCCGAGCCGGCGCAGATAGAGCGCGGCGGCGGTCACCGCGTCGCGGGCGGTACGGATGGTGTGCGGCGCAAAGGGGGCGGCCCGCCGGTCGGGGGCGCCCCGCACGGCCGCGTCGGCCTCGGCATCGGCATCGGCCTCCGCCTCGGCATCGGCCTCGGCCTCGGCCGGTGCCGGCGCGGTCCGGCTCGTCGCCGGGATCACCCGGATGCGCAGCACCGTGCCGCACGGGCAGCCCAGTTCCGGGTGCGGCCACTGGCCGTGGCGGCCGCAGGCGGCGCACGGCACGGTGAGCCACTCGTCGTCCCAGGCGCGGTGTGCCGCCACGACCGGCTCCGCGGCCGGATCCGGCCGAGGGGCGACGGGTGCCCCGCACGCGCACGGATAGACCGGAGCGGTGTAGACGTGCTCGCGCCGGCAGGCCGGACAGCGCACCGGCACGCTCTCGGGCATGGCTCACTCCAAGGCGTCGCGTCGGGACACGCCCTCTCGGGGCGGTCGTCTCGGGACAGCGTCCCCATCGTCCTCCCGCCGTCCCCCGCTTGTCCGGCGCTTGGCGTGGCTCGCCTCTCTTGACGACGTTCACCCACCCCCCTACATTGTTTCCAGATAGTAGAAGTTGAGTTCCGCAATGCGGAATTTGGATAGCCTGGAGACTGTGCTCACCGCGGGGCGCGACGGGAGTACGCATCCGACAGCCGAAGCAGGAGTACTCGATGGCCCGTATGACCGCTGCCCGCGCGGCAGTTGAGATCCTCAAGCTCGAGGGCGTCACCGACGCCTTCGGTGTGCCGGGCGCGGCGATCAACCCGTTCTACAAAGCCCTCAAGGAGGGCGGCGGCATCAGCCACACCCTCGCCCGCCACGTCGAGGGCGCCTCGCACATGGCCGAGGGCTACACCCGCACCAAGCCGGGCAACATCGGCGTGTGCATCGGCACCTCGGGCCCGGCCGGCACCGACATGATCACCGGCCTGTACTCGGCCATCGGCGACTCCATCCCGATCCTGTGCATCACGGGCCAGGCGCCCACGAACGTGATCCACAAGGAGGACTTCCAGGCCGTCGACATCGCCTCGATCGCCAAGCCGGTCACCAAGATGGCGGTCACCGTCCTGGAGGCCGCGCAGGTCCCCGGTGTCTTCCAGCAGGCCTTCCACCTGATGCGCTCCGGCCGTCCCGGCCCGGTCCTGATCGACCTGCCGATCGACGTCCAGCTCACCGAGATCGAGTTCGACCCGGAGACGTACCAGCCGCTGCCGGTCTACAGGCCGGCCGCGACCCGCGCCCAGATCGAGAAGGCGATCTCCTTCCTGCTCGCCGCCGAGCGCCCCGTCATCGTCGCGGGCGGCGGTGTCATCGGCGCCGACGCCTCCGACCTGCTGACCGAGTTCGCCGAGCTGACCCAGACCCCGGTCATCCCGACCCTGATGGGCTGGGGAGCGCTGCCCGACGACCACGAGCTGAACGCGGGCATGGTGGGTGTGCAGACCTCGCACCGCTACGGCAACGCCAACTTCCTGGAGTCGGACTGCGTCCTCGGCATCGGCAACCGCTGGGCCAACCGCCACACCGGCTACAAGCTCGACGTGTACCGCGGGGACCGCAAGTTCGTCCACGTCGACATCGAGCCCATGCAGATCGGCAAGATCTTCCCGCCGGACTACGGTGTCGTCTCCGACGCCAAGATCGCGCTGGAGCTGTTCGTCGAGGTCGCCAAGGAGCTGAAGGCCGAGGGCAGACTGCCCGACCGCACCGGCTGGGTCGCCGACACTCAGGAGCGCAGGGCCGGCCTGCTGCGCCGCACGCACTTCGACAACGTGCCGATGAAGCCGCAGCGCGTGTACGAGGAGATGAACAAGGCCTTCGGCCCCGACACCCGCTACGTCACCACCATCGGCCTCTCCCAGATCGCCGGCGCGCAGATGCTGCACGTCTACAAGCCGCGTCACTGGATCAACTGCGGCCAGGCCGGTCCGCTCGGCTGGACCATCCCGGCCGCGATCGGCGTCGCCAAGGCCGACCCGGACTCCCCGGTCGTCGCGCTCTCCGGCGACTACGACTTCCAGTTCCTGATCGAGGAGCTGGCGGTCGCCGCCCAGCACCGTATCCCCTACGTCCACGTCCTGGTGAACAACGCCTACCTGGGCCTGATCCGCCAGGCGCAGATCGGCCTGGACATCAACTTCCAGGTCAACCTGGAGTTCGAGAACGTCAACGCTCCGGAGCTGGGCGTCTACGGCGTGGACCACGTCAAGGTCGCCGAGGGACTGGGCTGCAAGGCGATCCGGGTCACCGAGCCGGACCAGCTGGGGGCGGCCTTCGAGCAGGCCAAGAAGCTGGCCGCCGAGTACCGGGTGCCGGTCGTCGTCGAGGCGATCCTGGAGCGGATCACCAACATCTCGATGAGCCGCACCATGGACATCAGCGACATCTCCGAGTTCGAGGACCTGGCCACCGAGCCCGGCCACGCGCCGACGTCGATCAAGCCGCTGAAGGTCTGACACCTTCCCCGCGACCCTGGGGCGGCCCGTTCCTCCGGACGGGCCGCCCCTTCGTGCTGCCCGCTCACGCCACCCGCTCACGCCACCCGCTCACACTGCCCCGCGCCACCCGTTCACGCCGTCCCGCGCTGCGTGCTCACACTGCCCCGCGCCACCCGTTCACGCCGTCCCGCGCTGCGTGCTCACACTGCCCCGCGCCGCCCGTTCACGCCGTCCCGCGCTGCGTGCTCACACTGCCCCGCGCCACCCGTTCACGCCGCCCCGCAGCTGAAGCCGCCCCCGCCTCCGCCGCCCCAGGACCCGGGCAGGTCGCGGTCCGCGGTGCCGCCTGGGCCGGTGAGGCCCGCCTCGCGGGTGAAGCGGGGGGCCAGGGCGGTCAGTGCCCGGTCGCCGTGCAGGGCCACGAGGAGCAGCTTGTCGTCCACGGACAGGCCCGAGCGGTGGCCGGGCAGCGGATGGCCGCCGCGCAGGTCTCGCAGGGCCCGGCGGGCCCGCCGTGTCGGCCCCGGCAGGACCGTCCGCAGCAGTCCCGCCGTGGCCAGCTCGGCGCGCAGCTCGCCGAGCGCCTCGCGCACCCGCCGCCGCTCCGGCAACTGCCGTACCCCGGCGGGCCGGTAGAGCGTGGCGTGCACGGCCGCGGCCAGGGGAGACACGGGTGCCCGGGCCGGGCCGCAGGTCCTCACGGTCCCGGGCCGGCCCGCCTCTACCGCGCCCCGCAGATGCAGTCCCAGCACCGCCACTGTCACCGCGGCCCTGGCGCCGCCGCGCAGCAGCGCGATCGCGTACGGGTCGGCCGGGATCGTCGTCGTACCCCGCATCGGTCACCCCCCGTACGGGGCCCGCCGCCCCCGTGCCGGCGGGCCCCGTGTGCCGGTAATCTGCCCCGGCGCGGGGGTGGTTGAAGCCTGTACCGCGATGTTCAGAGGTTGATCTGAGGTTTTCGTGGACCGGCTACGGCCGCCGGCGTACGCGTCGTCGCTACAGCTCGTGCTCCGAAAGCCCCGGCCAGTCGTCCGGGCCGCCGCCCTGCCACTCGATCAGGTCGCTCACCTCCACCTCGATCCGGTCCAGATCGGCCAGCCGGAGGATCTCCACGACGTCGTCCAGATGCGAGGCGATGCCGAGGGTCACGTCTCCCTCGGTGACCCGCCGGGAGCCGTCCAGGGCGGGCGAGTGGACCACGATGTGCGGGTACTGCGACGGATTGCCCATGGCTTCAGCGTGCTGCGGAAGCGGCGCAGGCGCACCCCGGGCCCGCAACGCGCGTAGCGCCCCCTGGGGCAGGGGGCGCTACGCGCACTGTGTGTGATGACCGTCCGACGGCGCGAGGCTGGGCGCGACAGGTCGTTCGCGCCGCCGGACGGGGCGGGTGGCCCCCGTGCGGGGGACTGGGTGGGACCGCGGCGGCTGCGACGGAGCCGGGCATCCTTCCCTCAGGTCGAGAAGGGCACGCCGTTCCTTCACCACCGCACTGGCTCGCAGGCCGCCGCGGTCCTCGCCCTGCCCGCACAGCCGCCCTACGACCACCCCTCATCCGGGTCGTCCGGCGTGCCGTGCGGGCCGCGTGCGGATGTCATGACCTCCCGTCAGACTCCGTACGCTGCTTGTGGGTCGTCCGGTCTCAGTCCTCGCGCAGGGCGCGGACCGCCTCCTCCACGCGCTTGCCGTAGTCCGGATCGGCGGCGTGGAAGTGGGCCAGGTTCCTCTCGATGACGTCGTCGCGGGAGACCTGGGAGAGGCCGCCGGCGATGTTCGCGACCAGCCGGGACTTCTCCTCCTCCGTCATCAGCCGGTACAGCTCGCCCGCCTGGAAGAAGTGGTCGTCCTTGGTGTGCAGGGGAGCCTCGTGGTTGCCGGTGTGGCCGGCCACCGCCAGGGGAGCCGCCAGCGGGCGGCCGGTCTCCGCCGGGCCGTCGTAGGAGTTCGGCTCGTAGTTCTTGGCGTGGCGGCCCTGGGCGTTGGACGCCATGAGGCCGTCGCGGCCGTAGTTCTGGGCGCCGCCCGGGACCGCCTTCGGGGCGTTCACGGCGAGCAGCGTGTGGTTGACGCCGAGCCGGTAGCGGTGGGCGTCCGCGTAGGCGAACAGCCGGCCCTGGAGCATCTTGTCCGGGGACGGGCCGATGCCGGGCACGAAGTTGTTCGGGGAGAACGCGGCCTGCTCGACCTCGGCGAAGACGTTGTCCGGGTTGCGGTCCAGCACCAGGCGGCCCACGCGCTGCAGCGGGTAGTCCCCGTGCGGCCACACCTTGGTCAGGTCGAACGGGTTGAAGCGGTAGTCGGCCGCCTCGGCCGCCGGCATGATCTGGACGTACAGGGTCCAGGAGGGGTGTACGCCCCGCTCGATGGCCTGGAGCAGGTCCGTCTGGTGGGAGTTGGCGTCCTTGCCCGCGATCTCCGCGGCCTGCTCACTGCTCAGGGAGCGGACGCCCTGGTTCGTCTTGAAGTGGTACTTGACGAAGAAGGCCTCGCCGGCGGCGTTCGTCCACTGGTAGGTGTGCGAGCCGTAGCCGTTCATGTGCCGGTACGACGCCGGGATGCCGCGGTCGCCCATCAGCCAGGTCACCTGGTGGGTCGCCTCGGGGGCGTGCGCCCAGAAGTCCCAGACGTTGTCCGGCTCCTGCCTGCCGGTGAACGGGTCCCGCTTCTGCGAGTGGATGAAGTCGGGGAACTTGATCGGGTCCTTGATGAAGAACACCGGGGTGTTGTTCCCGACGAGGTCGTAGTTGCCCTCTTCGGTGTAGAACTTCAGCGCGAACCCGCGCGGGTCGCGGACGGCGTCCGCCCCGCCGAGGGAGTCGGCGACCGTCGAGAAGCGCAGGAACACCTCGGTGCGCTTGCCGATCTCGCCGAGGAAGTCGGCGTGGGTGTAGCCGGTGACGTCGTCCGTCACCTCGAAGTGGCCGTACGCGCCGGAGCCGCGGGCATGCACGACACGCTCCGGGATCCGCTCGCGGTTGAAGCGCGCGAGCTTCTCCAGGAGGTGCTGGTCCTGGATCAGGAGCGGGCCGCCGACGCCGGCGGAGGCGGAGTTCTGGTTGTCGGCGACCGGTGCGCCGGACTCTGTCGTGAGCACGCGCTTCGACATCGTGGACCTTCCGTGCGAGAGGGCAGCGGGAATCTGCGGAATCTTCGTGACCTTCGGAAACAGACTTCCGCTTTGTGGAGCTTCCGCTGGCGTGAGCCTAGGTAGGGGTGGACGAGGCGTCAACAGTTTGTTGAAGTTGATTCCGGGCCGCGGCGCCGCCTGGGCGCGACAGGACAGTTGTCAGCGGCGCCGCGGCCCGGAAGTCTGCGAGGGGCCCGTCAGACCCGGGCGCCGGACAGCCGCTCCACGGCCCGCAGCAGGGCCGAGTGGTCCAGGCCGCCGTCGCCCTGCGCGCGCAGGGAGGCGACCAGCTGGGCGACCACGGCGCCCACCGGCAGCGAGGCGCCGACGGTGCGGGCGGCGTCGGTGACGATGCCCATGTCCTTGTGGTGCAGGTCGATGCGGAAGCCCGGCTTGAAGTCGCGGTTCAGGAAGTTGTCCTTCTTGCGCGTCAGCACGGTCGAGCCCGCCAGCCCGCCGTTGAGGACGTCGAGCGCGGCCCTCAGGTTCACGCCGGACTTCTCCAGGAAGACCACGGCCTCGGCGCACGCCTGGATGTTCACCGCGACGATCAGCTGGTTGGCGGCCTTCACGGTCTGGCCGGAGCCGTGCGGGCCGCACAGCACGATGGTCTTGCCGAGTGCGTCGAAGATCGGCTTGGCCTGGTCGAAGTCGGTCTGCTCGCCGCCGACCATGATCGACAGTACGGCCTCGACGGCGCCGGCCTCGCCGCCGGACACCGGGGCGTCCAGCACCCGGATGCCCTTGTCCTTGGCGGCGGCGGCCAGGTCGATGGACGTCTGCGGGGTGATCGAGGACATGTCGATCAGCAGGGCGCCCTGTTTGGCGTTCTCCAGGATGCCGTCCGGGCCGTAGGCGATGGCCTCGACGTGCGGGGAGGCGGGCACCATGGTGATCACCACGTCGGCGTCGCGGACCGCTTCGGCGATCGAGCCGGCCGCGGTGCCGCCGGCGGCGGCCAGGCGGTCCAGCTTGTCCTGCTCCAGCGTGAAGCCGGTGACGTCGTGTCCCGCCTTGATCAGGTTCTCGGACATGGGGGAGCCCATGATGCCGAGGCCGATCCAGGCGATCTTGGGAAGGGCGTTGCTCATGATGGGGGTGCCTCTCTCACTGCTCTGCAAAGTCGGGAATTCAGCGCGCGTCGCGCGGGAGCCACTCGAAGGCCTCGGCGCTCGGGCGGTCGCCCGGCTTGTACTCCAGGCCGATCCAGCCGTCGTAGCCGGCCTTCTTCAGCTGGTCGAGCAGCTCCTCCAGCGGGAGCGAGCCCGTCCCGGGGGCGCCGCGGCCGGGGTTGTCGGCGATCTGCACGTGCCCGGTCTTCGCCGCGTACCGCTCGACGACCGCGGGCAGGTCCTCGCCGTTCATGGACAGGTGGTACAGGTCCATCAGGAACTTCGCGTTCCCGAGGCCCGTCGCCGCGTTGACCGCGTCCACGATCTCCACGGCCTTGGGCGCGCTCACGATCGGGCACTTCGGCGACTCGGGCCGGTTGAGGGCCTCGATCAGCAGGATCGCGCCGGCCCGGTGGGCCGCGCGGGCCGCGAGGGTCAGGTTCTCCAGGGCGAGTGCGTCCTGCTCGGCCGGGTCCACGCCGTCGACGCGGTTGCCGTACAGGGCGTTGAGCGCCCCGCAGCCGAGGGAGGCGGCGAAGTCGGCGGCCACGTCGACGTTGGCCCGGAACTTCTCGGACTCCTCGCCCGGGATCGACAGGGCGCCGCGGTCCGGGCCCGGCAGCTGGCCGGCGTAGAAGTTCAGCCCGGTGAGCCGGACGCCCGCGTCCTCGATCGCCTTCTTCAGGGCGTCCAGTTCGGACTGCTCGGGGGTGGGGGAGTCGACCCAGGGCCACCACAGCTCGACCGCCGAGAAGCCCGCCGCGGCGGCGGCCGCGGGGCGCTCCAGGAGCGGGAGTTCCGTGAAGAGGATCGACAGGTTGACGTTGAAGCGCTGGTCTGCGAATCCCATTCGGGCCGCGCTCCCTTCCGTGGGTCTAGATTCCGTATCGCGGAAGTTCGTTTCTGCTTAATGGAAGATTGCCGTCGTGTGTCGGCGCTTGTCAAGAGGGACCGGCGGCCATTCCCCACCGGGCCGTCCGAAAACCCGTGCCTCGCGTTAGGTTGTGCGCGTGCGATTGAGAGTGGAGTTCACGACCGAGCCCTTCGACCTGGACGAGGCGCCCGCGCACGCCCTGGTGGCCCGGGAGGTCGTCGAGACGGCGGAGCTGGACGCCGTGGACGTCGGCCCGTTCGGCAATACCGCCGAGGGGAGCGCGGACGACGTGCTCACCGCCGTCGGCGCGCTGCTGCGCAGGTCCCTGGGGGCCGGCGCCAACCGGATCTCGCTCCAGGTCAGCGTGATCGAGGACGGGATCGGGGAGGGTGATAGGTGACCGTGGACGAGCCCTTCATCGCGGCCGTGAAGCCGCTGGTCGACGCCATGGGCGGGGAGATGCTGCCGCCCGACGAGGCCGGCGCCGAGGACGTCGTCCTCGCCTGGGAGGGCGTGGACGTCGTCGCCGTACGCCTGCCCCAGCTCGCCGACTCGCTCGATCACATCCTGGCCGCCATGGAGCGCAGGCGGGGCCTGCCGCTGGCCGAGCTGGACCGCAAGGCCAAGCAGGAGGTCGTGCGCATACTGGAGGCGCGGGGCGCCTTCGCCGTGCGGCACGGCGTGGAGACCGTGGCGGGCGCGCTGGGCGTCAGCCGCTTCACGGTCTACAACTACCTCAACCGGGAGAAGGGCGTCTGAGCGGCGCCGGGTGACTCCGCGGCTTGTTACGCGGATTTTTCAACAAAGTGTTGACGTGATGTTTCCGAGGGCGTTAGCTATCGGCAGCCCGTTCAGCACGACGGCCGTTTCCGGCCACGGAGGCTCCCGTGACTTCGACTTCCACGCCCCCGGGCCTGGCCCGGTTCAACGACCTGGAGGAGCACGCGGCCCTCGCGGCCCTCCACGAGGCGTGCGCCTCCACCGAGTGGGCCCGGCGACTGCTCGCCGCCCGGCCCTACGCCGGCGTGGAGCACCTCTTCGCCGCCAGCGACGCCGCCATGGCCGAGCTGACCACCGCGGACCTCGAAGAGGCGATGGCCGGGCACCCACCGATCGGGCGCCCCAAGCCCGGCGACCCGACCTCCGCCCGCGAACAGCGCGGCATGGCCGGCGCCTCCGACGAACTCAAGGCCGAGCTGCTCGACCTGAACCTGGCCTACCAGGAGAGGTTCGGCCACGTGTTCCTCATCTGCGCCACCGGAAGGACCGCCGAGCAGATGCGCGACGCGGTCAAGGAGCGGATCGGCAACGCGCCCGAGCAGGAGCGGGAGATCGTCCGCGCCGAGCTGGGCAAGATCAACCGCATCCGACTGGCCCGACTCGTCGAAGAGGACGCCTGACACCATGAGCACCAGCACCACCGCCTCCGTGTCCACGCACATCCTGGACACCTCCGTCGGCCGCCCCGCCGAGGGCGTCGCCGTCCAGCTCTCCGCCCGCGCCGGGCGGGACGCGGGCTGGCAGGCACTCGGCGGCTCCGCGACCGACGCCGACGGCCGGTGCAAGGACCTGCCGGCACTGCCGGCGGGGACCACCCACGTACGGCTGGACTTCGCCGTCGAGCCGTACTTCGAAATTTCTGCGAAGAAGCAAGCCGATGCGCAGCAGGACGCCCCCGCGAGTCGGGACAGCGGACCGGCGGTGTTCTTCCCGGAGGTGGCGATCACGTTCGCCGTCGTACCGGGCGAGCACTACCACGTACCGCTGCTGCTCAACCCGTTCGGCTACTCCGTTTACCGAGGGAGCTAGCTAAATGCCCACCATCCTGGGACAGAACCAGTACGGCAAGGCCGAGAACCGGGTCGTCAAGATCACGCGGGACGGCGCCACCCATCACATCAAGGACCTCAACGTGTCCGTGGCGCTGAGCGGCGACATGGAAGAGGTCCACTACTCCGGCTCCAACGCCAACGTCCTGCCGACCGACACCACCAAGAACACGGTGTACGCGTTCGCCAAGGAGTACGGCATAGAGTCCGCCGAGCAGTTCGGCATCCACCTCGCCCGCCACTTCGTCACCTCGCAGGAGCCGATCCACCAGGCCCGGATCCGCATCGAGGAGTACGCCTGGGAGCGGATCGCGACCTCCGACGCCAACTCCAAGTTCATCGGCGCCGACGACGTCAAGCACTCCTTCGTCCGCAAGGGCCAGGAGACCCGGGTCACCCAGATCACCTACGACGGTGCGAAGTGGGAGGTCGTCTCCGGCCTGAAGGACCTGGTCGTGATGAACTCGACCAACTCCGAGTTCTGGGGTTACGTCAAGGACAAGTACACCACCCTGCAGGAGGCGTACGACCGCATCCTGGCCACCCAGGTCTCCGGCCGCTGGCGGTTCAACTGGACCGACGACGAGCAGAAGATGCCCAACTGGGAGAAGTCCTACGAGCAGGTCAGGAAGCACATGCTCCAGGCCTTCGCCGAGACCTACTCCCTCTCGCTGCAGCAGACGCTGTACCAGATGGGTTCGCGCATCATCAACAACCGCGGGGAGATCGACGAGGTCCGCTTCTCGCTGCCGAACAAGCACCACTTCCTGGTGGACCTGGAGCCGTTCGGGCTGAAGAACGACAACGAGGTCTACTACGCCGCCGACCGCCCCTACGGCCTCATCGAGGCCACCATCCTGCGGGACGGCTGTGAGGCCCTTATCCCGGTCGACATGACCAACCTCTGACGCGGGACGCGCGCCCCCGGCCCCGCCAGCCGGACCGGGGGCCCGCCACACCGGAGGGAACGAAATGGCACAGCCTGCGAAGGGGCCCGCCACAGCCCCGTGTTCCACCCCGCCGGTGCACACCGAGGACGCCGTCACGTCCGTGCACCCGGTGGACGAGAAGCTCCACTTCTCGCGGCTCGTCCCCGCCGCGCTCCAGCACATCGCCGCGATGTACGCGGGCGTGGTCACTCCTCCGCTCATCATCGGTCAGGCCTGCGGACTCGACATCGCGGCCCGCACCCGGCTGATCGCCGCGAGCCTGCTCATCGCGGGTGTCGCGACCATCCTGCAGACCATCGGCGTCAAGGGGCTCGTCGGCAACCGGCTGCCCTTCGTCAACGCCGCCTCCTCCGCCGGCATCGCGCCGATCCTCGCGATCGCCGAGACCAACGGCGAAGGGCACCGACTTCCCGCGATCTACGGCGCGGTGATGGTCGCCGGCGCCTTCTGCCTGGCACTCGGCCCGTTCTTCGGCCGGCTCCTGCGCTTCTTCCCGCCCCTGGTCACCGGCGTCGTCATCACCCTGATCGGGGTCACGCTGATGCCCGTCCCGGTGAGCTGGGCACAGGGCGGCGACAAGACCGCCGCCGACTTCGGTGCCATGCGGCACCTCGCGCTCGCCGCGTTCACCCTCGCCGTCATCCTGCTCATCCAGCGCTTCGGCCGCGGCTTCGTCCGCCAAGTCGCCCTGCTCTTCGGGTTGTTGATCGGCACCCTGGCCGCGATGCCGTTCGGCATGGCCGACTTCGACGGCCTGCGGTCGGCGCCCGTCGCCGCGCTGCCCACGCCGTTCGCCTTCGGCGCCCCCGAGTTCCAGCCGGCGGCCGTCCTGTCGCTGTGCATCGTGATGCTGGTGCTGATGACCGAGTCCTCCGCCGGCATGCTCGCCCTCGGCGAGATCTGCGACCGCCGCGCTAACGCCGGGACCATCACCCGCGGCCTGCGCACCGACGGCATCGCCACCCTGATCGGGCCGGTCTTCGGTGGTTTCCCCACCTCAGCCTTCGCCCAGAACGTCGGCGTCGTCTCGCTGACCCGGGTACGCAGCCGCTACGTCGTCGCGGTCGCCGGCGGCGCCCTGCTGGTCCTCGGCGCCTTCCCGGTCCTCGGCGCGGTGGTCTCCCTGGTCCCGATGCCGGTCCTCGGCGGCGCGGGCATCGTCCTGTTCGGCTCCATCGCCGTCAGCGGCATCCGTACGCTGTCGGAGGCGGGGCTGGACGACAGCTCCAACATCGTCCTGGTCGCCGTGGCGCTCGGCGCCGGCATCATCCCGCTGGCCGCGCCGACCTTCTACGCCGGCTTCCCGGCCTGGGCGCAGACCGTGCTCGGCTCCGGCATCAGCGCAGGCGCGCTCGTCGCGGTCTCGCTCAACCTGTTCTTCCACCATCTCGGCACCCGGGGCGCGCCCGCTCAGCCCGCTCCGGCACTCAAATCCTCCTAGGGTCCTGCCGTGCCCTCCCCGTGGACAGCCCGTCCCGGGGCCGCCACTGAAGACAAGGAAGCACCATGGCAGCATCGGCAGCCCAGCGCGTCGTCATCGAGAACTGTGCGATCGCGACCGTGGACGCGGGCGACACGGAGTACGCCTCCGGGTACCTGGTCCTGGCCGGCAACCGGATCGAGTCGGTCGGCGCGGGCAACGCCCCCGAGGGCCTGGAGAACGTGGTCCGCCGGATCGACGCGAGCGGCCATCTCGCCACGCCCGGTCTGGTCAACACCCACCACCACTTCTACCAGTGGATCACCCGGGGCCTGGCCACCGACCACAACCTGTTCAACTGGCTCGTCGCCCTGTACCCCACCTGGGCGCGCATCGACGAGCAGATGACGTACACGGCGGCCCAGGGCTCGCTCGCCACGATGGCCCGCGGCGGTGTCACCACCGCCATGGACCACCACTACGTCTTCCCGCACGGATCCGGTGACCTGTCCGGCTCGATCATCAGGGCCGCGGCCGAGATGGGCGTGCGCTTCACGCTGGCCCGCGGCTCCATGGACCGCAGCGAGAAGGACGGCGGCCTGCCGCCGGACTTCGCCGTCGAGACGCTGCAGGGCGCGCTCGCCGCGACCGAGGAGACCGTGAAGAAGCACCACGACGCCTCCTTCGACGCGATGACGCAGGTGGCGGTCGCCCCCTGCTCGCCGTTCTCCGTCTCCACCGAACTCATGCGCGAGGGCGCCGAGCTGGCCCGCCGGCTGGGCGTACGGCTGCACACCCACGGCTCGGAGACCGTGGAGGAGGAGAAGTTCTGCCACGAGCTGTTCGGCATGGGCCCGACCGACTACTTCGAGTCCACGGGCTGGCTCGGTGAGGACGTGTGGATGGCGCACTGCGTGCACATGAACGACTCCGACATCGCCGCCTTCGCCCGCACCAGGACCGGCGTCGCCCACTGCCCTTCCTCCAACGCCCGCCTCGCGGCCGGCATCGCCCGCGTCCCCGACATGCTCGCCTCGGGCGTCCCGGTCGGCCTCGGCGTCGACGGCACCGCCTCCAACGAGTCCGGCGAACTCCACACCGAACTGCGCAACGCCCTGCTCATCAACCGCCTCGGCGCCCACCGCGAGGCCGCCCTGAGCGCCCGCCAGGCGCTGCGGCTCGGCACCCACGGCGGCGCCCAGGTCCTCGGTCGCGCGGAGCAGATCGGCTCGCTGGAGCCGGGCAAGCTCGCCGACGTCGTGCTGTGGAAGATGGACACCCTCGCCCACGCCTCCATCGCCGACCCGGTGACCGCGCTCGTCTTCGGCGCCGCGGCACCGGTCACCGCGTCCTTCGTCGACGGCCGGCAGATCGTCGAGAACGGCCGCCTGCTCACCGCCGACGAGGACACCATCGCCCGCTCCACCCGCGAGGAGGCCCAGCGCCTCGCCCGGATCGCCGCCCAGGGCTGATCCACACCCCGCACTCCGGCGCCGCCACACAGGTCCGGGCGCCGGGCAGACTCCGGCCGAGAGGGACGGCTCACGGCCGGAGCCGTGGTTCCGAGCGGGATCCACGGCAAGCCGTCTCCGGGGCGTGCGCACGCGCACGCCCCGGAACGGTCCCTCCCGCACCACCGCTCAGCACACCCCCGTCACGGTCCCGCACGATCACACGCACCACCTCCCTGACACCCACGTCGACGACGACGTGTTAACCGCCCGGAGGAGCCGCCGTGGCCGCCCATCCTGTCGACGAGAAACTTCCCCCACTCAAAATGGCGACCAGCGGCCTGCAGCACGTGGCCGCCATGTACGCCGGAGTCGTCGCCCCACCCCTGATCGTCGGTGCGGCCGTGGGCCTCTCCGCGACCGACCTGACCTTCCTCACCGGCGCCTGCCTGTTCACCGCGGGCCTCGCAACCTTCCTGCAGACGCTGGGCATCTGGAAGATCGGTGCCCGGCTGCCCTTCGTCAACGGCGTCACCTTCGCCGGTGTCGCCCCCATGACCGCGGTGGTCGCCTCCACCGACGACAAGTCCGACGCCCTGCCGATCATCTTCGGCGCGGTCATCGTCGCCGGCCTCCTCGGCTTCGTCGCGGCGCCCTTCTTCAGCAAGGCGATACGTTTCTTCCCACCGGTGGTCACCGGCAGCGTCATCACCCTGATCGGCGTCTCCCTGCTGCCGGTCGCCTTCGGCTGGGCCCAGGGGCCCGATCCGAAGGCGCACGACTACGGATCGACGACCTATCTGTCCCTCGCCGGCATCACCCTGCTCATCGTGCTGCTGCTCCGCCGCTTCACCCGGGGCTTCGTCAAGCAGATAGCCGTCCTGCTCGGCCTGATCATCGGCACGCTCGTCGCGATACCCTTCGGGGTCACGGACTTCGGCCCCGTCGCCGACGCGAACGTGGTCGGCTTCCCGACCCCGTTCCACTTCGGCGCACCGCAGTTCCAGCTCGCCGCCATCCTCTCCCTGTGCGTGGTGATGGTGGTCTCGATGACCGAGTCGACCGCCGACATGCTGGCACTGGGCGAGATCGTCGAACGCCCCGCCGACGAGAAGACCATCGCCGCCGGTCTGCGCGCCGACACCCTCGGCTCGGCGCTCAGCCCGCTGTTCAACGGCTTCATGTGCAGCGCCTTCGCCCAGAACATAGGCCTGGTGGCGATGACCAGGATCCGCAGCCGCTACGTCGTCGCGACCGGTGGCGGCTTCCTGGTCCTGATGGGGCTGTGCCCGATGGCCGCCTCACTGATCGCGGTCGTGCCCCGACCGGTCCTCGGCGGCGCCGGGGTCGTCCTGTTCGGCTCGGTCGCCGCCAGCGGCATCCAGACCCTCGTACGGGCCGGCCTGGACAGGGACAACAACGTGCTGATCGTGGCCGTCTCCCTCGCCGTCGGGATCATCCCGATCACCGCGCCGGAGTTCTACCACGCGTTCCCCGAGACCGCGAAGATCGTCCTGGACTCGGGCATCTCCACGGGCTGCCTGACGGCCGTGGTCCTCAACCTGCTCTTCAACCATCTCGGCAAGGGGCGGGAGGCCCAGGACGTCACCCATCCGATGGAGGCGGGCACGGAGATCGCCGCGGTGCACTGAACATCGCGGGCCGGGTACGTGATCGCGCACCCTGCCCGCACAGTGGGCGACGCGGGCCGGGGTTCGTGATCGCGCCCCCGCCGCACGCCGGATGTCGCGGGCCGGGGTTCGTGATCGCGCCCCCCGGCCCGGCGCCGTTCGAACCGGCCGGTGCGCACGGGCCCCTTCCCGTACGGAGCCGGTGCACGGAAGCGGCGGACCGGCACCCACCGAAGCCCACCCCGCGCAAGCCGCCTACAGGCCGAACAGGCCGAGGTCCGTTGCCAGTTCCTTGAACACCTCGCGTGGATCGGCGATCAGCCTGCGCTCTTCGAGGTCCAGCAGACCGGCCACGGCGGTGACCTCGGCCGCCAGGGTGCCGTCGGTCCTTCGCACCTCCTGCCGGATCCGGAAGCTCTTTCCGCCGCTCCACTCGAACTCGCAGGTCACATCGACCTCGTCACCGGCGAGCAGTTCACGCCGGTAGCGAATGGTCGTCTCGAGCGCCACCGGGCCGACCCGGCGGCCCAGGAGCCGGGCCTGGCTGATCCCGGCCGCCTCCAGCAGCGACCAGCGGGCGTGCTCCGCGTAGTTGAGATACACGGCCTGGTTGAGATGCCCCTGTGTGTCCGTCTCGTAGCCGCGGACGGTCACACGGACGGAAAACGGTTCGGCCACTGCCTGTCCCCCTCGCGTTCGAATCCTTGGTCGACCGATCCTGGCACGCGCGTCACACCCGGCGCGGCGAGGCCAGCAGATAGCGCACCCTCGTCCGCGGCTCGGTGTACTCGCCCGCCTGCCACCCCGCGCGCTCCAGCGTGGCCGCGCAGGCTGCGAGCGTCTCCGGATCCGGCGCGTGCACCGCGACCGCCTCCGGCTGCGGAGTGGCCCGCACCCGGTAACCGTCGTCGCCGCCGCCCGCGGGGCGGTGCCCGGCCGCCTCCAGCGCCAGCGCCGCGGCCCGCACCAGATGCGTACGCTCCCAGCCGCACGGCCGGTCCACGGAACCGTCGGGATTGGTCATCCGGCGCAGTTCCAGCAGCCCTTCCCAGGCACCGCGCACCTCGCGCAGCCGCGCCGGTCCCGCGGGCGGGGGCTCCTCCTCATCGCCGGCCCGGGCCGCGAACACCCCGGTGGACGACGGCGCGGGGGGCTTCGCGGCCGCCGGCACCGCCTCACCCGCCCGGTGCCCGGCGGGGGTCAGGAAGTGATCGTGCGGCGGCCGCGGATGCCGGAAGGCGAGCCCCTGCTTCACCAGCGCCGCGAGCTGCGCCGCCGTACCGCCGCGCAACCGGCCGGTGACCGGATCGGCGGCCTCGATCAGGCGCCGCTGCGCGGCGGTCGGCTCTCGTGTCACGGCGCATTCCCTCCGATCGGACTCTCACCGGGAGCGTCCGCGCCGACGGCTCCGGCACCGCCCGTACGACGGGCCGGATCGTGGTGCGAGCCGCCGTCCCGTCGCCGCGCGGAGCCACCGGCAAACGTCCCACGCGCAGCGTACGGGCCGGGTCCGACAATGCCCGGGGCCGCGAAGCGGCTTCCGTGACACATGTGGGAACGAGGCCGGCCGGCCCCCCTACTCCGGGGGCCGGATGTTCCAGCCCGCCACCACCGGCCGGCCGTGTTCCGTGCCGAGGCGGCACAGGGTGCCCGTGGCCAGCTGGAAGAGGGCCCCGTGCTGCGGCGGGAGCCCCAGACGACGGGCGGTGAGGACGCGCAGGAAGTGACCGTGGGCGACCAGGACGACGACACCCTCGGTGTCGGCGAGAGCGGCGTCGACCTTGCCCAGCATCCGGTCGGCCCGCTCGCCGACCTGCTCCGGGGTCTCGCCCGGGTGGTCCGGCGGTCCGGGCGTGACCCCGTCCGTGAACAGGAACCAGCCGGGCCGGGTCCGCTGGATCTCCACGGTGGTCACGCCCTCGTACCCGCCGTAGTCCCACTCGCGCAGGTCGGCGTCGACCCGGGCGTCGTGGACCCCGATGAGCCGGGCGGTCTCGCGGGCCCGCTGCAGGGGGCTGACGAAAGCGGCGCCGATCCGGTGCGAGCGGATCAGCGGTACCAGCCGCCGGGCCTCCTCCCGGCC
The DNA here is from genome assembly GCF_043199955.1 of Streptomyces sp. NPDC048514. NCBI lineage: Bacteria > Bacillati > Actinomycetota > Actinomycetes > Kitasatosporales > Streptomycetaceae > Streptomyces > Streptomyces sp. NPDC048514. The sequence continues at coordinate 206,171 of NZ_JBICWT010000009.1, read as the reverse complement.
CCGCTCGGTGAGAGGCACGTCGGTCTCGCCGGTGTGCCGTCCGGACCGGGACCACTCGGTCTCACCGTGCCGGACGAGAAAGAGGTCACCCACGTCAGCGCCCTTCCCGCTCGCCTGCCAGCACGGTGCCACAGGCCGGCCGGGGCCCGCAGTCGGAACTGCGCCAGACGGCCCTTGCCGGCTGCCGGCGAGCGGGTGCCCCGAGCCGGCCGCGGTCGGCCGCAACCGCGCCCGCCGGAGACCGGGGGCCTCGGCGCATGCGGCGGCGGGCCCCCGGCCCGGCCGGCTTCCGGCGCCGGGTTGTACGACCCGGCCGGCGTCCGGCGCCGGGCCGTTGCGGCCGGGCGGGCGTCCCGCGCGGGACCTCAGGAACCGGCCGGTGTCCGTCGGGGTGGTTGCAGGGTCAGCTTCTCCCCGCAGGCGTCGATCGCCTTGGTCCTGCCGTGTGTGTCCACGATGGGCACGACCGCGCGGTGCGCGTCGTGCGGGGCCTGGACCACCGCCTCGCTCTGCCGTACGCAGTACGGGGCCGCGCCCTTCGCGCCGCGGGGGGTGTAGTGGAGGTCCACGCTCACGCCCGCCCCTTCGGGCACGGCGACGGACTCGGGGTGGCCCTTGCCGGCACCGTCGATGGTCTCCGCCTTGCCGTTGTGGACCTCCACGCCCGGATAGCCGTCGAACACACAGATCTCCGGGCCCTTGTTGACGCCGGTCAGCCGCGCACCGGCCCGCTCGCCGCCCTTGTCCGTGCCGTCGAGCAGGGTCAGCGTCCACTTCAGCGACGTGGTCCGGCACGGCGGTATCGAGCCGTCGGAGTGGGTGGCCGTCGTGGTGATGGCGCCGCAGGCCGTGAGGGCCAGGCCGGCCATGAGGGCGGAGAGGCCGCCCGCCAGTCGAGTCGTCGCTCGCATCGTTCCCCCTGAAAGATGTGCGGTCGTGTGTCAGGTGCCGGGGTGGACCAGCGTGTGCTCGGTGCCGAGGGCCTTGGTCCGCGTGTCGGCGTACAAGGTGGTCTCCCCGTCGGACCAGCGGACGATCAGGCCGTCGGCGAAGTGGTCGGCGGTGAGGTCACCGGCCGCCATGACCTGCGGGTGCTTCCAGAGGCCGTTCGGCCCGCGCACCCGTGACTTCGCGCCGAGCCCGGTCGCCGAGGTTGATCATGAGGGGTGATCTTCGCACGAACGAGCGAAACGAGGCCACTTACTGCCGGTAGCCGCCGAGGAACCGTCCGATCCGGCCGATCGCCGCCTCCAGGTCCTCCGCGTGCGGCAGGGTGAGGATGCGGAAGTGGTCGGGGGAGGGCCAGTTGAAGCCCGTGCCCTGGACCACCTGGATCTTCTCGCGCAGCAGCAGGTCGAGGACGAACTTCTCGTCGTCGTGGATCGCGTGGACCTTGGGGTCGATGCGCGGGAAGGCGTACAGCGCGCCCTTGGGCTTCACGCAGGACACCCCGGGGATCTCGTTGAGCTTCTCCCAGGCCGTGTTCCGCTGCTCGTACAACCGGCCGCCGGGCAGCGTGAGTTCGCGGATGGACTGGCGGCCGCCGAGCGCGGCCTGGATGGCGTACTGGGCGGGCGCGTTGGCGCACAGGCGCATGGAGGCCAGCATGTTCAGGCCCTCCAGGTAGTCCTTCGCGTGCTGCTTGGGTCCCGTCACGACCAGCCAGCCGGAGCGGAAGCCCGCCACCCGGTACGTCTTCGACAGGCCGCAGAAGGTGAGCACCACCAGGTCCGGCGCGAGCGCGGCGGCCGAGTGGTGGACCGCGTCGTCGTAGAGGATCTGGTCGTAGATCTCGTCGGCGAACACCATCAGGCCGTGCCGGCGGGCGAGGTCCAGGATGCCCTCGACGACCTCCTTCGGATACACCGCGCCCGTGGGGTTGTTGGGATTGATGATGACCACGGCCTTCGTCCGGTCCGTGATCTTCGACGCCATGTCGGCCAGGTCCGGGTTCCAGTCGGCCTGTTCGTCGCACAGGTAGTGCACCGCCTTGCCGCCCGCCAGCGTCGTCACGGCGGTCCAGAGCGGGAAGTCCGGTGCGGGGACGAGGATTTCGTCGCCGTCCTCGATCAGGGCCTGGACCGCCATGGAGACCAGTTCCGAGACGCCGTTGCCCAGGTAGACGTCGTCGACCTCGACGTCGAGGCCCAGCGTCTGATAGCGCTGGGCGACCGCGCGACGGGCGGACAGGACGCCGCGGGAGTCCGTGTAGCCGTGAGCCTGCGGCAACATCCGGATCATGTCCTGGAGGATCTCGGCCGGCGCCTCGAAACCGAAGGCCGCGGGATTGCCCGTGTTCAGGCGCAGCACGCTGTGCCCCGCCTCCTCCAGCGCGTCGGCGTGCTCGATCACCGGGCCGCGGATCTCGTAGCAGACCTCGCTGAGCTTGTTCGACTGCCGGAACTCCATGCGCGGCTTCCCCTCCGGTATCTGGTGTTACTTGGTTTTACCAAGTGTGAGCTTGGAAAGTCCAACAACATGTCTAGACTGCGTCGCATGCCACCTCGCCGAAGCTACGACCAGTACTGCTCCGCCGCCCGCGCCCTCGACCTCGTCGGCGACCGCTGGACCCTGCTGATCGTCCGCGAGCTGCTCGCCGGCCCCCGCCGCTACACCGACCTGCACGCGGACCTGCCCGGCGTGAGCACGGACGTACTCGCCTCACGGCTGAAGGACATGGAGCGCGACGGACTCACCACCCGCCGCCGGCTCCCCCCGCCGGGCGCCGCCTACGTCTACGAAGTCACCCCCCGCGGCCGCGGGTTGCTGCCCGTACTGCAGGCCCTCGGCACCTGGGGCGCGGGCTACCTGGGGGAGCGGCGGCCCACCGACGCGGTACGCGCGCACTGGTTCGCGTTGCCGCTGCTGCGGGCTCTGGAAGGAGAGGGACTGGTCGAAGTGGGGTTGGACGAGGGCGAGTTCCATATTCGTGTCGGTGCCGAGGAGGGGCCGGTCTACGGCGACGGGCCGGCGCCCGGCGCGGCCGACGCGCGCCTCGACCTGGACGCCGTGACCTGTGCGGCGGTCTCCCGCGGTGAGTTGACCCTGGCCGACGCGGTACGGGCCGGACGGGTCACCGTGACCGGCGAGGGAACGCTCGCGAAGTCCCTGCGGGACGACTGACGACGGACGACGGACGGCGGATGGCTGATGAGGGATGTCCGGCGCCTGACGACGGCTGACTGGCGGCTGGCGGCTGGCGAGGGCTGACTGGCGGCTGGCGCCTGACGACGGCTGACTGGCGGCTGGCGGTTGGCGACGGATGGCTGATGACTGACGGCACGTCTGCCCGAATGACTCTCAGCAGCCCAGCCGGCAGCGCTGCCTCCAGCCCTGCCGGCAGCCCCGCCGGCAGGCGAGAGGCCCGCCGGCGCGGGGCCGGCCGAGCCCCTCGACGAGCGGGCCTTCGACCGGTTCCCGTCCGCGGGCGGGCCTTTGTTCGAGCCTGTGTCTGCCTGTGTCTCCCGGCTGCCCGGCTGCCCGGCTGTGTGTCTGCCTGCCTGTCCGCTCAGACGGTCGGCGGGACTCGGTTGGGCCGTCCCGGTCCGCGCGTCAGCACGTACCCGCCGATGCCGGCGAGCGCGGCCAGGATGCCGCCGATGGCCGTCCACACCCAGCGGTCGGACCACCAGCCGGAGGACCAGCCGTCGTCCGAGCCGAAGCTGGACAGCACCGCTGCCTTGGAACCGCTCTTCTGCTCCCCGGAGTCGACCGCGATGCCCGGAACGAGCGGCTTGCCGAGCGAGCCGTCCACCGCCGCCGCACCGCCGATGTCCTTGGAGTCCACGCGCACTTCGGTGCCGACGGGCAGACCCAGGTCGGCGTCACCGAGATCCACCACGGTGAGCCGAACGTAGTACGTGCCCGGCAGCGGGTCGTCGGCCCACGGCTCCGACCAGCCACGCACCGTGCGCATCACACAGGCCAGTTCGAGCGAGGAGCCGCTCTGACCGGCGGTGCGGGTCTGGGCGCCGTACTGGCATGCCTCGCGGCGCCGCAGGCCGTCGTACACGTCCAGCTGCCAGGTCTGCGAGCCGTGCGTGTCCGGAAGTTTCACCGTCGCCTTGACCGTGGGGCGCTGTCCGGTGTCCGCCGGGAACGACCAGTACAGGTAGTCGCCGGTGGAGCCGGACGCGGTGGCCTGCTGCCCCTGCTCGATCTCCGTGGCCGTGCGGAAGGAGGTGCCCGCCTGGGTGGGCGCCTTGCCGTCGCCGGAACCGCTCGGGGAGGGGGAGGAGTCGGCGGCGGCCGGCCCCGCGGCCAGCCCCAGCGCCAGCAGCGCGGCGCTCAGCACTCGTGTGATCCGCATCAGTTCGTCCTCCAGACCGCGACCCGCCAGCGTGACAGCCAGCCCCACAGCAGACCCGCCAGGAAGCCGACCAGCACCAGCGCGCCGAGCAGCCACCAGCCACGTCCGAGACCGAACGCGGCCACGTCGTGGTGGCCCGAGGGGCCGTCCACGACGTCAACGGTCAGCTCCAGCGGCAGACCGGGCGTGGTCTTCACCCCGGAAGCCGCCGAGAACGAGTGCGTGACCTGCAGGCAGACCGTCTCGGGGGCCGCGTCGTCGTCGTCGCTCTCCGGTCGCGGATAGCGCAGACCGGTGGAGATCGCATCCGTACGGCCGTCGCCCGCGGCCTCGCCGCGCACGATCTCCCGCCCGTGTACGGTCACCGCCCGCAGCAGCAGGCCGTAGTCGGGACCGACGGCCCGGTCGGCCGCCACGCTCACCGAGGCGCGCAGCTCCTGACCCGGCTCGACCTCCACCTTGTACCAGCGCTGCCGCCCGAACTCCGCGCGGTCGGTGTACAGCCCGGACTTCAGCGACGGCGCCTTCTCGCACCGGTCCGCTCCCTGGGCCGCCACCGGCGTGACCACCGGATCGGCCGCACGGTCCACCAACTGGCCGACCCGGTCGCTCAGTTCCTCCTTGTGCTGCACGGAGGTGTACGTGCCGCCGGTCGCGTCCGCGATGCAGCTGAGCTGGTCGCGGGTCTTGGCGTCCGGCACCAGGCCGAGGGTGTCGATGGTCAGCCCGATGCCCTTGGCGGCTATCTCCCGCGCCACCTCGCACGGGTCCAGCGGCTGGCAGGTGTCCTCGCCGTCACTGATCAGCACGATCCGGCGGGTGCCGGCACCGCCGTTCAGGTCGTCCGCCGCCTTCAGCAGGGCGGGCCCGATCGGCGTCCAGCCGGTCGGTGCCAGGGTGGCCACGGCCGTCTTCGCGTCGGTCCGGTTCAGCGGGCCGACCGGGTAGAGCCGCTCGGTGTCCTTGCAGCCCTCCTTGCGGTCGTTGCCGCGGTAGTTGGCGCCGAGTGTGCGGATGCCGAGTCGGACCTCCTGCGGGGTCGCGTCGAGCACCTCGTTGAACGCCTGCTTCGCCGCGGCCATCCGGGTGCCGCCGTCGATGTCCCGGGTCCGCATGGAACCACTGACGTCCAGCACCAGTTCGACCTTGGGAGCGGCCTGCTCGGTCTCGTCGGCGACCGCCCCGGCGGGGAACGCGATCCCGGCCGTCAGAGCGGCGAGCAGGCCACATAGCCCCGCCACCAGCCGTTGTCTTCTGATCATCGCCGGATCCTATTGATCAGATGGGCTCCGCTTCAAAACGGCAGGTCCTGGGAGGTGATGGCAGACCACGCCCGCCGGGTTCCGTTCGCTGATCCGCGGGCGCCGGGACGTCCGGGTACAGCGCTCGGCTCGTCCCGGTACCAGGTGAGGGACGCGGCACCAGGCGGCCCGCCCACCGCTTCGAGTACTGAGCTCTCCGCGCGGCTGAGGGATTCCTCACACGCCGTCACGGCTGCGCAGGCCCCGCTCCCGCCGGCCCGCACCGCCGGGCGGTGACGGAGCGCCCGACGCGATCCCCCAATACGTGATGTGACGCCACATCAGCCTCACACCGGAGGCGGGACCGAGTGGGGATGCGGCAGGTCCGTCCAGAGATCCCCGGTGTGCGCGGGGGAGAGGCGCATCAGCGTCAGGGCCTTCGCCGGCAGCGGGCTCTCGCGCAGCGGCGCCAGGTCCGCGGTGTGCGGCAGATCCGGCAGGACCGCCCGCAGTGCTTCGGCCAGCGCCGGACCCGAGCCGGCCGTGCCCGCGAGCGCTCCCGCCACCAGGGAGCCGAACAGCTTGCGGCGCAGGTCCGTTTCGTCGTCGGTGATCAGACGGCCCGTGAGAGCGGGCGGAGTGATGCCGTGCCGGGCCAGCCGGGCGGGACTGATCCGGATGTCGGCCAGATCCCGGTAGACCAGCCGCCGGGGCGTCCCGTCGGCGGCCAGGACGGCCAGCAGGTTCTGGCCGTGCGCCTCCAGCGCCACGCCGAGGTCGAGCAGGCGCAGGCCCACCGTGAGGGCCAGCCGGGCGAACGCGGCCAGCCAGCCGGGGGAGCCGGGCAGGGCCGTCGTGGCCAGCGCCGCCACCGGCAGCACATGTTCGTCCGGTGCCGCGTACACCTCGGGCGACTCCCGCAACAGCGCCGCCAGCTGGGGGGAGTGGGCCGTCGCCGCACCCAGCGTGCGGGTGATGTGCAGCAGCCCGTCGGTGCGCGCCGCCAGCTCCTCGGCAAGCGCGGACAGAGGCGCGGCGGCCCGCACCGAGTAGACGGAGATGTCCCGCACCGACGAGGTGAGCCGGGCGCTCAGCGCCGTCTTCACATGCACCGCGCCGGGCAGCGCCAGGGTCCGCAGGGACATCAGCGGATGCGCGGGACGCCACGGGATGGCCGGACGTCCCAGGACGTGCGCCGCCTGCCAGGGATGGACCGGCAGCAACACCCGCCCACCGTCGCGGAGTTCTTCCGGCCACTCCCCGGTCACCAGGCACTCGCCGGCCGGCACCGGCACCGTCCCCAGCCCCACCACCGGCCGGTGCTCCGGTCCGTACGCCAGCTGATCCGCCACCGAGAATCCGGGCCGCGCCCGGCAGTTCGGGTGGAACGGATGCCCGTCCACCACCCGCTGCTCCCACTCCCAGTCCCGCTCCGGCCACTCCTTCGGGTGATCCGCACCGGCGCGCGACAGGGCCAACGATGCCACGCTGTCGGCCAGTTCGGCCGCGAACTCCGGCCCGTGAGCCACCCCGAGCGCGGTCATCAGGCGCGCCGGATCGTCGTACCGCTCCCGGTCCAGGCGGACACCGGTGACGTAGGCGCTCGTGGCGTACGGATCCGCGTGCGGCCCGTGCAGCGTCCGGCCGTCGGCGAGCCGCAGGGTCAGCCCGTGCAGCCCGGGAACCCGCTCCCCGATCCACGGCAGCGGCTCGTGGACGAGCGCCCGCCACAACCGGGTCAGAACGGAGGCGCGAGCGCCCGGCAGCTCGGCCGTGTACCGAGGCAGCAGGGCCGGCCGCACGACGGCCAGCTCCTCGGCGTCCTCGGCCTCGACGGTGGGAGGTCGGCGCACGATCGACTCCTCGGGTACACAGGGCACGGGGCACGATTGTCACGGACGATGGACATACTGATCGCCACCGGCACTCGCACGATGTGCGAAAGGGACGACGTGCGACCCGGGCGGCGTGGAAAGGGGCCGCGTGCGAGCCCGACCTCGGCCGCGTGGGTACGGGACGCCGCGCCCGGCCCTGCACGAGGTGTCCGGCCCTCCGGACACAGCACCCGGCCCCCTGACGAATCGCCCGGCCCCCGGACGAAGCGTCCGGCCCCTGGACGAAGAACGAATGGATCGCGTGGACCTCACACCCCCCACCCGCGCCGTCGGCTCCCGCGCCGACGCGTACGCGACCGCGCCCCTGCTGAACTGCCTGCTGCGCGAGGTGGCCGAACCCCTCCCGGCCGCCGGGGAACGGCGTGTGCACCGGCTGCCCAGTGGGCGGCTGCTGCGCGTGCGCGCCGGACGGCGCCCCGCCGAACCCGAGGTGCACCGGGCCGGGGCCTGGTACCCGCTCGGCCACACCGAACTGGTCAAACTGGTCGCCGACGAACTGCGCCGGCACACCGGACTGCCCGGCGGCGACCTGCCCGCCGAGATGATCGACAGCCGCGAGGCTGTCGCCGCCCTCCTCGCCGCGCGCGAACGGACCGCGGCGCCACAGGATCCGTACCTGCGCTCCGAGCAGTGCCTGCTCACCGGCCACCCCTACCACCCGGCCCCCAAGGCGCGTGGCGGCGGACCGGTCGCGACCTGGCTGCCGTACGCCCCCGAGGCCCATGCCCGCTTCCCGCTGGTGCTGCTCGGGGTGCGCGAGGACCAGGTCGCCGAGGAGGGGGACACCCGTGCCCTGGACGCTGTCGGCACCGCCCCGCCCGGCTACCGGCTGCTGCCGGCCCACCCCTGGCAGCTCGCCCTCGTCGCCCGCGATCTCGCCCCGGCCCTCGCCGACGGTCGCCTGGTCCGGCTCGGCACGACCGCCTTCGACGCCTGGCCCACGGCTGCGGTCCGCACGGTGTACGAGCCCCGGCGCGATCTGTTCCTGAAGTTCAGCCTGGACGTGCGCATCACCAACGACATCCGGCGCCTGTGGCGGCACGACCTGGACGGACTGCGCCGCACCGACCAGGCCGCCTCGCACGCCTTCGCCGCGATGGACCGGCCCGCCGCCTGGCTGAGCGACCGCGGGTACCGCACGGCGGTCTTCGCCTTCGAGGAGCTGGCCGTCCTCGTCCGGGACGGGCTGCGCGGCCATCTGCTGCCGGGCGCCACCCCGCTGCTCGCCGCGGGCCTCGCCGAGGACTTCGACGGCAGTCCGCTGGCCGAGGCGGCCGATCCGGACGCCTGGTGGCAGGCCTACCTGCGGCAGGTCGTCCCGCCCGCCCTGACCGCCTTCGACGAGCACGGGGTCGTCCTCGAGGCCCACCTGCAGAACACCCTCGTCGCCGTGGACGCGGCCGGTACGCCGGTACAGGCACTGTTCCGGGACGCCGAGGGCGCCAAGCTGCTGCCGGACGTCTCCCGCGCCGCCGGCTGGGAGCGGCTGGTGTACTGCCTGATCGTCAACCACCTCGGCGAGATCGCCGCCACCCTGGCCGAACACCACCCCGGTCTCGATCCGTGGCCCGCCGTCCGCCGTGAACTCGCCCGGCACGACCTGCCCGAGATCCCCGCGCTGCTCACCTCCCCGACGCTGCCCGGCAAGACCAATCTGCTGCTGCGCTGGACCGGCGCGGACGGCGCCGACGCCCGCTACCTGCCACTGCCGAACCCACTGACCGTCCCCGTACCGCCGTGACCGCCCCCGTGCGGGTCGCGGAGCCACCGGGGACGACGGTGTCCCGCCGACTCGCCCGCCCCGGGAGCCGGAGCGGAGCCCGATCGCCGGCGTGGCCCGCGGGCACCGTGGAGCCGAACCGCAACCCCGGAGGGGTTGTCAGCTTCCGACGTGGATGCCGGGTCGCTTCGCGGGGTCGGGCTCGTTGCTGCGGATGATTTCGCGTGTGACGGGTGCGGTGTCACCGCGGCCGAGCAGGAAGTAGCGGAACATGTGCTTCAGCGGACTGCCTTCGGCCCAGGCGAAGTAGCAGTGCGGTCGTACTCCGGTGGCATCGCGCAGGGCGAGCAGGATGGCGGCTATGGCGTTCGGGGCAGCCGGTGCCTGGGCGCGCAGGATGCGGTGGCCGTCGACTTCCACGCCGGTCACGGTGAGCGTTTCGCTGAAGTCGGAGGGATCGACCACGTCGATCTCCAGGAACAGGACGTCCGCCGGACCCGGCACGGGGTTGGTGCCGCGCTGTTCGTGCTCCTTGGCGCTGTATTCGGCGCTGTCGCCGGCCTCACGCCGGTTGGCGATGATGTTGATGGAGTCGTCGTGGTCGAGGGTGTCGGCGATGAACCGCCGGGCGGCCTCGTCGAAGACGATGCGGTCCGCGCGTAGTTCGGTGGTCCGCGAGACACGGGATACCAGCGATACGAGGATGATGCCGGCGATGAAACAGGCGGAGATGCCGATGCCGTCGGGCTTGTCGACGATGTTGTACACCAGGGCGTAGAGCAGGATCAGGGTCAGCAGGCCGAACCCGGCTGCGGCCGGCCGCCGGCCGCGGCGTGCGGCGGCGATGGTGACGGCGAAGGCCCCGGAGACCATCATGGCCAGGACGCCGGTGGCGTAGGCGCCGGCCTGGGCGTCGACGTCGGCGTCGAAGGCGATGGTGATGAGGACGCACAAAGCGGTGTAGACCAGGACGACGGGCCGTACCGCGCGTCCCCATTCGGGGGCCATGCCGTAGTCGGGCAGGTATCGGGGCACGATGTTGATCAGCCCCGCCATCGCGGACGCGCCGGCGAACCACAGGATCAGGATGGTGCCGACGTCGTAGACCGTTCCGAATGCCTCCCCGATGCGTTCGTGGGCCAGCCAGGCCAGGGCCCGGCCGTTGGCGCCGCCACCGGCTTCGTACTCCTTGTGCGGAATCAGCACGGTGGTCACGAAGCTCGAGGAGAGCAGGTAGACGCTCATGACGAGTGCGGCGGTGGTCAGCAGCCTGCGGGTGTTACGGATCCGTGAGCGCAGCCGCTGCTCGTCGTCGGCGCCCTCGGCGGAGATGAGCGGCATCATGCTCACCCCGGTCTCGAAGCCCGACAGTCCCAGGACCAGCAGCGGGAACGCCAGCAGCGCGGGACTCATCAGGTCGCCGAAGCCGCCTCCGCCCTCGGCGAGCGCGTCCGTCCACGCCGAGAACGCCCCCGGTGTGGTGAACACATCCACCAGGCCGACGGCGATGACCACCGCGTTCAGGACCAGGAAGAGCGCGACGAGCGGGATGGCCACGCTGACCGCCTCGCTGAACCCGAGCAGGAACACCCCGCCCAGCACCAGCAACAGCACCACCGTGAGAGCCACCTCGTGACCGTGCAGTGCGGCGGGGAAAAAGGGATTCTCCATCACGTGGACGGAGGCGTCCGCGGTGGACAGGGTGATGGTGACGAGCCACGACGTGGCCACGAAGCCGAGCAGGACCAGCACGAAGAGCTTGCCCCGCCAGAACGGCAGCAGGTCCTCCAGCATCGCCACGGACCCGGCGCCGCGCGGGCTCGCCTCGGCCACCCGCCGGTACATCGGCAGCATTCCCAGCAGGGTCAGCGCCACGATCAACAGCGTCGCGAGCGGCGAGACCGCCCCGGCCGCGAGCGCGGCGATCGCCGGCACGTACGCCAGGCTGGAGAAGTAGTCGACACCGGTCAGGCACATCACCTTCCACCAGGCGTGCTGCTCGCCGTGACTCTCGCTCGCCGCCCGGCCGATCGGCTGCACGCGATGGCGAAGCAACCACCGGGCCGCCTTGCCGCTCGGCTGCGGCAGGAGGGCGGGACTGGCCACCACTTCCGGCACCGCTGATCTCTCATCGGCGTTCTGCATGTCCCCCAGCAACCTTCCTGCCCGCCCTATGATCCGGCCGCCACTGCGCGACGGCACGGACGACGATCACCGAGTATGGGCCTTCCGGGTGCCGCCACTGCCCACCGGGCCCGGACACCCGCGGCCGGCCCGCGCCTCCACCCTGCTCCCCGCCGCTCCGGGGCGGCGCCGTGGACACCCCGGGAACGCGGCAACCTCCGCGCTCCCCGCCACTCCGGGGCGGCGCCGTGGACACCCCGGGAACGCGGCAACCTCCGCATCCGGGACCGCCGTTCGGCAGGCGTCGCCGACCCGGGACGAACACCCCCGTGAGGCTTCAGTCCTCTCCTGCGGGACCGGTCCGATCCAGCAGGTGACGGAGCAGCCGCTCGTCGGCCGGGCCAAGACCGGAGACGAAACTGGCCAGCACGGCTTCGCGGTCGCTCTCCGCGTCCAGCAGCTTGCGCATCTTGCGGGCGGCCAGCCCCGCCTCGTCCGACGCCGGAGTCCACGCGAAGGAGCGGCCGGTCCGTTCCCGGGTGACCGCACTCTTGGCCAGCAGCCGGGTGAGGATCGTGACCACCGTCGTGTAGGCCAGGTCCCCGCCGAGCCGTTCCTGGACCCAGCCCGCGGTCGCCGGGCCGCCCGCCTCCCGCAGCGCCGACAGGACCTGCACCTCCAGCTCACCCTGCCCCCGTCGACGGGAATGCCGCTGATCGGTCACACCCTGTCTCCCTTTCCGCTGCCGTGGACGTCATGAGCCGTACATCGTAGGCACCGCAGCCCACTCCCCATTCCTTCTGCAGTCCTTTAGATTCACGATGGCGCGTCGTCGTCTCACCGAGGAGGAGAGCAGTGGGAGTTTCCCTGCCCAAGGGGGGCGACGTCTCGCTCGGCGAGGAGGCGCCGGGACTGACCGCCGTCCCGGTCGGACCGGGCTGAGATGTGCGGACCGCCACCGGCGCCGACTTCGACCCGGCGAGAAGATGCCCGCTGATGAGCGCCCTCACCGCTCCGATAGCATGTTCGAACCACCGACGAGCACCCTCCGCCCTCCACCCGAAACCATGCCATCCAGCGTGAGAAGTGGCCTGGTTGACCAAATAACAAATCGGCCGGACAGTTGACATTCAGACCATCGCGGGAGTTTTCGCGAATAGAGGACAGAGCGACGCTCGCCGCGTGGCGTCGACCACGGGCGATACTGTGGGCCGCCGCCGGTGTGGCGGCACTTGGCCTCCTCATCACGCTGGAGGTCGCCGCACGTCGCTGCGGCGGCATGCCGGGGCCGATGACCGATCAGGTCGAACAGGCCGTGTTCGCCCCCAAACCGGGGCCGCTGTACGGCGGTCTGGCGTTGATGATGGTGGTGCTCACCTGGCGGCAACGGTTCATAGCGGCTGGTGCCGCGATCGGCGTCGACGCCGTGTTCGTCCTGGTGCGCTGGGCGGTCGACGCCAAGGTGGACGGCGGCCATTTCCTCGGCAACGGCGCGTTGCTGGTCATGTCGGGTTACGCCGTCATCGCGGTCACGCGTCGCAGCGGCCGGGAACGTGTCCTGCTGCTGAAGGGCGTCGGGCTGGGCCTGCTGCTGGTGGCCGGCCGTAAGGCGGGTGACACCTGGCTGCTCATCACGTCGAAGACCCGGCCGACGGTGCTCGACCAGTACCTGGCGACCGCCGACCACGCACTGGGCGACCCGTCGTGGCTGGCAGGCCGGATGCTGGCGGCCACCGGCCCGATCGGCACCCATCTCGTCGGCTGGGTCTACGCGCAGCTCGCGGTGGCCGCGATCGTCGTCGCGCTCTACCAGCTGCGCAACGTGGCGGTCGAGCGCCGTTTCCCGCGCCATCATCTGGTGCGCACCTTTCTGGTGATCGGCCTCCTCGGACCGGGGATCTACATGCTCTTCCCGGTGGTCGGACCGGTCTTCGCCTACGGCCCGGGCGCCTCCGGCACCGGCGGCGTGCACTGGGCGGTGGCCAACCTGTGGCCGGACACGCCGCCACCGATGAGTACCCCGCACCCGATGTCCTACGACGACATCACCCCGCGCAACTGCATGCCCAGCCTGCACACGGCGTGGGCCACCGCGATCTTCATTCATTCCCGCAAGGGCCCGAGGCTCATGCGATACGCAGGCGCGTTCTGGTTGATCGCCACCCTCAGCGCGACACTGGGCTTCGGCTACCACTACGGCACCGATCTCGTCGCCGGCGTGGTGTTCGCGCTCACGATCGAGGTGGCTCTGCGCTCGTTCGACCGCGGCTGGGACCGGTCGGGAATCCAGCTCGTCATGTACGGGGCGACGGTCTTCGCCGCGCTTCTGGTGTCCTATCGCTATCTGCCGGTGGAGATGGCCGGGCATCCATGGGTGTGCGGACCACTCCTGATCCTGGCGATGGGTTCCGTGATCCACGGCTACGCACGCACCACCGCGGTCTGGGAACCGAGGGCCGTACCAGCGCGGCAACCGGAACCACAACCCGAGCCGGTTTGAGCATGCCGCATCCGGTGTCACCGGGTCCGCTGTCACCCTGGTGCCCCACCGTCTCCCCGCAGGGCCGGCGGAATCCGCGGCCGGCTCTCGTCGCTCGCCCGGGACCGTTCCACGGGCTGCGGCACACGTACGCCTCGAGCATGCTGGAGGCGGGGGAGTCCGGTCGTGGCCCCGGCGTACCGGCTCGGCCACTCCTCGCCGGCGATCACCCGCGGTTACTATGCTCACTTCACGCCCGACGGCTGCCGCGCCCCTCCGGCATGGTTCTCGTGTTGCAAGGCTGAAGAGACGGATGGCCTTCGAAATGCTGAAAGAGGTCACCGCGACCCGTTACGTCGAGCCCCTGCGCGAAGGGGGCTCGCTGCCGGGACTTGTCGAGGCCGACGACCTCGGCACGTACGTCGTGAAGTTCACCGGTTCGGCGCAGGGGCACAAGGCGCTGGTCGCCGAGGTGATCGTCGGCGAACTGGCCCGCGCGCTCGGCCTGCGCTTCCCCAAACTGGTCCTCGTCCACTTCGATCCGGCCGTCGCCGCCGAGGAGCCGCACCAGGAGGTGCGGGACCTGCACGCCGCGAGCGCGGGGCTGAACCTCGGCATGGACCATCTGCCGGGCGCACGGGACTTCACCCCGGACATCGCGAAGGTCTTCCCGGTGGACCCGCTGGAGGCGGGACGGATCGTCTGGCTGGACGCGCTGACCGTCAACGTGGACCGTACGGTGCACAGCTCCAACCTGATGGTCTGGCCCACGCTCGGCACCGTGCCGCCGCGGCTGTGGCTCATCGACCACGGCGCGGCGCTCGTCTTCCACCACCGCTGGGACACCACGACCCCCGGCAAGAGGTACGACTTCCGGCATCACGCCCTCGGCCACTACGGCCCCGATGTCCGGGCGGCCGACGCCGAACTGGCCCCCCGGGTGACGGAGGGGCTGCTGCGGGGGATCCTGGCGGAGGTGCCGGACGCCTGGCTGGCCGAGGACGCCGCCTTCGCCACCCCCGACGACGTCAGGGACGCGTACGTGGCGCACCTGCTGGCCCGCCTCCGGCTCTCACCCGAGTGGCTGCCCACCGACTTCCCGAGCCGCGAGGAGCTGGCGGCCGAGGAGGCCGCCCGCGCGGCGAAGACACGAGCGGGCCGCCCGGACTGGCTGAAAGCGGTCCCCGACCTGCACGGCAAGCCGGCGGCGGAACAGGATTGGTCGGTGCACCTGGGATGACGGAAGCAGCGGAAGTGCGACGGGTCCAGATCGAATACTGCACCCAGTGCCGCTGGCTGCCCCGCGCGGCCTGGCTGGCGCAGGAGCTGCTGACCACCTTCGAGGCCGAGCTGACCGAGCTGGCGCTCAAGCCCGGTACCGGCGGCGTCTTCGTCGTCCGGGTGAACGACGAGGTGGTCTGGGACCGCCGCGAGCAGGGATTTCCGGAGCCGACGGCGGTCAAGCGCCTCGTACGCGACCGAGTGGCCCCGGGGAAGCCCCTGGGCCACTCGGAACGGTCCGAGCGCCCGGACGGATCGCCCGAGCGCTCCTGAGGGTCAGCGGCCGAGCTGCTCGTACGCCGGCAGGGTGAGGAAGTCGGCGTAGTCCTCGTCGAGGGACACCCGCAGCAGCAGGTCGTGCGCCTCCTGCCAGTGGCCGGCGGCGAAGGCCTGCTCGCCGATCTCCTTGCGGATCGTGTCCAGTTCCTCGGCGGCGACCTTGCGGGCCAGCTCCGGCGTGGCCTTGTCACCGTTCTCGAACTCGACGCCCGCGTTGATCCACTGCCAGATCTGGGAGCGGGAGATCTCCGCGGTGGCCGCGTCCTCCATCAGGTTGAAGATGGCGACCGCGCCGAGCCCGCGCAGCCAGGCCTCGATGTAACGGATGCCGACCTGGACGGCGTTGACCAGACCGTTGTACGTCGGCCGGGCGTCCAGCGAGTCGATCGCGATCAGGTCGGCGGCCTCGACGTGCACGTCCTCGCGCAGCCGGTCCTTCTGGTTGGGCCTGTCACCGAGGACCCGGTCGAAGGACTCCATGGCGATCGGCACCAGGTCGGGGTGGGCGACCCAGGAGCCGTCGAAACCGTCGTTCGCCTCACGGTCCTTGTCGGCGCGGACCTTCTCGAAGGCCACCTTGTTGACCTCGGCGTCCTTGCGCGACGGGATGAAGGCCGCCATGCCGCCGATCGCGTGGGCGCCGCGCTTGTGGCAGGTGCGGACGAGGAGTTCGGTGTACGCCCGCATGAACGGGGCGGTCATGGTCACCGCGTTGCGGTCCGGGAGGACGAACTTCGCCCCGCCGTCGCGGAAGTTCTTCACGATGGAGAACAGGTAGTCCCAGCGGCCGGCGTTCAGGCCCGCGGCGTGGTCGCGCAGTTCGTAGAGGATCTCCTCCATCTCGTACGCGGCCGTGATCGTCTCGATCAGCACGGTGGCGCGGACCGTGCCCTGCGGGATGCCGACGTAGTCCTGCGCGAAGACGAACACCTCGTTCCACAGGCGGGCCTCGAGGTGCGACTCGGTCTTCGGCAGGTAGAAGTACGGACCCTTGCCGAGGTCGAGCAGCCGCTGGGCGTTGTGGAAGAAGTACAGGCCGAAGTCGACGAGGGCGCCCGGCACCGGGCGGCCGTCGGCGTCGACGAGGTGGCGTTCGTTCAGGTGCCAACCCCGCGGCCGCATGACGACGGTCGCCAGCTCCTCGGCCGGGCGCAGGGCGTAGGACTTGCCCGTGCGCTCGTCGGTGAAGTCGATGTTCCGGGTGTAGGCGTCGGTCAGGTTGGCCTGGCCGAGGATCACGTTCTCCCAGGTGGGCGCGGAGGCGTCCTCGAAGTCGGCGAGCCAGACCTTCGCGCCCGAGTTGAGCGCGTTGATGGTCATCTTGCGGTCGGTGGGGCCGGTGATCTCGACGCGCCGGTCGTTCAGCGCGGCCGGGGCCGGGGCGACCTTCCAGGAGTCGTCCGCGCGGACGGCGGCCGTCTCGGGAAGGAAGTCGAGCGTGGAGGTGCGAGCGATCTCGGCGCGGCGCTCGGCCCGGCGGGCGAGGAGTTCGTCACGGCGCGGGGTGAACCGCCGGTGCAGCTCCGCCACGAAGGCGAGCGCGGCGTCCGTGAGGACCTCTTCCTGCCGGGGCAGGGGCTCGGCGTCGACGATGGCCAGCGGGGACGGCGCTGGTGCGGACATGAGCTGTCACTTCCTTCAGCGGTGGCACCGGGTGCCAAGTGGCACGAACAGGGGCGAACAGCGCCGGCTGTGCGGTCAGGCGCTTCTGAACAGTGGATAGTAGTTTCCTCATTGTGGAATCTCAATGGTTTGTTGATGTCGAGATTCTCTGGGTCGAGGCAAGGTGGCGCCGAGTGCCACCCCGTTCACTCAAGGTGGCTCAGGTCGGCCTCGGTGTCGATGTCGTACGGCTCGGCCACGTCCGCGCACTCCACGAGCCGGATCGCCGCCGCGTGCTCCTTCAGGTAGGCGCGTGCCCCCCGGTCCCCGGTGGCAGTCGCCGCGATGCCCGGCCAGTGGGCCGCGCCGAAGAGCACCGGATGTCCGCGTATGCCGTCGTAAGCGGCGGACACCAGCGAGTTCTCGCCCATGTACGCGCCGAGTACCCGGGTCACCGCGGCGGCCCCGATGCCGGGCTGGTCGACCAGGCTCACCAGGGCCGCGCGCACGCCCGTGCCGGCGAGCGAGGCGAGCCCGGCGCGCAGGGACGAACCCATGCCCTCGGCCCACCGCGGGTTGTCCACGAGTACGCAGCCGCCCAGTTCGGCGCGCTCGCGCACCTCCTCCGACCTGGCGCCCAGGACGACGTGGATCCGGCCGCATCCGGCCGCGCGCAGCACGCCGACGGCGTGTTCGACCAGCGGCCGCCCCCGGTGTTCGAGCAGCGCCTTGGGCCGTCCGCCGAGCCGTCTGCCACCGCCGGCGGCGAGCAGCAGCCCGGCGACATCCGCCTGATGATCCTGGTTGTCGGTCATGGGTCCTGCATACCCGACGACGGCACAAGCGTCCGGATTTCCGGTGCCGATTCCCTTGGGCTGAATTTCGGTCCGCGCTGTGGCGGTCCCGCTCGGGGTGGCGTTTACTGACCCGCGCACGACGGCGAGGCTAGGGGGAGGGCTGTGTTGCGGAGTCTGGGGCAGAGGCCGGTGACCGGCAGCGACGAGGATCCGAGGGTGGCGGAACTGCGGACCGCGGTGGCCCGGCTGCGTCGTGGGCTCGCGGCGCTTCCGGCGGAGTTCCCCGACCGGGCCATAGCCGAGGACGAGCTGGCGGCCCTGGCCGCGATGGCCGCCGGCGGGGCCCCGGAGATCCCGCGCCTGCGCAGGTCCCTGTTACTGATCGCGGGCGCGATCGGCTCGGTCAGCGCCCTGGCGAGAGGCCTGCGCGACGTCCGTGACGCGGTGGACCTCTTCGGTCAGCCCCCTGAGCAGCCCTGACGCCCGGGTAGCCGGGCGATCCCGGGCTCTCGCTGCCCGTACCCGTCCGGCAGGCAAAGGCCCGCACCGCCCCCCGGCTCAGGGGCGCTCACGCCCCGGCAGGGACCCTCACGCGCCCGAACTCGCCAGTGCCTGCGACAGCTCACGGGCGACCTGCTGCAGCATCGGCACGATCTTCTCGGTCGCCGCCTCCGTCACCCGGCCCGCAGGCCCCGAGATCGAGATCGCCGCCGCCGTGGGGGACTCCGGCACGGACACCGCCAGGCACCGCACGCCGATCTCCTGCTCGTTGTCGTCGATCGCGTAACCGGCACGCCGTACGTCCGCCAGCGCCGCCAGGAAGCCCTCGGGCGTCGTGATGGTCTTGTCCGTGGCCGCCGGCATCCCCGTACGGGACAGCAGCGCACGCACCTCCTCGTCGGGCACGCTCGCCAGCAGCGCCTTGCCCACCCCGGTGGAGTGCGGCAGCACCCGGCGCCCCACCTCCGTGAACATGCGCATCGAGTGCTTGGACGGCACCTGCGCCACGTAGACGATCTCGTCGCCGTCCAGCAGCGCCATGTTCGCCGTCTCGCCGGTCTCCTCCACCAGACGTGCGAGGTACGGCCGCGCCCACGTGCCGAGCAGCCGGGACGCGGATTCCCCGAGCCGGATCAGCCGCGGTCCGAGCGCGTACCGCCGGTTCGGCTGCTGGCGCACGTACCCGCAGGCCACCAGGGTGCGCATCAGCCGGTGAATGGTGGGCAGCGGCAGGCCGCTGGTCGCGGACAGCTCGCTGAGGCCGACCTCGCCGCCCGCGTCCGCCATCCGCTCGAGCAGATCGAAGGCGCGCTCGAGGGACTGGACCCCGCCCCCGTTGGAGGACTTGGCGGAGTCGGTGGTGCTGGCGCTGGACGTCGGCACGGCACGTTCCTTTCGGGGCTGGCAGGAAGAGCAGCAGCCTACCCGGCAGTCGGTTGACTCCCCGCTGGTACGTAGCTACGTTCTGCTTGCTGGAATTCTAATTCCGCTTTGTGGAAACGTCCAGAGTGCGGGGCTCGGAGGGCCGCTGGGGGGTGTGCCTCTTGACGGCGGTGGAGCGGGAGTGAACACTCCTTCAACAGAACGTTGAATTCCGCTCCGTGATGAGAATCCCGTTTCCGGGGCGTAAAACGGCGGTACAGAGAGGGGTTCGGGTGTCCGACGCTGAACTGGTGCTGCGCTCGACGCGCGTCATCACTCCCGAAGGTACGCGGGCCGCCGCGGTCGCCGTGGCCGCCGGGAGGATCACGGCCGTGCTGCCGTACGACACCGAGGTCCCGGCCGCCGCGCGGCTGGAGGACGTCGGCGACCACGTCGTGCTGCCCGGGCTGGTCGACACCCACGTACACGTCAACGACCCGGGCCGCACCGAGTGGGAGGGCTTCTGGACCGCCACCCGCTCCGCGGCGGCCGGCGGCATCACCACGCTCGTCGACATGCCGCTCAACTCCCTGCCGCCGACGACCACGGTGGAGAACCTGCGGATCAAGCAGGACGTGGCCCGCGACAAGGCGCACATCGACGTCGGCTTCTGGGGCGGCGCCCTGCCCGACAACGTCAAGGACCTGCGCCCGCTGCACGACGCCGGGGTCTTCGGCTTCAAGGCCTTCCTGTCCCCGTCCGGCGTGGACGAGTTCCCGCACCTCGACCAGGACCGGCTCGCCCGGTCCCTGGCGGAGACGGCCGGGTTCGACGGGCTGCTGATCGTGCACGCCGAGGACCCGCACCACCTCGCGGCCGCCCCGCAGCACGGCGGCCCCAGGTACGCCGACTTCCTCGCCTCCCGCCCGCGGGACGCCGAGGACACGGCGATCGCCGGCCTCATCGCGCAGGCCCGCCGGCTGAACGCGCGCGTGCACGTGCTCCACCTGTCCTCCAGCGACGCGCTGCCGCTGATCCGCGCCGCCCGCGCCGAGGGCGTCCGCGTCACCGTGGAGACCTGTCCGCACTACCTCACCCTCACGGCCGAGGAGGTCCCGGACGGCGCCAGCGAGTTCAAGTGCTGCCCGCCCATCCGCGAGGCCGCCAACCAGGACCTGCTCTGGGAGGCCCTCGCCGACGGCACCATCGACTGCGTCGTCACCGACCACTCGCCCTCCACCGCCGATCTGAAGACCGCCGACTTCGCCACCGCGTGGGGCGGCATATCAGGCCTCCAGCTGAGCCTGCCCGCCGTGTGGACGGAGGCCCGCAAGCGCGGGTACGGGCTCGAGGACGTCGTCCGGTGGATGTCCGAGCGGACCGCCGCCCTGGTGGGCCTCGGGCAGAAGGGGGCCATCGAGGCCGGCCGGGACGCCGACTTCGCCGTCCTCGCCCCCGACGAGACCTTCACCGTCGACCCGGCCGGTCTCCAGCACCGCAACAGGGTCACCGCGTACGCCGGGAAGACCCTGTACGGCGTGGTGAAGTCCACCTGGCTGCGCGGCGAGCGGATCGTAGCCGACGGCCGGTTCACCGAGCCGAAGGGCACGCTGCTCAGCCGCCCCGAGTGAGCCACCCCCCGCACCCGCATCCCGCCGAGTCCCGAAAGGAACCCCTGATCACCGTGACGGCGATACCCAGCTTCACCGGCGACGCGAACCCCTACGGAGGCGGCGACCCGTACGCGGACTACCGCACCGCCGACTTCCCGTTCACCCAGTACGCCGACCTCGCCGACCGGCAGCTCGGCGCCGGTGTCATCGCCGCCAACGACGAGTTCTTCGCCCAGCGGGAGAACCTGCTGGTCGCCGGGCCGGCCGAGTTCGACCCCGAGCACTTCGGGCACAAGGGCAAGGTCATGGACGGCTGGGAGACCCGCCGCAGGCGCGGCGCCTCGGCCGGCCACCCCTGGCCGACCGCGGACGACCACGACTGGGCGCTGGTCCGGCTCGGCGCGCCCGGCGTGATCCGCGGGATCGTCGTCGACACGGCCCACTTCCGCGGCAACTACCCGCAGGCGGTCTCGGTCGAGGCCACCTCCGTAGCCGGTTCGGCCTCCCCGGAGGAACTGCTCTCGGACGACGTGAAGTGGACGACCCTCGTCCCGCGCACTCCGGTCGGCGGCCATGCGGCCAACGGCTTCGAGGTCACCGTCGAGCAGCGCTTCACCCACCTGCGCGTCAACCAGCACCCCGACGGCGGCATCGCCCGCCTGCGCGTCCACGGCGAGGTCGTGCCCGACCCGAAGTGGCTGGGCGTGCTCGGCACCTTCGACGTGGTCGCCCTGGAGAACGGCGGACAGGTCGAGGACGCCTCGAACCGCTTCTACTCCCCGGCCACCAACACCATCCAGCCGGGCCGCTCCCGCAAGATGGACGACGGCTGGGAGACCCGCCGCCGCCGTGACCAGGGCAACGACTGGATCCGCTACCAGCTGGTGTCCCAGTCCCAGATCCGCGCCGTCGAGATCGACACCGCCTATCTGAAGGGCAACAGCGCCGGCTGGGCCTCGGTCTCCGTCAAGGACGGGGAGAACGGCGACTGGACCGAGATCCTGCCGCGCACCCGCCTCCAGCCCGACACCAACCACCGGTTCGTGCTGCCCCAGCCGGCCGTCGGCACGCACGCGCGGGTCGACATCTTCCCCGACGGCGGCATCTCCCGCCTGCGCCTGTTCGGCTCCCTGACCGAGGAGGGCGCGACCCGGCTCGCCGCCCGGCACCAGGAGCTCGGCGGCTGATCCACCGCCCCCACGCCCGCGTGGAGCGCCCCCGGCCTGGACAGCACCGGGGCGCTCCGCGCGTCACTCCTCCGGTCCCGTTCCGCGTTCCTGGAACTCTTCCCTCCGTCTCCGGCGTTCCTACCCACGTGACCCTTCAGCAAGAGATCGTCGGCAACGCCATGCAGATGGCGGTCGTCAACCTGCACCCCGGCCAGACCGTGTACTGCGAGGCCGGAAAGTTCCTGTTCAAGACCACGAACGTGACCATGGAGACCCGGCTGTCCGGTCCGTCGAACGGCGGCGGTCAGCAGCAGGGCGGCTCGGCCGGTGGCATGGGCGGCCTGCTGCGCCAGGCCATGGGCACCGCCATGCAGGCCGGCCAGCGCATGCTCGCCGGCGAGTCCCTGGCATTCCAGTACTTCACCGCCCAGAGCGGCGAGGGCACGGTCGGTTTCGCGGGCGTGCTCCCCGGCGAGATGCGCGCACTGGAGCTCGACGGCACGCGCGCGTGGTTCGCGGAGAAGGACGCCTTCGTGGCCGCCGAGTCCACCGTCGACTTCGGCATCGCCTTCACCGGCGGCCGCACCGGCATGAGCGGCGGCGAGGGCTTCGTCCTGGAGAAGTTCACCGGGCACGGCACCGTGATCATCGCCGGCGCGGGCAACTTCATCGACCTGAACCCGGCGGACTTCGGCGGCCGCATCGAGGTCGACACGGGCTGTGTCGTCGCCTTCGAGGAGGGCGTCCGCTACGGCGTCCAGCGCGTCGGCGGCCTCAACCGCCAGGGGATCATGAACGCCGTGTTCGGCGGTGAGGGCCTGTCCCTGGCCACCCTGGAGGGCAACGGCCGGGTGATCCTGCAGTCCCTCACCATCGAGAGCCTCGCCAACGCCCTGAAGAAGGCCCAGGGCGGCGACAAGCAGGGCCCGACCGGCGGGCTGTTCTCCACCCACGCCGGCTGAACCGACGGAGCCCGAAGAGGCCTGATCCCATGCTCCGGGACGCGTCCGGCCGAAGACCGTCGCCGCCGGTACGGTGATCGCCCCCTGCGAGCCGCCGACGTCTCCGCACCCCTTCGGAGACCGGGAGACCCGCACCCCTGTGTCCTCGATCGCCGCACCCGGCGCGCCGGCCCACCGTCGCGCCTGGCACACGGACCCGCCCGTCCTGTTCGTGGGCACCGTGTGAGGGCGCCGTGCAGAAGGTTGACGGCGTGAAAATTCCGTGCGCTTGATGGAAAACTCTTCAACCTTGTCGTTGACATGCCAACGTCTACGCGCGTCATCATGAGGCCATGAGATTCCCCCCACGGATCACCCGAATCGGCGCCGCCGGCGCCGTGCTCTCCGCCCTCCTCGTGGGCGGCACCGTCTCCGCCGCCACTGCGGACGCCACGACCGCATCGGTCGGCAGCATCTGCTACGGCGCCCTGCCCGCACAGGCCCACGACACCCTGGACCTCATCGACCGGGGCGGCCCCTACCCGTACCCGCAGGACGGAGTGGTCTTCCAGAACCGGGAAGGCGTCCTGCCCCAGCAGTCCAACGGCTACTACCACGAGTACACGGTGAAGACCCCCGGCTCCTCCGACCGCGGCGCGCGGCGCGTCGTCACCGGTGAGGAGACCCAGGAGGACTACTACACCTCCGACCACTACGCCTCGTTCGACCTGATCGACTTCGGCTGCTGAGAAGTTCCCGTACGCGTTCCACCGCTCGACTCTCGCCCCGCGGCCTCCCCCCACATCGGCCGCGGGGCGGGTTCCGTGCCGCCGAAGGCCGTCCCGTCGCGGCGCCGGACCGCCGAATGTCCGGGCCGGACTCGCCCTGGTGACGGGCGGCGCCGAGGACATCGAGATCGTCGAGAAAAGACGGCGACGAGGGGCACTAGCCGGACGCCGTAGGCGTTGTCCGGGTACCGGCCGCTGCCGGGGACCTCGGGGGAGTCTGTACGGGGAGGGAAGACATGGAACGAGTGATCGACCTGACGGAGTCCGGCGAGGCGCTCCGCAAGGACCCGCACCCGGTGTACGCGCGGCTGCGTGAGCAGGGTCCCGTCCACCGGGTCCGGTTCGCCACGCCGGGCGGCGTCTGGGAGACCTGGCTCGTCGTGGGATACGAGGAGGCGCGGGCCGCCCTCGCCGACCACCGGCTGGCCAAGGACAGCGCCAAGGTCGGTGTCGTGCCCCTGGACGAGCAGCTGATCGGCAAGTATCTGCTGGTCGCAGACCAGCCGCAGCACACGCGCCTGCGCAGCCTCGTGGCGCGCGCTTTCACCATGCGGCGGGTCGAGCGACTGCGGCCGCGGATCCAGCGGATCACCGACGAACTGCTCGACGAGATGCTGCCGCACGGCCGCGCCGACCTCATCGACTCCCTCGCCTATCCGTTGCCCCTCACGGTCATCTGCGAGCTGCTCGGCGTCCCAGAGATGGACCGCACCGAGTTCCGCAAGATCTCCACGGAGGTGGTCGCGCCGACCGACCCCGACTCCGAGCAGGCGGCGGTCGTCCGCCTCGCCGAGTACCTCACCGGGCTGATCGAGGACAAGCGGTCCGCTGGGCCGACCGACGACCTGCTCAGCGACCTGATCCGGACCACCGCCGAGGACGGCGACCGGCTCTCCGCGCAGGAACTGCGCGGGATGGCCTACCTGCTGCTCATCGCCGGCCACGAGACCACCGTCAACCTCATCGGCAACGGCGTCCTCGCCCTCCTCGCCCATCCCGGCCAACTGGCCGCGCTGCGCGCCGACATGAGCCTCATGGACGGCGCCATCGAGGAGATGCTGCGCTACGAGGGCCCGGTGGAGAACGCCACGTACCGGTACGCCGCCGAGGACCTCGAGATCGCCGGTACGGCGATCGGGCGGGGCGAGGACGTGCTGGTCGGTCTCAGCGCCGCCCAGCGTGACGGCGCCCGCTACGCCGCTCCGGACCGCTTCGACATCCGCCGCGACGGCCGCGGGCACCTCGCCTTCGGCCATGGCATCCACTACTGCCTGGGAGCACCCCTGGCCCGCCTCGAAGGCCGTGTCGCGATCGGCACGCTGCTGGAGCGCGCCCCCGGCCTCGCCCTGGACGGCGAGCCGGGGGAGTGGCTGCCGGGCCTGCTCATGCGCGGAGTGAGAAACCTCCCGGTGCGCTGGTGACCACCCGAGCCGGCCGAACAGCCACAAACCGCGTACGGCGCCTCGCATCATGGCGACGGCGGGCCTGACGGCGACGGCGGGCCAGCGGGCGAAGGCGGGCCAGCGGGCGAAGGCGGGCCAGCGGGCGACGGCGGGTCTGAGGGCGACGACGGGCCAGCGGGTGAAGGCGGGTCTGACGGCGACGGCGGGCTTGAGGGCGACGGCGGGTCTGCCTGCGGCGGATCCGACCGCCGCGCCTGGGCCCTACGACGCCCGCATCCAGCCCGCCACGTCCGCGCCCGGGTCCTGCGACATCCGCGCCGGGTCCCGCGAGATCCGTATCCGACCTTGCGACCTCCGCGCCCGGCCCTACGACGGCGCGGGGCCCTACCCGTGCCGGCCGGGGCCCTACCCGTGCCGGCCGTTACCCCACCCATGGCGGCCGGGGACCCGCTCGTCGCGGCCGTGCCCCTGTCCTACGACGGCTGGGTGCGGTCCGCGATCTCCGTCAGGGTCACCGGGCGCCGCTCCCGGCGGGAGACCTCGCAGGCCTCGGCGATCCGCAGCGCCTGCAACGCCTCGTGACCGTCGCACGGGTTGGGCCGCTCGCCGCGCACCACCTCCACGAAGGCGGCCAGTTCGGCCTCGTACGCGGGCCCGAACCGCTCCACGAACCCCGGCCACGGCTTGTCCGCGGGCGGCGGACCGCTCGGCTCGGTGGAGGCGACCGGCGTACGGTCGTCCAGCCCCACCACGACCGTGTCCCGCTCGCCGGCCAGTTCCATGCGGACGTCGTAGCCGGCGCCGTTCAGCCGGGTCGCCGTCGCCGCGGCCAGCACGCCGTCGTCCAGCGTGAGCAGCGCCGCGCCCGTGTCGACGTCACCGGCCTCGCGGAACATCGCGGGACCGCGGTCGGAGCCGGCGGCGTACACGTCGAGCACCTCGCGGCCGGTCACCCAGCGCAGCACGTCGAAGTCGTGGATCAGCGTGTCCCGGAACAGCCCGCCGGACAGCGGCAGCCAGTCCGCCGGGGGAGGGGACTGGTCGCAGGTCATGGCCCGCACGGTGTGCAGGCGGCCGAGCCGTCCGGCGCGCACCGCCTCCCGGGCGCCGGCGTAGCCCGCGTCGAACCGCCGCTGGAACCCCATCTGCAGCACCGTCCCGGCGTTCTCGACCTCGGCGAGCGCCTGCAGCGTGCCCGGGAGGTCCAGGGCGATCGGCTTCTCGCAGAAGACCGGCAGGCCCGAGCGGGCCGCCCGGCCGATCAGCTCGGCGTGGGCCGCCGTCGCCGCCGTGATCACCACCGCGTCCACGCCCCACCTGAAGACCTCGTCCACCCCGGGCGCCGCCGTCTCGCCCAGCCGGTGCGCTAGGCCCTGGGCTCGCACCGGATCCACGTCCGTCAGGATCAGGGAGCCGACCTCGCGGTGACGGCTGAGCGTGCTCGCGTGGAGGGTGCCGATACGGCCCGTACCGATGACGCCGATGCGCATGGAAACAAAGTGAGGGCGCACCCGGGGCGCTGTCAATGCGTATGTCCGGACAATCGGACTACACGACTTCCCGTCAACCGATCACGGGGCTACGCTCGGGCCCGTGCCGAAACCTGATGTGGACCCGACCGTGTCGCTCGATCTCCATGTGGACCGTAGCTCCCCGGTGCCGTTGTACTTCCAGCTGTCCCAGCAGCTGGAGGCCGCCATCGAGCACGGCGGTCTCACCCCCGGCAGCCTGCTGGGCAACGAGATCGAGCTGGCCGCGCGGCTCGGCCTCTCCCGGCCGACCGTCCGCCAGGCCATCCAGTCGCTGGTCGACAAGGGGCTCCTGGTCCGCCGCCGGGGCGTCGGCACCCAGGTCGTGCACAGCCAGGTCAAGCGCCCGCTGGAGCTGAGCAGTCTCTACGACGACCTGGAGGCGGCCGGCCAGCGTCCCGCGACGAAGGTCCTGGTCAACTCCGTCGTCCCGGCCTCGGCCGAGGTGGCCGCCGCGCTCGCCGTGGCCGAGGGCAGTGACGTGCACCGGGTGGAGCGGCTCCGCCTCGCGCACGGCGAGCCCATGGCCTATCTGATCAACCACCTGCCGCCCGGTCTGCTCGACCTGGACACCGGCCAGCTGGAGGCCACCGGCCTGTACCGGCTGATGCGCTCCGCCGGGATCACCCTGCACAGCGCCCGCCAGTCCATCGGCGCCCGCGGTGCCACGACCGCCGAGGCCGAGCGCCTCGCCGAGGCGGAGGGTGCCCCGCTGCTCACCATGCAGCGCACCACCTTCGACGACACCGGACGCGCGGTCGAGTTCGGCGACCACACCTACCGTCCCACCCGCTACTCCTTCGAGTTCCAGCTGCTCGTACGGCCTTGAAGCCCTGCTCGCACAGCCGTGACACCCGTCCTGGTCTTCGACGAATGCGGTCGATGTAGCAGAACAGGACGGCGGGCGCGCCGAAACAGTCCCGGTTCGCGGAAGCGGCCCTCTGGCGCGCCTCCCAGTCCTCGCGCGCAATGCCGAGGGCACTGTAGCGCTCATGGCCGAAGGCGGACCGGCGCTCGTGGTACGGGGACTTCAGTGCGGCCGGGTACATCTCGTACTCCCGCTCGTCCCAGGGGTCGCCCGCGGCCACGCGCTCGCCGGCGCGCCTCTTGAGTTCGGCCGGCGGCCGGCCGGTCAGCACGTAGATGCGCCACGGCTGGAGGTTCGATCCGGACGGCGCCCAGGCCGCGGCGGAGAGCACGCGCTCCAGCACAGCCCTCGGGACATCCCGGTCGGTGAATCCACGAACCGCTCGTCGGCTCGTGACCGCCTCATAGACCTCCAGGACCAGCCACCTCCTCCGTCATCTGCTCCGTGACCACTCGTGGTCGGGCATGGGCGCACCGGCTCTTCGCGGTCCCCACACCTCGCAGGGTGCGAGCGGGTCAGGAGGAGAGCCAGTCGGTGTAGCGGGTGGGGGCGAGGTGGGCGTTCTTGTCGGTGAGGACGTCGCCCTTGACGGCCGCGAACATGCCGGCGGTGGGGTCGGTGACGACGGTGCGGTGGTCGCCCTTGTGGGACAGGGTGATCCGGCCCAGCTCGTCCAGGGGGAAGACCTCGGGGCCGGCGATGTTGTGGATGCCGTTCACCGGGGTGCCGGCGGCGACCTCCGCCACCGCCCGGGCCACGTCCTTGGAGGCGATCGGCTGGATCGGCGTGGCGGGCAGCCGGACGGTGTCACCGTCGGCGGTCCAGGACAGGACGGCGTCCATGAAGTCCATGAACTGAGTCGCCCGGACGATCGAGTAGGGGACCGGCCCGGCCGCGAGGATCTGCTCCTGGAGCACCTTGGCCCGGTAGTAGTCCAGCTCCGGTACCCGGTCCACGCCGACGATGGAGAGGATGACGAAGTGACCGACGCCGCCCCTGTGGGCCGAGGCCAGCAGGTTGTCCATCGACGTCTGGAAGAAGCCGAGCGAGGCGTCGTCGAAGGTCGGGGAATTCGTGAGGTTGACGACGACGTCGGCGCCCGCCACGGCGTCGTCCAGACCCTGTCCGCTGATGACGTCGATCCCGGTGGACTTCGAGTGGGGTACCGCCTCGTGCCCGGCGGCGTTCAGGTCTGTGACGACCTGCGATCCGATCAGCCCGGTACCGCCGATGACTGCGATCTTCATCAGGTGCCTCTTCTCGTGATCATTTGGGCAAATATGACATATGGTGCATTTTGTGGGTGCGGCAACATGCGCCTCGATCGGCCGAGGAGGGCTGCGGGCTCCGGTCAGAGGCCGTCGACGAAGGTGACCGTCTCGTCGAGCGGGGCCCGGCCGGTACGGGCGGCATGTGCCGTGGTGTCTGCGAACCCGATCGACATGCCGCAGAAGAGGACGAGTTCGTCCGGGGGTGCCAGGACCTCCGCAACGGTCTTGTGGAACTTCGCCCAGGCCATCTGTGGACAGCTGTGCAGTCCTTCGGCGCGGAGCAGCAGCATGACGGTCTGCAGATACATGCCGACGTCGGACCATTGGGGCCGGCCCATGTCGCGGTCGATGTAGCAGAACAGGGCGGCGGGAGCGCCGAAACAGTCCCAGTTCGCAGAGGCGGCCCGCTGGCGCGCCTCCCAGTCCTCACGAGCGATGCCCAGTGAGCCGTAGCGCTGCTCGCCGAAGGCGGATCGGCGCTCGAGGTAGGGGGACTTCAGTGCCGTTGGGTACTGCTCGTACTCAGGTTCGTCCCACAGGTCGCCTGAGGCGAGACGCTCGCCGGCGCGCTTCTTGATCTCGGCCAGCGGCGCGCCGGTCACCATGTAGGTGTGCCACGGCTGGAGGTTCGACGCGGACGGCGCCCATGCTGCGGTGGACGTCACGCGCTCCAGTGTTTCTCTCGGAATATCCCGGCCGGTGAAGTCGCGCACCGCTCGTCGGCTCGTGACCGCATCGTAGACATCCATGATCATCCGGCTCCTCGTTCGCCCGGTACCGCCACCGTCGTTACTAGCGAGATAGTATCATTCAATACAATCTCGTGTTCAACTATTGGGGTGGGATCCCCCACCGTCTGGCTCCCCCGCCCCGGGCACTGCACTGGGGAGAACGTCCGTGGCGACGCTGGTGCCCATCGACTCGTCCGTGTTGCACGTCGGTGGTGCTCTCTCCGGCGGAGACGGGGCACTCGACCGCTGGAGGCCGGTGACCGCCTGTTCGCTGCGAAAGCCGCATGAGGCGAAGCCCCGCCCACGCGGCAGGCAGCCGGTGTGCAGGGCGCTTACGCCTCACCGTCGATCTCGCAGGTCAGCCTGCGGAGGGGCGTGGGGCGCGCAGGTGCGCCCGTTCCCGCAGCTCCTCCTCGTCCACCACCGTGAGCATCGGCCGGCCCGGCGCGCACAGCATGGTCACCACGAACTTGGTCGGTGCGTCAGGGAGTGCGTTGCCGTCCTGGTAGTGGATCACGTCACCGCCCGGCTCCCAGAAGGTCTCACCGGCCTCGACGACACGCTCCGGCTCGCCCTCGAGTTCGAACCGGAGCGCGCCCTCCATGACGTAGCCGAACGACGGGCCCGAGTGGCGATGCGGAGGGAGCCCGGGGTGACCAGGGGGCCACTCGACGAGAATGGTCATTCCCGAACCGCCTTCGGGAAAGAAGGGAGGGGTGACCTCCTGCAGCAGCTTGACTTCGGGCGGCAGAGAGACCTCGGTTGTCCCGTGCTCCGGGTTCTTCTCCGACATGCACCGCACCTCCGTAGGCCAGCCCCGAACGGATGATCCTGCGTCGGCCGTCGCATTCCGGACCGGTATACCGACGCACTCGCTCAGCGGTGATCCATTCCGCCTGTTCCCGACTCACACGACCCGCTCCGTGACAAGGGCAGGCCGCAGCCCGCACATGTGACGGGTCGTGCGTGTTCCGCCTCGCCCGACCGGTCTCGAGACCACACTGCCTCCCGTCGGTGGCCGCCACAATTCGGGAGCCTGCGGTAGCGACACCGCATGGTGTGCCATGGCATCAGCGGTACGTGCTGCACGCCGAGATCCAGTGGAGGCACCTGCCGAGGGGGCTGCTTCGGCGACCGGGAATGCAACCCGGCAGAGCTGGAACCCCCGGAAGCCGACCGTGCGTCAGAGACCATCGGTTGCCGACAGGCTGGGCGTCCGGCCCCTTGGACAGGGTTCGGATGTCTGCGCGCTCGTACCGCCTCGGGACCCGCACGTGTTCGTCGCAATGTCCGGACAATGTGACCGGCGTCCCGGCCCCCGGCTGCGTCAGGTGCGTTGCCCGTGTTCGATACTGAAGCGTTTGGGGTTGGTGAGGTCGCCGCCGGGACGTGCCGACGTTGAGATCGCCCGCCCCTTACGCACGTCGGAGCAGGCAGAAGCACAGCAAGAAGGGCACGGCCTCGTGGCACGGTTTCGGACCTGGGTAGGCATAGCGCTGGCGGGGGCACTCTCCGTGTCCCTGGCGGGCTGCAGCAGCACCGGCGGCAAGCGGGCCGAGGATGCCCGCAAGGCCGCCGCGGCCCAGGGCAGGGCGGCGGTGAACACGCCCCGCTGGACCTTCGCGATGATCACCCACTCGGGAGACGGCGACACCTTCTGGGACATCGTGCAGAGCGGTGCCAGGCAGGCCGCCCTCAAGGACAACATCAAGTTCCTCTACTCGCACGACGACGAGGCCCAGCAGCAGGCGCAGCTGGTGGACGCCGCGGTGGACAAGAAGGTCGACGGCATCATCGTCACCCTCGCCAAGCCGGACGCCATGAAGGCCGCCCTGGCCCGCGCCGAGAGGGCCGGCATCCCGGTGATCACCGTCAACTCCGGTTCGGCCCGGTCCAAGGCCTTCGGCGCCCTCACCCACATCGGCCAGGACGAGACCATCGCCGGTGAGGCAGTGGGCGAGGAGCTGAACAAGCGCGGGAAGAAGAAGGCCCTGTGCGTCCTGCACGAACAGGGCAACGTCGGCCACGAGCAGCGCTGTGACGGCGTCGCCAAGACCTTCCACGGCACCCTGCGCAAGCTCTACGTCAACGGCACCAACATGCCCGACGTGCAGTCGGCGATCGAGGCCAAGCTCCAGGCCGACACGTCCCTCGACGCCGTGGTCACGCTGGGCGCCCCGTACGCCGACACCGCCGTGAAGGCGAGGTCGGACGCGGGCGGCAAGGCCGAGATCGACACCTTCGACCTCAACGCCAAGGTGGCCGCCGAGCTGAAGGACGGCACCCTCGGCTTCGCCGTGGACCAGCAGCCGTATCTGCAGGGGTACCAGGCGATCGACCTGCTGTGGCTGTACAAGTACAACAGCGACGTCCTCGGCGGCGGCAAGCCGGTGCTGACCGGCCCGCAGATCATCACCAAGGACCAGGCGTCCGCGCTGGCGGAGTACACCGAGCGGGGCACCCGATGAGCGCGGCGGTTGATGAAAGGATTCTGCAGACCTCGCCGCTGCGGAAGCTGCTCTCGCGCCCGGAACTGGGCTCGGTCGTCGGCGCGCTCGCGGTCTTCGTCTTCTTCGCCGTCGCCGCCGAGGGGTTCCTGCGCGCCTCCAGCCTCAGCACCGTCCTGTACGCCTCCTCGACCATCGGCATCATGGCCGTACCCGTGGCCCTGCTGATGATCGGCGGCGAGTTCGACCTGTCGGCGGGCGTCCTGGTGACCTCCTCTGCGCTGGTCTCCTCGATGTTCAGCTACCAGACGACGGCCAACACCTGGGTCGGCGTGGGAGTGTCCCTGCTGGTCACCCTGGCGATCGGCGCCTTCAACGGCTTCATGCTCACCCGCACCAAGCTGCCGAGCTTCATCGTCACCCTCGGTACCTTCCTGATGCTGACCGGCATGAACCTCGGTTTCACCAAGCTGATCGACGGCACGGTCTCCACCAAGACGATCGCCGACATGGAGGGCTTCAGCAGCGCCCGCGACGTGTTCGCCTCGACCCTCACCGTCGGCGGCGTCGACTTCAAGGTCACCATCCTGTGGTGGCTGGGCCTGGTCGCCCTCGCCTCCTGGATCCTGCTGCGCACCCGCGTCGGCAACTGGATCTTCGCCGTCGGCGGCAACCAGGAGGCGGCCCGCGCAGTCGGCGTCCCGGTCGCCAGGACCAAGATCGGCCTCTACATGGGCGTCGCCCTCGGCGCCTGGATCTCCGGCCAGCACCTGCTCTTCTCCTTCGACGCCGTCCAGTCAGGCGAGGGCGTCGGCAACGAGCTGATCTACATCATCGCGGCCGTGATCGGCGGCTGCCTGATCACCGGCGGCTACGGCAGCGCGATCGGCTCGGCGGTCGGTGCGCTCCTGTTCGGCATGACCAGCAAGGGCATCGTCTTCGCCGAGTGGAACCCCGACTGGTTCAAGTTCTTCCTCGGAGCGATGCTGCTCCTCGCGACCCTGCTGAACGCCTGGGTCCGCAAGCGTGCGGAGGCGACGAAATGACGGAGACGCCCGAGACGGCAGGGACGGCAGAGACGGCAGGGACGGCAGAGACGGCAGGGACGCCGAAGACGGCAGAAACGGCGGAGACGGTGGGGACGTTGGGAACGCCGGAGACGCCGGAGACGCCGGAGACGCCGGAGACGCCGGAGACGCCGGAGACGCCGGAGACGCCGGAGACGCCGGGGGCGCCGGAGCGTACGGCGCTGGTCGAGCTGACCGACGTCAGCAAGTACTACGGCAACGTCCGCGCCCTGGAAGGTGTCTCGCTGGAGGTCCACGCCGGGGAGATCACCTGTGTCCTCGGCGACAACGGCGCCGGCAAGTCGACACTGATCAAGACCATCGCCGGCCTGCACCGGCACGACGACGGCACGCTGCGCCTGGACGGCGTGGAGACCCGCCTGTCCTCCCCGCGCGAAGCCCTGGACCGCGGTATCGCCACGGTCTACCAGGACCTCGCGGTCGTCCCGCTCATGCCGGTGTGGCGCAACTTCTTCCTGGGCTCCGAGCCCCGCAAGGGCTCCGGCCCCCTCAAGCGCCTCGACATCGACCTCATGCGCCGCACCACCCGCGAGGCCCTGCTGCGCATGGGGATCGACCTCCGGGACGTCGACCAGCCCATCGGCACCCTCTCCGGCGGCGAACGCCAGTGCGTGGCCATCGCCCGGGCGGTCCATTTCGGCGCCAAGGTCCTGGTCCTGGACGAGCCGACGGCGGCACTGGGTGTGAAGCAGTCCGGTGTGGTGCTCAAATATGTGGCCGCGGCACGCGACGAGGGCTTGGGCGTTGTGCTGATCACCCACAACCCGCATCACGCGTACCTCGTCGGCGATCGTTTCGTACTGCTGCGACGTGGCGCGATGGTGGGCAACCACACACGGGACGAGATCACGCTCGACGAACTGACCCGGCAGATGGCGGGCGGCTCCGACTTGGACGCGCTGCGCCACGAACTGCGGCGGGCCTGAGGCGCGGCGGACCCCGAACCGCGGCGGACCCCGAACCGCGGCGGAGCCCGGACTGCGGCGGAGCCCGGACTGCAACGGACCCCGAACTGCGGCGGGCCCGAAGCTGCCGGGGCCGGCCGGGAGCGGGCCGTGGGGAGCGGGGCCGTGCCGACCGGCGGCTCCGCCGCGTGGGTGCGGTCCGCCACCGCGCACTCGCGTCCGGCGGCGGTCGCGCACCGGAGCCCTGCGGCAGTCGTGCACCCGGGCCCGGTGACGGTCCCGCACCCCCTCTCCCGCCCCGTACAGCACCGCTATCCCGGGTGAGGCAGAATCGACGCCGATGAGCACCTACCGCGACCTCACCGCCCCCATCGGCTCCCGTCGAGCCCCTGTGCTCCGTACGGTCGGGACAAGGGAACGCCGATCCCATCTGACCGCACCCCGGGTGCCGACGGTGGGCATCGACATCGGCGGCACCAAGGTCATGGCGGGCGTCGTGGACGCCGACGGCAACATCCTGGAGAAGCTCCGCACGGAGACCCCGGACAAGTCCAAGAGCCCCAAGGTCGTCGAGGACACCATCGCCGAGCTGGTCCTGGACCTCTCCGACCGGCACGACGTGCACGCGGTCGGCATCGGCGCGGCCGGCTGGGTCGACGCCGACCGCAACCGCGTCCTGTTCGCCCCCCACCTGTCCTGGCGCAACGAACCACTCCGGGACCGCCTCGCCAGCCGCCTGTCCGTGCCGGTCCTGGTGGACAACGACGCCAACACCGCCGCCTGGGCCGAGTGGCGCTTCGGCGCCGGCCGCGGCGAGGACCACCTCGTGATGATCACCCTCGGCACCGGCATCGGCGGCGCCATCCTGGAGGACGGCCAGGTCAAGCGCGGCAAGTTCGGCGTCGCCGGTGAGTTCGGCCATATGCAGGTCGTGCCCGGCGGCCACCGCTGCCCGTGCGGCAACCGCGGCTGCTGGGAGCAGTACAGCTCCGGCAACGCCCTCGTCCGGGAGGCCCGGGAGCTGGCCGCCGCCGACTCCCCGGTGGCCTACGGGATCATCGAGCGAGTCAAGGGCAACATCGGCGACATCACCGGCCCGCTGATCACCGAGCTGGCCCGCGAGGGCGACGCCATGTGCGTGGAGCTGCTCCAGGACATCGGTCAGTGGCTCGGCGTCGGCATCGCCAACCTCGCCGCCGCCCTCGACCCCTCCTGCTTCGTCATCGGCGGTGGCGTCAGCGCCGCGGACGACCTGCTCATCGGCCCCGCCCGCGACGCCTTCAAGCGTCACCTCACCGGCCGCGGCTACCGCCCCGAGGCCCGCGTCACCCGCGCCCAGCTCGGCCCCGAGGCCGGCATGGTGGGCGCGGCCGATCTGGCCCGGCTGGTCGCCCGCCGCTTCCGCCGGGCCAAGCGGCGCCGGGTGGAGCGGTACGAGCGCTACGAGCGGTACACCCAGGCCCGCCGCGACCAGGACAGCGCATGACGCCCTCGCTGCCCCACCAGGGCGGTCCACCCGACGAGCCGCGACGGCCCGCCGAGGACCCGAGACACAAGGCCAGGCGCCGGGCGCTCACCCTGCTGATCATCGGCCTGCTCATCGGCGTGCCGGCCGGATACCTGGTGATCTCCGCGAACCAGAGCCGCAACAGCGGCAAGGACAAGGAGGCGAAGTACTCCGCGACCGGCCTCACCCAGGGCTGGCCGTCCAAGGTGCAGCGCCGCCTGTACCAGGTGAGCGTCCCGCATCCCGCCGAGGACATCGCCTACTACGAGACGAACAACTGGAAGACCAGCCGCCTCTACGTCCAGTTCCGCACCAACGCGGCCGGCCTGGACGGCTTCCTCGAGACCATGGGCGCCCGCCGGGACGAGCTGAAGAAGGACGACATCGCCATCGGTGACCGCGACCAGAAGGTCAGCGGCTGGGACTTCACGGGCCCCGGCCCGTGGCTGGGCCTCACCCACCAGCAGAAGAACCCGGCGCCCACCCAGGACGTGGTCGTGAACCTGTCCGACGTCAACCGGCCGATGGTGTTCGTCGTCTCCCGTACGGTGCCGTGAGCCCCGCCCCCGGCCGCGCCCCGGCCGGTCCCCGGAGCCGACTGTCAGACCCCGCCCGTAGAGTCGAAGACGGCTGATCCGACACACGGGCGGGAGGTGGCAGGACGTATGAGCGGCGGCACGGCTGCGGCGACACAGCGCACGCAGGAGCCCCGGCGGACCGGCGACGCCGTCCCGGTGCGCCTCGCGTCCGTCTACCTGCCCGCGCCCCTCCCGCGCGCGGGCCGCATCGCCTTCTGGGATCCCGACGGCGACGCCCCGCCCTCCGGGGGCGCCGGGGAGGGCGACCCCGCCGAGCTGACGGTCGTACGACGGCACGGCGCCGGAGTGCGCCGCCGGCAGGTGCCCGCACTGACCCTGCCGCTCGCCGAGGCCCTGCCCCTGCTGGTCCGCGCCCGGCGCGACCCGGCCGCCCACCCCGCCACGGCCTGCTGGGGTGCCGCCGCCCAGCACGCCCTGCGTCTGGTCGCCCGCGGCCGCCTGCTGCCGGGCCTGACCCCGAGCGGCCACGACGCCTGGCGGGCCGGGCCGCTGGAACCGGACGACATCGCGCACCTGCGCGCGATCGCCGCCGCCCTCCCTCCCGAGGGCCACGCCGTGCCGCTGCCCGATCCCGGCCCGCTGCGGCTGCCCGAGCCGGAGGCCCTGATCCGCTCCTTCCTGGACGCGGTCGCCGACACCCTGCCCCGCACCCCCGCCGCCCCCTACACCTCCGGCCGGCCCTTCGCCGCCCGCGAGCCCCAGGCCCTGCCGCACGCCCACGAGTGGGCGGCCGAGGTCGCCGCCGGCATGGACGCGGGCGTGCGGATCTCACTCCGCCTCGACCTGTCCGCCTACGACGTCTTCGACGCGGGCGCGAGCGACGGCGCGCGTGCCGCGGGAGCGGCGATCGTGCAGGTGCACAGCCTCGCCGACCCCACCCTGATGGCCGACGCGGCGGCCCTGTGGGCGGGGGAGGCCGACCTGGCGTTCGGGCCCCGCGCGCGTGTCGACGCGGCTCTCGCCGTCCGCCGGGCGGCCCGCGTATGGCCGCCCCTGGACCGGCTCGCCGAACAGGACGTGCCCGACGTCCTCGCCCTGTCCGAGGAGGAGCTGGGCGAGTTGCTCGGCGCGGCGGCCGGCCGGCTCGCGGCCGCCGGAGTCGCCGTGCACTGGCCCCGGGACCTCGCTCGCGACCTGACGGCCGCGGCCGTGATCCGCCCCGCGCCCGGCTCGGCGACCGACGGCACCGGCTTCTTCGAGAGCGAGGACCTCCTCCAGTTCCGCTGGCAGCTGGCGCTCGGCGGTGAACCGCTCAGCGAGGCCGAGATGGACGCGCTCGCCGAGGCCCACCGCCCGGTCGTACGGCTCCGGGACCGCTGGGTGCTCGTCGACCCCGCCCTCGTCCGCAAGGCCCGCAAGCGCGAACTCGGCCTGCTCGACCCGGTCGACGCCCTGTCCGCGGCGCTCACCGGCGAGGCCGAGGTGGACGGCGAGACCGTCGACGCCGTCCCCGTCGGAGCCCTGGCCGCCCTCCGCGGCCGCCTCACGGCCGGCCTGCGTCCCGCCGATCCGCCCCCCGGCCTCGACGCCACCCTCCGCGACTACCAACTGCGGGGCCTCGCCTGGCTGGATCTGATGACCTCCCTCGGCCTCGGCGGCTGCCTCGCCGACGACATGGGCCTCGGCAAGACCGTCACGCTCATCGCCCTGCACCTGAAGCGGGCCCGCACCGAACCGACCCTCGTCGTCTGCCCGGCCTCCCTCCTCGGCAACTGGCAGCGGGAGATCACCCGGTTCGCGCCCGGCGTGCCCGTCCGCCGCTTCCACGGCCAGGGCCGCACCCTGGACGGCTTCGACGGCGGCTTCGTCCTGACCACCTACGGCACCATGCGCTCGACCGCCGCCCATCTCGCCGAGCAGCCCTGGGGCATGGTCGTCGCCGACGAGGCGCAGCACGTCAAGAACCCCTACTCGGCCACCGCCAAGGCGCTGCGCACCATTCCGGCTCCCGCGCGCGTGGCGCTCACCGGCACCCCCGTGGAGAACAACCTCTCCGAACTGTGGGCGCTGCTCGACTGGACCACCCCCGGGCTCCTCGGCCCCCTGAAATCCTTCCGGGCCCGCCACGCCCGCGCCGTGGAGAACGGCGAGGACCAGGAGGCGGTGGAGCGCCTGGCCCGTCTGGTGCGGCCGTTCCTCCTGCGCCGCAAGAAGTCCGACCCGGGCATCGTCCCCGAGCTGCCGCCCAAGACCGAGACGGACCACCCGGTGCCGCTCACCCGGGAACAGGCCGCGCTGTACGAGGCGGTGGTGCGCGAGTCGATGCTGGCCATCGAGACGGCGGAGGGCATCGGGCGCCGTGGCCTGGTGCTGAAGCTCCTGGGCGCGCTCAAGCAGATCTGCGACCACCCGGCGCTGTACCTGAAGGAGGACGCGCGCCTGGACCGGCCGGCGGCCCGTTCCGGTAAACTCGCCCTCCTCGACGAGCTGTTGGACACCGTGCTCGCCGAGGACGGCTCGGCGCTCGTCTTCACCCAGTACGTCGGCATGGCCCGTCTCATCACCGCCCATCTGTCCGCCCGCGCGATCCCCGTGGACCTCCTGCACGGCGGCACCGCGATCCCGGAGCGCGAGCGGATGGTCGACCGCTTCCAGAACGGCGAGACCCCCGTCCTGGTGCTGTCCCTGAAGGCGGCCGGCACCGGCCTGAACCTCACCCGCGCGGGCCACGTGGTGCACTTCGACCGCTGGTGGAACCCAGCGGTGGAGGAACAGGCCACCGACCGCGCCTACCGCATCGGCCAGACCCAGCCGGTCCAGGTCCACCGCCTGGTCACGGAGGGCACGGTCGAGGACCGTATCGCCGAGATGCTCACCGCCAAGCGCGCGCTGGCCGACGCCATCCTCGGCTCCGGCGAGGCGGCCCTCACCGAGCTGACCGACCGCGAACTGTCCGACCTGGTTTCCCTGCGGAGGACACCATGACGGACCCGCACCACCTCCGCCCCGCCGACGCCGCCCGCCAAGCCCTGCGAGCGGCCCGCAAGCGAGCGGAGACGGAACGCGGCGCCACGGACGGCGTGACGCCGAGCGGGGATCGGCCGACGCCGGGTGCGGCGCCGGCGATGCCGGGCACGGGCCGGAGGACATCGGACACGGACGAGGCGTCGGGTGCGGGGCGGGAGGCATCGGATGTGGATGGGGCGCCGGGTGCGGGGCGGGTCACGCCGGGGGCGGACGGGGCGGCGTCGGATGCCGATGTGATGGCGCAGTACGCGTCGGCGCAAGGTGCGGATCGGATGGCCCCGGGGGCGAACGGGGCGTCGCAGGGCGTGGATCGGACGACGCCCGGTGTCTCGGCGCCGACGGCCGACTCGGGTACGTCGACGGCTGCGGCCGATACCGGAACCGGGACGCCGAGGCCTGACGAGTCCGATACCGGAGCCGGGACGCCGAGGCCTGACGAGTCCGATACCGGAACCGGGACGCCCAAGGTCCCCGTCGGCGTCCCGTCAGCTGCGCCTGGTGCCGGCGCCGCGCCACCCGCGCCCGGTGCCTCCGCGCCCGATGACGCCCTGGAGCAGGCAGCCTCGGCTCCCGCGCCGGAGGCCGGACCCGGCGGGGCCGGGGGCGGTCGCCGCCCCGGTGACGTCGCCCGAGAGGCGCTCCGCGCGGCTCGGAAAGAGGCGGCGCTGCGTGCCGAGGCGGCAGAGCCCCGGCGCGAGCAGCGCGTAACCGGGCGACCCGGCGCCGGCGCGCCGCACCCCCGGTCCGCCGCCGGACAGGAGGCCCGGCCGGTCCGGGCCAAGGCCGCCCAGGAGATGCGGCACTACTTGGCGAACGCCTTCCGCATGCCCAGCTGGGCCGACACGTCGGACGCGAGCGAGGAGCCGAGCACCGACGCCGGCGCGGGCATGCCCACCGCCCCGCGTACGCCCGCCGACCTGCGTACGCCCGCCGCCCCGCGTACGCCCGCCGCCCCGCGTACGCCCGCCGACTCGCGTGCCCCGGTCGACCGGCACGCACCTACCGACCCCCGCCCATCACCCTCCGCCTCGCCGCCCTCGCCCACGGGGTCTCCGGCTCCGGCCTCCGGGCCCTCGGCTTCGCCGTCGGGTTCTTCGGCTTCGGTCTCCGGGTCTTCGGCTTCGCGGTCGGGTTCTTCGGCTTCGGTCTCCGGGCCCTCGGCTTCGCCGTCGGGTTCTTCGGCTTCGGTCTCCGGGTCTTCGGCTTCGCGGTCGGGTTCTCCGGCCCCGGCCCCGGCCCCTGAGCCTTCGGCTTCGCGGTCAGCGTCTCCAACTCCGGTTCCCGAGTCTCCGGCTGCGCGGTCGGTGTCTCCGACCCCCGTGTCCGAGGCGCCGTCTCCGGCCTCCGCGCGCCCCGACCCCGCGTCCTCCACCCCCGCGCGCCCCGACCCCGCGTCCTCCGACCCCGCGTCCTCCACCCCCGCGCGCCCGGCTTCCGTGCCCACGTCCATGGCCGCCCCCCACCGTGACTCCGAACTCCGGCGCACGTTCGCGGCGTTCGCGCCTCGTCGGGCCGGGGGTGGTGGGGTGTTCGCCGGGACCTGGTGGGGCAACGCATGGGTCGAGGCGTTGGAGGAGGGCGCGCTGGATCCGAAGCGGCTGGCGCGCGGACGCGGTTACGCGGAGCAGGGGCATGTCGACGCGATCACCGTCACCCCGGGACTGGTGCTGGCGTACGTTCGCGGGAGCCGGCCGCGCCCGTACCGCGTGCAGATGCGGGTGCGCACACTGGAGGACGAGGACTGGACGCGGTTCCTGGACGCGGCCGCCGACCGGCCGGGCCATATCGCCGCCCTGCTCGACAAGGAGTTGCCCCAGTCCCTCGCCGACTGCGGCGTCCCCCTGCTGCCCGGCCCCGGCGACCTCGCCCCCCGCTGCAGCTGCCCGGACTCCGGCCACCCCTGCAAGCACGCGGCCGCCCTCTGCTACCAGACGGCACGCCTGCTCGACGCCGACCCGTTCGTCCTGCTCCTGTTGCGCGGCCGGGGCGAGAAGGACCTGCTCGACGCGCTCTCCCGGCGCAGTGCCGCCCGAGCGGCCCGCGCCGCGCAGGAGCGGCAGCCGCAGTCCTTGCCCGGTGTACGCGCCACCGACGCCCTCGCTCCGCGGCAACTCCCGCCGCCGCCGGCGCCGTTGCCGGTGCCCGCGCACCCCGAGCAGCCGCCGGTGTATCCGGCGGCGCCCGGCGGCCCCGACCCCTTCGCGCTGGACCAGCTGGCGGCCGACGCCGCCACGCGAGCGCACGCGCTGCTCGGCACCGGGCGCGACCCGGTCGGCGAACTGACGCTCTGGCAGGACGCGGTGCGGCTCGCCGCGGCCCGCCCCGGTTCCGGCCTGACCGCTGCCACCCGCACGCTCTACTCCACGCTCGCGGCGGCCGTCGCGCGCACCCCGGCCGACCTCGCGCGTGCCGTCGCGGCCTGGCGGCAGGGCGGTCCGGAGGGGCTGGCCGTCCTGGAGGACCCATGGGATCCGCCCGCCGGGCGCTTCGACCGGGCCCGCCCGCTGCTGCTGGCCGCCGACCTCCCGGCGTTCCGCCCCTGGCGCAACCGTCTCACCCACCCGCGCGGTCACGTCCAGCTCCGCCTCGGCCGTGACGGCCTGTGGTACGGCTATGAGTCCGAGCCGGGACAGGACGACTGGTGGCCGCGCGGCACCCCCGACCTGGACCCGGTGGGCGCCCTCACCGGTCTCGGCGCTCCGGACGAGGTCTGAGCGTCACCCGTCACGGCCGGCCGACGCGTCAGCCGAGCCGGGAGTACGGAACGCCGGCTCGCAGCTTCCCGGCGCGGCCGACCTGCGGTCGGACCGGACGAGAGGGCTCGGGTGAGGAACGCGGGTCGCTGACGTGAGCGGCACTCCCGTCCGCACCGGAGCGAGTCCGGGGGGCGGGCCGATTCCCCCGGTGACCGCCACAGGCCCGTCGCCGCGCGCCGTGCTCAGTGGTGGAAGGGTCGCGGTCCGGTGTGGGCGGGCGCGATGCCGTGTTCGTGGCGGCTGGTTCGGCGTCCCTGTTCGTCGCCGCGCGCCGTGCTCAGTGGTGGAAGAGCCGCAGTCCGGTGTGGGCGAGCGCGATGCCGTGTTCGCGGCAGGCGGTCTCGACGTCGTCGGATCGGATGGAGCCGCCCGGCTCGGCGATGTAGGAGACGCCGTGCCGTTGCGCGTGGTCGACGTTGTCACGGAAGGGCAGCGCGCCGTCGGAGACGAAGGACACGCCGGTGAGGGTCCCCAGCCAGCGCGCACGCTCCTGCGGGCCGAGCGCGGTCGCCGGTGTGCCGAGCACCTCCGCCAGACGGTTCTCCTCGTCCGGGGTCAGATCGCCCTCGATGAACCGGACCTGCCAGTTGATGCGGTCCTGCCGTTTGACGCCGGGCCTGAAGTCCAGAGCGCGGACGACCGGGTGGCGTCGCAGCCACCAGGTGTCGGCCTTCGCCCCGGCCAGCCTGGTGCAGTCGACCCGGGACTGCTGGCCGGCACCGATGCCCAGGGTGACGCCGTCGCGCACGTAGCAGACGGAGTTGGACTGGGTGTAGCGCAGTACCGCGAGGCCGAGCAGCAGGTCGTCCGTCGCGGCGGCCGGCAGCTCGCCGTGCCGCAGGGTGAACAGGTCCCGGGTCAAAGGGACTTGGTCCCGGTCCTGGGACAACCGGAGCCCGAACACCTCGCGGCTCTCCCGCGGCGGTGGTGCGAACGTGCCGTCGGCCTCCAGGACCAGGAAGCGGCCGTTCTTCTTCTTGCCGAGTCTCTCGGCGGTGCCGGGGGCGTAGCCGGGCGCGATGACGCCGTCGCAGATCACCCGGGCCAGCACGTCGGCGAGTTCGTCGTCGACCGGGTGGGAGACGGCGGCGAAGTCCCCGTAGGAGGATTTGGGGTCGGCGTCACGGGCGCGCAGGTAGGCGCTGGCGAGTTCACCGACAGGGGCGTCCCCCAGGCCGTACAGCTCTCTGGTGGCCTCGTCGAGGGAGCCGGACACGGCAGCGCCCGCAGGCGACACGTGCTTGAAGGAGGCGGCGGCCGGCTTGCCGAGCGCGGTGCTCGCCTCACCGACGAGCTGCCAGGCGTTGAGCGCGTCCAGCATGTTGATGAAGGACGGTTCGCCGTTCAGCAGGCGGACGGGCCAGGCCCCGGGCCGTACCGGCGCCACCTCGGTGCGGCGCTGCTGCGGATTGATCCCATAGCGAAGCTCCACGTCATGACTCCCTCGTAAGGACATCGTTGACGGGAGCACCCAGGCGGGCGGCGCTCGCATCGGAGTGCTGGGGCCGCTCCCCGGTGGTTGTCCACCTGCGCCAGTTGCGACCGCCGGCAACTCTACAGCGGACACCGGGTAGTTGATCAAGGGGTTTGGCGGAGACTGTGATGTGTTCGACGTGGGCACGGGATCCCGCCGACCCCAAGAGACCTTCAAGTCCCCAGGTCCCCCAAGAGTCGACGCGCGTTGAAGATCGGCGCGACCGGCGTGCCCGGCGGGTCGGTGACAGCAGAAGGCACTTGACAATGACTCGAAATCCCGGGTTGGTTAGCGGTGGCCACGGCGCGGTTCGTACCCGGTGGCCCATGAGCTCGGTATGCGAACGACGGGGGAATGACGTGTTTGTGGTGAGTCCGAGATGATCCGGCAGAGCGGGATCCCGTCGGCGCAGAGACCGGCGAGCGCAGCCGCCTAAGCTCCTTCCGGCCCGGGGGAATGAACCGCCCGGGTAGCGACGTCATGCCATCTGGCTCCTTCCGCCGTCAATGTCGACGGCGGCTTCACCCTGCACTCCGCGCTGCGTGGATGCGGTGTTCCGGTACTCCATGCGGTGAGATTCCGGG
This sequence comes from Streptomyces sp. NPDC048514, assembly GCF_043199955.1. Taxonomy (NCBI): domain Bacteria; kingdom Bacillati; phylum Actinomycetota; class Actinomycetes; order Kitasatosporales; family Streptomycetaceae; genus Streptomyces; species Streptomyces sp. NPDC048514. Next base: position 162,442 of record NZ_JBICWT010000009.1, on the reverse strand, counting down.
CTGGTTCGGAAGACAGCAGGAGAGAAATGAGTACTTACGTTTTCCCTGGGCAGGGTTCGCAGCGCAAGGGCATGGGTCGTGCCCTGTTCGACGAGTTCCCGGATCTGACGGAACGTGCCGGCGAGATTCTCGGCTACTCGGTGAAGAAGCTGTGCACCGAGAATCCGAATCAACTGCTGAACGAGACGCAGTACACTCAGCCGGCCGTCTACGTCGTCAATGCCCTCACGTATCTGAAGCGCACGAAGGAAACGGGGCTTGTTCCGGAGTACGTCGCCGGGCACAGTCTCGGCGAGTACAACGCCCTGCACGCCGCCGGAGTCCTGGACTTCGAAACCGGGCTGCGATTGGTACGCAAACGCGGAGCGGCCATGGGCCGGATCGAGGGAGGTGGCATGGCGGCCGTCACCGGTCTGGATCGTGCAGAGGTCTCCAGGGTGCTCGACCAGCACGATCTGACCGATGTCGAGGTGGCGAACGACAATGCGCCGACCCAGGTGGTCGTGTCCGGCCTGAAAACCCGGATCACCGCGGCCCGAGAGGTTTTCGAGGCCCTGCCCGGGGGCGTCGCATTCACCGAACTGAAGACCAGCGGCGCCTTTCACAGCCGGCACATGGCTCCGGCGCAGGAGGAATTCGCCCAGTACCTGGCGGACGAGTCGCCACGATTCTCGGCGCCGTCGATCCCCGTGATCGCGAACGTGGACGCCAAGGAGTACGACCTCTCGCGGGTCGAGACGTGTCTGACCGAACAGATCACCCGGCCCGTCCGGTGGACGGAGACGGTCCGCTGTCTGCTCGCCGCCGGCCAGGAGGAGTTCGTCGAGGTGGGCACGGGCCGGGTGCTGACCTCGCTGATCGAGCGGATCCGTACGGCGGCCGAGAGTCACTGACCGGACCGGCGGCGGCCCCGGGGCCGAGCGGCTTGGACGAGAGAGGAAACCGATGAGGTCTGCTGGGATCGAAGCCATGAACGTCTTCGGCGGCACGGCGTATCTGGACGTCATGCAGCTCGTGGACCACCGCCGGCTGGACAGAGGGCGCTTCGAGAACCTGCTGATGAAGCAGAAGGCGGTGGCGCTGCCCTGCGAGGACCCCGTCACCTTCGCCGTCAATGCCGCCAAGCCGATCGTCGACGCGCTGACCGACGCGGAGCGGGCGCGTATCGAAATGGTCATCACCTGCACGGAGTCGGGCATCGACTTCGGCAAGTCGCTGAGCACCTATGTGCATCACCATCTCGGGCTGAGCCGCAACTGCCGCCTGTTCGAGATCAAGAACGCCTGCTACTCCGGGACGGCGGGCTTCCAGACGGCCGTCAACTTCGTGCTCGCGGCGGCCTCGCCCGGTGCGAAGGTACTGGTCGTCACCACCGACATCTCACGCTTCACCGTGGTGGACGGCGGAGACGCGCTCACCGAGGACTGGTCGTTCGCGGAGCCCAGCTCGGGCGCGGGCGCGGTCGCCATGCTCGTCGGTGACGCGCCGGCGATTTTCGAGGTGGATGCCGGGGCCAACGGCTATTACGGCCACGAGGTGATGGACACGTGCCGGCCCACGGCGGACAGCGAGGCCGGCGACGCGGACCTGTCCCTGCTCTCCTATCTCGACTGCTGCGAGCAGTCGTTCTTGGAGTACCGGCGCCGGGTGGCGGATGCCGACTACCGGGAAACCTTCCACCACCTGGCCTTCCACACGCCGTTCGGAGGAATGGTCAAGGGTGCCCATCGCACCATGATGCGGAAGATGACGAAGACTTCGCGAGCCGAGGTCGAGGCGGATTTCCAGGAACGGGTGGAGCCGGGCATCCGTTACTGCCAGCGCACCGGAAACATCATGGGCGGCACCGTGTTCCTCTCGCTGGCGAGCACGATCGACAACTGTTCCATCGATGCCCCGCGACGCGTCGGAGTCTTTTCCTACGGCTCCGGATGCTGTTCGGAGTTCTACAGCGGTGTCATCACGCCGGAGGGCCGGCAGCGGCTGCTCGGCATGGAGATCGCCAGGCATCTCGACGGGCGTCACGCGCTGACCATGGCGGAGTACGAGGAATTGCTGACCGGCGGCGGAGCGGTGGCTTTCGGCACCCGCGACTGGAAGCTCGACCCCGGCACACTGCCCGCCGGAATGGCGGACGGTCAGATGGCCGGCCAGCTGATTCTGCAGGAGATCAACGAGTTCCATCGAGAGTACGTCTGGGCCTGATCGGGCCGGCGGTGAACGAAGCAGGACGATGAGGGGATCAGAAGCCGTGCAGCAGGACGAGATTTTCGAAATGGTGAAGGCGCACATCTACGAGGTCCTGCCCGATCTGGAGGGTAAGGACATCAGCCGGGAGGACCGGCTGGCCGATCTCGGGGCGAATTCAGTGGACCGGGCCGAAGTGGCCATGCTCGCCATGGAATCCCTGTCTCTGCAGATGGCCCGGATCGAACTCGCGGGCGTGCGGAACATAGGTGATCTGGTCGATGTCCTGCATGCCAAATCGAATGCCTGACGGGCTCGCCATCACCGGCTGCGGTGTGGTCACGGCGGTCGGCACGGGAAAGAAGGATTTCGCGTCCGCGCTGTTCTCCGGCGCCGGGAACTTCGCCGCCATGAGCCGCCCCGGCAGGCGCGCGGATCAGGAGGTGCTCGGCGCCGAACTCCCGGAACTCGCCCTCCCGGAACGCTTCTCCAAGAAGCTGCTGCGCACCGTGTCCCTCTCGGGACGGGCCGCGCTCCTCGCCCTGGACGAGGCATGGGAGGACGCTCTGCTGGCGGGGGCCGACCCCGAGCGCGTGGGCCTGGTCGTAGGAGGCTCGAACGTCCAGCAGCGGGAGCTGGTGCTCAAGCAGGACGCGTACCGGGGCAGGACGGCCTACCTGCCGCCCTCGTACGCACTCTCCTTCATGGACAGCGACCTGTGCGGGCTGTGCAGCGAGCAGTTCGGCATCCGCGGTACGGCCTGCACCGTGGGCGGCGCCTCGGCCAGTGGGCAGATGGCGGTCATCCAGGCGGCGCAGGCCGTGCGTTCCGGCGCCGTGGACGTGTGCGTCGCGATCGGGGCGCTGGCCGACCTCTCGTACTGGGAGTGCCAGGCGCTGCGGTCGATCGGCGCCATGGGATCCGACCGCTACGCCGGCCGACCGGACCTGGCGTGCAGGCCGTTCGACGCACTGAGCGACGGTTTCATCTACGGGGAGGCGTGCGGCGCGGTGGTCGTCGAACGGGCCGCGACCGCGGCTGAGCGAGGAGCGCGCCCGTACGCCGCGCTGACCGGATGGGCCGTGGCGCTCGACGCCAACCGGAACCCGGACCCCTCCGTCACGGGTGAGAGCCGGGCGATCCGGCAGGCTCTGGCGCAGGCCGGCTGGGAGCCGGGAGACATCGACTACGTCAACCCGCACGGCACGGGATCCGGCGTCGGTGACCCGGTGGAGCTGTCGGCGCTGCGCGCCTGCGGACTGGCCGGGGCGTACCTGAACGCGACCAAGTCGATCACCGGACACGGTCTGAGCGCGGCGGGCACCGTGGAGATCATCGCCACGCTGCTGCAGATGGAGGCCGCCACCCTGCACCCGACGCGGAATCTGCAATCCCCGATCGACCCGGAGATGAACTGGGTGCGGGAGCGGGCGGTGCCCCGGCAGGTCGGCCGCGCGCTGACGTTGAGCATGGGGTTCGGCGGCGTGAACACCGCGCTGTGCCTGCAGAACACGAACGGCTGAGGGGGAGAGGGAATGGACACGGTTCCCGTCGGCATAGAAGCACTCAACATCTTCGGGGGCAGCGCCTGCGTCGACGTCGCGGAGCTGTTCGAGCACCGGCGCCTGGACTCGGCGAAGTTGAGCGAACTGATGGTGCACCAGAAGACGGTCGCGCTGCCGTTCGAGGACCCGGTGACGTTCGGGGTCAACGCCGCCAAGCCGCTCGTGGACGCGCTCGGCGAGGCCGAACGGGACCGTATCGAGATGCTCGTCACCTGCACCGAATCGGGCCTCGACTTCGGCAAGTCGATCAGTACCTACCTCCATCACCACCTGGGACTCAACCGCAACTGCCGGCTGTTCGAGGTGAAGGGCGCCTGCTACGCCGGTACCGCCGGACTGCAGACGGCCGTCGACTTCGTCCGGTCCCGTACCTCACCGGGGGCCAAGGCACTGGTGATCGCCACCGACGTGGCGCGCCACCCGGTCCCGGAGGACGCCGGGGCCCTCACCATGGACTGGGCCTTCATGGAGCCGACGTCCGGGGCCGGTGCCGCCGCCGTACTGGTCGGTGACGACCCCCGGGTGCTCCACCTCGACGCCGGCGCGTACGGCGCCTACGGCTACGAGGTGATGGACACCTGCCGTCCGACGCCCGACGGGGAGGCCGGGGACCCCGATCTGGGGCTGCTGTCCTACCTGGACTGCTGCGAGCAGACCTTCCTGGCCTACCGGGGCCGGGTCCCGCAGGCGCACTACCGTGACACCTTCGACTACCTGTCCTTCCACACGCCCTTCGGCGGCATGGTGAAGAGCGCCCATCGCACCATGATGCGGAAGTTCGCCAAGGCCGCACGCGCCGACATCGAGGCCGACTTCGAGGCGCGGGTCAGGCCCGGCCTGCGCTATGCCCGATACACGGGCAACATGATGGGCGCCGGCGTCTTCGCCTCACTGGCCGCCACCATCGAGCACGGCGGCTTCGACGAGCCACGCAGGATCGGCTGCTTCTCCTACGGATCCGGCTGCTGCGCGGAGTTCTACAGCGGAGTGGCCACCTCTCAGGGCCGGGACGCCCTGCGTGAACTCGGTGTGGAACGGGCCCTGCGGCGGCGGTCCGTGCTGCCGATGGACGCGTACGACCAGGTGCTGCGGGACAGCGCTGCCGTGGCGTTCGGCACCCGCAACGTCCAGCTCGATCCCCAGCGCTACGCCGAGGAACTCGGCGCCGGGCAGGGCACACCCGGCCTGGTCCTGGAGCGTGTCAGCGAGTTCCATCGCGAGTACGGATGGACGGCATGAACTATCGGACGATCAAGGTCGAGACCACCGGCACCGTCTGCCGCATCCGCCTGGACCGGCCGAGCGCGAAGAACTCCATCAACGCGGTTCTCGTCGCGGAGTGCCTGGACGCGCTGGACCGGTGCCAGGACCACGTCACGGTGGTGGTCCTCGAAGGACTGCCCGACTACTTCTGCTTCGGCGCCGACTTCCAGGAACTCACCGCGACCCTCGCCGAGGGCGAGCAGGCGGAGCAACGCCCCGAGGCGCTGTACGAGTTGTTCCTGCGGCTGGCGACCGGCCCCTTCGTCACGGTCTCGCACGTACGCGGAGTCGCCAACGCCGGCGGCGTGGGCCTCGTGGCGGCCAGCGACATCGTCATCGCCGACGCCACCGCGCGGTTCAGTCTCTCGGAACTGCTCTTCGGGCTCTACCCGGCCTGCGTGCTGCCTTTCCTCATCCGGCGCTGCGGCTTCCAGAAGGCCCATTACATGACGCTGATGACGATGCCGTTCGACGCGTCCGCGGCGGTCGCCTCCGGGCTCGTGGACGTGACGGGCGAGAACAGCGAGGCACTGCTGCGCAGACACCTCGCCCGGCTGAAGTGCCTGCCCAAGACGGGGATCGCGCGCTACAAGCGCTATCTGCACGCGCTGGACGACGGGCTGACCGCGGCGCTGCCGACCGCCTCGGCGGGGAATCGGGAGGTCTTCTCCGACGAGCGGAACCTCACCCTGATCCGCCGCTACACCGAGGAAGGCGTCCTGCCATGGGAAGCGTGACCGGACCGGTCGTCGACCTCCGCGAGGCCGGCCCGGGCATCGCCCTGCTGACCATGCGGGACCCGACGCACAAGAACGCCTTCACCGAGGAGATGGTGGACGGGCTGCAGCACGCGTTCGCGGCGGTGGGCCGTGACGACACCTGCAAGGTCGTCGTCATGACCGGGTACGACAGCTACTTCTCCTCCGGGGGCACCCAGGACGGTCTCCTCGCCATTCACGAGGGCCGCAGCCGTTTCACCGACCTGAACCTGTACAGCCTGGCCCTCGCGTGCGAGGTGCCCGTCATCTCGGCGATGCAGGGGCACGGAATCGGCGGCGGCTTCGTCATGGGGCTGTACGCGGACTTCGTCGTGCTGAGCCGCGAGAGCGTCTACACCGCCAACTTCATGCGGTACGGCTTCACCCCCGGCATGGGCGCCACCTGCATCCTGCCCCGGAAACTGGGTCTGCCGCTGGCCCAGGAGATGCTGCTGAACGGCGCCGGCCACCAGGGCGGTGAACTCGCCGCCCGGGGCGTGCCGTTCCCCGTCCTGCCGCGCAAGGACGTCCTGCCCGAGGCACTGCGGCTGGCCAGGGAGCTGGCCGACAAACCGGCCGTGTCCCTGCGGGCGCTGAAGCAGCATCTCGTGGCCCCGATCCGCGAGGAACTGCCGGGCGTCATCGAGGCGGAACTCGCCATGCACGAGTTGACCTTTCACCGCGAGGAAGTCCGGCAGCGGGTCACCGATCTGTTCGGAGAGTGAGAGAGATGCGGACCAAAGACCTTCTGCTGGCTCTGCAGTCCGGCAAGATCGGCCTCGACGAGGCCCGGGACGTCCTGACGTCTCAGCCGGGCGGTGCCGGCCCTGCCGGGGAACCCCTCGCCCCGCCGGAGGCGGTCGCACCAGGACCGGCGACGCCCCGGGGGGCCTACGCCGTCATCGGTATGTCCGGCCGCTATCCCGGCGCCGAGGACCTCGGCCGGTACTGGCGGAACCTGCGCGCCGGGAAGTCGTCGGTCGCAGAGGTGCCCGCCGGACGCTGGGACACCGGCGCGTACTACGACCCACGGCGCCGGCAGCCCGGCAGGACCGACTGCAAGTGGCTCGGAGCGCTTTCGGACGTCGACGCCTTCGATGCGGCGTTCTTCGGCATCCCGCAGGCCGAGGCACACGCGATGGACCCGCAGCACCGGCTCTTCCTCCAGGAGGCGTTCCACGCCTTCGAGGACGCCGGTTACGGCCGCGAGCGGCTCGACGGCCACGAGTGCGGCGTCTACCTCGGGCTCGCCAGCCACGAGTACGAGAGCCTGCTCGCGCGGCACGCCCCGGGAGCGGTCGGCGCGACCGGTACCAACGGGGCCATCGCGGCCGCCCGCATCGCCTACCACCTCGGTCTGACCGGCCCGGCCATGGCGGTGGACGCGGCCTGCACCTCGTCCCTCGTCGCCGTGCACCTGGCGTGCCAGGCACTCGGCTCGGGTGAGACCGATCTGGCCCTGGCCGGTGGCGTGAGCCTCTACCTCGGCCCCGACCGGTACGTGAGCATGAGCGCCGCGGGGATGCTGTCCCCGACCGGGCAGTGCCGTCCCTTCGACGCCCGGGCCGACGGCTTCGTACCCGGTGAGGGCGTCGGCGCGCTCGTGCTCAAGCGCCTCGACGACGCCGAGCGGGACGGCGATGCCATCCACGGCGTCATCCTCGCGACGGCCGTCAACCAGAACGGCAGCACCAACGGCATCACCGCACCCAGCAGACGCAGCCAGGCCCGGCTGATCGGACGGCTGTACGCGGCCCGCGGCATCGATCCCGCCGGTATCGGCTACGTGGAGGCCCACGCCACCGGTACGACGATGGGCGACTTCATCGAACTCGACGCCCTGTCCTCCGTGTTCAGGAAGAGCACCGAGGAGCGCCAGTTCTGCGCGGTGGGCTCGGTCAAGGGCAACATCGGCCACGCGACCGCTGCCGCGGGCGTCGCGGGGCTGCACAAGGTCCTGCTCTCCCTGCGGCACCGCACGCTGGTGCCCACGCTCCACGTGGAAGAGCCCAACCAGCACTTCGACTTCGCCTCCTCCCCCTTCTACCTGAACACGCGGACCCGGCCCTGGGACGCCCCCGCCGCACACCCCCGCCGGGCCTGCGTCAGCGCCTTCGGCTTCAGCGGCAGCAACGCCCACATCGTGCTGGAGGAGTACGTCCCCGCCCCCGCACCGCGGCACCGCGGCACCGCCGGCGGCCGGCACCTGTTCGTGCTGTCCGCCAGGACGCCGGACGCGCTGACCCGGCAGGCCGGCCGGCTGCGCGACCACCTGGCCGAGGCACCCGGGGCCGACGTCGCGGCCACGGCCCACACCCTTCAGACCGGGCGCGAGGCCATGGACGCGCGGGTGGCGTTCACCGCCGCCTCCCACGAGGAACTGCTCCGGGCGCTGGACGCGTATCTGCGGGCGCCCGAGGGCGAGCCCGGCGCCGCGGCCGACGGGGTGTTCCGCCCCGCCCCGGCCGGCGGACGCCGGCTCGTGCCGGAGCACGAACGGCATCGGTGGGCGGCGCGGGCCACACTGCCGGAGCTGGCCCAGGCCTGGGTGGACGGCGCGGACTTCTCGGCCGGCGAGTGGTCCCGGCTTCACGACGGCACACCACGCCGCGCCCACCTTCCCGGCTATCCCTTCGCGCAGGAGAAGTACTGGTACACCGCCATCGCCCCGGCTCACAAGCACCGGCCCGCCCACGACTCCGGCACGAGCCGGGCCGCGGAGGAGCCCGGCACGTACCGGGGCGCGGAGGAGCCGGGCGCGAGCCGGGCCGCGGAGGAGCGCCGCACGAGCCGGGGCGCGGAGGAGCGGGGCGCGGCCGGTGACAGCTCGCACTTCCGCTCCGAGGACCCGTACGTGCGCGACCACACCGTGGCCGGCGTGCCGACGTTGATCGGCATGACCCATGCGAGCCTGGCGCTGGACTGGTTCTTCGACCGGTTCCCGCAGCACGACGCGGCCCGGCTGAGCAAGCTGACCTTCCTGCGCGCGGTGGAGGTGCCCGCGGGCACCCGGGCCGAGGTCCGGTTGGAGACCGAAGAGGCCGCGCCGGGAGCGGATGTCCACGTCCGCGCCGTATACCGTCACGGTCCGCACGAGCCGTGGGTCGCGGCCGCCGAGTGCCGCCTGCGGGAGGCCGGGCCCGAGCCGGCGACGCCCGGCGGCACGGCGGGGCCGGCCGGTCTCCCGCCGGTGGACCCGGAGCTGCTGTACGGACGGAACCCGGCGATCGGGATCGGAGACACCTTCAGGACCTTCGCCGAGCTGTACGCCGGCGAGGGGACGGTGGTGGCGGCCGTGGACACCACGGGTGACGGTGCACGGGGCCGGGCCCTGGACCCGTTGCTCGTGTACAGCGCCTTCCAGGCGGCGCTGCTCTTCCTCGGCGAGGACGGTGCCGCCGCGGGCTCGGCCGGATACCTGCCCTTCGGCATCGAGGAAGTGCATGCCCGGCGGGCCGCGGCGACCGGCCGGGTGTGGCTGGCCGTTCGGCTGCGCCGCGACTCGGGTGAACTGATCGTCTTCGACGCCGACCTGACCGACGACAGCTCCCAGGTGGTGGCCCGGCTGACCGGCTGTTCCATGAAGCGCATCCGCACCGCGCCGGACGCCGCCCCCACGCACGGTGATCTGCTGCCCGGTATCCGGCGCTATCTGACCGACAAGCTGGTGGCGCTGCTCGACGACCCGGCACACGAGGTGGACCCCCGGGTCAACCTGATGGACCTCGGCGCCACTTCGGCCCAACTGGTCGCACTGACCAAGGACATCGAACAGGACACCGGCCTGGACCTGAGCCCCGCGCTGTTCTTCGAGTACCCGAGCCTGGCGCAGCTCGCCGACCACTTCCACCGGGACCACCGGGAGGTGTTCGCGGCCCGGCTGGACCGGGCGCGAACACCGGCGGGGACCGCCCCTGCGCACCCGTCCCGGGTTCCCGCCCCGGCGGACACCGGGCACGAAGCCGTCGCACATGAAGCGGTCGGACATGAAGCCGACGGGCACGAAGCCGCCGGGCGCAGAGCCGTCGGACATGAAGCCGACGGGCACGAAGCCGCCGGATACGAAGCCGCCGGGCGCAGAGCCGTCGGACACGAAGCCGGCGGGCACGAGGACATCGCCGTCATCGGGATGCACGCGATGCTGCCCGGCGCCTCGAACCTCGACGAGTTCTGGCGGAACCTGGTCGACCGCACCGACGTGATCAGCGAGATCCCGCGGGACCACTGGGACTACCGCCCGTGGTTCGACGCGACGGAGGGCGCCCGCGACAAGACGTACTGCAAGTGGGGCGGGTTCATCGAGGACGTCGACGCCTTCGACGCGGAGTTCTTCCGTGTCTCGCCCCGCGAGGCCGAATGGATGGACCCGCAGCTGCGCCTGCTGCTCCAGAGCGTCTACGCGACGGCCGAGGACGCGGGCGCCGCCGCACGGCTCCGCGGCAGTGACACCGGCGTGTTCGTCGGGGTCTGCTGCCACGACTACCTCGACGTGATCAACGAGCGGCGGCTGCCCGTCGAGCCCTACGCCGGCCTGGGCAACCACCACACGGTCCTCGCCAACCGGGTCTCCTTCGCCTTCGACCTGCACGGCCCGAGCGTTGCCGTGGACACCGCGTGCTCCTCCTCGCTGGTGGCACTGCACCAGGCCTGTCAGGCGCTGCGCGGCGGGGAGTGCGAGACGGCGTTCGTCGGCGGAGTGAACCTGCTGCTGTCGTCGTACCACTACCGCTTCTTCAGCAGTGTCGGGGCGCTCTCGCCGACCGGCCGCTGCCACACCTTCGACGAGACGGCCGACGGTTACGTACCGGGCGAGTGCATCGCCAGTGTGCTGCTCAAGCCGTTGAGCCGGGCGGTGGCGGACGGCGACCGGATCCACGCGGTGATCAAGGGCTCGGCGGTCCGGCACGGCGGATACACCCCCTCCTTCACGGCACCCAGCGTCGAAGGCGAGGAGAACGCGGTCGTCAGGGCCTGGCAGGACGCCGGGGTCCCGCCGGAGACCATCAGCTACATCGAGGCGCACGGCACCGGCACCAAGCTCGGCGACCCCATCGAGATCACCGCGCTGAACCGGGCCTTCAGGCGCTACACCGAGCGCGAGCGGTTCTGCACCGTGGGATCGGTCAAGGCGAACATCGGGCACACCGAAGGCGCGGCCGGCCTCGCCGGCCTGCTGAAGGTGATCCTGCAGCTGCGCCACCGGCAGATACCCCCGCTGCCCCGGCTGCGTCAGCACAACCCGCTGATCAAGTGGGACGGTGGCGCGCTGCGGGTGAACCCCGGGACACAGGACTGGGTCGCCCCCGACGGGGCTCCCCTGCGGGCAGGCATCAGCTCGTTCGGTATCTCGGGCGCCTACGCGCACGTGGTCGTCGAGGAGCATGTGCCGGCCGCGGGCGACCGGCCCCGGCCCGCGGCACCCGCGGGTGCGGTCCTGCCGGTGGCCGTGGTGCTCTCCGCACGGGACGAGGACCGGCTCCGGGAGCGGGCTCGGCAGCTGGCCGGCGCCCTGCGCGACACCCCGCTGACCGACGCGGACCTGCCCGACCTCGCGTACACCCTGCAGACGGGACGGGAGGCGCTGCGCGAGCGCATGGGCTGTGTCGTCTCCTCGGTCGGCGAACTGGCGGCGATCCTGGACGGGTTCGCCGCGGGCCACGCCGACGGGAGGGTCCATCGGGGCCGGGCCGCCGCCGGCGCCGGGTACGGCGCCGTGGCCGGCCGGGTGACGGCCGGAACGCCGTCCCCGCAGGAGTACGCGGCGCTGCTGGAGACGTGGGTAGGGGGTGGAGCGTACGACTGGGAGTCGCTCCACCGGGAATCCCGGCCACGGCTCATCGGCCTGCCGACGTATCCGTTCGCCCGTGACCGCTACTGGCTCGCGGACGCGGTGGACGCGGCGGAGTCGGCGGAGTCGGCTCATCCGGCGAACGCGGCCGACCCGGTGGGCACCGCGGAGCCGGCGGACACCGCGGCCGTCGGCCCGGTTCCGGACGGACCCGGCGCGGACCACCCGATGCTGCCCGCCGCGGACCCGGACAGCGGGCACGGAAGGTTCCGCCCGGAGTTCGCCGGCACCGAGTTCTTCCTTGCCGATCACCGGGTGCTCGGACGCAGGATCCTGCCCGGGGCCGCACACCTGGAGCTGGCCCGGGCCGCCGTGCACCGGCACCGGAGAGCCGCCGGACCGCAGGACCGTCGCCTGCGCCTCGCGGACGTGGCCTGGACGGCGCCCGCCGTCGCCGAGGAGGGACCGCTGCGCCTGGAGGTGACGCTGACGCCCGGGCCCGACGGCGGCACCGGTTTCGCCGTGCACGGAGCGCCCGCCGCGCCCGGCGCGACCCCCGTCCTGCACTGCCGCGGCCGGGCGGTGCCGCTGACCGACCGGGAGGCCGTACCGGACACGCTCGACCTGGCCGCGGTCCGCACGGCCTGCTCGGTCCGCCGGCTGACGGCCGAACAGTGCTACGACGCGTTCGGCCGGGCGGGAATGGAGTACGGACCCGCGTTCCGCGGCATCGAACACATCGACGTGGGCACCGCCCAGGCCCTGGCCCGGCTCCGGCTGCCCGACGAGGTGCGCGACACCGCCGCCGCGTACGAACTGCATCCGAGTCTCGTCGACTCGGCGCTGCAGGCGGTCGTCGGCCTGATGCTGCCGTCCGACGGGACCGCCGCGGACCTCGACGGGCCCGCCCTGCCGTTCTCCGTGGACGAGGTCGACGTACTCGCCCCGAGCCGCACCGCCCGCTGGGCCCGGGTACGGGAGCGATCCGGCACGAAGGCGCTGCGGACGTTCGATGTCGACGTCTGCGACGAGGACGGGGTGGTGTGCGTCCGCATCCGGGGTGCGGCCTGCCGCACCCTGCGGGAGCCGGCGTCCGCCGCACCCGACCGACCCGGCGACGAGGCGCCGATGGAGACCGTCCTCGCCGCCCCGGTGTGGGACGCGGTGACGCTCGACGACGGCGTCCCGGCGGCACCCGTCGAGGGCCGCACAGTACTCGCCTGCGCGGACCGGGCGACCAGGCAGGCGCTCGCGGCCGAGTTCCCGGACGCCACCGCACTGGAGATCCCGGCGGACGCGTCGGTGGCCGCGCTGCGCGAACTGCTCCGCGGATGCGGGCCCGTCGGCCATCTCGTCTGGGTGGCGCCCCTCGGCACGGTCGCGGCGGACGGCTGGGGCACCGTGCCGCCGGCGCAGCGCGAAGGCACCCTCCAGCTGTTCCGCCTGATCAAGGCGGCACTCGAACTGGACTACGCTCAGCGCGAGTTGACATGGACCGTGGTGACCCGGCAGAGCGAGCCGTGCGGACCGTACGACACCGTCGATCCGACTCACGCGGGCGTGCACGGGCTGGCCGGCTCGCTCGCCGACGAGCAGCCCGGCTGGCGGGTGCGGACCGTCGACCTGCCGGCCGACGGCCGGTGGCCCGACGGCGCGCTGCTCCGGCTGCCCCCGGAGACGGGGGCGGACGTGCTGGCCCTGCGGTCCGGCGCCTGGCACCGCCGCAGGCTCATCCCCGTCACCGGCGGGGCGCCGGGAGCGCGCACCGGCTACCGGCACGGCGGCGTCTACCTCGTGATCGGCGGGGCCGGGGGGCTGGGCGACACCTGGTCCGAGTACCTGGTCAGGACCTACCGGGCCCAAATCGTCTGGATCGGCAGGCGGCCCCAGGACGCGGACATCACCCGGAAACTCGACCGGCTCGCGCGCCTCGGCCCACGGCCCCTCTACCTGCAGGCGGACGCCACCGACGAGGAACAGCTGAGCCGCGCCCGCCGGGTCACGCTCGATCGCTTCGGCGCCCTGCACGGAGTGGTGCACGCGGCGATCTCCCTCCTCGACCGGAGCCTGGCGCAGATGTCCGAGGAACGCTTCCGCGCCGGATACGCGGCGAAGCTGGACGTCGGGGTGGCCATGGCGCGGGTCTTCGGCGGCCTGCCGCTCGACTTCGTCCTGTTCTTCTCGTCCATGGCCTCCTTCGTCAAGGGCGCGGGACAGGCCAACTACGCGGCCGGCTGCGCCTTCAAGGACGCCCTCGCCCACCGGCTCGCACAGGACTGGCCCTGCGCGGTGAAGGTCGTCAACTGGGGCTACTGGGGCAGTGTCGGGGTCGTGGCGTCCGCCGCGTACCGCGAGCGGATGGCACGGGAAGGGATCGGTTCCATCGAACCGGCCGAGGGCATGGCGGCCCTGGAGTTCCTGCTGTCGTCGCCCTTCGACCGGCTCGCCCTGCTGAAGGTGGCCGATCCGGGCCGTGTCGGCGCACTCGACATGACGCAGTGCCTGACCGCGACGCCGGTGGAGGAGGGACCCGCGGCCCCGCCCGGCCCCGAGTCCGTCCTCGAGGAGCTGCGCGAGCTGGCCGGTGCCCGGATCGGGGAACGGATCCAGGCGCCGGACGACGCGCGGGAGCTGACCGCGTACGGCTTCGGGCCGGCGCAGCTGACCGAGCTGGCCGAGCGGATCGGCGAACGCTACCGAATGCACCTGACCCAGGCGGCATTCATCGACCACCCGACTCTCCCCGAGCTGGCCCGGCACATCGCCGGCCGGTCGACGGGACACGCCGCGGCCACGTCAGTGGACGCTTCCACCGGAGGGGTGACGCAGTGAGTTCGACGCCAGGTCCGCAGCAGCACATGGAACGGCTGCTGCGGCGACTGCTGCGGGCCCAGCTGGCGGAGCTGGGCGCCCCGGACGGGGCACAGCTCGACGACGTCATGACGGGTACGGCCATCGAACCGGCCTACCGTGAGTGGACGCGAGAGACCCTGCGGGTCATCTCCGCGCCGGGCGACGGCGACGGCGGCGCGGGGCCGGGAGCCGCGGCCGGCCCGTGGCAGGAGTGGGACCGGTCCCTGCCCCGCTGGGCCGCCCTACCTCAGCTGCGGGGACGGGCCGCGCTGCTCGACCGCACGGTGCGCGCGCTGCCGGACATCCTCACCGGACGGGTGCCGGCCACCGAAGTGCTCTTCCCCGACTCCTCACTGCATCTCGTGGAGGCGGTCTACAAGGACGACCCGGCCGCCGACGCGGGACGGGAGGCGCTGGCCGCCGAGGCCGCCGCCCGGGTGGCGGGACTGGTGGCCCGGCGGCCCGGCGCGCCCGTGCGCATCCTGGAGATCGGCGCCGGGACCGGCGCGACGAGCGAGGCCGTACTGGGCCGGCTCGCGCCCTTCGCCGACCGGATCGCGGAATACACGTACACCGATGTCTCCCCGGCCTTCCTGACCCGTGCGGAACGGGCGTACGGCGCGGACCGTCCGTTCCTCGTCTGCCGGACCTTCGACGTGGAGCGGCCACCGGAGGAACAGGGTCTGGCCGCCGGCGGGCACGACCTGGTGATCGCGGCGAACGTGCTGCACGCGACCACCTCCGTGCGCGCGGCTCTGCGGCACGCCAAGGCGCTGCTGAGGCCCGGTGGTCTGCTGCTCGTCAACGAACTGACCGGCAACACCCTGTTCGCCCATCTCACCTTCGGGCTGCTGGAGGGGTGGTGGCGGTACGAGGATCCGGAGCTGCGGCTGCCCGGCTGCCCGGGCCTGAGCGTGGACACCTGGAAGCGGGTGCTGGCGGAGGAGGGACTGAAGCTCGTGCTGTCCCCGGACGTCCCCGGTGCGGAAGCCGGACAGCAGCTGCTGGGCGCCGAGAGCGACGGCTTCGTACGGCGCGGAGGTCCGCCGGCGGAGCGGAGCGGGCGGCGGGAGCCCGTACGGATCGCACCCGGCCCCTCGACGGCGGACGCGGCCCCCGGGCCGGACGCCACGGACGTCGCACCGGGCGCGGACACCGTGGAGGTCGCACCGGGCGCGGACACCCCTGGCGTCGCGCACCGTGCGGAGGCGGCGGACGCGGCGGCGAGCCTGGTGACGCGGTATCTGACGACACTGGTCGCCCAGGCGCTCAAGTACCCGGTGCACAAGATCGACCCCACCGAGCCGCTCCAGAGCTACGGCATGGACTCGCTCGTCGTGACCCAGCTCGGCGCCGAACTGCGCGGCCGGCTCGGCAAGGTGAGCAGCACCGTGTTCTTCGAGTACCAGACGATCGAGGAGCTGGCCGGGCACTTCCTCGCGGTGCACGGCGCCGGGCTCCCCGCCCTGCTCGGCCTGACCGAACCCGCGGCCGCCCCCGACCGGCCGCGGGAACGGCCGCGGCCGGAGCGCGCCCGCGAACCAGCGCCGGGGACCGCCCGGCCGGCGGACCTCGACCCGCAGGACATCGCGGTGATCGGCTTCGCGGGCCGGTACCCCGGCGCCGAAGACGTCCACGCGTTCTGGCGCAACCTGCGCGACGGCCGCAGCAGCATCTCCGAGATACCGCGCGAGCGCTGGGACTGGCGGGAGTACTACAGCGCCGAGCGCGGCGCCCCCGGCACCATGTACACGAAGTGGGGCGGTTTCCTCACCGACATCGACGCCTTCGACCCGCTCTTCTTCCGTATATCGCCCGCGGAGGCGGAGCGGATGGACCCGCAGGAGCGGCTGTTCCTCGAGACCGCGTACACGGCCGTCGAGGACGCCGGGTACACCCCCGCCGGGCTCTCCCGCAGCCGCCGCGTCGGTGTGTTCGTGGGCGTCATGAACGGCAACTACGCCACCGGCGCCCACTACTGGTCCGTGGCGAACCGGGTCTCCCACACGCTCGACTTCCGCGGCCCGAGCCTGGCCGTGGACACCGCGTGCTCCTCCTCGCTCACCGCCGTCCACCTCGCCGTCGAGAGCCTGCGCGGCGGCGGCTGCGAGGCCGCCGTCGTCGGTGGCGTCAACCTGATCGTCGACCCGGTGCACTATCTGCGTCTCAGCTCTCTGACGATGCTCTCCGCGGACGAACGGTGCAGGGCGTTCGGGGACCAGGCCGACGGGTTCGTCGACGGGGAGGGCGTCGGAGCCCTCGTACTGAAGCCGCTCGCGGCCGCCGTGGCCGCCGGCGACACCGTCCACGGCGTCATCAAGGCCAGCAGCCTCAACGCGGGTGGCCGCACCAGCGGTTACACCGTGCCCGACCCGCGGGCCCAGGCCGAGGTCGTGGCGGAGTGCCTGGAACGCGCCGGGCGCGACGCCCGCGCCGTCAGCTACGTGGAAGCCCACGGTACCGGCACGGCGCTCGGCGACCCCATCGAAGTCGCCGGCCTCACCAGGGCGTTCGAGCAGCACACCACGGACCGCCGGTACTGCGCGATCGGCTCGGTGAAGTCGAACATCGGACACCTGGAGAGCGCGGCCGGGATCGCCGGCGTCACCAAGGTCCTGCTGCAGCTGCGGCACGGACGCATCGCGCCGTCCCTGCACGCGCGGACACCGAACCCCGAGATCGACTTCGCCGGCACGCCCTTCGTCCTCCAGCAGGAGGCCGGTGTGTGGCAGCGGCCCGTGCTGGAGGGCGGCGAGCATCCGCGGCTCGCGGGTGTCTCGTCGTTCGGAGCGGGCGGGGCCAACGCCCACGTGCTGATCGAGGAGTTCATCGCGCCGTCCGTCTCCGGCCCGGACACCACCACCGCACCGCCCCCGCACGCCCGGTTCGCCGTCGTCCTCTCCGCCGCCGACGGCGACCGGCTGCGGGAGAGGGCCCGAGCGCTGCTGGCCGCGCTGCGCGACCCCGACCGGGGTTACACCGACGGCGACCTGCCCGGTGTGGCGTACACCCTGGGGACCGGCCGGGAGGCCCTGGCGGCACGGCTCGCCTTCATGACCGGGTCCCTGGACGAACTCGCCCGTACGCTGCAGTGCTTCCTGGACGGGGACGAGCAGCCGGGGCTCCACCAGGGCTTCCGCCCCGCGTACGAGGACAGGGAGGACCACGGCTCCTCCGGCAGGGGCGTCGAGCGACTGATGGAGGCGGGGGAGCACGACGCGGCGCTGGCGAAGTGGGTGCGGGGAGCCGACGCCGACTGGGAGCGCTGCTTCCCGGAGCCCCGGCCCCGGCGGATCTCGCTGCCCGGCTACCCGTTCGCCCGCGGCAGGTACTGGATCTCGAGGCGCGAGGAGACCGCACCGCCCGTACCGGGCCCGGTCCCCGCCGCACCGCCCGGGCCGGCCGCCGCGTCCGGGACCGCCGTGACACCGGGACCGGCCGTGGTGTCCGAGCCGGCCGGGGACCCGGCGTTGCTGCTCGTCCCGGACTGGACCGCCAGGGCGGCCGGGGCAGACCCCGGCACGGAGCGGTTCGCGCACCATGTCGTCGTCCTCTGCGGGGACGGTCTGCCCGGCACCCTTGCGGACCACCGGGGGGTGCGGGACGGGAGCGTACGGCTGACCGTGCTGCGCTCCGCCGAACAGCGGACCGACCGGCGCTTCGAGGACCTCACGGTGCAGCTGGCCCGGACCCTGCAGGACGTGCTGCGCCGTGCGCTGGGCGGCCGGTCCCTGGTCCAGCTCGTGATCCCCGGCGAGGGGCGGGACGCCGCGCTGTGCGCGCTCTCCGGGATGCTGCGGTCCGTCACGCTGGAGAACCCGAGGGTGGTCACCCAGCTGATCGAGGCGGGCGACCGGGCGGACCGGCTGAGCGTGATCCTCGGAGAGAACGCGGCGTGCGCCGGGGACCGCCACGTCCGCTACGCCGACGGGCAGCGGTGGGTGATCGGGTACCGGCAGCCCGACGAACCGGCCACCGTCCCGGTGCCGTGGAAGGACCACGGCGTCTATGTGATCACCGGTGGTGCGGGCGGGATCGGGCTTCATCTGGCCCGGGAGATCGCCCGGCGCACGAGCGGGCCGCGGATCGTGCTCACCGGACGTTCGGACCCCGACGGGACCCGGCCGCGGGACGCGCTGCGGGAGCTGCGGGCGCTCGGCGCGGACGCCGACTACCGGAGGGCCGACATCACGGACCGGGAGCAGACCGCCCGGCTGACGGCCGAGGTGCGCACCCGGTTCGGCGGCCTGGACGGAGTGATCCACTGCGCCGGAGTCCTCGGCGACGGATTCCTCCTCGGGCGGACGGACGCCGAGGTGCGCCGCGTCCTGGCCCCGAAGGTGACCGGCCTGGTCAACCTGGACGAGAGCACGAGGGACGACACCCTCGACGTCTTCCTGGCCTTCTCGTCGGGTGCCGCCGTCCTCGGCAACGCGGGACAGGCGGACTACGCCGCCGCCAACGGCTTCATGGGGCACTACGCCGCCCACCGCAACCGGCTGGCCGCCGCCGGGGAACGGCACGGCCGCGCGCTGTGCGTCGACTGGCCGCTGTGGCGCGACGGCGGCATGCGCATGGACGAAGAGACACAGGAGCGGCTGCGCGCCTCGACGGGGGTGGCCGCGCTGGAGACCGAGAGCGCTCTGCAGGCGCTGTACCGAGGACTGGCCGCGGGATGCGAGCGGCTGGCCGTGTTCGCGGGAGCCCGGGACAAGATCATGGACCATGTGAACGACACCGCCCCGCGGAGCCCGCGGGCGGAGAGGACCGCCGGCGGGCAGGGCGCGTTGCGCGAGGCGGTGGTGCGGCGGTTGAAACAGCAGTTTGGTGACATCGTCAAGCTGGCCGGCGAGGACATCGACGCACGGGCGCCCCTCGAGACGTACGGCATCGACTCCGTGATGATCACCCGGTGGAACCGGATGCTCGAGGACGCCTTCCCCGACCTGCCCAAGACACTGTTCTTCGAGCGCCGTACCGTGGCGCTCGCCGCCGACTACCTGCTCGCGGAGTTCCCCGCACAGTGCGCCGCCTGGACGGACACTGCACCGCCGGCCCCGGCCCCGGCCCCGGCCCCGGCCCCGGCCCCCGCCCCCGCCCCCGACGGAGTCCGCGCGTCCGCCCCCGCCGGCGTGCCGGAGGCGGCCGGTGAGCCCGTCACCCGGCCGGCGCCCGCTGTCCCCGCCCGTGCCGCGGCGCGGGAGCCGATCGCCATCGTCGGTATCTCCGGCCGGTATCCGCGGGCGGACGATCTGCGGGAGTTCTGGGAGCGACTGGCCGCGGGCGACGACTGCGTCACCGAGGTCCCCGCCGACCGCTGGCCGTTGGAGGGCTTCTACCACCCGGACCCGCAGGACGCGGTGGCCCGGGGCATGAGCTACGGCAAGTGGGGCGGCTTCCTCGACGGGTTCGCCGAATTCGATCCGCTGTTCTTCCAGATGTCCCCGCGCGAGGCCCGTCTGATGGACCCGCAGGAGCGGCTGTTCGTCACCGCGGTCTGGGAGGCGATGGAGGACGCCGGATGCACGCGGGAGCAGCTGGCCCGCCGCTACGAGCGCAGCGTCGGCGTGTTCGTCGGCATCACCAAGACCGGCTACAACCTGTACGGCCCCGCGGCACGCGCCGCCGGTTGGCGCGGGGAGCTGCACAGCTCCTTCGCCTCGGTGGCCAACCGCGTCTCGTACCTCCTGGACGTGCAGGGGCCGAGCATGCCGATCGACACCATGTGCTCCTCCTCGCTCACGGCCCTGCACGAGGCCTGTGAGCACATCCTCCGGGAGGAGTGCCGCATGGCCGTCGCCGGCGGCGTCAACCTCTATCTGCATCCGTCCACCTACGTCGGCATGTCGGCTCACCGGATGTTGTCCACCGACGGCCGCTGCAAGAGCTTCGGCGCCGGCGCCGACGGTTTCGTGCCGGGCGAGGGCGTCGGCGCCGTCATCCTCAAGCGTCTGTCGGACGCGCTCGCGGACCACGACCACATCCATGCGCTGATCCCCGCCACGGCCATCAACCACGGCGGCCGTACGCACGGCTACACCGTGCCCAACCCCACCGCGCAGAGCGCCCTCGTCCGCAGGACGCTCGACAAGGCGGGGATCGACGCCCGGTCCGTCAGCTACGTCGAGGCGCACGGCACCGGCACGGCACTCGGCGACCCGATCGAGCTGGCGGGGCTCACCGAGGCGTTCCGGAGGGACACCCCGGACGACGGCTTCTGCGCGATCGGCTCGGTGAAGTCCGCCATCGGTCACCTGGAGGCCGCGGCCGGGATGGCGGGTCTGACCAAGGTCGTCCTGCAACTGCGGCACGGTGCCCTGGCGCCCAGCCTGCACGCCGAGCGGATCAACCCCGACCTGCGCTTCGAGCAGACCCCGTTCACCCTGCAGCGGGAACTCGGGGAGTGGAAGCGGCCCACCGTCGTGCGCGACGGCGACGTCGTGACCGTGCCCCGGATCGCGGGGGTGTCCTCCTTCGGCGCGGGTGGGGCGAACGCGCACGTGCTGATCGAGGAGTACATCCCGCGGGACGGACAGGACGGACAGGACGGACAGGACGGGCAGAACGGGGTGGACGGGCCGGGCCGTCGTCCCGTCCACCGTGCCACGCGCGAACGCCCGGCGCTCGTCGTCCTGTCCGCCCGCACCCCCGAGCAACTGGACGCCATGGCGGGCCGGCTGGCGCAGGCCGTCCTCGACGGCGACGTCACGGACGACCGGCTGGTCGACGCCGCGTTCACGCTGCAGAGCGGCCGCGAGGAGATGGAGGAGAGGCTCGCCGTGATCGCGGCGAGCGCGGCCGAACTGGAGAGCCGGCTGCGGTCCTACCTGACGGACGGGCCGGGCGCCGTCGCGGGTGTGTACCGGGGGCGTACCCGGCGGCATTCGGAACTCCTCGACCTGCTGCTCGACGACGACGGCATCGGCGCGGCCGTCGCGGCGCTGGCCACCAAGGGGAACTACGGCAAGCTGCTCTCGCTGTGGACCATGGGCATGAAGGTGGAGTGGGAACAGCTCTACGCGGACGGCCTGCCGTACCGGATGGGCCTGCCCACCTATCCGTTCGCCAAGGACCGGTACTGGATCCGCGACGAACCCGGAGCCGTGGCGCCGGCCGCCACGGCCGCCCCGATCGTGACCGACGTGCCGGCCGCCCCGATCGTGACCGACGTGCCGGCCGCACCGGTGGTGCCGCACCGTCCGGTGGTGCCGGCCGCGCAGGCGCCCGTGACCGCGGAGCACCCACCTGTCACCTCTGCGGACCGGGGCGAACGGCCGCCTCGCATCCGGCTGTCGGTGCTGCCCCAGCCCCCGCGCCCGGCCGCCACCTCGCCGCTGCCGACCGAACTCCCCTCCCTGGCGGAGTCCTTGACCGCCGGGAGCGTCCAGGCCGCACCGGCCGTTCCCGGCCCCGCTCCGGTTCCCACCGTGCCCCTGACCGCCGACGTTCCGGCGCCCGTGGCACCGCGGCCCGCCGGGGCGCCCGAGCCTGCGGCGTCCGCCGCGGAGGCGACGCAGGCCCGGGCCGGGATCACCGACGAGCGGCTGGAGGAGGAACTGGCGGCCGGACTGTCGGAGATCCTGGCCGTCCCGCGCGAGGAGATCGACGCGGACAGGAGCTTCGCCGACCTCGGGCTCGACTCGATCGTGGGCGTCGAGTGGGTGCAGTGGGTGAATGCCACCTACGGCCTGTCCGTCACGGCATCGAAGATCTACGACCATCCGACCGTCCGCGAGTTCCGTGACCTGCTGAAGCCCCTGCTCGGCCAGGCGCCGACGGTTCCGGAGCCGGGGCTCCACGCCCTGGTCCAGAGTGTCCGGAGCGGCGAACTGGACGTGGACGCGGCTCAGCGGCTGTTCCGGAACCTCGACAAGGAGTCTGGGCGGTGACCGCACAGGAGATCTTCGCCGCCCTGAAGAACGGCGAACTCACCCCGGAGGCCGCCGAGAGACGGCTGCGCGCCCTGATGACACCGGCAGCGGTCCCCGACCGGCGGCGGGGGCCCGAGCCGAGCGGGCCCACGAGCGGTGAGGACGAGGACGTCGTCCGCTGGCGCCATGTCGAACCGGGGATCGCGCTGGTGGTGATGGAGGACCGCGCCCACAAGAACACCTTCTCCCCGGCGCTGGTCTCCGGGCTCACCCGTGCCTTCGCGGAGATGGACGCCGACGAGAGCGTCCGTGTCGTCGTGCTCACCGGCTACGACAGCTACTTCGCCTCCGGCGGGACGAAGGAGGGGCTGCTGGCCATTCAGGAGGGCCGCGTCAAGTTCACCGACCTGGCGCTCTACCACCTCCCGCTGGACTGCCGGCTGCCCGTCGTCGCCGCGCTGCAGGGGCACGGGATCGGCGCGGGCTGGTCCATGGGCATGTTCTGCGACTTCGCGGTGTTCAGCAGCGAGAGCTACTACACCAGCAACTACATGAAGTACGGGTTCACGCCGGGGGCCGGAGCCACGCTGATCTTTCCCGAGCGGTTCGGCGGCCCGCTGGCCCGGGAGATCCTCTTCGCGGGTCGCTCGTACCGGGGCTCGGAGCTGGCCGAACGCGGCGTGCCGTTCCCGGTGGTTCCCCGGTCCCAGGTCCGCGAGACGGCGCTGGAACTGGCACGGGAACTCGCCCAGGCGCCGCGCGAGGCCCTCATCGGCCTGAAGAGCCTGCTCGCCGACTCCCTCCGCGGTCGCGTGGCGAGCACCCTGGAGCACGAACTGGGCATGCACGAGCGGACGTTCGTGAACCAGCCGGAGGTGCGCGACCGCATCGAGGCACACTTCGGCGACGGCGCACCCACACCCGTCGGCGCGCCCGCGTCCCTCGGTGCGCCCGCGTCGACCGGTGCGGCCCCGCCCGTCGGCACCCCCGCGTCCCTCGGTGCGGCTGTGACCGCAGGCGGGGAACGTCCGGAGCCGGTGGCGGCCGTGGCCGGCGCCCGGACGGACACCGGCCGGGCGATCGCCGTGATCGGGATGGCCGGTCGGTTCCCGATGGCCCCCGACCTCGACACGTTCTGGGACAACCTGGCCGCCGGACGGGACTGCGTGTCCGAGGTCCCCGACAGCCGCTGGCCGTCGGAGCGGTACTTCGACCCCGACCCGAAGGCGCCCGGCAGGACGTACAGCAAGTGGATGGGGACGCTGGAGACCGCGGACTCCTTCGACCCGCTGTTCTTCAACATCTCGCCGGTCGAGGCCGAGCACATGGATCCCCAGCAGCGGATCTTCCTGGCCGGCAGCTGGCACTGCATCGAGGACGCGGGCATCGCGCCGTCGGCCCTGTCCGGCACCCGGTGCGGCGTGTTCGTCGGCTGCGGACCCAGCGAGTACGGGCAGTTCCTGATGAAGAAGAGCGACAACCCGCAAGGGTTCACCGGCGCCGCGTCCTCCATCCTGAGCGCCCGGATCGCCTATCTGCTCAATCTCAAGGGACCGAGCCTGGCCATCGACACGGCGTGCTCCTCCTCGCTCGTCGCCATCGCCCAGGCGTGCGACAGCCTGCTCCTCGGCAACAGCGACCTGGCGCTGGCCGGCGGCGTCTCGGTGCTCTCCGGGCCGTCGATGCACGTCATGACGAGCAAGGCGGGAATGCTGTCCAAGGACGGGCGGTGCAAGACCTTCGACGCCGCCGCCGACGGCTTCGTCCCGGGGGAGGGGGTCGGTGTCGTCCTGCTGAAGCGGCTGGACGACGCGCTGCGCGACGGCGACCCGATCCGCGGTGTGCTCCGCGGCTGGGGTGTCAACCAGGACGGCCGGACGAACGGCATGACGGCGCCGAGCGCCGTCTCCCAGGCGCGGCTCGAACGGGAGGTGTACGACGGTTTCGGCGTCGATCCCGGCACGATCACCATGGTCGAGGCGCACGGCACGGGCACGAAACTCGGCGACCCCATCGAGGTCGAGGCGCTGACCGAGTCGTTCCGCGCCTACACCGACCGTACGGCGTTCTGCTCGCTGGGCTCCGTGAAAAGCAACATCGGCCATCTGCTGACGGCGGCAGGCATCGCCGGAGTCCTGAAGGTGCTGCTCTCGCTGCGGCACGGCATGCGGCCCCCGACACTGCACCTGGACACGGTCAACGAGCACATCGCACTGGAGCGGAGCCCGTTCTACCTGAACACCGAGCTCGAGCCCTGGGACTCGCCCGACGGCGTCCCACGCCGGGCGGCGGTGAGTTCCTTCGGCTTCAGCGGCACGAACGCACATCTGGTCGTCGAGGAGTACGTGCCCGAGCCGGCCGCCGGCACCGGCCGTCGCGCCCCCGGGGAGGGGCGGCAGCCCGCGCTGGTGGTCCTGTCCGCCAAGACCGAGGGCCGACTGCGCGCGTACGCCTCCCGGTTCCGGGCCGCGTTGGCCGCGGAGCCCGCCGCCGACCTGGCCGACTGGGCCTACACGACCCAGGTGGGCCGGGACCCGATGAAGCACCGGCTGGCGGTGGCGGCGACGTCCCGTACGGAACTGCTCACCGCGCTGGCCGACTTCGTCGAGGGAGGCGCTCCCGGAGCGTGGGCGACGCGACCGGGGGAGCTGACCGTCGCGGGTGTGCGGCCCGGGGCGCCGGCGCGCGCGGCCGACGAGTGGCTGTCCGGCGGCCGGCCGGACTGGGAGCTGCTGTACCGGGAGCTGGACGGCGAGGACCGCCCCCGCCGGGTCCACCTGCCGGGATATCCGTTCGCCGACGAGCGGTACTGGCTCGCAGGAGTCCGCGACTCCTTCGGCCCTGCCTCCGCCCCTGGGACCACGAGCGCCCCTGCCCCTGCGCCTGCGACCGCCGCCGGGCCACCGGCACCGGACGACAGCGCCACCGGGCCGCTGCCCGGCGTCGGCGCCCCCGGACCGCGTTCGGGTGAACCTGCCGACGGACCGCTCCCGGACGACACGGCCGAACTGCTCACCGGAGAGCTGTCGCGGCTGCTGAACATCGACCGGCGGCGGCTGTCCGCCGAGACGGCCTTCCACGAGATCGGCGTCGACTCGCTCGCCGTGCAACGGCTGCTCGACCGTCTGCGGGACGTCTTCGGAGAGGTCCCCGCCGAGGCGTTCTTCACGCACAAGACGATCGGCGCGCTGGCCGGGTTCCTGGCCGGCCGGGGGCCGGCGCGGCCGAGGGGCGCACGACCGGCCCGACAGGACACCGCCACCGGGAGCGCCGCCCGCGTCGCGGCCCCCCGTCCGCCGGCCGCCGGGGACATCGCCGTCGTCGGGGTGAGCGGCCGTTACCCCAAGGCGGACACGCTGCAGGACTTCTGGACCAATCTGGAGTTCGCCCGCGACTGCGTGGTCGAGATACCGAAGGAGCGCTGGGACCACCGCGACTACGGCTCGGGGACCGGCGCCCGGCGCGCCAAGGGCGAGGGCATGTACTGCAGGTGGGGCGGCTTCCTGCCCGACGTGGACCGGTTCGACGCGGACTTCTTCGGCATCTCGCCGCTCGAGGCCAAGCACATGGACCCGCAGGAGCGGCTGTTCCTGGAGACCGCGGCCGCCTGCCTGGAGGACGCCGGATACTCACGGGCGCGGCTGCACGATCCCACCGCCGCGGACGGTCGTGCCTCGATGGGGGTGTTCGTCGGAGCCACGTTCAACAACTACCAGCTGCATCAGGCGGACTCGTACCGGGACGGACGCTTCGGCCCCGTCAACTCCCAGCTGTACTCGATCGCCAACCGTGTCTCCTACCTGTACAACCTGCGCGGGCCGAGCCTGTGCGTGGACACCGCGTGCTCGTCCTCGCTGCTGGCCGTCCACCTCGCCTGCGAGAGCATCCGCAGCGGCGAGTCCGAGACGGCCCTGGCCGGCGGGGTGAACCTCTCGCTGCACCCGAGCAAGTACGTGTCGCTGTGCGCCGGGCGGTTCGCCGCCAGCGACGGCCGGTGCCGGTCGTTCGGCAAGGACGGCGACGGCTATGTGCCCGGCGAGGGGGTCGGTGCCGTGCTGCTGAAGCCGCTGGCGGCGGCCGAGCGGGACGGCGATCACGTCTACGGCGTCATCAAGGCGACCGCGGTCAACAACGACGGCAGGACCTTCGGCTACAGCGTGCCCAACCCCACGGCACAGGCCGAGGTGATCGGCCGGGCACTGGAGAAGGCCGGTGTCGACGCCCGCACCATCAGCTACGTGGAGGCGCACGGCACAGGGACCAAGCTCGGTGACCCGGTGGAGATCTCCGGACTGAGCCAGGCGTACGCCAGGGACACGTCGGACACCCAGTTCTGCGCCATCGGCTCCGTCAAGTCCGGCATCGGCCACCTGGAGGCGGCGGCCGGCATCGCCCAGCTCACCAAGGTGCTGCTCCAGCTGAAGCACCGCCGACTGGCCGCGTCGCTCACCCACTCCGAGGAACTGAACCCGCACATCGACTTCGCGGCCACGCCCTTCTACGTGCAGCGGGCCACGGGCGAGTGGCGGCGGCCCGTCGTCACGTCCGGCGACGGCACGGCGCGAGAGGTGCCCCGGCGGGCCGGGATCAGCTCCTTCGGCGCCGGGGGTGTCAACGTCCACGCCATCGTCGAGGAGTACACGCCCGCGCTCACGGCTGCCGGGCAGGACGCACCCGTGGTCGTCCCGCTCTCCGCGAGGACGGCGTCCGCGCTCCGTGCCCGCGCGCGATCGCTGCGCGCCCACCTCGCGTCGGCCGAGGAGCGGCCGGGAGGACTCGTGGCGGTGGCCCACACCTTGCAGACGGGCCGGGACGCCCACGAACACCGGCTCGCCTTCGTGGCGCCGGACCGGGAGAGCGCGGTCCGCGTCCTGGACGCCTACCTCGAAGACGGCGAGAGCGGCGGGCGCTGGTACGCCGGCCAGGTCACCGGGGCCGGGACGGTGGCCACGGCTCCCGGTCCGGGGTCCGGCGACGCCTCGGACCCCGTCCGGCTCGAGGAGGTCGCGCGTGCCTGGACCGAGGGCGCGCCGGTCGACTGGCCGGCGTACCAGGAGGGCCCCCGGCCGACGCGGGTGCCGCTGCCGACGTACCCCTTCGCGGGGGGCCGTTTCTGGACCGGGCGCGCCGGATCCGGCACCGGCGCCCTGACCCGGCCCCCGGCGGGACGGACGCCGTCACCGGCCGGCCCGTCGAAGCCGACCCCCCTGGCCTCGGCCCCCCTGGCCTCGGCCCCGAACCCCCTGACCCCGGCCCCTGCGGCCCCGCCCCCTGCGACCCCGAGTCCGTCGCCCGGCCCGGCGCCGGAAGAGTCGTACGGCTCCGAGCGGCCCGTCGCTCCGCCGGCCGGGCCCGAACGGGACGTCGCGCCGCGACCTGGCTCCGAGCCCTCCGCCGCTCCGCCGACGCCCGGCCCCGAGCGGCCCGACGTGCCGCCGCCCGGGACGTCGGCACTGCTGAACTCGCTCAGCGAGGCGACGGAGTTCGAGCGTGAGGCCCTGCTGACGGCCCTCCTGCGGGAGCGGCTCGCCGAGCTGCTCGACTACGCGCCCCCGGAGCTGCCCGACCCGGACCGCGGCTTCTTCGACCTGGGGATGGAATCCGTCATGGTCGAGAAGTTCCGCCTGACCCTGGAAGCCGAACTCGGCGTCGCCGTACCGGAAACCGCGATCTTCGAGCACTCCACGGTCGTGGCGCTCACGGGGTACCTGCGGGAGCTGATCCCGTGGGACGACATCGAACAGGCGGCCGCCGTACCGGACGCAGCCGCGAGCGATTCCCCGGAGCTGGCGGACATAGCCGCCCAGTTGCGGCAGGAACTGCTTGAACTCGGCGCGATCACCTAGCTGGTGGAGAGGCGGCATGACCGTGGAAGTGAAGACGGACGACTACAAGACGCTCCTCTCGGAGTCGCTGCGCACCATCAGGCGGCTGCGGCAGGAGGCCCGGCAGGGCGGCCGGACGCGGGAACCCGTGGCCATCGTCGGCATGGGCTGCCGGTTCCCCGGCGGCAGCGATACCCCGGAGGCCTTCTGGGAGTTCCTCAGCGGCGGCGGCGACGGCGTCGTCGACGTGCCCGCCGACCGGTGGGACATCGAGGAGCTGTACGATCCCGAACCCGGCAGGCCGGGCAAGGTGTACCTCCGGCAGGGCGGATTCCTGCGGGAGGACGTCCGCGGTTTCGATGCCCACTTCTTCGGCATCTCGCCCCTCGAAGCGGCCGAGATGGACCCCCAGCAGCGGCTCCTTCTCGAGGTGACCTGGGAGGCGCTCGAGCGGGCGGGCATCCCCGCCCACAGCCTCAAGGGCACCAGGACAGGCGTGTTCGTCGGGGTGATCGGCTCCGAGTACGCCGGGCTGCCGCGGGCCGAGCGATTCGGCAACCCGTACACGCTGACCGGCGCGATGTCCGCCATCATGTCCGGCCGCGTCTCCTACGTCCTCGGCACCCAGGGCCCCTCGCTCTCCGTCGACACCGCCTGTTCGTCCTCGCTCGTCTCCGTTCACCTCGCCCGCGAGAGCCTGCTCAGGGGAGAGTCCGACACAGCGCTCGCCGGCGGGGTCAACCTGCTGCTGTCGGCCACCGGCTTCGCCTCGCTGTGCGACCTGGGGGCGCTGTCCAGGGACGGGCGGTGCAAGTCGTTCGACGCGAGCGGGGACGGTTACGGCCGGGGCGAGGGCTGCGGTGTCGTCGTCCTGAAGCGGCTGTCCGACGCGCTGCGCGACGGCGACCCGGTACTCGCCGTCATCAGGGCCAGCGGCGTCAACCAGGACGGACCCGGCAGCGGCCTGACCGTGCCCAACGGCTCGGCACAGCGCGACCTGATCCGCCGCACCCTGTCCGAGGCCGGCGTGGCCCCCACCGACATCGGCTACTTCGAGGCCCACGGCACCGGCACGGCGCTGGGCGACCCCATCGAGGTCCAGGCGATCAAGGACGTGTTCGCGGGCGACCCCGCCCGCCGCGCGCCGCTGCGCATCGGCTCGGTGAAGAGCAACATCGGCCACCTGGAGGCGGCGGCCGGTGTCGCGGGCCTCATCAAGCTCGTGCTCTGTCTGCAGCACGGCAGGATCCCGCCCAACCTCCACCTGAACACGCTGAACCCGAAGATCCGGCTGGCCGACATCCCCGCGACCGTCCCACAGGTGTGCGAGGAATGGGAGGCGGACACGGGCGTGCGGACCGCCGCCATCAGCTCGTACGGGTTCAGCGGCACCAACGCCCACGCCGTCCTCGCCGAGGCCCCCCGGCCCGCCCGGACCCGGCCGGAGCACGACGACCGCCCGCTGCACGTACTGACGCTCTCGGCCAGGAACAAGGGCGCGCTGGGCGACCTCGCCGAGGCGTACCTGCGCTTCCTGGCGACCGGAGAACCCCCCGCGCTGGGCGATGTGTGCCACACGGCGAACGCCGGGCGCAGCCACTTCGCCCACCGCCTCGCCGTGGTCGCCGGGGACGTCGCCCAACTGCGGCGGCGGCTGCGGGAACGGGCCGCGCAGCCCACGGCCGGCCCGCGCTCCGGCACCGGCCCCCGAGTGGCGTTCGTCTTCCCGGGGCGCTACGACGAAGGGCTCGCCCGGGAGCTGTACGCCACCCAGCCCGCGTTCCGGAACGCGCTACGGGAGTGCGACGAGGCCGTACGCGGCCGTGGCGGAGCCGGGGTGGTGGCCGGCCTCGCCGCCGCCCCCGAGCGGACCCCGGCCGGCCCCGGCCCCGGCCCACGACACGACATCGTCGCGGCGTTCTGCCTGGAGTACGCGCTGGACCGGATGTGGGCGTCCTGGGGTGTGCGCCCGCAGGCCGTCCTGGGCCGGGGCGGCGGGCAGTTCGCCGCCGCCTGCGCGGCCGGTGTCATGGACCTCGGCACCGCACTGGCCTTTCTGCTGCCGGGGACGGCACCCGCGCCCGGCGACGGGGTGCCGTTGCGCCGGCCGACGGCCCGGGTGCTCTCGGGTGCGACGGGCGACGCCGTGGACCGCCGGACCCTGCTGTCCACCGCCTACTGGGCGGGTGCCGGCACGGACCACCCCGAGCCGTTCGGCCCCGTCGTGGACCGGCTCGCGGCGGATCACGACCACTGCGTGGCGGTGACCCCGCTCGACATGCCGGACGATCCGCCGGGCCGGCCGGCGGCCGGCGTGCACACGCCGGCCGTCGACTCGGCGAGCCGCGCGGGCGCGTGGCACGGGCTGGGCACGACGCTCGGCGCGCTGTACGAGGCCGGGGTGCCCGTCGACTGGGCGGGTTTCGACCGCGACTACGGCCGCCGGAAGGTCCTGCTGCCGACGTACCCCTTCCAGCGCAAGCCCTTCTGGACGCGGGAAGCGCGACCGGGAACGGCCCCGGAGCGCCCTGCCACGCGCCGCGACGGCCTGGAGGGAAGCCTCGTACACACGCCGTTCGGCCCCGACCAGGTCGGCTTCGAGGTGCCGATGACCGCGGTGCCCGACGTCCGCGCCACCCACGGGGTGCTGCACGTCGGCTACTACCTGGAACTGCTGGCCCGCGCCCAGCGGCTGACCGGCGACGGCGAGGCCTTCACCGTCCGGTCCATACGCTTCACCCATGCCCTGGTCCTGGATGAGGACCGCGGCAACCGCCTGGTGGTCGATGTGGAGGGACGCCCGGACGGCACACACGGATTCAGCGTCCACGGCCAGGGCGAACACCGAACGGACTGGACGCGGCACGCCGAGGGTGTGCTGGTGCCCGCCCGGGACCGGCCCGCCGACGAGCACCCGCACCCCGTGTGGGACGGCGGACCGCGCGCCCACGGCTTCCACGGCCCGTCGTCCGGCGGCGACTTCTACGCCCGGGCCGCGAGCCGGCGCCGGCTGACCCTGGGCGAGGACGTGCGGTGGCTGTCCGAGGTGTGGACGCGCGAGGGCGAGGCGGTGGCCCGGCTCGTGCCACCGAGGGGCCTGGACACCGGCGGCACCTACCTGGTGGGCGTCCACCCCGGCGTCTTCGACGCGTGCGCACAGCTCTTCCACGCGGCGCTGCCCCCGTCCGTCCCCGCCGACCTCAAGTTCATGGTCACCGAGTGCCGCGAGATGCGGTTCGAAGACGCCGCGGACACCGGTGACCTGTGGTGCCGGGTCGAGGTGGCGGAGTACGACGGGGACTCCGGCGAGCTGCACGGCTCCTTCGAACTCGTCGATGGGCGGGGCAGGCCCGTGGCGAGCGCGCGCGGCGTCACGATGAAGGGCATCGGCGCCGAACACGAACAGGTCTTCCGGGACATGTCCGAGCGCGCCGGCGGCGCCGGTCAGGACGCCGGACCCGCACGGATTCTGCTGGAGCTGGCGGACGCGGCCGAGGAACGCCGCCCGGCGCTCCTGGAGGAACATCTGCGGGGGCTGTTCGCCGGGCTGCTGCGCATCGAGCACGAGGACCTGGACCCCGCAGAACGGCTCTCGGACCTGGGCATGGACTCCCTGGTCGGGGTCAAGGCCAAGGCCCTCATCGAGGAGGACCTGCGGATACGGCTGCCGATCGAGACCCTGATCGAGGGGCCCTCGGTGCGGGAACTCGCCGCCGCCGTACGGCCCAGCGTGAACATCGCGGGGATCCGTGCACCACGCACCCCGCACGAGCCGCCCGGGGCAGGGGCGCCCGGCGGCGCCGGGGCGGCGCGGTGGATCGCGCATCGCGCGCCCAACCCGCAGGCTCGGATACGGCTCTTCTGCCTCCCGTACGGCAGCGGTGGCGGGGCGTCGGTGTACCGCGACTGGCAGCGGGCGCTCCCCGACCACGTGGAGGTCTGCCCCGTCCAGCTGCCGGGCAAGGAGAACCGGATCAAGGAACCGGCCTTCGAGGACGCCGAGACGGCGGTCGACGCGTTGTGCGAGGCGCTCCTGCCCGAACTCGATCGCCCCTACGCCTTCTACGGGCACAGCATGGGGGCGCTCCTCGCATACCGGCTGGCCCATCGGCTGTGGCGGACGCACGAGGTCAAGCCGGACCACCTCGTCGTGGGCGCGTACTCGGCGCCCAGCGTGCAGCCGAACCCGCTGGTGGCCTTCACCCGGGAGAAGTTCGCCGCGATCGGGTACGACGAGATTCCCGACCCGGCGGCCCTGTCCACCGCCACACCCGCCGAACGCGAGGCCATCCTCGGGGTGCTCACCTCCGAGGCCGACGTCAGCGAGGAACTGGCCCGGGCCCTGCTGCCGACCCGGCTCGCGGAACTGAAGCTGGTGCGCGACTACCGCGAGCCCGACGAACCCGGGTTCGACGTGCCCGTCACCGCGGTGCACGGATTGCGGGACGACAAGGTCACCGAGTCCGACATGGCCGCGTGGCAGAAGGTGACCAGCGGCACCTTCGCACTCCACGTGGTCTCCGGCGACCACCTGTTCCTGCGCGAGGACCAGGACCGGCGACTGCTGCTCCGGCACATCGCGCACGCTCTGAAGACCTGAGTGTTCCTCCACCCCGCCCCAGGCACGGCATCACAAGGAGAAGCAATGAAGCGACGGCATCTGTTCGAGTTCGAGGACCTCACGTGGTTTCCCGACGTCTTCCGGCGCGGCACCACCGACTTCCTCTCGTTCGTCTTTTCCAAGACCAACAGGTACGCGCCCGTCGTGCCGCTGGTCGCGGAGGCGCTGGACGGGAAGGACCCGGTGCGGATCGTGGACCTGTGCTCGGGCGGCGGCGGTGGCATCGCCAACCTGCAGCGTGACCTGTCCGCGCTGCTCGACCGGAAGGTCACGGTCACCCTCACCGACAAGTACCCGAATCTCGAGGCGTTCGAGAAGATCAAGCAGAGCTGCGAGGGCATCGAGTACGAGACCGGCCCGGTCGACGCCACCGACGTGCCGGAACAGCTCGACGGCTTCCGGACCATCTTCACCGCCTTCCACCACTTCAAGCCGGACATGGCCGAGGCGATCCTGCGCGACGCGGTGGAGAAGAAGGTGCCGATCGGGGTCTTCGAACTCGGCAACAAGGGCTCCAAGGCCATTGCCAAGCTCATCGTCACCGTCCCCGTCGGTCTCGCGCTGGTGACGCCGTTCCTGCGGCCGTTCCGCATGTCCCGGATTCTCTTCACCTACCTTCTGCCGGTGATTCCACTGGCCACCATCTGGGACGGCGTCGTCTCCATTCTCCGGGTCTACACACCGGACCAGCTGCGCGAGATCACCGAGAGAATAGAGTCGACGGACTACGAGTGGAAGATCGGCACCGCGGTGCACGACGAAGGCGTCGGCAAGGGTGAGGTCATCTACCTCATCGGCGCGCCGGTCGAATAGCCGCTGTGGACAGCGAGCGGTATCCGCTTCGGGAACACGGAGAAATGGATTTTTTCGAGGAGTTGCACCGGCACGGGGACCGGACGGCCGTCGTCGACGACGGCCGCCGGCGATTCTCCTACCGTGAACTGCACGAGATGGCACGCGCGTTCGGTGACCGGCTGCCCGGGGGAGAGCGGGCGCTGATCCTGCTGCGGACCCGGAACCGCATCGAGTCGCTCGTCGGATACCTCGGCGGCATCGCGAGCGGCCACGTGGTGCTCCCGGTGGACCACGGCCTCGACGACACACTGGCCGCCCGGCTCATGGACGCGTACCGGCCCGAGTACGTGTGGGGCCCGCACCAGGCCCCCGGGCCCGCGCTGTTCACCATGGGCGACCACGCCCTGACCCGGACGTCCTACCCGCCGGGGGCGCCGCTCCACCCGGACCTGAGCGTCGTGCTGCTCACCTCGGGATCGACCGGCTCCCCCAAGGGCGTACGGCTGACCCGGCGGAACATCGTGGCGAACGCCCGCTCCATCGCCGAGTACCTCGGTCTCGACGCCACCGAACGGCCCGTCACCAGCCTGCCGATGAGCTACTCGTACGGCCTGTCGGTGATCACCAGCCATCTCCACGCCGGGGCGACCCTGCTGCTCACGGACGCCTCCCTGGTACGCGGCGAGTTCTGGGACTTCTTCCGCGAGCAGGAGGCGACCTCCTTCTCGGGGGTGCCGTACACCTACGAAATGCTGGACACGCTGCGTTTCGCGTCGATGGAACTGCCGAGCCTGCGGTACTTCACGCAGGCGGGCGGCCGGCTGCCCGCGGAACGGGTCGCACACTACGCCGCCGAGGCGGAGCGCAGAGGGGCCCGCTTCTACGTCATGTACGGGCAGACGGAGGCGACCGCCCGCATCGCCTATCTGGACCCCGGACTGCTGCCGGCCAAGAGCGGCAGCATCGGCCGGGCCGTCCCCGGCGGGACGCTCTATCTCAAGGACGAGCACGGAGCGCGGATCGCCGCCCCGGGGCGGACCGGACACCTCTACTACGAAGGCCCGAACGTGATGCAGGGCCATGCACGCGGACGGTCCGACCTGGCCGCCGGGGACCGGCTCGGCGGCGTGCTCGACACCGGTGACCTCGCCCACGTCGACGAGGACGGCTGCTTCTACATCGCCGGGCGGCGCGGCCGCTTCGTGAAGCTGTCCGGCATCCGCTACGACCTCGACGAACTCGAACTGCAACTCACCAGGAGCGGTATCGCCTGCGCGTGCGGCGGCAGCGACGACCGGCTGGCGGTGGCCGTCGAGGACGCCACGCTCGCCCGGCAGGTGAAACAGCACCTGCGCCGCACCTTCCGGGTGGACCCGACGCAGGTGCGCGTGGTCGAGGTGGAGCGGATCAGCAGGACGACCACCGGAAAGATCGCCTACGCGCACATATTCGGGAACGGGGAGTGAGAACCGTGAGCACCAACAGAGCCGTCATCGAGCAGTTCGACGAAGGTGCGGAGCACTTCGACGTCTGGCCGGTCACCCGGGACGAGCGAATGCTCCGCGGACTCGCCGAGTTCTGCGAGCTGGACGCACACGACGACCTGCTGGACGTGGCGTGCGGCACCGGTGCGCTGGCGCTGCACGGCGCCCCGCTGGTGCGCTCGGTCACGGGAGTGGACATATCGGAGGGGATGATCACGGTCGCCCGCCGGAACGCGGCCGAACGCGGTCTGTCCAACGCCTCCTTCGAGTGCCGCAACGTGGAGGAACTCGGCCTGGAGAGCGACCGGTACTCGGTCGTCGTCTCCCGGTCGGCCTTCCACCACATGGCCCGGTACCGGGACGTGTTCGCGGAGATGGTGCGCTGCTGCCGCCCGGGCGGACTGCTGTGCCTCCAGGACGTCATGGCGTACGGGGACCGGAAGAAGGACCGGTACTTCGAGGAGATGGAGCGGCTCATCGACCGGAGCCACCACATCACGTACGGCAAACGCGAGTTCTTCGACCTTTTCAAGGACAACGGCGTCAAGGTGACCGCTCTCTTCGAGTCCGAGTCGCTCCTCGACTTCCACGACTACGTGGACCACGTCGCCCAGACGGCGGCCGGCCGGGCCGAGATCGAACGGCTCCTGACGGCCGGGCTCGCCGACGCGGACATCGCCACCGAATTCACCGAGCGGGACGGCAGGCTGCTGTGGCGCCGCAAGGTCTGCACCATTCGGGGGCGCAAGGCCGACCAGGCGTAGCCCGCCCCCGTACACGCACACGAGAACGACGTTTCACAGCTAAGGACACCATGGTGATGGACGCAGTGCGGCAGCAGATCAGGCAGTTCATGGAGGAGACCCTCCTGGTGAACTTCGACGAGGAGATCACCGAGGACACGGATCTCTTCAAGGCGGGAGTCATCGAGTCGCGGGACTACCTCAGCATCCTCCGGTTCCTCCAGCAGGACCTGAAGGTCGAGATGACCGACGAGGACCTGTTCATGAACGTGCTGGTGTCCCTTTCGGGCATCACCGAGTTCGTTCACCAGAAGCAGGGCGGCGTCAGGCCGGTCTGAGAGAACGGGGGCAGTGGTTATGACACGTGTGGATGACGGCTCCGGGGACAGCGGAAGCGCCCGGGCCGAAGGGATCGCCATAGTCGGTGCGAGCCTGCGGTTCCCCGGCGCGGAGTCGATGGACGAGTTCTGGCGGCTGCTGGAAGAGGGCCGCTGCGTGATCGGCGATCTGCCGGCCGACCGGCGAGAGGCGGGACGCGGCGACCCCGAGGCGGAAGCGGGTGACGAGCCCGTCGTACGCGGTGGCTTCCTGGCCGACGCCGACGCGTTCGACGCCACCTTCTTCAACATCTCGCCGCGCGAGGCGATGTTCATGGACCCGCAGCAGCGGTTCGCCATGGAACTCGCCTGGCAGGCCATCGAGGACGCCGGGTACCGGGCGGACGCCCTGAAGGGGTCCCGGACCGGTGTCTTCATGGGCGTCGCCAACTCCGACTACACCGAGCTGGCCGAGGCTCGGGGCGGTGCGCCCGACGCATACCTGCCGACCGGAACCTCGGCCGCGATCATCGCCAACCGGATCTCCTACTGGTTCGACCTGCTCGGGCCCAGCATGACCATCGACACGGCGTGCGCCGGTTCACTGGTGGCCGTGCATCAGGCGGTCCGCGCGCTGGAACACGGTGACTGCGAGTACGCGCTGGCCGGTGGAGTGAACCTGTGCTGGTCGGGCCGCCGGTTCACGGCGCTGGGCCGCAACGGCATGCTCTCCGGCGACGGCCTGTGCCGGGCCTTCGACAGCCGGGCGGACGGATACGTACGGGCCGAGGGCGGATCGGTCGTCCTGCTGAAGCCGCTGGCCGCCGCGATCGCCGACGGCGACGCCGTGCACGCGGTGATCCGCGGCATCGGGACGAACCACGGCGGACGGACGAACTCACTGACCATCACCAACCCGAAGGCGCACGCCGACCTGGTCAGCGGCGTCTACGCGCAGGCCGGTGTCGGGCCCGAGACGGTCGGCTACATCGAGGCGCACGGCCCCGGCACGCCGCTCGGCGATCCCATCGAGGTGCACGGGCTCAAGTCCGCCTTCGGACGCCTGGCCGAGCGACAGGGCACGCGGCTGCTGCCGCAGACCTGCGGGCTCGGCTCGGTCAAGTCGAACATCGGCCACCTGGAGTCGGCGGCCGGCATGGCCGGGATGCTCAAGGTCGTGGCGGCGCTGAAACATCGGACACTGCCGGCCACGCTGCACTTCGAGAACCCCAATCCGCTGGTCAAGCTGGAGGACAGCCCCTTCTACGTGGTGGACCGGGCACGGCCCTGGGAAGCCGTCGACGGCGCCGACGGGCATGTGCTCCCACGCCGTGCGGGGGTGAGCTCGTTCGGCTTCGGCGGCAGCAACGCGCATGTCCTGCTGGAGGAGTACGTACCGGTCGGGGCCGCCGCGGAGCACGAGGCGGGCGCCGCGACCGGCACCCGTCAGCTGATACCGATGTCGGCCAGGACGGCCGGGCAGCTGCGGACGATGGCGCGGAACCTGCTGGGTGCGGTCGAGGCGGCGGGTACCGAACCCGGCCGCGGGGGCGACCCGGTGCTGCGGGACATCGCCCACACCCTCCAGACCGGCCGGACGGAGATGCCGCAGCGGGTGGCCTTCGTCGTGGCGGACCTCGACGAACTCGCCGCCGAGCTGCGCGCGTTCGTCGGAGAGGAGGACCGGGCCCCGCGCTGCCGGCAGGGCACCGTCGAGGACGACGGGCTCCTGGCGGTGCTGGGCGGGGACGAGGACGCCGCGACGATGCTGCGCGGCTGGGCTGCCAAGGGGAAACTGGACAAGGTCGCCGAACTGTGGACACTCGGCTGCCCCATCGAGTGGGACCTGCTGCGGGTGGACGGTCCGGCGCGCCGGGCCCATCTGCCGACCTACCCCTTCCAGCGGCGCCGGTACTGGCTGCCGGACCCGGTGCACGAGGCGACGGCCCGCGGCACGGCCGCCACACCGGCCCCGGCCCACGCACCGGCCGTGATAACGCCCCCGGCGACAACGGCGACAACGGCGACAACGGCGACAACGGCGACAACGGCGACAACGGCGACAACGGCGACAACGGCGACAACGGCGACAACGGCGACAACGGCCACGGGCCCGGTACCGGCCGCGGCATCGGCGCATGCATCGGCCGCGGCCGCGGCCCCGGCATCGCCGTCGTCCCCGGTCCCGGGATCCTCACCGGCCCCGGCACCGGTCGATCCGGCACCGGCCGGGGCCGGCGGCATCACGCTCACCGCGACCGCCTCGTACGTCCGGCCGGGGCCGGCGATGCCGCGGTCCGGTGCGGCCAAGCCGCGGGGCATGGCGCTGCGTGAGCTGTCCGGACCCTCCGCGGGCACTCCGCGGTCCGCGCCGCAACCGCCCTCCCCGGCCCCCTCCGCATTCTCGTTCCCGGCGCCCTCCTCGTCTCCGGCTCCCTCCGGCCGGCCGGCGGCGCCCGCGCCGGGTACGGCGGACCGCGCGCCGGGTACGGCGGACCGCGCGCTGCTCGAGCGGCAACTGGCCGAGTGCCTCGGCGAGGTGCTGTACCTGGAACCGGGCGAGGTGAGCGTCGACCGCAAGTTCATCGACATCGGCCTGGACTCGGTCGTCGCCGTCGAATGGGTGCGCGCGGTCAACCGCCGCTTCGGCTCCTCTCTGGAGACGGCCGACGTGTACGAGTTCCCGACGATCCGCGAGCTGGCGGCCGAGCTGGCGGCCGCTGAGGCGGTGTCCGCCGCC
The DNA here is from genome assembly GCF_043199955.1 of Streptomyces sp. NPDC048514. Lineage (NCBI taxonomy): Bacteria > Bacillati > Actinomycetota > Actinomycetes > Kitasatosporales > Streptomycetaceae > Streptomyces > Streptomyces sp. NPDC048514. The sequence goes on along the minus strand of NZ_JBICWT010000009.1, from coordinate 123,632 downwards.
CCGGAGGGCGACCGGCACTCGGCGTGGCTCCCCGGGATCCCTGCGGCGGAGCCTGTCCCGGAGCGCGCCCCTGCGGACGTGTCCGCGCTGGTGGGCGAACTGACGGACAGCCTCGCCGACGTGCTCTACATCCCCGTCGAGGAGCTGGGCAGCGACGACAAGTTCATCGACATCGGTCTCGACTCCGTCATCGCCGTGGAATGGATGCGCGCGGTCAACCAGCGGTACGGCACCGATCTGCCGGTGGCCGTCATCTACGAGTACCCGACGCTCCGGGAGTTCGCCGCCCACCTGGCCGGTCAGGTGGCGCAGGACCAGGGCGGACCGCAGGTGGAGGAGGTGCTTCGCCAGGTGATGGCCGGGAGCCTGGAGATCGAACAGGCGGAGCGGCTGCTGGAGTCACGGGTCCATGTCGCCTGAGACGGACGCGGTGGGCAGCCCGGAGAGGCTGCCCGCCGTCTTCATGTTCTCCGGGCAGGGCTCGCAGTACCACCAGATGGGGCGCGAGCTGTTCGAGGCGGACGCGGTCTTCCGCGCGGCGCTGATCCGCCATGACGCCGTGGTCGCCGAGGAGTCGGGCGAGTCCGTGCTGGAGCGGGTCTTCGATCCGGCGAAGCGGAAGTCGGACCCGTTCGTCGACACCCGCTTCACCCATCCCGCGATCGTCATGTTCCAACTGGCGCTCGCGGAGGCGGTGCAGGCCGCCGGGGTCCGGCCTCGGTATGTGCTCGGTGCCAGCCTGGGGGAGTACGCGGCCGCCGCGGTGGCCGGCGCCGTCGAGCCGGCTCAGTGCCTGCGCCTGGTGGTGCGTCAGGCCGCTCTGCTGCGCGACGAGGTGCCCGGCGGGATGCTCGCCGTCCTCGCCGACACCACGGTCTTCGACGACGTGCCCGTCCTGCACGGCACCGACGTGGCGGCGCGGAACTACCCGGGGCACCTCGTCGTCGCCGGTACGACGGACGTGCTCGACCGCGCCGCCGCGCAACTGCGCGCGGCCGGTGTGCCGCACCAGCGGGTGCCGGTGGAACACGGCTTCCACTCCTACCTCATGGACGACGTACGGGAGCGGTTCGCCGACTGCTTCGAGGGCGTGGCGCTGACCACGCCCCGTGTTCCCTGGGTGAGTTGCGTGGACGGCCGGCTGGTCGAACGGCCCTCGGCCGGGCACTTCTGGCGGGTGGCCCGCCGGCCGATCGAGTTCGGGGACACCATGGGGGCGATGCAGGCCCGCGGGGACTTCCTGTACGTCGACCTGGGGCCGTCCGGCACGCTGCACGGGTTTGCGGCCAACAACCTTGCCCGGGGCAGCCGTTCGCGGTCCATGGCACTGCTCAGCCCCTTCGGGCAGGACCCGGACGCGCCGGCCCGGATCCGCGCGGCCGCCGGCGGCACGGCCTGACCCGCGGGGGCGGGGCGCCATTTCATCCCGATTTCAAAACGGACCGCCCCCTTTCGTGCACATCACCGAACTCGCGGCAGTACGGACATTCCAAGCCAGGTTCGCGGCCATCGGGCCTGGTCACGGCGGGGACAAGCGCTTGTTTCCGCAGATCACTTGTGAGTCGCGTTACTTGACAGTGCTTGGCAAGCAAACTTCTGGACAATCGCTCAGGTGATCACGTAGCTTCGATCCGGGACACGATGACCAGTCACGAGCTTTGTTCGACATTCAAATGATCGCGGGGGCGATTTCGTCGACGTAGCCCGGCTGGTCGCAGAGTGTCAGGTGCGCAAGGAAACGGGGGCTGTTGAGTTGGAGCACCGCGACGGGCAGGCGACCGCCATTCGAGGGAGTCGGAGAACTCCTGGCCGCCGGCGACCGTGAACCCCCCTCATGTCTCGCCGAGAGTCATCGGCGAATTCTTTCCGAATTCTTACTGACGGGTCAGGGTTCACGGCTTTATGCCGCTTTCCACAAGAAAAGCGCGCGCGCCGGAACTGCACATCAATTCTCAAGCCCGTAGACACGATCAAAACGGGACAAGGACAGGACTCCATGCTCACGCATAAAGCGCTGCCCAAATTCAGCCGGACCGAGGACGAGGACCACCTGCACCACGGGGAGGTCAAGGTCGCGATCCTGGCCAGCCGGGCCCTGACACGCGTCGCGCTCCGCACGGTCATGGCGGACGCACCGGGCCTGCGGATAGTCGCCGAGGCGACCACTCCCTACCAGCTGAACCACGCGGTGGCGGCTCGCCGCCCCCACACCCTGCTGCTCGACGACGCCGATCCCGCCTGGGACACCGCGGAGGTGCTGCGCGGTCTGCGCGAGGACACCGGACGGCGAATGGGCGTGGTCATCCTCGCCGACGCCGGTGCGCTGGACGACGCGCTGACGTACCTCTGCGAGGGCGCTGACGGAGTGGTGCTCAACGACGGCGCGCCGGCCGAGGTGGCGACGGCGGTCCGCGCGGTCGCCGAGGGGCACGCCGTGGTGCCCCCGCCACTCGCGCGCCGACTCGTCGACCTCCTCGGTGTGCGCATGCCGGCGATGCCCGCACGCGACCAGCTCGACACGCTCACCACGCGCGAGCAGGAGATCTTCGAACTGGTCATCAAGGGCATGTCCAACCAGGAAGTCGCGGACACCCTCGTGCTCAGCGAGCGCACCATCAAGTTCCACGTGTCCAACCTGCTCCGCAAGCTCGGCGTGCGGAACCGCACGCAGGCCATCGTCTACGCGCGGGACCGCCGCCTTCTGCGGAGCACGGCCTCCTGAGTCACTCCGTGAGGATCTGGAGCTCGGCCATCGACCGCCGGCAGCGGTCGATGGCGTCCGTGGTGTCGTCGCCGCTGCTCGCCACATGACCGAGCCCGTCCCACTGACCGTCGAAGGGCCGGACCACATCACCAGGTCCCACCCACAGATCGACGCCCACGGTGTCCGGCTTCGCCAGTATCGCCTCCAGGCCCCGGATCTCACGCACCTTCCCGGGTTCCGTGACGACGAGCCAACTGGCGCTGCCGCCGCGGGGCTCGGGGCGCTCCCGCAGCGCCTGCGCCTCGCCCAGCGGCCAGCTGAACGCCAGTTCCTGCAGGTCCACCCCGTACACGCTCTCCATGAGGTCCCCGAGCAACGCCCCGCCGACCCGGGCCTGGGACTCGATGACCACCGGCCCTCGAGGGGTCAGCTTGAACTCCGTGTGCGAGGCGCCGTCGCGGTATCCCATCGCGTCCAGGAAGCTCGCCGTCACCCGCACCACGTCCGCCTCGACGGCCGGGCTGATCCGGGCCGGTACGGCATGCCCGACGTGCACGTGATTGCTGTCCTCGGTGATGGCCTCGGTGACCGTCACGACCACGTGGTGACCGGCGAAGCTGAAGGTCTCGGCGCTGCAGAGCGGTCCGTCGATGTACTCCTCCATGATGAACTCGCCCAGGTCGTAGGCGTGGACGAGCGGGTGGTCGGAGGAGCGCAGCCGGCCGATCTCCTGCCAGGCCGCCTCCGTCCGGTCCTCCCCGTCGACCTTCAGCACCCCGAAGCTGGCCGTGCCGCAGGTCGGCTTCACGATGAACGGGTAACCGTGCGCGGCACCGAACCGGCGCAGGCTTTCGTGGTCCTCGACCAGGGCGGAGGCGACGATCCGTACCCCGGGCGCCGCCGTCTCCTCCAGGTGGCGGCGCATCAGGTACTTGTCGGTGAACCGGTGCGCGACCTCGTAACCGGTGCCCGTGAGCCCCAGCAGGTCGTTCACCCGGGCCGCGGGATCGAGGCCGGGCTCGGTGAGCGACACCGCGGCGTCGAACGGCCGCTCGGCGTGTGCCTTCGACGCCAGACGGCCCAGCGTCTCCTCGTCCGCGTAATCGGCGCGGACGACCTCGACGCCGCGTTCGGCGTCGGCCGGCCCGACCTCGTCCGGCATACGGATCCAGACGATGTCGGCCCCGCTGGCCCGGGCCTTGGACAGATGGGTGGCCGAACCGCCCACGAGGAGCAGGCGCTTGGCTGGCGTCATGGCATGCATCGCTTTCTCACTGCGGATCCGGTGATCCGTGGTCGGGTGGTGCCGGGTCAGGGCCGTTGCTCCCCGAACAGGTCCGGGAAGTAGTAGATGTCCGCGGTGACGGCGTCGAGCATCTGCCCGATGGGTTCCCCGCCCCGGCCGCCCAGCAGATCGTCGTTGAGCCGCAGGGTGCGCCGCGAGAAGGGCAGGGACCCTGCGGACAGGTATCTGATCGCGCCGTCCCGGTCCCGGCCGGGAATGATCTGCGAGCGGGCGTGGCGGCTCGCGCTGAACGGGATGTCCAGCGTCCCCTCGGCGAACGCGTCGACGATGGCCGCCTTCAGGTCGCCGCCCCGGCCGAGCACCGGCGCGACGAGTTCGTCGACCTCGGCCAGGACACGGTCGCGTTCGGCGCCGACCCGGTCCTCGTCCACCGTCACGAAGCCCAGCAACGGGGAGTTGGCGCGGTCCGCCAGCCGGAGCCCCTCGACGTTGGCCCGGGTGTCCGGGATGCCCGCGGCCTCCTGGTGGGTCTTGGTGATCACCTTCCACGCTCCGCCCAGGCGGGCCACGAGCGCACCGTAGAGGATGAGGTCCTCCGCGTGCCGGCGCAGCCGCGGGAAGACGCCCATGAACTCGTGGAGGACCGCGGGCACCAGTACGTCCGGCCCCAGATATCTCGCCGCCAGCTCGGGAATCGCCCGGAGCGCCGCGACGTCCTGGATCAGGTGCCCCCCTTGCGGGTAGGCGATCGAGACGCAGCGCACGCCCGCCCGCACCGCCAGAACGGCTTCCAGTACGCTGACGGCCAGGCTGATGGACGGCGGGACCAGCACGGCGGTCAGGGTCCCGAACAGTTCCCGGTCGATCACCACCCCCAGATCCGCCAGCTCACCGCAGCGCCGGTCGACCGCCTCCCATGCCGCCAGCGACTCGGCCAGCGGAACCGCCTTGGAGTAGGGCAGGTTGTAGGAGATGCCGCCGCCCTCGAACGAGGTGATGCCGGACGCCACGGCCACCTCGAACAGCAGCCGGGCGTCGGGCGAGCCGTGCCGCACCTCCAACGGTGCGGACACGGCCTCGTTGAGGTCCCGGCCGCGACGCCAGCCGTGGGTCACCAGCGGGTATCCGTTGAGGTCCGCCGGATTCTCCCGCAGCGCGCGCCGGGCCTGCCCGAACCGCAGCAGGCGGGTGTGCGAGTCGATCGTGACGGTGAGGATGTCGGGCCCGGCCTCCGCTTCCAGTGCCGTCAGCAGCCGCTTCATCTCCCGGTGCCCGCCCACGCCGCAGCGCGGCTGGATCGCGACCCGGCCGGTGTCGTGCGCCTGCCGCAGCACCTGTTCCGCGGTGGGTTTGCCGAGCTGCCCGAGGTACGCCGCCGACTCGCGGAGCGAGGGCAGCGCCGGGCCCCCGGACAGGGCGGCGTCCAGCGGGAGCACGCCGTTCACGCGGCACCCAGCCCGTCCTGCCGCGGGGCGGGAGCCGCCGAACCGGCCCCGGCGGCGCGCAGTTCGTCGAGGACGGCCGGCAGCAGGGAAGGGTCGGTGACGATGCGGTCCACGCCGAGCGACAGGAGCCGCTCGGTCGCGGACGCGTCCTTGGTGCTGCCCACCGACAGGTTGCCACCGAGGACCACCGGGCACGCGATCGCTCCCGACGCGCGGGCCGCGGGCAGTTCCCTGAGGTCTTCGTAGGCATGCCCGTTCATGCTGCCGATGAGCACCGCCTCCGCCTCGGGGTGTTCCCGGCACGCCGCCGCGAACTCCTGGACCGGTGTACACGTCCCCAGGTTCACCACGTCGAAGCCGTGCGCGCGCAGGCCGTGGGCGATGAGGTGGTTGGCGACGGCGTGGCTGTCGCTCGCGGCCACACCGAGGATGACCAGCCTGCCTGCCGAGCCCGCGGCGCTACGGTGCGTCCGGTGTGCGGGATCTGTCACGGTCGCTCCTTCTGTGGGCATGGCGGAAGAGGAACAGACCCTCAGACGAGCTGCCCCGTGCAGGCGTCGTCCAGGTAGGCCTGCTTGGCGGCGGCGTCACGGGAGGACTGCAGATAGCGGGACCAGCCCCGGCGCTCGTGGGAGGTGGCGTCGAGCTCGACGACCTCCTGCGTGGCGCGCAGGGTGCCCGGCGCGGCCTGGTAGGGGCCGTAGCCCGACTCGTCCCGGGCGTAGATCGCCTGGCACATCTCGTTCTTGTTGCGCCAGACACACACGATCATGAAGTACTTGTCGCCGCACCGGTGGTTCAGGACGAACCCGAACTCCTTGCGGAACTCCAGCCGGCCCTCGGCCGCCTCGGTGCGCAGGAACGCGCGCGCCTCCTCGGTGACCTCGGGGGTGGCCTCCTGGTCCACGGCCCGGATGTCGTACCACTTCAGGCAGGCGTCCGGCAGGCCGAGGTGCTCGCCCGGGTGGATGCGCTTCTCGGTGTGCTTCCAGTCGGCGGGGTACTCGGCCAGCCGGTCCAGGTTCTCGACGGACATCGTCTCGACGGACATCTCTTCAGGCTCCTCGGTAAAGGGACGGAATGGGTGAACGGGTGCCGGTCAGCGGGCGTCGGCCGCGGTGGGCACCGGTGCCTCGTACAGGCCGGCGCGTTCCAGCTCCCGCAGCCGCCGGTAGTCGGCCTCGACCTGGCCGGCGTCCGGTGCGCTCAGGTAGACGTAGCCGGGCGAGCTGCCCAGGTCCACGGTGGGGTGGACGGCGGCGCCCTCCGGCGCGGCCAGGACCAGCTCGGTGAAGGACGGCAGGGCACGTACCGGGGCGAGCCGCCCGGCGTCGGGGATCACACCCTCGACCTCGCTGATCAGCGACACATAGCGCAACGGCCGGTCGATCCGGTACCGCGGCAGGGTGCCGTCCGTCAGGTCGCCGGGCCGGGCGATCACCTGGGCGAGCAGGTCGATCTGATTGGTGCCCAGGCAGCGGGAGACCACCTCCGGCGCGTGCGCGCCGCCGGGCCGGGCCGCGCACTCGACGAGTACCGGTCCGCCGGCAGTGAGCATGACCTCGGTGTGCGCCGCCCCGTTGTGGATCTCCAGCGCGTCCAGCACGGCCAGCGCGTACTCGGTGACCTGCTGGACACCCGGCGCGCCGGGCGGCACGGGCTCCTCGTAGTCGTACATCGGGACGGTGCCGGCGATCAGGGACTTGTGGTAGCGCCACACCTCCACCACATGGTGGGCACCGCCACGGCTGACGGTGTTCACGAAGTACTCCTCGCCGCGCAGGTACTGCTGGGCGAGCACCGTCGTGTTGCGGCCGCCGTAGCGGTCGGTGGCGGCGCTGATGCCGGCGAAGGCGGCGTCCAGCTGCTCGGCGGAGTGGCAGAAGTGCACCTGGTCCGTGCCGGCGCTGGCCCGCGGCTTGAGTACCACGGGCCACTCGCCCCTGCCGTGCACCCAGTCCCGCAGCTCGGGCAGCGAGCCGGTCACGAGCGACGCCGCCGTGGCCAGGCCCGCGGCGGCCACGGCCTGCGCCATCGCGTACTTGTCGCGGCGGGCGGCAGGCCGGGCCATGCCGTTCCCCGGAGTCCCGAGCGCGGCGGAGAGGGCGTCGGCCAGCAGCACGCCGGACTCGGTGCCCGCGACGACGAAGTCGACGCCGTGCTCGCGCAGCGCCTCCGCGGTGGCCGTCACGTCACCCGTGTGCACGAGGTCCGCCCCGCCCCCTCCCGCGCCGTCGGAGAAGACGCCGTCCGGGGTGTCGGAGCGTACGACGACACTGCCCAGACCCTGCCGGGCCAGCGCGCCGGGAAGGTGGGCGCCGATGCCGTCGGCGTCGACGACGGCGACCGTGCGGGAAGGGATCATCCCAGGTCCAGCCGCGGAATGCCGTCGGCCGCGTCGGCCAGCAGCGCCTCGTCCGGACGGTCGTCGGCCAGCGTGCCGGCGAAGTAGCGCTCGTAGGCGGCGAGGTCGAAGTGACCGTGGCCGGAGAGGCCGAACAGGATCGTCTTGGCGGTGCCCTCCTCGCGGCAGCGCAGCGCCTCGTCGATCGCCACCCGGACGGCGTGCGTGGACTCGGGGGCCGGGACGATGCCCTCGCTGCGGGCGAACTGCACGCCGGCCTCGAAGCACGCGGTCTGCGGCACCGCCGTCGCCTCCATCAGGCCGTCCTCCACGCATCGGCTGACCAGCGGGCCGATGCCGTGGGCGCGCAGTCCGCCCGCGTGCACGGCCGGGGGCACGAACCCGTGTCCCAGCGTGTGCATCCGGAACAGCGGGCCCAGCCGGCCGGTGTCCGCGTAGTCGTAGGCGATGGTGCCCTGGGTGAGGGTCGGGCAGGCGGCCGGCTCCACGGCGATGACCCGCACCTTGCGGCCGCCGCGCAGCTGCTCGCCGAGGAACGGGAACGACAGGCCGGCCAGGTTGCTGCCGCCGCCGGAGCAGCCCACGACGATGTCGGGGTAGTCCTCGGCCAGCTCCATCTGCCGGATGGCCTCCTGGCCGATGACCGTCTGGTGCAGCAGGACGTGATTGGCCGCGCTGCCGAGGACGTAACCGAGGGAGGGATCCTGGGCGAAGGCCTCCAGCGCCTCCGAGGTGGCGATGCCCAGGCTGCCCGGGCAGTCGGGGTCGTCGGCCAGGATCTTCCGGCCGACCTCGGTCTCCGTGCTGGGGCTGGCCACACACTCGCCGCCGTAGGTCTCCATCAGGGCCCGGCGGTACGGCTTCTGCTCGAAGCTCACCTTGACCATGTAGACCTTGGCGGTCATCCCGAAGAACGAGGCGGCCAGCGCGGTGGCGCTGCCCCACTGCCCGGCACCGGTCTCGGTGACCAGCCCGGTCTTTCCGGCGAGCTTGTTGTAGTAGGCCTGCGGAATGGCGGTGTTCGGCTTGTGGCTGCCGGTCGGGGCTCCGCCCTCGTACTTGTAGTAGATGCGGGCCGGAGTGCCCAGTTCGCGCTCCAGCCGGCGGGCGCGGAAGAGCGGTGCGGGCCGCCACAGCGCGTACAGCTCCCGGACCGCCTCCGGGATCTCGATCTCACGCTCGGTGCTCAGCTCCTGCTCGATGAGCGGCTCCGGCATCGTGTGCGCCATCTCCGCGCGCGTCAGCGGCTGATGCGTCCGCGGGTTGAGCGGCGCCGCCACCGCGGGCCCCGGCAGGTCCGCCGCCAGGTTGTACCACGTCGTCGGGGCCTCGTTCTCGGCGAGCGAGAACCGCGTCCTGTCCATGCTGGAATTCCTTTTCAGAGCGTCGGACCGGCCGCCTCGGCGACCAGGGATCCGGAAGCGGTGGTGTGCGAGCCGGCGAACAGCCTGGGATGGGCGGTCCTGATCCCCTCGTACACGAGGTCGTAGGGCACGTCGTCGAACTCGCCGTGGACGTGGAGGAACTCCATGTGCCGCCGGTTCTGTTCGTCGAAGGGGTGGTAGAGGCTGTCGCTGCGCCCGTCGAACTCGAGCGGCTTGATGCCGTACAGCTTGCAGAGCATCTTGTTGAACACCGGGGTGGCCTTGACCCAGCGGCCGCCGAGCCGTACCACGGCGAGGCTGTGGAAGCGGAAGACGTCCCCGCCGACCAGTTCGCGCAGCCGGGGAGAGGCCAGGTGGTTGCGCACGTCCCCGTAGTAGAGCCGGCTGGGGACGCCCACCGACCGCACGGCGGCCGCGTAGAGGATGGACTTGTGGACGCAGAAGCCGTAGCCGCGGTCGAGCACACCGCTCGCGCTCAGACCGGTACGGGTCAGGTCGGCGCCGTACACCTCGTACGGGATGGTGTCACGGACGGCGTAGTACAGCGCGACCGCGTTGCGCCGGGCGCGTTCGGCGTCGTCGTCGACGCCCTCGCCCTCGGGTACGTCCCCTGCGGGAAGCACCTGTTCGACGAATGCGCGGACCACGGGTGACGTGTGGTCCAGGAATTCCGTCGGCGCCAGCGGCGCGTCCAGGGTCTCTGCCATGTCTGCCCCTTCCTAGTTCCGGGTGAGGGGACGGTCGAGCCCCATGAGGACGGCGAGTCGCTCGCGCTGGATCTCCGACGTTCCGGAGTAGATCGTGCCGCCCACGGCGTCCCGCAGTTCCTTCTCCAGGCCGTACTCGGTCGTGTAGCCGTAGCCGCCGAAGATCTGGACCGCCGCCAGTGCCGATCGCACGTTCCCCTCGCTGACGATCAGCTTGGTGGTGGCGATGTCGGCGGCCACGTCCTCGCGGGACTGTGCCTTCAGTGCGGTGTCGTGGACCCACTTGCGGGCGGTCTCCACGTCGATGTGCAGGTCCACGAGCTTGTGGGAGACGGCCTGGTGGGAGCCGATGTGGGTGCCGAACTGCCGTCGGCTGCGGGCGTACCGGACGCACCGCTCCAGGCGCCTGCGCATCTCGCCCGTCGTGACGGCGAACCCGCAGAGGATCTCCCACTGCATCACGTGGTCGAACACCAGGAAGCCCGCGCCGACTCCGCCGATCACGTGGTCGCGGGGCACCCGGACGTCGTCCAGGAACACCTCGGCCAGCGGTGACGTCCGCAGGCCCAGCTTCCCGACCGGCTGTCCGACCGACAGGCCGGGGCTGTCCCGGCGCACCAGGAACGCCGAGAGGCCGCCGATGTCACCGGGTTCGCCGGTGCGTGCGTAGACCACGATCACGTCGGCGATGGGCCCGTTGCTGACGAACGCCTTGCTGCCGTTGAGTACGAAGTCGTCGCCGTCCACGACGGCGCTCGTCCGCATGCTCGTCATGTCCGACCCGCCGCCGGGCTCGGTGATGGCATGCGCGCCGATCGTGGTGCCGGCACAGATCCCGGGCATGTAACGGGACTTGAGCGCGGCCGAGCCGAACCTCTGCAGCGGGACGCCGGTGCTCACGAGGTGGGTGGTGGCGGAGAAGCTCAGTCCCGCGTCGTGGCAGCCGTACCCGAGTTCCTCCAGGACGGCGACCGTGGTGACCAGGTCCTTGCCCAGACCGCCCCACTCGGTGGTGAACGGCAGCCCGAACAGGCCTACGCCGGCGAGTCGTTGCCAGCCGTCCGTGTCGAACGTACCGGTGCTGTCGCGCTCGATGTGTCCGGTGCCGACGGATCCGGACACCTCACGGATCGCGCGGCGCAGTTCTTGTTGCTCGTCGTTCCAGGGCATCGCCGTCTCCTCAGTAGTGGGAGAAGCCGTCGGAGTCGAGGTCGTGCCGCTCGTCCCCTCGCAGTGGCGGGTTGAAGACGCTGATCAGCTCCAGGTCGCCCTCGGGGTCGGCGATCAGGTAGTGGGCGTCGTGCCGGTCGAGCGCGTACAGCGCGCCGGGCCGGATGTCGTGCCCGACACTGCCGTCGGCGGCCTCCACCCGGCCGGAGCCGGCGATGCAGTAGCAGGCCTCCAGGTGACGCCGGTACTCCAGCATCGACTTGGTGCCCGCCTTCACGATGGTGTGGCAGACGGTGAAGCCCATCCGGTCGTTCTCCACCACCATGCGGTAGCTGAGGCCGTTGCCCCACTCGACCGGCTGGACGTCGTTCTTCTCACGTACGAACACGTGCTTTCCCCGTTGCTCTCGAATCAGTTGGCCGGAAGGGATGACGCGGCGGCGGACTGGCGGTGCCGCTCGATCAGCGCGACGATCGCCGCCACCGAACGGAAGTCGTCCGGGGTGACGTCCAGGTCCCCGAAGGGGATGTCGTAGCGGTTGCCGAGCCAGGTGATGAGCCTGAGCAGTTGCAGGCTGGACACCACTCCGTTGCGCAGCAGGTCGTAGGAGTCCTCCAGCTCCTCGGGAGGAGTGCCGGGCAGGTACTCGTCCACGATGTGCTGGGTGATCTCACGGTTCAGACTCATGTCACATGCTCCTGGAGACGGCGACGGTCCACCTTTCCGGTCGGCCCCACGGGCAGCGGACCGGCGATCAGATGGAAGCGGCTGGGGATCGCCACCCGGTTGAGCCGGGCGGCGCAGAGGGTGCGCAGCTTCAGGCCGGTCACCTCGTCGCTGCTGGGACGTACGAAGGCGTGCAGGACCACGCCCGCCTCCGGATCGGGGAGGGCGACGACGGCCGACTCGCCGACTCCGGGACAGCCGGCGAGCACCCGCTCGACCTCCTCCACGTTCACGCGGACGCCGCGCACCTTGACCTGGAAGTCGGTGCGGCCCACGAGCCGGAGCCGGCCGTCGGCTCCGCGCTCGACGAGGTCGCCGGTCCGGTACCAGGTGCGGCCGTCGCGTCGCAGGAACCGCTCGGACCCCGCGGGCTCGGCGAGGTAGCCCGGTGTCTGGAACGGCGTCGACACGATCAGTTCGCCGCTGCCCGGGCCGGTGACGTCCCGGTCGCCGTCCAGCACCGCGATCAGGGTGCCCGGGACCGGCTCTCCCAGGGGCAGCACCTCCGCTTCCGCCTCCTCGGCGGGGGCGAAGGAGTGGAGCATGCTGTCGTTGGTCTCGGTGCAGCCGTAGACGTTGTGCAGCCGTGCGCGCGGGAAGAGCCGCGGCAGTTGCCGGCGCACCGCCCGGGCCAGGTGGTCGCCGGTGAGCAGAACGTGCCGGACGTCGTCGGAGCAGGTGTCCTCGCCCGCCTCGGCGAGCAGCCGGAACAGCAGTGGCACCCCCTGCACGACGTGCGGACGTCCCTCTCGCACGAGGCGCGCCAGATACCCGCCGTCGGCGGCACGCGCGGGGTCGACCGGGAGCACACGGCCGCCGTGCCGCAGGGTGGCCCAGACGTCCAGCAGGCACAGGTCGAAGTTGAGCGGCGCGTGGTTGAGCACCCGGCTGTCGCCGTCCAGGCCGAAGCACGAGCCCGCCCACGCGGTGAAGGCGTCGAGCGCCGCCGCCGTCAGCGGGACGAGTTTGGGCACCCCGGTCGATCCGGAGGTGGTGAGGATCAGGGCGGTGTCCCCCGGCACGGCCGCGGGGGCCTCCGCCGCGGCCGGCAGCCGCGTCCACACCGTCCGGTCACCGGTCACCGTGGCCAGTGCCTGGGCCCCGGCGCGCCGCAGCAGGGTGGACGCGGTGGCCTCGCCGAGGTCCGCGGAGATCACCAGCAGCGGGCGGCCGGTCGCCAGGCAGGCCAGGATCAGGGCGATCGAGGCGGGTGTCTTGGCCGCCGCGGCCAGGGCCAGCGGGCGGTCCGCGGCGAACATGGAGTCGAGCGTGGCCGCGGTGTGTTCCGTCAGCGCCGCGAGTTCGCCGTAGGTGACGTCCGCACCCTCGGCGGCCGCGCCCGCCAGGGCCACCGCGCCGGGGCGCAGCGCTGCCACGGCGAGAATGTCACTCGCGAGTCTTCCCGACACGTTTCCCCCGGTCAGTTCGGTACCTGTGCGGTGGCGAAGGGCGGTCCGGTGAGCCGTGCCCCGGTCCTTGTGCACCGTCGCCGAGGAGTCTGCGGCCTCCCGCCGCGCCCCGTCTTCCGACCGGTGGCGGGGCCGGTACCTGTACTCCCGGTCGGGTCGGCGCGGCCGTGAGCTGGACCTGGATCCGAAGACGGCGCACCGGCACGCCGTCAGACTGCACGTGATGCGCACCCGTCGCCGTCGAGGAGGAATCACCATCGTGACCAGTGCGGATACTTCCCCTCAGAGCTTCCCGTTCGCCCCGGGTCCGACGGGCGAGCCGCCCGCGGAGCTGGGCGGCCTGCGGGCCCGGTGCCCGGTCAGCCGGGTACGGCTGCCCAGCGGGGACGAGGCCTGGGCGGTGACGGGTTACGACGAGGTGATGGCCGCCCTCTCCGACGGCCGCCTGTCCAGAGCCGCGCTCCGGGAACCGGGCGCGGTGCGGGTCGTGAACGGCCCGGACTTCGGTGACAACCCGTTCAGTCTCTTCAACCTGGAGGGCCCCGACCACGCCCGGCTGCGCAGGCTGATCGGCCAGGCGTTCTCGCCGCGGCGGGCGGCCGAGATCCGGCCGCGGGTCCAGGAGATCGCCGACGAGCTCGTCGACCGGCTCCTGGGGCTGCCGCAACCGGTCGATCTGTACGCCGAGTTCTGCGCCCTGCTGCCGATCTGGGTGGTCTGCGAGATCGTCGGGGCGCCGGTGGCCGACCGGGAGCGGATCAAGGACTGGACGGAGACGCTCATGAGCGTCACCTCGAACGAGCGCCGGCTGGCCGCCCGGGAGGCGTTCACCGGCTACGTCGGGGGACTGGTGGCCGCGAGGCGCGAGGAGCCCCGCGACGACCTGCTCAGCACGCTGGTGCAGGCCCGGGACGACAACGACCGCCTCACCGAGGGGGAGTTGACCTGGCTGGGCGCGGAACTGCTGCTGGCGGGGCACGACACCACGGTCAACACCCTGGGCCGGGGCGTCTTCCAGCTGCTGCGCCACCGCGAGCAGTGGGAGCTGCTCACGGCCCGGCCCGACGAACTGACCCCGTCGGCCACCGAGGAGGTCTTCCGTTACGCACCGCCCTCGGACGCGGGTCTGCTGCGCATCGCGGTCGAGGACCTGGAACTGGGCGGAACCCGGATCGGCAAGGGCGAGGGCGTCATCCCGCTGATGCACGCGTCGTCCCGTGACGAGCGGCGGTTCGCCGACCCGGACCGTTTCGACATCACCCGCACCGACAATCGCCACCTGGTGTTCGGCTACGGCCCCCACCACTGCCCGGCGGCCGGCGTGGGGCGCATGGAGGTCCAGGTCGCCCTGGGCACGCTGGCCCGGCGGCTGCCCGGCCTCGCACTCGCGGTGGAGCCGGACGCGGTCCGGTGGCGGGGCGGCCACATCACCCTGCGGCCCGACGCGGTGCCGGTGACCTTCTGATCCGAGCGGCCGGTGATCGGCAGACCGACGACCCGGTCACCGGCCGACCGGCCACCTGGTGATCGGCTGACCGGCCACCTGGTGATCGGCAAACTCCGCATCTCGGAAGATACTGCCGAATGATCGCGCGAAAGACCGAAGAACCTTTCGCCGTGGACTCGTTCTGTGCGTAATCTTGCGGTGCTGAACCGCTTTTGGAGGATGGAGGATCTCATGGCCCCCTTGGCCCTCGGTGAGCCCTTGCGGGCCGGCGACCGCCGTGGACCGCTGCTCGTCGGCATCGTCAACATCACGGAGGACTCGTTCTCCGACGGCGGCCGCTACCTGGACGCCGAGGCGGCCGTCCGGCAGGCGCTGCACCTGCGGACGCAGGGGGCCGACATCGTCGAGCTCGGTCCCGCGGCCAGCAACCCGGACTCCGCACGCGTCCCGGCGCAGGAGGAGTGCGGACGCCTGGCCCCCGTACTGGACCGGCTGGCCGCCGAGAACATACCGACCTCGGTCGACTCGTTCCTCCCCGAGACACAGCGCTTCGCCCTCACCCGCGGGGTCTCCTACCTGAACGACATCCAGGGCTTCCCCCACCCGGAGGCGTACGAGGCACTGGCGGCGGCGCGCTGCGGGCTGGTCGTCATGCACTCGGTGCAGCGACTGGGACCCGCCACCCGGGTACCGACGGACCCGGCCGAAGTCTGGGACGGCATCCTGGAGTTCTTCACCGAGCGCCTGGCCGCCCTGCAGGCCGCTGGTGTCGCCCGCGACCGGCTGGTCGTCGATCCGGGGCTCGGCTACTTCCTGGGCAGCAACCCGGAGACGTCGTTCGCCGTGCTGAGCGGAGTCCGGCTGCTCAAGGAGCAGTTCGCGCTGCCCGTCATGATCTCCGCGTCACGCAAGTCGTTCCTGCGGTCGGTGACCGGACGTGGGATCGCCCAGAGCGGGCCGGCGACCCTGGCCGCCGAGATGCACGCGGCCCTGGACGGGGCGGACTTCATCCGCACCCATGACGTCGGCGCGCTGCACGACGCCCTGACCGTCTTCGGCGCGGTCGCCGAACACGCCTCCGTGCTGCGGGCACGATGAGCACGGGGGAACAGGCAGTGGCGACCCGCACGCTCCTCATCGACAACTACGACTCCTTCACCTACAACCTCCATCAGCTCCTGACGGAGGTGAACGGACAGGAGCCGGTGGTCGTCCGCAACGACGCCGACTGGTCGGTCCTGGACCTGCGGGACTTCGACAACGTCGTGATCTCGCCCGGGCCGGGCCGGCCGGACCGGCACCAGGACTTCGGCATCTGCGCCCAGGCGGTCCTGGAGTGGGACCTTCCGCTCCTCGGGGTGTGTCTGGGCCACCAGGGCATCTGCCATCTCCTGGGCGCCGAGGTGCGGCAGGCACCGGAGCCCCGCCACGGCCGCCTCTCCCAGGTCGCCCACACCGGCCGTGACCTCTTCGCGGGCCTGCCGTCACCCTTCTCCGTGGTGCGCTACCACTCCCTGGCCGTCACCTCGACGCCCGAGGAGCTGGAGGAACTGGCCTGGTCCGAGGACGGCGTGCTCATGGGCGTCCGCCACCGCACCCGGCCGCTGTGGGGCGTGCAGTTCCACCCGGAGTCCATCAGCACGGAGTACGGCCGGGAACTGCTGGCCAACTTCCGCGACCTCTCGCACAGCTGGAACCGCAGCCACGGACGCCCCCGGGCGGCGGGCCCGGCGACGGACCGTGACCTGCCGTACCACCTGCACGTCCGCAGCCTGCCCTGGGCGCCCGATACGGAGGCCGCCTACACCGCGCTCTTCGCCGACGCCCCGCACGGCTTCTGGCTGGACAGCGGCGGCGGCGCCCGGCAGGGTGCGCGCTTCTCCGTGATGGGTGACGGCTCCGGGCCGCTCGGCGAGTACGTCACCTACCGGGCCGCGGACCGGCTCGTCGAGGTGGAGCGCACCGGCCGGCCCACGCGGCGGGTGCGCAGTACGTTCTTCGAGTACCTCGACGCCGAGCTGCGTGCCCGGCACATCGACACCGGTACCGGCCTGCCCTTCGGCTTCCGGCTCGGCTATGTCGGCTACCTCGGCTACGAACTCAAGGCCGACCTCGGCATGCGCACCACGCACACCGCCGAGACCCCCGACGCCGCCCTGGTCTTCGCCGACCGGGCGCTGGTCGTCGACCACGCCGAGCAGACCTGTCACCTGCTCAGGCTCAGCCGTCACGAGGCCGACGCGGAGGTGGACGAGTGGTTCGGCACGGCCGCCGAACGGCTGCGCGCCCTGCCGTACGCGCCCGGCGAGGACGACGGCACACCGCAGGCGGCCCGGTCCGCCGTGGACGTGGAGCTGCGCCACGCCAAGGGCGCCTACCTCAGGATGATCGGGGAGTGCCTGGAGGAGCTGCGTCACGGCGAGTCCTACGAGATCTGCCTGTCGAACATGGCGGTCGCCGAGACCGACGTCGATCCGCTGCACACCTACTCCACGCTGCGGCGCATCAGTCCGGTGCCCTACGGGGCGCTGCTCGACTTCCCGGGCGTGGCCGTGCTCAGCGCCTCGCCGGAGAGATTCGTGACCGTCGATCCCGACGGCTCCGTCACCTCGGGGCCGATCAAGGGGACGCGTCCGCGGGGGACCACCGAGGCGGAGGACGCGCGGCTGCGGGACGGTCTGGCGGGCAGCGAGAAGGACCGGGCCGAGAACCTGATGATCGTGGACCTGGTCCGCAACGACCTGAACGTCGTCTGCCGGCCCGGCTCGGTCCACGTGCCCGTGCTGTGCGGGGTGGAGAGCTTCCCGCAGGTGCACCATCTCGTCTCCACCGTCCGCGGCACCCTGCGCGACGGGCTGTCGGCGGTGGACTGCGTGCGGGCGGCCTTCCCCGCCGGCTCCATGACCGGCGCGCCCAAGCTGCGGACCATGGAGATCATCGACCGGCTCGAACAGGGCCCCCGCGGCGTGTACTCGGGTGCGGTCGGCTGGTTCTCGCTCGGCGGCGGCTGCGATCTCAGTGTCGTCAACCGCACCATCGTGGCCACGGCCGGCGCCGTCAGCTACGGCGTGGGCGGCGCCGTCGTGGCGCTGTCCGACCCGGTGGAGGAGTTCGACGAGACGATGGTGAAGGCACGCGCGATGGTGGCGGCGCTCGCGACCGGGCGGCCACAACTGCCCGACGCCCTCGCCCCCGTGTGCGGGAAGTAGACGGTGCGCAAACCTCTCGGGTGAGGGCCCCCGCCGGCCGGCCCGGCCGGCGGGGGCCCTCACCCGCGGCCGGCCGGATCGCCGAAGGACCCGACGCGGCACCGCGGACCTCGGCCCCGGGTACGCCTCTCGGCCCTGCCCCGGGTCCGGCCCCGCCCCGGCCGCTCAGCCGCCCGTCAGCAGGTCGCCGACCGCGGCGATGCCGGCGCTGATGGCACGTTCCCCGACATTGCCGAAGCCGAGGACGAGTTGGGCCGGTGCGGGCGACTGCGACGTACGGCAGGCGCTCATGCCGTACAGGCCGACCGAACGGGCCCGGGCGGCGGCGGTCACCGTCCGCTCGTCGGCGCCCTCTCCCAGGTGGGCGACGGCATGGAAGCCCGCGGCGAGGCCCGTCACGGCCACGCCCGGGGCGTGTTCCCGAAGCGCCGTGACCAGCGCTGTGCGCCGTGCCGAGTACGTCGTCCGCATGCGGCGCAGATGCCGGTCGAACCGGCCGGACTCGATCATCCTGGCGAGGGCGAGCTGGTCGAGGACGGGTGAGCCGCGGTCGCTGACGTGCTTGACCGACACGAGGGTCTCGGTGAGCGCCGGCGGGCACAGCAGCCAGCCGATGCGCAGGGCCGGTGCCAGGGACTTGCTGACGGTGCTGATGGAGACGACCCGGTCCGCCGCGAGCCCCTGCAGAGCCCCGACCGGTTCACGGTCGTAGCGGAACTCGGCGTCGTAGTCGTCCTCGATGACGAACGCGTCGTGGCCGGCCGCCCACTCGATCAGGGCCAGCCGCCGCTCGGGACCGAGCACCACGCCGGTCGGCCACTGGTGTGCCGGGGTGACGACGACGGCCCGCGCCCCGGTGGCGGCCAACGCCCCTACGTCGATGCCGCGTTCGTCCACGGGCACCGGCACCGTCTCCAGCCCCGCCGCCGCGGCGGCCGCGCGGACGGAGGCGGGCGAGCCGGGGTCCTCGTAGGCGACGGACCGCACACCGCCCCGTGCGAGGGCCTGCAGGGCCAGCGACAGGCCCTGGGCGTACCCCGAGCAGATCACGGTGTGCTCGGGGTCGGCAGCGGCGGCACGCAACCGGCGTGCGTAGCCCGCGACGACCTCACGGAGCACCGCGCTGCCGCGGGGGTCGCCGTAGTCCAGGTCCGCCACGGGCATCCGACGGCCCGCCTCCCGCACGGCCCACAGCCAGTCGGCGAGGGGAAACGCACTCAGGTCCGGTACGCCCCAGCGGAAGTCGGCCGGCAGGCGCGGCGGCGTCCCGGCCGGCGGTGGCGGCGGCGCGGCCGGGGGACAGGCTCCGGCGGCCACGCGGGTGCCTGAGCCCACGCGCGCCGTCAGATAGCCCTCGGCGCGCAGCTGGGCGTAGGCCTCCTGCACCAGCCCCCTCGACAACCCCAGTGTGCCGGCCAGTTCACGGGACGGCGGAAGCCGCTCGCCGACCCGCAGCCGGCGGGTGCGGATCGCCTCGCGCACCTGGCGTTCCAACTGGGAGCGCAGGGGTTCGTCACTCGCGCGGTCGAGGACGACGGGCAGGTCCGGCGACACATTGGCCCACTCAGGTGACATGGAATTGGAGCTTACCGGTGAGCTTCCTGACGCCTACGTTCCTGCCATGACCACCACCGACGCACCGAACCCGTCACCGCCCACGGCACCGCCGCAGGCCCGGCCGCCGCTGGTGACACGCCCGCTGATGCTCCGCTTCGTCAGCGTGATCGGCGCGTCGGCGAGCTTCTACCTCCTGCTGTCGGTCGTTCCCCTGTACGCGAAGGAATCGGGGGCGGGCGGCAACGGCGCCGGAGCCACCACCGGCGCCCTGATGCTGGCCACGGTCCTCGGTGAACTCGCGGCGCCGCGGTTCGTGGCACGCTTCGGGTACCGGCTGACCCTGGGGACAGGGCTGCTGCTGCTCGGCGCGCCGGCGCTGGCGCTGACGGCGTTCTCCGGCATCGGCTGGATCACGGTGGTCTGCCTGCTGCGCGGTGTGGGCTTCGCGCTGACGGTCGTCGCGGGCGGGGCGCTGACCGCGTCACTGATCCCCGCCGAGCGGCGCGGGGAGGGGCTGGCCGTGGTCGGCATCGTCTCCGGCGTGCCCTCGCTGCTGGGGCTGCCCCTGGGCGTCTGGCTGGCCTCCGAGGTGGGGTACACGACGGTGGGCGTGGCCGCCGGTGTGTGCGCGCTGGCCGCGATCCTGTCGATACCGGGTCTGCCGGAGAGGGAGACCATGGCCGGTCCGCGCATCGGCATCCTCGACGGCGTGCGCAATCCGGCCCTTCTCCGGCCCGCCGTCCTGTTCGCGGTCACCGCGGTGGCCGCCGGGATCGTGGTCACCTTCCTGCCGCTCGCCGTTCCCTCGGCGTCCGCGGAACTGGTGGCCGTGGCCCTGTTCGTGCAGCCCGCGGGGGCCTCCGTGGCCCGCTGGGTGGCCGGCCGCATGGGCGACCGCACGGGTTCGTCCCGGCTGGTCGTACCCGGTCTCGCCCTGTCGGCGGCGGGCATGCTCGTCACGGCGTACACGCACAGCGCCGTCGCCGTCGTCACCGGCGTGGCCCTGTTCGGCATCGGCTTCGGCGTCACCCAGAACGCCACGCTGACCCTGATGTACGCGCGGGTGCCCGCGTCGGGCTACGGCACGGTGAGCGCACTGTGGAACATCGCCTACGACGCGGGCATGGGCGTCGGCGCGGTCTGCTTCGGCCTGCTCGTCCAGCAGACCGGCTACCCGTGGGGCTTCGTGTGCACGAGCGCGCTGATCGTGCTCGCGCTGCTCCCGGCCTGGCGGGACCGCCCTGCCCGGCCGGACCGGAGCGCGGTGAAGTCCGCGTCCTGATCCCCCGGCCCCGGGCTCCGACGCCCCGCCCGGGACCGCCCGCGCCCTGATCCACGCGGCCCCGTCCGCCGGTTCAGAGGGCGGCCGTCAGGTGGTCCCGCAGGACCGCGGTCAGCTCCCGTGCCTCGGCGGGTGAACCGGTCAGGTGCCCGGAGCCGACCGTCACCAGCCGGGCCCCCGGGATCCCGGCCGCCAGCTCCTCGGCATGGCTCGCCGGGGTCGCCACGTCACGGGCTCCGGTGACGACCAGCGTGGGCGCCGTGACGCGCGGCAGGTCGAGGACGAGGTCGCAGCTCGCGACGGCGTCGCAGCAGGCCGCGTACCCCGTCGGGTCGGCGCCGGCGAGGTCTCCCAGCAGGGCGGCGCCGCGCGGGGTGGCGGCGGCCCCCGCGTCGGCGAACCAGCGCCCGGGAGAGTCCGCGAGGAGGTGCCCGGTGCCCCGTGCGCGGACCTCGGCGGCCCTGGCGTGCCACCGGCCCGGGTCGCCGAAGGTGGCCGAACTGCCCACCAGGGCGAGCGAGGCGACCCGCTCCGGGTGCAGGGCCGCGAGTGCCGTCCCGATCGCACCGCCGAGCGAGATGCCCGCGTAGTGGAAGCGCCGCCGGCCGTACCGGTCGGCGAGGTCCAGGACCAGCCGCGCCAGATCGTCCATCGTCGTGCCGCCCGGTGACGGATCGCGCAGCACGCCCGGGCCCGACCCGCCGTGCCCCGGCAGATCGAAGCGCAGCAGCCGGAAGTCCGCGGCAAGCTCCCGCAGATGGGGCTCCCACACGGCGGCGGACGTGCCGAGGGACGGTCCGAGGACCAGCAGCGGCGCGTCACCCGGCCCCTCGGTCAGGTGGTGCAGAGCCGTGCCGGTATGCGCCGCCCGCCGGGCGGACTCGGTCGGTGGTGGGGCGTCCATCGCCTCTTCTTCCTCTCCGGGCGCGGCAGGGCGGCCGGCCGACGGCGAAGGATCCTATGCCGCCGCCGGGCGCGCCGGGCCCGCCCGACGGACAGGTGCGCAACAGGCCGTAGGACCGAAGACCGGGCGCCACGAGGTCGGGGAGGCTGACCACCACCACCCGTCCGGCCGGAAAGGTAACGAGGTGTCAGGCATACCCTTCACACCTACCGCCCAGGGGCTCGCGCTCGACGGCGCCTCACTCTCACCCCGACATGTGGCCCGGGCCGCCCGCGGTGGCGATCCGCCGGTACGGGTCACGCTCTCCGCACAGGCCCGGGAACGCATGCGCGCGTCCGTGGACCTGAAGCTGTCCCTGATGGCCGAGGAGATCCCGATCTACGGCGTCACCACCGGTTTCGGTGACAGCTGCACCCGGCAGGTCTCGCCGGACAAGGCGCGTGACCTCCAGCGCAACCTGATCCTGTACCACCTCAACGGCGTCGGCCCGGCCGCGGAACCGGCGGTCGCCAGGGCGACGATGCTGATCCGGGCCAACGCGCTCTCCCGTGGCCCCTCCGCCGTCCGCCCCGAGGTCGTGGACCGGCTGCTGCAGTGTCTGGAACGCGACATCCTGCCGCTGATCCCCGAGCGCGGATCGCTCGGCGCCAGCGGCGACCTGGTCCCGCTGTGCTACCTGGCCGCCGCGCTCATCGGCGAGGGCGAGGTGAGCCACCGGGGCCGGGTCCGGCCCGCGCTGGACGCGCTGCTGGCCGAGGGACTGGAGCCCCTGCTGCTGGAGCCCAAGGAGGGCATCGGGCTCATCAACGGCACGTCCTTCACCGCCGCCTACGCGGTGCTGGCCGCCTGGGACGCCCGGGAACTCGCCTTCGTGGCGGAGCTGACCACCGCGATGACACTGGAGGCCCTGCGCGGCAACGCCTCGGCGATGCACGCCTTCGTGCACGAGAACAAACCGCATCCCGGCCAGGTCACGAGCGCCGCGTCCGTCCGCGCGCTGCTCACCGGCTCGCGGCTCGCGACCTCCTTCGAGGAGATACTGCTGCGCCGTGAGCGGCTGACCGGCCGCGGATACGTCCAGCTCGACGAGCCGGTCCAGGAGAAGTACTCGGTGCGGTGCGCCCCGCACATCATCGGAGTCGTGCACGACACCCTGGAGTGGGCGGAGCGCTGGCTCGGCGTCGAGATCAACTCCTCGAGCGACAACCCGCTCTTCGACGCCCGGGAGGGCGGACTCCACCTCGGGGGCAACTTCTACGCGGGCCATGTCGGCCAGGCCATGGACTCCCTGAAGACGGCCGTGGCCGGACTCGCCGACCTCCTCGACCGCCAGCTGGCCCTCGTCGTGGACGAGAAGTTCAACAACGGCCTGCCTCCCAACCTCGTCGTCGCCCGCGACCCGGACGATCCGCAGGCCGGCCTGCACCACGGCTTCAAGGGCATGCAGATCGCCGCGTCGGCCGTCACCGCCGAAGCCCTCAAACAGGCCAACCCCGCCTCGGTGTTCTCCCGGTCCACCGAGGCCCACAACCAGGACAAGGTGAGCATGGGCACCATCGCGGCCCGTGACGCCCGGACCATCAACGGCCTGGTCCGGGAGACCGCCGCGATCCACCTGCTCGCCCTCGCCCAGGCGATCGAGCTGCGCGGGGTCGAGCAGTCGTCCCCCGCGATCCGGGCGGTCCATGCGCTGATCCGCGAGCACTCCGCGTTCGTGGACCGCGACCGCAGGCTCGACCGCGACATCAGCGCGGTCATCCACCTGATCGGATCCGGCGCGCTGCGACGCGCGGCCGGTCTCGACGACTCCGCCTTCACGGCGGGAGGGACGCTGGCAGATGTTGTTGCTGCGTGACGAAGAGCGCGGCGCGGCCCTCGGCCGCCTCGCGGAACGGCACACCCGGCTGGTCCGGCAGACGCACGAAGGGGAGGCGGAGCTGCCGGCGGTGCACGCCGCCAAGCTCACGGCCACACTGGCGGCGGCCTCCCGCAGCGCGCTGTACCGCCACACCTACGACGAGGAGCTGCGCACGGCCCTGTGGGGCGGGCAGCCGCCGGACCCGCGGACGGCGCTGGAGGAGGTCTTCCCCAAGCTGCCGTTGCTCGCCAAGAGCGAACTCGCCCGGCACGGCAACGAGGCGTTCACCCGGCCGCTCCCGGAGTTCCTGCACTACTACGAGTCCTCCGGTACCACCGGCGATCCGGTGGCCGCGCCCAAGGCCGTCGACGACCTGCTGATCAACACGATCAACATCGGCACGCTGTGGGCGCAGGTGCTGCGGCCCGGGGACGTCGCGCTCATCCTGATCAACGCCCCGTTCGCCCCGGCCGCCTACCAGTTCGAGAAGGTGCTGGAGTACCTCGGGGTGATGTCCCTGCGTCCGTGGGTGGACAACATCACCGGCGACTACCGCAGGGTGCTGCGGCTGGTCGGCTCCCTGGCCGCCAACGTCTTCGTGGGGCCGCCGTCGCGCCTGCTGGAGATGATCCAGTTCGCCCACCGGCACGGCCTGGCGACGCCGAAGTTCGAGCGTCTGCTGCTGATGGCCGAGCAGACCGGACCGAGCTTCGTACGGCATCTGGAACGCCTCACCGGCGGCACCGCGTACGTGTCCTCCTACGGCTCGTCCGAAACCGGCACGACCGCGGTGACCTGCGCCGAGCGCGGTCTGCACCTGCAGACGCAGAGCTATCTCCTGGAACTCGCCGACGACTCCGGGATCCGGCCGGTGGACGGCTCGCCGGACCGGGGCGAACTCGTGGTCACCACCCTCGACCTGCTCTCCCGGCCCCTGCTGCGCTACCGGACCGGTGACCGCGTCGAGATCGTCGCCGACCCGTGCCCGTGCGGCGTGCGCACCCCGGTGCTGCGCACCCTCGGCCGGGAGCAGGACGTCGTGACGCTCGCCGGCAACGGCATCCGGCAGAACGACCTCGAGGCGGCCCTGTGGTCGGCACCGCTGCCCGACCACACCGTCTTCAACTACATGCTCGTGGTGCGCGACCGTTCGGTGGTGCTGCTGGTGGCGACCGACGGCGAGCCGGACACGGCCTGGTGCGAGGGACTCGCCCGGCGCCTGGGACCCCTGTTCACGGGCCTGACGGTCACCGTCCGGGCGGTCGAGACCCTGCCTCCCCTGGCCTCGCTCGGCCAGTACCTCGGCTGGAAGCTCGCCCGCGTCCTGGACCTGAACGACGAGGCCAACTGGGGCCGTCTGCCGGAGCCGGTCGACGCGCTGGTGGCCGAGTCCCTGCGCCGAGTGGAGGAGGGCGCCGCCGACGCCCGCCGGGACGGGGGAGCCGCCTGATGTGTGGCATCACCGGATGGATCGACCGGGCCCGGCCGATGGCCGACGAGACCCGAACGGTGGCGTCCATGGCCTCGTCGATGGCCTGCGCCGGTCAGGACGCCACCGCGACATGGGCCTCGGCACACGTGGTGCTGGGACGCTGCGGACACGTCACCGGCCCCGACGGCGCACCGCGCTGGTCCGACGTCGCCGGGTCGGCCGTGAGCAGGTCCGGCGACGTCGTGGTGGCGTTCGACGGCGAGATCCACAACCGCGGCGAGCTGCGGGAGCACCTGCGGCACGGAGGCCGCCTGCCGCAGACCGGTTCGGACGCCGAGCTGGTGCTGGCGGCCTACCTGGAGCACGGCGAAGCGGCACTCGACCGGCTCGCCGGCATGTACGCCTTCGCCGTGTGGGACGCCCGCCGCGACACGCTGCTGCTCGTGCGGGACCGGCTCGGGATCAAGCCGCTGTACTGGACCCGGTGCGACGGCGGGACACTCTTCGGCTCCGAGCCCAAGGCCGTCCTGGCCCATCCGCTCTTCCCCGCCGAGGTGGACGCCGAGGGCCTCGCCGCGCTCTTCACCGTGGCCATCAAGCCCCCGGGCGCCGGCGTCTACCGCAATCTGCGCGAGGTACGCCCCGGGCACCTGGTGCGCGTCGACGGGACCGGCGCCCACGAACACCGGTACTGGCAGGTGCGCACGGCACCGCACACCGACGACCTGCCCACCACGGTCCAGCAGGTCCGCCGGCTGCTGGGCCGGGCGGTCGGCGAGCAGCTCGTCTCCGACGTGCCGCTCGTCGCCCTGCTGTCCGGCGGGATCGACTCCAGCGCGATCGTCGGCCTGGCCGCGCGCACACTGGCGGACGAGGGCCGCGAACTGGCGACGTACTCCCTCGACTTCGCCGGCGCGGAGGAGGACTTCCGGGCGGACGCCCTGCACCTGAGCCGGGACGCGCCCTTCGTCCGGCTGGTGGCCGACCACGTGGGGACCCGGCACAGCGAGGTCGTCGTCGCCGCGCCCTCGCTTCTGGAGGAACTGGACACCACCCTGCGCGCCCGGGACATGCCGGGCGTCGGCGACCTCGACGCGTCGTTGCTGCTGCTCTTCCGGCAGGTCCGCAAGCAGGCCGCGGTGGCCCTGTCCGGCGAGGGTGCCGACGATCTCTTCGGCGGGTACCCGTGGTTCCTGGCCGAGTCCGGGCAACCCACGCACAACTTCCCCTGGTCGGCCGGTGTGAGCAACCGCAACGCCCAGCTCTCGCCGGAACTGCGCGCCGTGCTCGACCTGGACGCCTACGTGGCCGACACCTACGCGGACGCGCTGGCCGAGGTCCCGCACCTCGACGGCGAGAGCGGCGCCGACCGCAGGCTGCGCGAGGTGTCCCACCTCCAGCTCACCCGGTTCCTGCCCTTCCTGCTCGACCGCAAGGACCGGATGAGCCGCGCCAACGGCCTGGAGGTACGGCTGCCGTTCTGCGACCACCGGCTGGTGGAGTACCTGTGGAACGTGCCGTGGGCCTACCGGCGAACGGGCGGGCAGGAGAAGGGCCTGCTGCGCGCGGCGGTCGCCGACCTGCTGCCGCCGGCCGTGGTGAACCGGCCCAAGAGCGGCTTCCCGTTCGGCCAGAGCCCCGCCTACCTGGAGGCGATCCGCCGCACGGTACGGGACATCGTCGACGACCCGTCGTCCCCGGCGCTCGGACTCGTCGACGTCGGGTCCGTACGGGCCATGCTGGACAGCGACGCCTGGTTCAGCGGCACGTTCACACCCCCGCCCTGGCTGCCGCGCGTCATCCAACTCGACCACTGGCTGCGCGAGTACCGGGTCTCCGTCGTGCTCTAGCCGGACCATCCACCAACCACGCCCCGGGCCGGTGACCGAGTGCCGGGGCGGCACAGTGAGGAGAAGACTGCGATGTCGCAGGTGCACGTCGAGCGGTGGGGCAGCGGTGACCGGGTGGCCGTGCTGGTGCACGGGATCACCGCCGACTCGGGCAGTTGGTGGCGCACCGGGCCCGAGCTGGCGAACCACGGCTACCACGTCCTGGCCGTCGACCTTCCCGGCCACGGCCGCAGCCCGCGGTGGGACGCCTACACCCTCCGGACCATGGCCGACGCCCTGGTCGAAGCCGTACCGGCCCGGCCGGCGCTCGCCCTCGGGCACTCGCTCGGCGGGCTGCTGCTGGCCCTCGCCGTGCCGCGCCTGCGGCCGGACCGGGCGGTGTACGTCGATCCCGCGTGGGCGGCGGCGCCCCCGGACGGCGGGGCCATGGCGCAGGCACTGCGGGCCCAGAAGGACTGGGACCTGGAGCAGATACGGCAGGCGCTGCCCCACTGGGCGGCCGAGGCCCAGGAACACAAGCTCACCGCGCTGGACCGGTGGGACCCGGCCACGCTCGCCTCCTTCGAGGGCTTCGCCGGCCACACGCCCGGCAAGCCGGCCGAGCCGTCCCTGATCGTGCTCGCCGACCCCAGCCACAACATCCCCCCGCAGCGCGCGGAGGAACTGAGGGCGGACGGATTCGAGGTGCGGACGGTGCCCGGCACCGGGCACGTGGTGCACAACGAGGACTTCGAGGGCTTCCTGTCGGCCCTGCGGGACTGGTACTGAGCACACGCCCGCCACGCGCCGGGAGCCCGGTCCGTACAGCCGCCCAAGGCTGTACGGACCGGGCTCCCCGTCGTTTCCCCCTGTCCCGCATGTCGCCCGTGACCGCCGCGCCGCGGCCGGCCGCCGGTCAGGACCGGGGGCGGGGCCTCCGGCGGGTGGCCCCGCGGCCCAGCCCCTCGTAAGCCGGCGCCGGCAGTGCCGCACGATCGCACTTGCCGTTGGCGGTGAGCGGCAGCGCGGCCAGCGGGACGATCGCCGAGGGCACGCACTGCTCCGCCAGCCGCGCCGCGAGATGGGCGCGTACGGCGACCACGGAACCCGCGTCCAGAAGGGGCGTCACGTACAGCACCAGCCGGGGATCGGTGCCCCCGTCGCGGCGCACCACGGCCACGGCGGAACGTACCTCCGGGTGCTCGCAGGCGACCGACTCCACCTCGCCCGGCTCCAGGCGCAGCCCACGGAGCTTGACCTGGTGGTCGCGGCGGCCGTGGAACTCCAGCGCACCCTCCTCGTTCCAGCGCACCAGGTCACCGGTGCGGTAGAGCCGTTCCCCCGGGGAGTCCGGGTCCTCGACGAAGCTCGCCGCGGTCAGGTCCGGCCTGGCCAGGTACCCCCGCGCCAGGCACACCCCGCCCAGGAACAGTTCGCCGACCGTGCCGGCCGGGACGCCGTGGCCCGACTCGTCCCGGACCGACAGGCGCACCCCGCGGATCGGCCGGCCGATCGGGACCGTCGGCCCCGGCTCCGGCCTGCGGCACGTCCAGTGGGTCACGTCGATCGACGCCTCGGTCGGACCGTACAGGTTGTGCAGCGAGGCGGCGTGGGAATCCGCGAAGCGGTTCGCCGTCGCGGGGCTCAACGCCTCGCCGCTGGCGATGACATGGCGCAGCGACGGACAGGAGAAGGGTTCGGCGTGGGCGAGGAAGACGTCGAGCATCGACGGCACGAAGTGGACGACGTCGATGGACTCCCGCCGGATCGTCTCGGCCAGGTACTCCGGGTCCCGGTGGCCGCCGGGACGCGCCATCACCAGTCTCGCACCGGCGGTCAGCGGCCACAGGAACTCCCACACCGAGACGTCGAACGTGTACGGGGTCTTCTGGAGCACCGCGTCACCGACGGCGAGGGGAAAACGCTCCTGCATCCAGCGGATCCGGTTGACCAGCCCGCGGTGCGGGACGGCGACCCCCTTCGGCCGGCCGGTGGAGCCCGAGGTGTACATCACGTAGGCGAGGTCACCGTCGCCGGGGCCGCCGTCGCCGGGGCCGCCGTGCTCCGGCCGCCCGCCGGGACGTTCCGGAGCGAGGGGAGCGCCGTCGAGTCCCACGACGCTCATCCCCGCGAGGGCCGGGAGACCGGTCGCGGCGGCGCCCTCCTGGACCATCGACACCCGGGGCCTCGCCTCACCGAGGATGTGCCCGACCCGGTCCGCGGGCCAGGAGGGGTCCAGCGGCAGATAGGCGCCGTCCGCGAGCAGCACCGCCACGATCGCCACGGCCAGGCCCACGGACCGTTCGGCGAGCAGCGCCACGGGGACGTCCCGGGTGACGCCGAGGCCGCGCAGGCGCTCGGCGAGCGCCTGCGCCCGCCGCGCCAGTTCGCCGTACGTGAGGGTCTCGTGCTCGTCCGAGACGGCCGGATCGTGCTCGTTGCTCTCGAACCGGTGCCGCAGCAGGTCCGTGATCCGGGCTCCGTCCCCGGCCGCCGGCTCACCCACGGCGACGCCCGTTCCCGGCCCGACGCCGCCGGTCATCAGCCGCTCCAGCAGCGGCCCGGTCGCCGCGTCCGCCAGCAGGGCACCCGTCGGCAGCGCGAGCCGCTCGACCCTGACGCGGTCCGCCGGCCAGTCGGGGTGGAGGAAGCGCTGCCCGTCGTCGCCCAGGACGACGGCATCGGGCAGGATCCCCGCGGGGACGGGCGTGCCGAGTGTCCGCAGGAGAAAGCCGAACCAGGCGCGGTATCGATCCGTCAGGTGGGGCAGGCAGAACTCGATGTCCGCCTCGGGTACGGCGTCCGCGCGGAGTTTCTCCGTCAGCGCCGCCCGCAGCCGGCGCAGGATCGCCTCCTCCGACAGTTCCCCGCCGTACTCCTCGACCGGCCCGCCGGCGAGCTTGGCGCACAGCGCCGCGACATCTTCCCCGATGATCTCCGGCGTCATCCAGCTGGGCTCGACCAGGATCGTCCTGGGGAGCCGGCCCCCGTCCCCGCCGGCCAGGGCCCGCGCGAGGTGCAGGGCCAGCGTGGCCGCGCTGCAGTAGCCGAGCACGACGTCCGGGCGCACCTCCATGCGGTTCAGCTCGGCCGCGTAGGCGTCGGCGAGTTCGGCGATGCCGCGGCCGGTGCCGGCGGCCGGGCCGTTGACCGCGTCGATGCGGAAGAGGGCCCTGTCCGAGCCGGTTTCCGACACCAGTTCCGAAAGGGTCCTGCGCGCCGTGAACTCGTTGAAGTCGACGACCACGACGGGGCGGCCGGTGCCGGGACGCAGTGTGGCGACCCGGACGTCCTGTGGCTCACTGTTCATGGCTCGTGGCGGTCCTTGTCTCGTCCGTGCCGCGGTGCGCCGAGGCGTCCAGCAGCCTGTTGATGTGCTCCACCTGCGCGGAGAAGGTGGGACGTTCGAGCACGTCCCGCAGACTCATCTCCACGCCGTGCTCGCGGTGCAGGAGACCGATGAGCCGGACGGAGAGCAGGGAGTCCGCGCCCAGGCCGAAGAAGTCGGAGTCCGGCAGGATCGGCACGGGGCCGAGCAGCCGCTGCCAGACGGCCCGCACGGCCGCCTCGACCCCGCCGTCGTTC
The DNA here is from genome assembly GCF_043199955.1 of Streptomyces sp. NPDC048514. Taxonomy (NCBI): domain Bacteria; kingdom Bacillati; phylum Actinomycetota; class Actinomycetes; order Kitasatosporales; family Streptomycetaceae; genus Streptomyces; species Streptomyces sp. NPDC048514. The sequence continues at coordinate 93,372 of NZ_JBICWT010000009.1, read as the reverse complement.
CCCGGCCCGGAGACGTCGTGACCGGCCTGGTCACCCGCCCCGGGTCCGGACACGCCGGCACCGGCCTCGTCACCGCTTCCCGCTCCGGACGTGCCGTGACCGGCCTCGTCACCGCTTCCCGCTCCGGACGTGCCGTCTCCGGCCCGCTGGGTGGCGGCGGGGCCGGACGCCCCGGGTGGCGGGGCGGAGTCGATCCAGTGCCTGCGCCGCTCGAACGGGTAGGCGGGCAGCGAGACCTTGCCGGCCGGTGCCGGATCGAAGGCCCGCCAGTCCACCGCCACACCCGCCGACCACGCCTCGCCGATCGCCGCGACCAGGGTGGCGCGGGGATCCTCGCGGTCGCCGCCGCGCGGCATCGTCGCGACGGCGCACGCCTTCGCGCCGCTCTCGTGCGACCGGACCATGCTGGTCAGGGACCGCCCGGGCCCCACCTCCAGCAGTACCGGGTCGCTCATGGCGAGCATCCGGTCCAGCCCGTCGGAGAAGCGCACGGTGCTGCGCAGATGCTCGGTCCAGTAATCGGCGGAGAACTCCCGGACGAGGTCTCCGGTCAGGTTGGACACGACACGCAGTCGCGGGCTCCGGTAGGTGAGGGAGGAGGCCGCACGGTGGAACTCCGCGAGGCAGGGCTCCATCAGCCGGCTGTGGAAGGCGTGCGAGACCCGCAGCGGGCGTGCGCCGATGCCCCGGGCCGCCAGCACGGCCGCGAACTCAGCCACCTCCGCGGAGGTTCCGGCGACCACGACCGCCTGCGCCCCGTTGACCGCCGCGATCGACAGGGTCCCGCTCAGCAGCGGGGCCACGGTCCGCTCCGCCGCCAGCACCGCCAGCATGCTCCCGGCCGGCAGCGCGTCCATGAGCCGTCCGCGCACCGCGACCAGCCGCAGAGCGTCGGGCAGTTCGACGGCCGAGGCAAGGCACGCCGCGGTGTACTCGCCGACACTGTGGCCGAGCAGCATCCTGGGCCTGAGTCCCCAGTCCTGCAACTGCCGCGCCAGCGCGTACTCGGTGACGAACAGCGCGGGCTGCGCCAGTCGCGTCGTCCGCAGGAGCGCCGCCGAGTCCCCGTCACCGGGCCCCAGCAGAAGGGACCGAAGCTCTCGCCCCGTGTCCGCCAGCAGCTCACAGCACTCGTCGAACACCTCCCGGAAGCCGGGCAGAGCCCGGTGCAGCCCCGCCGCCATCCCCGGATACTGGGCGCCCTGACCGGGAAAGAGGAAGCCGAGTCCCGCACCGCGGGCCGCCCGGCGCGGAACCGCCCGTACGATGCGCTCGCCCAGTTCGGCCGCCCCCGCGGCCACCGCCGTCGCCCGCCAGGGCAGGGCGGCGCGGCCGGTGCGCAGCGTGTGACAGGTGTCCGCCGCCTCCACCGCGGGCGCGGACGCCACATGAGCCGACAGGGACCGCGTGACGGACCGCAGAGCCTGCTCCGTGTGGGCCGAGGCGACCATCAGGAGAGGACCGGCGTCCGGTGCCCGCCGGGGCTCGGCCGGCGGCGCCTGCTCCACGATCACGTGGGCGTTCGTACCACCGAGGCCGAACGCGCTGACGCCCGCGCGACGCGGTGCGGTGCCGTCGGGCCACTCGGTCAGGGAGGTGTTCACGTAGAACGGCGTGTTCGCCCAGTCGATCTCGGGGTTGGGCTCCACGCAGTTGATGCTCGGCGGGATCAGTCCCTCGCGCACCGCCAGGACGGCCTTCACCAGGCCGGTGACGCCGGCGGCCGCGTCAAGGTGCCCCAGGTTCGCCTTGACGCTGCCGAGGGCGCAGTACCCGCTCTCCCCGGTGAACTCGCGGAAGGCCTCGGTGAGTGCGGCGACCTCGATGCCGTCGCCGAGTTCCGTACCGGTGCCGTGGGCCTCGACGTAGCCGATGGTCGCCGCGTCCACCTGTGCGGCGCGCAGCGCCTCCCTGACGACCTCGGCCTGGCCGGTCACGCTCGGCGCGGTGTACCCGATCTTGCGCGCACCGTCGTTGTTGACCGCGGAGGCGCGGATCACCGCGTGCACGTGGTCGCCGTCGGCGAGCGCGTCGTCGAGCCGGCGGAGGACGACCAGCCCGACGCCGCCGCCCACCACCGTCCCACGGGCGTCACGGTCGAACGGGCGGCACCGGCCGTCCGGTGAGAGGATCCCGTGCCTGCTGTACAGATAGCCGGACTCCTGCGGCAGTTGCACCGACGCGCCGCCCGCCAGAGCGAGGTCGCACTCACCGCGCAGCAGGCTCTGGCACGCGAGGTGCACCGCGACCAGCGAGGTCGAGCAGGCGGTCTGCACGGTCAGCGCCGGGCCGGTCAGACGCAGCTTGTACGCGATGCGCGTGGCCGCGTGGTCCTTCTCGTTGCCCAGCAGCACCTGCAGCGCCTCGGCCGGGTCCCGGTCGCGGGGGCCGGCCAGTACGTGCCGCAGGAGGTAGGTGTTCGGGCTCGTACCGGCGAAGACACCCGCCCTGCCCTCGAAGCCGCCGTGGCCGGCCTCGTCCAGTGCCTCCCAGGCGCACTCGAGGAGCAACCGCTGCTGCGGGTCGATGAGTTCGGCCTCCCGCGCCGAGTACCCGAACAGCTCGGCGTCGAAGAGGCCGACGCCGTCGAGCACGCCGCGCACCGGCACGTAGTCCGGGTGGGTCCGGTCGGCGGCCGGCACCCCGGCGGCCTCCAGCTCGTCGTCGCCCAGCCGGGTCAGGGACTCCTTCCCGGCGAGGAGCCCGGCCCACAGCCCGGCGATCCCGTCGGCGCCGGGGAACCGTCCGGCCAGGCCGACCACCGCGACGGGCGGTGTCGGAGAAGCGTCGGCCGTCGGACGGCCGGGGGGCGTCATCATGCTGTGTCCGTCATCTTCCCGTGTACGAAGGCTGCCAGTTGAGCGATGGTGGGGTACCGGAACAACTCGGTGAGCCTGATGTCGCAGGAGGGGTAGGCCCCGAGCAGCAGCGTGCGGATGCGGGGGAGTGCCAGCGAGTTGCCGCCGACGTCGGCGAAACGGTCGTCGTAGCCGAAGTCGCTGGTGCCGAGGACGTCCTCCCATATCTCGGCGATCCGGTCCTCGATCTCCTCCGCGGTCACCCGCGTGCCGGCCGGGCCCTCGGTGTGCGCGGCCGGCCGTTCCGGTACGCCGTCGTCGGTGCCCGGCGCCGCGGTACCGAGGGCGAGCGCGGTCAGCGCCGCGACGTCGACCTTTCCGTTGGCCGTCGTGGGCAGGCTGCGGCACACGGCCCACAGCGCCGGGACGGCGTGGCCGGGGAGGCGTGCGGCGGCCATCCTGCGGAGCGCGGCCGGGTCCGGACCGGGCTCCGCGGTCACGATTCCGGCGACGAGCCGGGCCTCTGCCCGATCGTCACCGGTGGCGGCCACCACCGCGTCCGTCACCCCGGGCAGGCGGCCGAGTTCCGCGGCGATGCCGTCGAGTTCGAGCCGGAAGCCGCGGATCTTCACCTGGCGGTCGCGACGGCCCAGTATGCGCAGGTTCCCGTCCGCGTCCCAGCGGACGAGGTCGCCGGTCCGGTAGTAGCGCCGCCCCTCGGGATCGTGACCGAAGGCGCGCTCCGTCTCTGCGGGGTCGTCCAGGTAGTCGACGGCCAGACCGGACCCGGCCGTGCAGAGTTCACCGGTCGCGCCGCGCGGGACGGCCTGTCCCGACGAGTCCAGGACCGTCACGGACGTGCCCGCGACCGGCCGGCCGATCGGCAGGGTCGCACCCACCTCGGCCGCGTCGTCGACATGGTGGACCGTGGTGAAGGTCGTGTTCTCCGTCGGGCCGTACCCGTTCGTCACCCGCAGTCCCGGGCAGGCGGCGAGGACCCGGCGCACCTGCGCCGCCGGAACGGTGTCCCCGCCGGTCAGCAACTGGTCGACGCCGCGGAAGGCCCAGGGCGCGTGGTCGGCGACGAGCCGGAACAGCCCCGCGGTCAGCCACAGCCCCGTCACCGCGTGCGCGGCCAGGAAGCCGGCCAGTTCCCCGGGCGTCGGATGCCGGTCCGGATGGACGACGACGGCGCCGCCGGCGGCCAGCGGGGCGAACAGCTCCAGGGTCGAGGCGTCGAAGGACAACGGGGCCAGCCGGACGAAGCGCCGGGATGCCGCCCGGCGCACCACGCCGTCGTCGGCCACCAGCCGGCACACGGCCCGGTGCGGGATCCGCACGGCTTTGGGCCGGCCGGTGGAGCCCGAGGTGAAGGCGATGTAGGCGACGCGTCCGGGATCCGGATCGGCCGCCGGCACGGCCGCGTCGGCCACCGTCGGCGCCCACGGGTCGAGCGGGTGCAGCACGGGGACGTCGAGGCCGGCGTCGTGCAGCTCCACCGCGCGCCCCGGGTCGGCCAGCACCAGCGCCGGGCGCGCGAGGCCGAACACCCGGTGCAGGAAGTGTTCCGGCAGACCGGGCTCCAGACCGACGTAGGCGGCGCCCGACCGCAGTACCGCCAGTACCGACACCACCTCGCGTGCGGAGCGGGGCACGGCGACGATCACATGGTCACCGGCTTCGACACCGGCCGTGCGCAGAGACGCCGACTGTGCCTCCACGGCCCGGACGAGTTCCCGGTACGTCAGGGGGCGGGCCTGGGCGGCGGGGTCCACGACGGCGGGGGCGTCGGGATGCAGGCGCGCTACGGTCTCGACCAGCCGCCACACGTCGGTGTGGCCCGGGCGGCTCTCGGCGCCACCCGGAGCGGGACCGGCCGGCCGTTCCACGAGGAGCCCTTCACGGACCGGCTCTTCACGGACCGGCCCTTCGCGCACCGGCCTTTCACGGACCGGGCCTTCCCCGACCGGGCCTTCGCGGAAGAGCCGGTCACTGAACGGTCCGTCGCTGAACGGTCCGTCACTGAACGGCCGCTCCCGGTGCAGCTCGGTGACCCGGCGGTCGGCGTTCGCGCCGTCGACCAGTTCGCCGAGCACACCGCGGAAGTCGGCGACGAGCTGTGCCGCCTCCCACGGTGTGAACGCCGAAGTGGCGTACTCCACGCACAACCTGGGCCGGTCCGCCCAGCGCTGCACGTAGAGCAGGGCGTCGAAGATCGCGCCGCCGCAGTGCCCCTCGTGGATCCGGACGCCCAGACCGGGAACGTCCAGAGCCGCCGGCACCATTTCGTCGTGCGCCGCGAACGCCACCTGGATCAGGGCGTTCCGGGCGGTGTCCGCCGTGACCCCCAGGCCGGCCGTCAGCCTCTCGAACGGCACCTGCCGAGCCTGGAGCGCCGCACGGACCGCCTGCCCGACGTCCGCCACCCGCTCGCTCACGGTGCGCTCGGCTCCGGCCCGGCAACGGACCGGCAACAGCGTCGTCAGCAGCCCGACGAACCGCTGCTCCCGCGCGCTGTCGCGGCCGGCCCAGGTGAGGCCCACCAGGAGGTCCTCGGTTCCCAGACGCCGGGCGGCCGTGACGGACCAGGCCGTGAGAAGGACGGTGTTGCGGGTCACCCCGCAGCGCCGCGCCAGCGCCTCGACCCCGTCCCGGACGGCCGGGTCGAGGTCGACCGGCAGCCGGACACCCCTGTGGTCGAACTCCGTGGCGCCCGGCAGATCACCGGGGAACCGGACGACCGTCGGCGCCCCGGCCAGCTCCGCGGTGCGGCGCGCGGCCAGGGCGTCGATCCGTTCGGGATCCGGGAGGGGGACCGGCAGCGGGGCGGCGCCGGTGCTCGCGCCCCGGTAGTGGCCGAAGATCTCGCGCCAGAGCACGCCGATGCTCCAGCCGTCGGCCAGGACGTGATGGATCAGCAGGCTGAGCACATGCCGGCCGCCCCCCGACCGGGTCAGCACGAAGACGACGGCCGGACGCTCGAACGGCGCCAGGAGCCGCGTCGAGGCCGACGCCAGCATCGTGTGGACCAGACCGACGCCGGCGTCGCCCGGGGGCAGGTCGACCGACTGCTGCAGAAGCCGCGGTCTCCAGCCGGGGATCACCCGGGCGCGCAGCCCGTCCGGTCGCCGCGTGAACACCGTCCGCATGGCGTCGTGCCGGTCGGTGACCGCCTGCAGGGCGCCGCCCAGCCGGGCGACGTCGAGCGGTCCGTCCAGGTCCGCGCTGAACATCAGATGCCAGGCGGACCCGGATCCGGCTTCCTCGCTCAGCAGCATCGCCGCCTCGGCCGGCGACGCGTCCCGCTCCCGCCGCGGCGCCTCGTCCGTCCGCACCGGGCCCGGCGTGTGCGCCTGCGCGGCGTGCAGCACGGCGGCGAGGGGCTCCTCGCCGAGCAGCCGTGGCAGGTCGAGCGCGGCGCCCGCGTGTTCGGCCCGGGCGACCAGGTCGACGGCCCGCAGCGAGGTGCCGCCCAGGGAGACGAAGGACAGATGCGCGGCGTGCGACGCCACCTGGTCCCGCGTCTGCCCGAGGGCGTGGGCCGCCAGCACGATCAGCTCCGCTGTCGTCGCGGACCCCGGCGCCGCAGCCTCCGTCGGCGGATTCATCGGCCCTGCCCTTCTGTCGTGTCGATCGGGACTCCGTCGTCGGGGACTCCGTCGTCCGGGGCGTCGTCGTCCGGGACGCCGTGGCCCGAGGCGGCGGGCTTCGCGTCGGGCTCGGGCGCGGTCCCGCGGGTGCGCTCGGCCCAGGAGATCGCCGGCCCGTTCACGGCCAGGCCGACGAGGAAGACGAGCGCCAGGGCCAGCCAGCCGGCCGTGCCGAACCGCCCGGTCAGAAAGGTGACCAGGACGGGGGCCGCGGCGACCGGCAGGGAGCTGCTGAAGACGTACATGCCGCTGTACGCGCCGTGGGCGTCGGAGTCGGCGAGCCCGTAACGGAACGACCAGTTGGCGCTCTCGCCCCACAGTTCGCCCAGCGTGAGCAGCCCGACGGCGACCAGCAGTGCCGCCGCCGCGGCGACCGTGCCGAAGACGCGCGTCAGCGGTGCCACCGCGCACGCGCCGGCCAGCACCACGAAGGCACGGCGTTGCATACGCCGGGCACCGTCGGTCGTCGCGCTGCCCCGGGCGGTGCGCACCTGCAACAGGATCACCAGCACGGTGTTGCCGAGGATCATCCAGGCCGCGAGCGGACGCGGGAGCGACGTCTCGTCGATGATCCACAGCGGCAGGCCCACGGTGAGCACCGTGTGGCCGATCAGCGCCAGACCGCCCACGAAGGACACCGCCATGTAGGGGATGTCGTAGCGCGAGCGCGTGCGCCGGCCGGCGTCCGCCTTCGCGCGGGCCGGCGGGATGCGGGGCAGGCGCAGGCTCGACAGGCCCGCCAGGAAGCAGGTCACGGCCATGCCGAGGATCAGACAGGAGTACGCCGCCGTGGTGCCGATGCCGATGACCGTGCCCGCGATGATCACACCGACCGAGAAGCCGATGTTGGTCAGTACCCGGGTGACGGCGGCGAGATGGACCCGCGTGTCCTTCGGCAGGATCGCCCCCGTGACCGCCCCACGCGCCACGGTCGTGCCGGTCTCGGCGCACCCGATGGCCATGATGACGGCGAGGAAGCCCAGGTAGGAGTCGACGAAGACGGCCGCGAGAAGCAGGCTGACGAGAACCGCGGAGAACCCGAGGAACACCTCCCTGGGACCCCACCGGTCGGCCAGCCGGCCCGCCCACAGGCTGAGCAGCAGCCCGAGGAGCCCGGCCAGCGAGAAACCGAGACCGACCCTGGTCTGGGACAGGCCCGTCACCTGTACGAAGAACAGCGCGCCGCCGGATATGTAGAGCCCGTAGCCGGTGCTCGCGATCAGGGTGTTCGTCTGCAGCACCCGGATCGGGCCGGGCGGTGGAACGGCCTGGGCGATACGGCGCCTCAGCGACGGCCGGGTCGGTGCGGACTTTTCGGTTGATCCCTTGCCGGGACCGGCTTCCATCACGTTTCCTTCGTTCGTCCCGCCACCGTCACCGTCCGGGCGGGGCGAGTTCGCCGGTCCAGGTCCACAGCGTTCGCTCGACGGTCTCCCACAGCTGCCGGACCGCGTCGGTCGGGTACCAGTCGACGCGGTGGTGGACGATCACGGAGATGCCGCTCGGCCGCTCCACGGGCAGGATGGCCACGGCGGCGTCCAGGGTGAGACCGGGGGGCGGCACGGGTTCCGACACGCAGTGCGCGAAGTCGTGGTCGTCGAGCAGCCGGTTCATGCTCAACGGCTGCGGGTTGAACGACAGATACGGCACGCTGCTGGGCCCCCCGAAGGACTCCGGCTCCATCCGGGCTATGACGCTGCCCCACGGGACGGAGGCACTGACGTCCAGGGCGCGCAGGGCCGACCGGTTGAAGTGCTGGAGGAACGTCGCGGTGTCGGAGGTGGCCGTGCGGTCCGTGGCGAGGACGACTCGTCCCGACAGAAATCCCACGGTCTTGCGCACGCCGGGGTCCTCCCGGTTGGCCGTCACGAGGGTGGTTCCCACCGCGGGCTGGTCACCCAGCTCGTACAGCGCGCGGTGCACGGCCGCGTGGATCCAGTTCCACTTGCTCATCCGGGTCCTGCGGGCCGCCGCCGTCACCGCGGCGGCCAGTTCGTCGGGCATCGCCGAGCGGAAGACGCCCGGGTTCACGTAACCGGCCGTGGCGGCACCGGTGAAGCCCGCGTAGCGCAGTTGCGGGATGGGGCCGACCTTGTCCAGGTGGGCCGCCAGATCGTCCAGGGTCTTGCGGCCGGCGTCGGAGGCGAGAACGGCGTTCTGCGCGCGGACGTGCTCCGGGAAGCCGATCGATGCGTCGGGCCGGAGGTCGACGGCCAGGCCCAGCTCCTGCCGGTAGAAGGTGGTCAGGTCCTCCATCAGGACGAAGACCGACCACAGGTCGCTGACGAGGTGGTCCGTGACCAGCGAGAACACATGGCCGTCGGTCGTCTCGGCGAGGAGCAGCCGGGCCAGCGGGCCGTGTTCCAGGTCGAAGGGGGCGTCCGCCGCCTCGGCGGCGATCCGCGCCCAGTCCGGCTCGGCGGTACCGGGAGCGGTGTCGGCGCGGAGCATGCTGATCGGAGCCGGCTCCGCGGGCCGGTCGAGCCGCCAGCGGTGGCTGTCCAGGTCGAACCCGCACCGCAGGACGTGATGTGTCGTCTGGAGCCTGCGCCAGGCCCTGTCCAGTGCCGCCACGTCCAAGGGGCCCCGGATGCGGAGCGTCGTCGTGGGATGGCTGGGCCGATTGATCCCGGCTGCCGTGTCGCCCGCGATCTGGCCCAGGCGATGGCGCTGGGCCCAGGAGGCGTCTTGTTCTGCGTACATCTCGTCACGTGTCATGGCAGCTGTCACAACCGATCGGCCCTCGAGCACAGGGTCCCGCCGCCGAGTCGGCGGGACTCGCCGTAACCCTCGTGCATGGCGCCGCCGTCGGCTTCGGCCCTCGGGCCTGTGTGCGACCTGTCCTTGGGACGGGCACGTGCCGGCGGGGTCGCCCACTAGCATCGGCCCAAGTCGCCCGGGGGACACGCGGACCCGGGAGGTACGGAGGGGGACACACCGATGGCCGCAGGGGTGAGCACGGTGGACGAGGCGTTGGTGATCCTGCGCCGCATATGGGAAGACGTGCTGGGAGTGCCCGTGGAGAACGCGGAGCGGGACTTCTTCGAACTCGGCGGTGACTCCCTGCTCGCCCTGATGGTGGCGAGCCGGGCGGGGCAGGCGGGCCTGGAGATGCCGCCCTCGGGCGTCCTCCGGCAGCCGACGCTGCGCGGCCTGGCCGAGGCGGTCCTCGACCCGGCCCGCTTCGAGAACTGGTGACGGCGACCGGCCTCCCGGGCATGACCCGGACATCGGCGTTGGGCAACGCACGGACTCCCAGCGGGGGTTGACACAGCCCCCGCTCAACGGCCGTGTCGCGCACCGGATTCCGCAGCACCTCCTCGCCGACGACGAACGACAACGCGATGCCGTAAGGGGCCGCCGGGACGTGGCGGGTCCCCAGCACGCCGCCGCCTCGGCGAAGGCTTCCTCAGGCGGCCGACTCCGCATCTCCCGCGCCTCTCGCGGTCCGGTTCCGGTCCTCGGCCTGCAGGACGAACCACATGGTCTTGCCGGTGGCTGTCCGAGTGTTTCCCCAGGCGTCCGCGAGCAGGTCGAGGAGTTCGATGCCCCGGCCGCCCTCCGCGTCCGGATCGGCGGCGTTGCGCACAGGGCCCAGGGTCTCGGTGTCCTCGACCTCACACAGCAGGCGGTTCTGGCGCAGCCGCAGATTGAGCCTGAGCGGGCCCCGCGTGTGACGCAACGCGTTGGTGACCAGCTCGCTGACCAGAAGCGCGGCGGTGTCGGCCAGGTCGTCCACAGCCCACTCGCCCAGCTGCGCGGTCACCGACCGCCGGGCCCGGCGCACCGACGTCGGGTCCCGCTGCAGGGGCCAGGAGGCGTCCCATGCCGTGGCGCGGCCGCGTGGCGCGTCCAGCGGTCGCAGCGGTGTGAGGCTGCGGGACCAGAGAGCCTGCTGCTTCGCGGCCCACGAAGGCGCAGCGGCACGAGAGGACCGGCACTCCCGGCGACGGGTGAGGAGGCGGCAGGCGGCTCGGATGACCATGGGGGGTCGGTCCCTTCTGAACTCGCTACGGACGGGCCGCCGGGGTACCTGCGGGCTTGGGTCGGGGTCATAGACGTAGCAGTCGCTACACTCAAAAATATACATGTAGCGGGTGCTACGGTAAAGACCAGGACGAAAGTCACCGAAACCGACAACCGGGAGTTGTCCCCCTCTCGCGCGTCCGGGAGCCCGCATGCCCCGCCCACCCGATCCGGCCAAGCGAGGAGACCTCCTCGACCAGGTCCGCGACTACCTGCTGCAGAACGGCCTCGCAGACCTCTCCCTGCGCCCGCTGGCCAAGGCCCTGGGCACCAGCGACCGCATGCTCCTGTACTACTTCGGCACCAAGGAACGGATGGTCGCCGAGGCGCTCGCCGCCTACGAGAGGCGGCCCCTCCTGCGTGTACGCGAGCTTCTGGAGGTCGTCGGCCCGCCCGCGGACGCCGGGGGCGTGCGCCGCTTTCTGGAGGAGATGTGGCGACGCTTCGGCGAGCCCGACGTACGCGCCGCGCTCCCCCTGTACCTGGAGATCATGAGTGTCGGCGTACTCCACCCGGACCGCTACGGGCCCGTCATGCGCGACATCCTGACCGCATGGACCGACCTGCTCACCTCCGTCCTCCGTGACGTCGGCCTGGACCGGGACCGGGCCCGTACGCAGGCGACTCTCCTGACCGACGCTTCGCTCGGCCTCCTGATGGCCCCCCTGGCGGACGGCCACTGGGAGCGGGCCGGCGAAGCCTTCCGCGCCCTCCTCGACGGCCTGGAACCGGGGTGGCGCCCCGCGGTGTGACGAGCGAACCGGATACCTGCCTCGCCATCGACGGGTGAGCCCTTTTGCGTCCCGGGTGAAGCAATATCTGTACTCGCGAAGTGAGGGTTTGACGGACCATGTAGTGAGAGTTCTTGCCGCGCTGACCGGAGTGGAATTATGTAACGTGCACGGACTGTTCCGGCGTGCTACTGTCGATCCCAGTTGCAGTTGTGGTTCCCGAAACTTCAAGTGCCCCTTCCGGTTCCCGCCGGTCGGAGCACTTTTGTATGACCGGTCATTTCCGGGCGGGGTAATCATTGCGGCGACACGGCATCCGTACAGTACGGATGCCGATGTACTGCCCCGAAGGAGATATGACATGGCTACCGGTACCGTGAAGTGGTTCAACGCGGAAAAGGGATTCGGCTTCATCGAGCAGGACGGTGGCGGCCCCGACGTGTTCGCCCACTACTCGAACATCGCCGCCCAGGGCTTTCGCGAGCTGCTCGAGGGCCAGAAGGTGACCTTCGACATCGCGCAGGGCCAGAAGGGCCCGACGGCCGAGAACATCGTTCCGGCCTGACGCTGACGCACATTTCGTAGCTGGGGCCCGCATCCTCCGGGGTGCGGGCCCCAGCTGCACGCATTTCCCGCAGCGTTTCACCTGCGGGACGACGCGGAGGAATCCGCGGTCCCGGCGCGCGCGGTTCTCTCCGGATGCAGGAGCATCCGGAAGGCTGCACCGCGGTCGACGCCCGGATCCTGCGTCCTCATCGCGTCACCTATTTCAGCACCTGCGCCCCCGGATAGTTCCGCCGGCCAGATCTGCTTTCTTTTTTCATCGGTCCATACTCGTAATTCTCCATGCCGCTCATCGCTGCGGGAATTCCTTGATATGTGCCACATCGAGGAAGGTTCCGCATGAACCGCGCATTCAAGAACGACAGCTCCGGCCGCGCACGTAATGGCCGTGCCGACGCCGGAAAGGGCGGCAGTCGCTTCGGCTCACCGGCGCCGCGCCGCTCCGGCGGGGCAGCCCGTTCGGGTGGTCACGGCCGCCGGCCCGCCGCAGTGCAGGGCGAGTTCGCGCTGCCCAGGACGATCACCCCGGCGCTGCCCGCCGTCGGGGCGTTCGCCGATCTCGGCATGCCCGACCAGCTCCTGGCCGAACTCGGCAGGCAGGGTCTGACCGTACCGTTCCCGATCCAGGGAGCGACGCTGCCGAACTCCCTGGCGGGCCGTGACGTACTGGGCCGTGGACGCACCGGGTCCGGCAAGACCCTCGCCTTCGGCCTCGCCCTGCTCGCCCGCACCGCCGGGCGGCGTGCCGAGCCCCGCCAGCCGCTGGGGCTGATCCTCGTACCGACGCGTGAGCTGGCGCAGCAGGTGACCGACGCGCTCACGCCGTACGCCCGCTCCGTCAAGCTGCGGCTGGCCACGGTGGTGGGCGGGATGTCCATCGGCCGGCAGGTCGGCGCGCTGCGAGGCGGAGCCGAGGTCGTGGTCGCGACCCCGGGCCGGCTCAAGGACCTCATCGACCGCGGTGACTGCCGACTGGACCAGGTGGGCATCACCGTGCTGGACGAGGCCGACCAGATGGCCGACATGGGGTTCATGCCGCAGGTCACCGCGTTGCTCGACCAGGTGCGTCCCGAGGGGCAGCGCATGCTGTTCTCCGCCACCCTGGACCGTAACGTCGACCTGCTGGTGCGCCGCTATCTGACCGACCCCGTCGTGCACTCGGTCGACCCGTCGGCCGGGGCGGTCACGACGATGGAGCACCACGTCCTGCACGTCCACGGCACCGACAAGCACGCCGCCACGACCGAGATCGCCGCCCGCGACGGCCGCGTCATCATGTTCCTGGACACCAAGCACGCCGTCGACCGGCTGACCCAGGACCTGCTCCACAGCGGGGTACGGGCCGCGGCCCTGCACGGCGGCAAGTCGCAGCCGCAGCGCACCCGCACCCTCGCGCAGTTCAAGACGGGGCACGTGACCGTGCTGGTGGCGACCAACGTCGCGGCGCGCGGCATCCACGTCGACAACCTCGACCTCGTCGTCAACGTCGACCCGCCGACCGACCACAAGGACTACCTCCACCGCGGAGGCCGTACCGCCCGCGCCGGTGAGTCCGGCAGTGTCGTCACCCTCGTCACACCGAACCAGCGCCGAGGCATGCTCCGCCTCATGGCGGACGCCGGAATCCGGCCGCAGACCACCCAGATCCGCTCGGGTGACGAGGCCCTGAGCCGGATCACCGGTGCCCAGGCCCCGTCCGGCATCCCGGTCGTCATCACCGCACCGGTCGCCGAACGCCCCAAGCGCAGCGCCTCCTCCTCCCGGGGCCGACGCCGCTCCTCCTCGGCGAGCCGGCGCACCCCCGCACGCCAGGCCGTCAACACCACGGTGGCCTAGCACCCCCGCGATCAGGAAGCCGGCCCATCTCTCCAGGAGGCACCTTGTGACGCTGGTTCAGACGCAGCCCCGCCCGGCACACTCCGGCCCCGTGCACAGGACGGCGGTGGAGGTCATGGACGCGGCCGGACCGCGGGTCTGTGACGACATGAGCGTCGAGGTCGCGCTGGCCGTCATGGCCGCCGCCCGCACGGTCCGACTGGTCGTCTGCGACCAGGACGACCAGCGCACCGGCCTGGTCACCCGAGCCGACCTCGTCGCCGTCCGCGACAGCCCCGCCTACACGGACCGCGTCCGGCTGCGCGGCATCCTCCTTCGGGCTTGATGCCCTTCATCGGCCCGCTCCCGCTAGCCTGCGCGCCCGGCACCCCCGGGTCCGCCCGGCCGACGGGACAGGCACGAGCAGTCACCTGAACAGCAGTGTGGGCCCGACCGGCGTTCCGGTCGGGCCCACACGCGTATACCGGGCCGCCACCGCGGTGATCGCCCGGCGACGGAGCGGCCGACGTCGCCCACCTTGGTCGAGACGGGTTACGTCATCTCCGACGACGAGAAAATCTGTACCCGTCAGAGTAGACATTGGTCAGCGGTGTGGTTATGGTTTCTCTTGTAGCCGAGATCGAGCGAGGCCCGGCAGAGATGAACTGCCGGGCAGCCTTACACGCAGTACGCAGGACGGTGCGGTCGTGGAGTTTCGAAGCCAGGGTTGTCGCAGGACGGTGACGGGACTGACGACCGGACCGGGTGGCCCGCGGTGATCAGGGGCCGCCGAGAGCAGTACCGCAGTGGCGGTACCTGCTCGGCAAGTGATGGATCCAGAGGGAAGAACGGAGGAGTCGAAGCGCCATCAGGATCGCCCGGGCGGAAGCCTTGAGTCCGGGTACCGCAGGACATCGATTGTGAGGTGGTCTCCGGTCGAGCAACCGCGATCCCCGCGCACCCGACAGCGTCTCGGTCGGGTCGGCGGACACAGAAGGCCGGTGCAGCGCTGGAGCCGGCAGATGGTGTAGTAGTTCCTTCGGGGCCCTGGTGCCGGTACGGCACCGGGGCCCCTCCGCGCGTTCCGCAGAGAGGCGAGATGACAGCAGACGATTCCTTCGGCCGGCTCGACGACGACAACTACCCCGCCTACACCATGGGCCGGGCCGCGGCGATGCTCGGCACCACCCCCGGCTTCCTCCGCGCCATCGGTGAGGCCCGGCTGATCACCCCGCTCCGCTCGGAGGGCGGCCACCGCCGCTACTCCCGGTACCAGCTGCGCATCGCGGCCCGCGCCCGGGAACTCGTCGACCAGGGCACCCCCATCGAGGCGGCCTGCCGCATCGTCATTCTCGAGGACCAGCTGGAAGAAGCGCAGCGCATCAATGCCGAACACCGCCGCGCTGCCGCATCACCCCACCCCCCGGCCGCGACGTGAGACGAGCGCGCCCGCCGGCGCCGGCGGCCCCCTCCTCACGCTACCGGTGCGCGGCGCGATCATTTGCTGTGGTCACGCGGTGTGCGGGCGTGTAGCGTCTGCGTCAGATGTCGTGGTTCGGAATCTCCCTGTGCCCACGCCTTGGCGTGGGCGTTCTGCTGTGCTGTGCCGCAGGAACCAGGACGATCACTTCTGCCTTCCACATGGGGTGGGAGGCGTTCATCGACTGGAAGGCATGACTGTGGCTACAGGAACCGTGAAGTGGTTCAACGCGGAGAAGGGTTTCGGCTTCATCGCCCAGGACGGTGGTGGTCCGGACGTCTTCGCGCACTACTCCGCGATCAACTCCTCGGGCTTTCGTGAGCTCACCGAGGGCCAGCTCGTGACGTTCGACGTCACCCAGGGCCAGAAGGGCCCGCAGGCCGAGAACATCAACCCGGCCTGACGTCGCGGCTCTGCCCCGGGCGACGCGATCACCCGGGGCGGAGCGGCTCAGCGCGCGGAGTGCGCGCAGTGCGTTGCCGCCCCGGCCCGCTCGGGCGACCGCTGCCCCCGCGCCCGCCTCGATGCCCCCGGCGCCGCGACCGGAACCGGGGGACCGTGCTGCCGGGCCGCGGCTCAGGCGTCGATGATGACGGGGATGATGAGGGGCTTGCGGCGGTGGGTGCGGAACGCCCAGTTCGCCACGGCGCGGGCGAGGAGCTGTTCGAGCTGGCGCGCGTCGCCGACGCCCTCCTCGGCCGCGGTGGCCAGGGTCTTCTCGATCACGGGGATGACCGGCTCGAAGGTGGCGTCGTCGTGGACGAAGCCCCGGGCCAGGAAGTCGGGGGCCTCGGCGAGCGCGCCGGTGTCCGCGTCGACGATCGCCACCACCGTGACCACGCCTTCGGCGGCGAGGGTGAGGCGGTCCTTGAGGGACGCTTCGGTGGCGCCGCCGACCTCCATGCCGTCCACGTAGACGTTGCCGGCCGGGACCTTGCCGGTGATGGACGCGCGCCCGTCGACGAGGTCGACGACGACGCCGTCCTCCGCGATGACGACCCGGTCGGGGTCGACACCGGTACGGATGGCGAGGTCGCCGTTGGCCCGCAGATGGCGCCATTCGCCGTGCACGGGCATGACGTTGCGGGGTTTGACGATGTTGTAGCAGTAGACCAGTTCGCCGGCGCTGGCGTGCCCGGAGACGTGCACCTTGGCGTTGCCCTTGTGGACCACGTGGGCGCCCCACCGGGTGAGTCCGTTGATCACCCGGTAGATGGCGTTCTCGTTGCCGGGGATGAGGGAGCTGGCGAGCAGGACGGTGTCGCCCTTGCCGATGCGGATCGCGTGGTCGCGGTTCGCCATCCGGGACAGCGCGGCCAACGGTTCGCCCTGCGAGCCGGTGCACACCAGAGTGATCTTGTGGTCCGGGAGCTTCTCCAGCTCCTTCGTGCTCACGACCAGACCGGAGGGGATCTTCAGATAGCCCAGGTCACGGGCGATGCCCATGTTGCGGACCATCGACCGGCCGACGAAGGCGACCTTGCGGCCGTGCTGGTGGGCGGCGTCCAGGACCTGCTGGATGCGGTGCACGTGGCTGGCGAAGCTGGAGACGATGACCCGCCGCGGCGCGGTGCGCATCACCTGCTCGATCGCCGGGTTCAGCTCGCGCTCGGAGGTGGTGAAGCCGGGAACCTCGGCGTTGGTGGAGTCGGTGAGGAACAGGTCGACGCCCTCCTCGCCGAGGCGGGCGAAGGCGCGCAGGTCGGTGATGCGGTCGTCGAGCGGGAACTGGTCCATCTTGAAGTCGCCGGTGTGCAGCACCATCCCGGCCCGGGTGCGGATCGCGACCGCGAGGCCGTCGGGGATGGAGTGGTTGACCGCCACGAACTCGCAGTCGAAGGGCCCGAAACCACGCCGGTCGCCCTCCCGCACCCGCACCGTGCGCGGCCGGATGCCGTGTTCCTTGAGCTTGGCCTCCAGGAACGCCAGGGTCAGCTTGGAGCCGACGACGGGAATGTCGGACCGCTCGCGCAGCAGGTACGGCACGCCGCCGATGTGGTCCTCGTGGCCATGGGTGAGTACCACGGCCACGATGTCGTCGAGCCGGTCCCGGATCGAGCTGAAGTCCGGCAGGATCACGTCCACACCGGGCTGGGTCTCCTCGGGGAACAGCACGCCGCAGTCGACGATGAGCAGTTTGCCGGCGTGCTCGAAGACGGTCATGTTGCGGCCGATCTCACCCAGGCCGCCCAGGGCGATGACCCGCAGCCCTCCCTCGGGAAGAGGCGGGGCGGCTTTCAGCTCGGGGTGCGGATGACTCATACTCCGACGTTACCCGGAGAGGGGGACGGGATGATCCATCGCCCCCGTGTTCTCTTCCTCCCGACGCGCCGGAGCACCCGCACTCCGGTGCCCCGAACCCGAGAGCCCGTGCTCTCCCGGGGAGCTGATCCCCAAGGACCGACTGCCGCACCTCGACCGCACGCACGACGAACTGTACCCGGTGGTCGCCTCCCGCCACCGGAGTGACCCACCCGCGCACACGGTGCCCGGGAACGCCTGCCCGAGCAGTCGACCCGCCGCACGAAGGCGCTCCCCGGTGCGGAATACTCTCCCGATGAGTTCACGCACCTCCCCGGCCGGCCAGCCGATCACCATACGGAGGGCCGTCGCGCGGGATGCCAGACGGCTCACGCGGCTCGTGCGTGGCTCAGGCGCCTACCAGGGCAAGTACGCAACCGCGGTCGCGGGCTACCGGGTCGGTCCCGACTACATCGAGGCCCACCGCGCCTTCGTGGCCGTCGGCGCCGACGAGCACGAAGGCCGGGTCCTCGGGTTCTACTCGCTCGTCCTCGATCCACCGGAGCTCGACCTGCTGTTCGTCGCCGACGAGGTGCAGGGCCGGGGTATCGGACGGCTGCTCGTCGCGCACATGCGGTCCGAGGCCCGGGCCGCCGGGCTCGACCGTCTCAAGGTCGTGTCGCACCTTCCCGCCGCGGACTTCTACCACCGCGTCGGTGCGGTGCGGACCGGGACCGCGTTCGCGAACCCGCCCGCCGTGCCATGGGACCGCCCCGAATTCGAGTTCCGCATTTCCCAGGAGTGACGCGGTGTGCCGGTTCGCGGGGCACCGGCTTCGCCTGCAACGGCTCGCAGGGGCGGCTCCCGCCTGGTCATCGGCCGGTACACCGACGCCGGTGACACCCGGCTCGGTCCGCCGAGTGCCGGACGCGCCGCCGGCACGCCGAGGTGAGCTCGCGGGGCCGTGGCCCGGGACGGCGGACCCCGGGGCTCATTCGTCCGCCCGCAGGCGGCGCAGGGCGTCCTCGGAGTCCCGGTCGTCGGGCAGGTAGGCCAGGAAGTGGTGACCGGGCTCGTCCACGGCGGCCAGCTTCACGTACCGCAGGCGCAGGTCGCCCACGGCCGGGTGCCGGAAACGGCGCACCGAGGGCTGGAAACCGGCGGTCTCCCGGCGCTCGTACCAGCGGGCCGCGTCGCCGTCGGACAGAAGCTCGGCGACGAGTTCGGCGAACCGCGGATCGCCCGGCCGGCGAGCCGCCCGGGACCGGAACTGGCCGAGCAGGGCGCGGGCCTCCCGTTCCCAGTCGGCGAGCAGGGTGCGGGCCGGCGGCCAGCGGAACACCAGCCAGAGGAGATTGCGCTGCTTGGGGTGCAGCCGTGCCGGATCGGTCAGCAGAGCCGCGTACCCGGCGTTCCATGCCAGCAGGTCCCAGTGCGGGTCGAGCACCACGGCGGGGTGTGGTGTCATGGCCCGCACCAGGCTGAGCAGGTTGCGCGACACCCAGGTGGGGGCGTCGGCCGGCGGCCCGCTCTCCTCCACGAACGACAGCACGTGCGCGGTTTCCGCGGCGTCCAGCCGCAGCACCCGCGACACGGCGCGCAGCACCTGCTCCGAAGTGCGCACCCGGCCCTGCTCCAGCCAGGTGTACCAGGAGACGCTGATGCCGGCGAGCGCCGCGACCTCGGCCCGCCGCAGCCCCGGTGTCCGGCGGCCGGCGGCGTCCGGCAGGCCCACGTCCTTCGGTGTCAGCCGTTCACGGCGGGACCGCACGAAGGCCCCCAGTTCCCGGCGGAGGGACTCGCCCGGCGGTGTGGGCGCGGTACTCACCGACCACCGCGCCCGCGGTCGGCCGTGACCGGCGAGGGACCGTGGCCGGCGGTGGGCGGTGCGCAGGTGTCCAGGGGCGACGGCCTGCCGCGCGTCATGGTGCCTCTCCTCCGGCCGGCGGGCGTCCGCCCGACCGCGGGCGCACTCCTGTGATGCTGCCGTCACCGGGCGCGATGCCGAAGCGGCAGGCTGTGAGTGATGGTAATAGCCGGCCGTCTCCACCCCGGGGGGCCCGGTGCTGAACTGGTGGCGGACCGCATCCGCCCAGGTCGGTCCTTCCCCGTCACCCGTTCTCGTCGAACCCTTCCGGAAGGGAGAGCCCACCCGTGACCACCACCGCGTCGACACCGGTGGCGACCTTGCCCGCGTCCTCGTTACGGCTGCTGCGCACCGCGGGATTCGTCAGCAACTTCGACCGCTTCTGCATCGCGCCCATGCTGGTTCTCATCGGCCTCCGGCTGGGGGCCCCACTCCCCACCGTGGTGCTGGCCGCGAGCGGCTACCACCTCGCCTATGGGCTGATGCAACCGGTGTGGGGGGTGGCCAGCGACCGATGGGGCCGCGTGCGGGTGATGCGGGTCTCGCTCATCGGCGCGGCCCTCGCCGCCCTGGCCTCGGCCCTCGCGCCCGACGCTCCCGTGCTCATCGGGGCCCGCGCCCTGGCCGGCGCGTTCTTCGCCGCCTCCATCGCCGCCTCCTTGACGTACGTGGGCGACACGGTGCCCGCCGCGATACGGCAACGGCCGCTCAGCGAGCTGATGACCGCGTTCGCGCTGGGCACCGCGGTGGCCACGGTCGTCGCCGGGGCACTGGCGCACTACCTCACATGGCGGCTGGTGTTCGCGCTGCCCGGCGTGCTCGCCGCCTATCTGGCGGTGGCCCTGCGCCGCCTGCCCGAGCCCGAGCGGCCCCCCACCGGACCCCTGCCGGCGGCCTTCCGCCTGGTCCTGTCATCGCCGTGGCAGTGGTACGTGATGGCGGTGGCGATGCTGGAGGGGGCGGTGCTCCTCGGCTTCCTGATCTACCTGGCCCCGGCCCTGGAGGCGCGTGGCGTACCCCCCACCCTGGCCGGCGCGGTCGCCGCCCTGTACGGGGTCGGTTCCATGGCGGCGGCGCAGGTGGTCAAGCGGCTCGTCGGGCAGTGGTCCCCGGTGGGCCTGATCGTGGCCGGCGGGGTGCAGACGGCTGTGGCGTACCTGCTCGCCGGGTACAGCCGGTCCACCGGGGCGCTCGTCGTGGTCGCCCTGCTCCTCGGGGGTGGCTGGTCCTTCATGCACTCCACGATCCAGTCGTGGGCGACGGCGCTGTCCCCGACGGCCCGCGCCACGGGCGTGGCCATGTTCGGGGCCGCGCTGTACGTGGGCAGCGCCGTGGCCGGCGGGCTGGCGGCCTCGACCGCTCAGGCACACGACTACCGGCCCCTGTTCTGGCTGGCGGCGCTCCTGACCGTGCCCCTGACGGTGGCCGCGGCGGTGGGCCGGGCACGCTACCGCTGAGGAGGACGCCGCCGCCACCGTCAGCGGTGCCACCCGGATCAGTCCCAGGTGCCGATGTGCGGCCGGGCCGGCAGGGCGTTCGCCCGGCCCTCCGAGCCCGTGCGTGCGCGGAAGGCCGTTTCAGGGGGACCATGGAAGCCGATGCACTCCGTAGGTACGGGGCAGGCCACGGACACGGGGCAGACCACGGGCTGGCGTGAGCTGTGGGCGCATGGAAGGAGTGCCGTGTGAGCGCAGCTGATGGGCGGCCGGCCGACACCGGCCATCCGGAGGAGCGGTCGCCGCAGCCGAGTGGGCTGATGGACCTTCTCGGCGTCGCCGCGGTGCTGCTGGATGCCGAGGGGCGGATCGTCTTGTGGAGCCCGGAGGCCGAGGACCTCTTCGGCTATACCGCTGAGGAGGCCCTGGGGCGGTACGCGGCGCCGCTGCTCGTCCACGAACAGCACTGGGAGCTGATGGTCAAGCTGTTCGCCGAGGTCATGGGCACGGGGGAGAGGTGGGCCGGGGCGTTCCCCATCCGGCACAAGGACGGCCGCACCCGCTTGGTGGAGTTCCGCAACATGCGGCTCCTGGACGACCGCGGCGACTTCTACGCCCTGGGCCTGGCCACCGACGGATCACGGCTTCGGGAGGTCGAACGGGACCTCGCCCTGTCCACCCGGCTGATCTCCCAGTCGCCCATCGGGCTGGCGACCCTCGACACCGATCTGCGGTACGTGGCCGTGAACCCCGCTCTGGAGCGGATGCACGGCATCCCCGCGGAGGAGCATCTGGGCCGGCACTACCGCGAGATCATGACGTCGGCGAAGTTCGAGGCGACGGAGGCCGGGATGCGGCAGGTCCTCAGGACCGGCGCCCCCCTGGTCGACGAGTACACCATCGTCGGCCACACGCCCGCCGACCCGCACCTGCACGCCTGGTCGATCTCGCTGTACCGGCTCGAGGACCCGCAGGGGCGGGTTCTCGGCGTGGCCGACCTCGTGGTGGATGTCACGGACCGTTATCAGGCGGCCACGGAGGCCGCCGAGGCCCGTCGGCGACTGGCGCTGATCGCCGACGGCTCGGCGCGCATCGGCACCACCCTGGAGGTGGAGCAGACCGCCCGCGAGCTGGCCGGCGTCACCGTTCCCGAGCTGGCCGACATGGCCACCGTCGACGTCCTCGACTCCGTCCTCGACGAGCACCGCCCGCCCCTGGGCGAGGGCCCCGCGCGCTTCCGCGCCCTCGCGGTACAGGCCGCCTATGACACCGAGGCCGTCCGGGCCGCCGCCCGGCCCGGCGAGATCGCCGTCTACGACGCCGACCGCGTGCCCACCGAAGGCGTACGCTCCGGCCGGCCGATCCTGGTCTCCCACGTGGACGCCGCCGCCCTGGCCCGCATCGCCCGCGACGACCGCGCCGCCACGCTGCTGGCCCGCGCCGGCGTGCACTCCTACATGCTGGTCCCGCTCACCGCCCGCGGCCAGATCCTCGGTGTCCTGGGGCTGAGCCGCGCCCGCAACCCGCAGCCCTTCGGCGAGGACGATCTCGCCCTCGCCGGTGAGCTGGCCTCCCGCGCGGCCGTGTGCATCGACAACGCCCGCTCGCACCAGAGCGTGCGCAACGCCTCCGAGATCCTTCAGCGCAGCCTGCTCCCGGATCACCCACCCCGCCTCCCCGGCCTGGAGGTCGCCTCTCGCTACCGGCCCGCACAGGCCGCCTACGAGGTCGGTGGCGACTGGTACGACGTCCTGCCGCTCGAGGGCGGCAAGACCGCACTGGCCGTGGGCGATGTCATGGGCAGTGGCATCGACGCCGCCGTCACCATGGGCCGTCTGCGCACCGGCACCAGCGACTTCGCCGACCTCGACCTGGCTCCTGCCCAGGTCCTCCGCCACCTTGACAAGATCACTTCAGGGCTCGAGCAGTACATAGCCACCTGCGTCTATGCCGTCTACGACCCTCACCGCGCGGAGTGCCACATCTCCGTCGCCGGTCATCTGCCCCCTGTCCTGGTCCGCTACGGCGAGCACCCGGAACTGCTCGACCTTCCGACGGGCACCCCGCTCGGGGTCGGCGGCGTCCCCTTCGTGACCACGACCCTTCCCGTCGGCTCCGGCGATCGGCTGGTTCTGTACACCGACGGACTCGTCGAGGTCCGTCACCATCCCATCGACGAACGCCTCGACACCCTCCTGGACCTGCTCGACGCACCCGATCGCACCCTGGAGGAAACCTGCGACCGGCTCCTTCGCGAACTCCGGCGTCCCGCTGACCCGGATGACGTCGCCATCCTCATCGCACGTATGCAACCCTTCGCGTCCGACGCATGATCCCGGCCCGCACCCAGGCGATCAGCCGGCTCAGGGCCGTCCTCGCCGGCGCTGACCCGAACCTCGGAGGAACCGGCCGGACCGAACAGTGCACATCTCCTCCCCACCCGCGCTCGCCGACGACAGCAGGCCGGTACGGTCAGAACACGTGGCATGGGTGCGGGATGAGGGGGTAGACGGCATGTCGTCCGCCGTTTCGGCGGGCGGCAACGGTTGGCTCGACCTTTG
Source organism: Streptomyces sp. NPDC048514 (assembly GCF_043199955.1). Lineage (NCBI taxonomy): Bacteria > Bacillati > Actinomycetota > Actinomycetes > Kitasatosporales > Streptomycetaceae > Streptomyces > Streptomyces sp. NPDC048514. The sequence goes on along the minus strand of NZ_JBICWT010000009.1, from coordinate 70,203 downwards.
GGAGGGGAACATTATGGCGCTCATGAGCACCCCGGTAGTGGACGCTCAGACGACCCGGTTGCCGGAGGTCGCCGATCCCTCCCGGGTGGCACCGAAGGACGCCCGCGAGCTGTCGCGGGTGTTCTTCGATCAGCTGGCGGTGCTGGAGGAGGGAACGCCCGAGTACAGCTACGCTCGCAACACGCTGATCGAGATGAACATGTCCCTGGTCCGTTACGCGGCCGGCCGTTTTCGCAGCCGGGGCGCGGAGGAGATGGAGGACATCGTCCAGGTCGGCATGATCGGCCTGATCAAGGCGATCGACCGGTTCGAGCTGACGCGCGAGGTGGAGTTCACCTCCTTCGCGATCCCCTACATCGTGGGGGAGATCAAGCGGTTCTTCCGCGACACCACGTGGGCCGTGCATGTGCCGCGCCGGCTGCAGGAAGCCCGCGTCCAGCTGGCCCGCGCCACGGAGGAGCTGCGCAGCCGCCTCGGCCGTACGCCGACGGTCAAGGAACTGTCGGAGCTGATGAGCCTGCCCGAGGACGAGGTGCGGGAGGCCCGCCTGGCCGCCAACGGCTACAACTCCTCCTCTCTGGACGCCGCCCTCAGCGGCGGCGAGGACGGCGAGAGCGCCCTGCAGGACTTCATCGGCAGCGAGGACCAGGCGCTGGAACTGGTCGAGGACTTCCACGCCCTGGCCCCGCTGATCGCCGAACTCGGCGAGCGGGACCGGCAGATCATCCACATGCGGTTCGTGGAGGAACTCACCCAGGCCCAGATCGGGGAACACCTCGGCGTCTCCCAGATGCACGTCTCCCGGCTCCTGTCGCGCACCCTCGCCCGGCTGCGTGAAGGCATGCTCACCCACCACTGAGCCCGACGGCCGCCGCCTCCTGTGAAGCCCGCCGCACACGCGGCGGGCTTCATCACGCCCGGCTGCCCCCCTCGCCGGCACGACGGTCGCGCCCTTGCCGCGCTGCATCGACGTCGACTCACCCGTAGGCCGGTCTGCCGGACGGCAGAAGGCACCTACCTGCCGAAAGCCGGCATGTGAAGGCGTCGGATGGAACGTGGAGGAATAGGGGCCTTTTCGGAAGAACGGGCGGAGCCTGAGAGACTCGCGGTATGGACATAGCGCAGAGGAACAACGTCACCGTCACCGGCAACCCACAGGGGAGGACGGTGGTGCTGGCGCACGGGTTCGGCTGCGACCAGAACATGTGGCGGCTCACGTTGCCCGCCTTGATCGAGGACTACCGGGTCGTGCTGTTCGACTACGTCGGCTCCGGGCGCTCGGACGGGACCGCTTTCTCCGAGGACCGGTACGCCTCCCTGGAGGGCTACGCCCGGGACGTGGTGGAGGTCTGCGAGGCGCTCGATCTGCGCGACACGGTGTTCGTGGGCCACTCCGTCAGCGCGATGATCGGCGTGCTGGCCGCCGGCATCGCCCCGGAGCGGATCGGAGCACAGGTGATGGTCGCCCCGTCCCCGCGGTACATCGACGACGACGGCTACCGCGGCGGGTTCAGCGCCGATGACATCGACGAGCTCCTGGCGTCACTGGAGTCCAACTATCTGGGCTGGTCGGCGGCGATGGCACCGGTGATCATGGGGAACGCGGACCGCCCCGAACTCGGCGAGGAACTCAAGAACAGCTTCTGCGCCACCGACCCCGACATGGCCCGGGTCTTCGCCCGCACCACCTTCCTCTCGGACTCGCGCGACGACCTCAAGAGCGTCACCGTGCCGACCCTGGTGCTGGAGTGCACCCAGGACGTGATCGCCCCGCGCGAGGTCGGTGCCTTCGTCCACCAGGCGATTCCCGGCTCGACGCTGGTCACTCTCGATGCGACGGGACACTGCCCGCACCTGTCCGCGCCCGAAGCCACCAACGAGGCGATACGAGGCTTCCTGGCGGACTTGCGATGATGAGCCGCACAGGCCAGCATCCCGACCCACACGAGGCCGACGGCGAGCAAACCGCCAGTGCGGCGTTCGCCGCACTGCTGGAGGACAGCGCCGAGGAGCTGTACGACAACGCGCCATGCGGATATCTGTCCACACTCATGGACGGCGTCATCGCGAAGATCAACACCACGCTGCTGAAGTGGCTCGGCCTGCAGCGCGAGGCGGTGGTGGGCCGGATGCGGTTCACCGACCTGCTGACCGTGGGCGGCAAGCTGTACCACGAGACGCACTTCGCGCCGCTGCTGCGCATGCAGGGCGAGATCAACGGCATCGCCCTGGAGATCAAGCAGACCGGCGGCGGCCGGATACCGGTACTGGTCTCCTCCGTGGTCAAGCACAGCCCTGCCGGTGAGCCCCTGCTGATCCGCACCACCGTCTTCGACGCCCGGGACCGCCGCGCCTACGAGGAAGAACTCCTGCACCGCCGAAAGGCGGCCGAAGAAGCACGCAAGCAGGCGGAGGCCGACCGGGCCCGGTTGCAGGACGCCCTCGCCGTACTCCAGCAGTCACTGCTGCCCGACACCCTCCCGCCGGTCCCCGGAGTGGAGACGGCCGCCTACTACCACACCGCACATCCCGACCGGCTCGGCGGCGACTTCTACGACGTCTTCCCCCTCGACGGCAAACGCTTCGGGTTCTTCCTCGGCGATGTGTGCGGCAAGGGCCCCCAGGCCGCCGCGGTCACCTCACTGACCCGCTACACCCTGCGCGCCGCCGCCCTGTACGACCCCGACCCCATCTCCGCCCTGGTCACCCTGAACAAGGTGCTCCACGAGCGTTACGCCGGGAGCGGGGATGCGCGCTACTGCACCGCCGTCTTCGGCATCCTCGAGCCCGACACCGAGCCCGGGCACATCGCCGTCCGTCTCGCGTCAGGCGGTCACCCTCCGGTCATCGTCGTGCGTGCCGACGGTACGGCCGACTTCCTGCCCACCCCAGGCGGCCTGCTCGTCGGCGTCCTGCCCTCCGCCCGCTTCGCCACCGCCTCGACCGTCCTCGCCCCCGGCGACACCCTCCTGCTCTACACCGACGGCATCACCGAGGCCCGCACCGGCGACAACCGCACCGCCCTGTTCGGGGACGAGGCGCTGCTCGCGTTCGCCGCCGGCCATGCCGGCAAGCCTCCCCCCGCCCTGATCGCGGCACTGACCGGCCTGCTCCAGACCTTCGGAGACGGCCTCGACGACGACACCGCCCTGCTCGCCCTCGGCGCCCCAGCCCCCGACCCACAGACGAGAAGCAGCGAATGAGCCCACTGAAGATCACCGCCCGAGACGCTGCCACCGGTCCCGTTCTGGAAATCTTCGGCGAGCTCGACTACTTCACCGCCGGCGAGCTGCGTGAACTCATCCCCACGATCACCCTCCAGCCCGGCCAGCGCCTCGTCGTGGACCTGAGGGGCATGGAATTCTGCGATTCCAGTGGCCTCAGTGCGCTGATAGCCGCCCACAACCACGCCTCCGCCGCACGGGCGGACATGGCACTCGCAGCCGTACCCGCCCACACGCTGCGCACCCTGCGCATCGTCGGCCTCGACCAGATCTTCCCCATCCACCCCGACAGCGACACCGCCACCCAGCCCCGACCACAGGACCTCTGACCACGAGCCGGTGCACTCGTGTCAGCGACGAAGATCGCGCGGCTGATTCTCCGTGACGGTGGCACGGCCTGACGGCCGTCTTCGGTGAACCGGACCTCACACGGGCCGCGGACCTCGCGTCGCCTGAACCACGGCGGCGACCGGCAAGCCAACACCGCTCCGCACGGGATCGTGCGGACCCGCCTGCGCGCCGACCCGCGCACCGGGACCACCGGGGACGGCGGGGACGTCCCTGTTGCGTGGCCAGGCGTTGGGTTCGCCGTCGCCCTTCATGAGCAGGCCGAGGTCGTCGGCACTTCCCGTCAGTCCGCCGGGCGGGGCGACCTGGGGTTCGAGACCGGCGACGCGGACGCCACCCAGCAGTTCTGTCCATCCGCCGGTGCCCCGCACGGCCCTCACGGTGGCGCCCCCGCCACCGAAAGCGCGCCACCGGTGAGGGCGCCGTAGAGCGCGGCCTGGCGTACCTCGTCGAGGTTGAGGCCCCTGCTCTCGCCCAGGGCGACGGACATCGGCTGGGTGAGGGCCAGGTCGACGGTGACAGACTCGATGCCCGCGAAGGTGGCGGTGCCGAGGGTCGTACCGGCGATGGTGGCGATCTCGGTGGAGACCGTGACGCCGAGGGTCGCGGCGAGTTCCACGATGGTGGCCGTGGCCGCCGTCGCGGCGGCCTCGGAGATGCCGAAGGTGAAGACGGCCAGTGCCGTGCCGGCGATGATCATTGCGCCGACGATCTCCAGCTCGTGCCTGACGGCGGCCTGGACGACGTACCTGAACCGGATTCTGGACGGCGACGCCTTCTATATGGAGATCACCAACTAGTCGAAGGGCGGCGGCAGCGTGGAACTGCTTCAGGAGTACAACTGCAAGGCGAAACCGGCCCGATGCTGTGTGGAGGTCATGGATGCCGAGGCTGATCTCTACGATGAGGATGCCGCGACTGCTGCCCGCAGTCAGGTGGTAGCCGGCAACGGCTACCACGTGTACATCCATACCTTGCAAGCCGACATCGACGTCGCAGTCACCCTTCGCGTCTGGGATGCCCCGCCGACCGCCCCCGCACAGGCAGAAGGCAGTGTCCCCGTCAGCATCGAGTCGGAAACCGCAATTCTCGTCATCTACCAGCTGGAATACGGACCCGCCGGTCAGATGACCCTGCCCCGACCCGGCGTCTATGAAGGTCACGCCTGGTGGGAGAACCGGCAAGCAACGGCCGACTATTACGAGACGACTCTCGACCACCCCCCTGGCGACACATTCGAAAACCACCTTGACCAGGCATGGAAGAACTGTCCAGTCATCGAGCGCTACGTCCTTGATCTCGCCTACACCGGAGAACCCGCACCTACCGACGATGACCTGTGATGTTCGAACTTGCGGGCCGTGGCCCTGTTGCAGGCAGGGCCTTGATCCGGCGCTGACGCGGTCGAGATAGCTACCGTCCCGGCAGTCGGTCCTCGACGTGTCGCCTTGGTGAGGAACGGCGGTACCAGCACCTCGGTACCGGTCTGCAAGGTGGCTGGCTTTGCGTGGGAGTCGGAGTCGTCGCCGTCTGAGCTTTGGCGCCTGCAGCCAGCACGGCCCGGTAGGGCTCCAAGGGTTCCCACGTCGGCGGCATTCGCCGTTCCTCTCGTCGGTCCGCCGCGGCGAGCGCGGCTGACCGGCTCATGCCCGCCATCATGGCAAATTCTTTTCCGGGGATGCCGAGTTCACCGGAAATGCCGCCGGTTCTGTCGCGGCACCCCGCCTCGTCGGCAAGATGGATGATCATTCGTGCCAGGCGGGCCGGCGGCGGCGGATGGCAAGGTCGGCGCTCAGACGCTCCGTTGCATCCAGTTCGCAGCAGAGGCGGGTCTGCGATCGCCGGAAGGCGGGCGATTTCGTTAGGGCGTGACGACCGGGGCACACCTGATGCCGACACCCCCGATGCAGCGCCCCCGGCTTGTCACGCCCGCCCTCACAGCCGACCAGCGTCACCGTGAAGGAAGCGGCGCAGCGAACAGGACCGAACCTGCTCATTCGGTGGTTTGGCCGGGGCGGCGGGCGGGGCCTCCGGCCCCGTCGCCTGATCAGGTCGCCCAGCAGGAAAAGATCAAGGTGCTGGTCGAGCACTTCACCCTGCAACGCGCGAACGAGGCTTACCAGCTCCTGCACGAAGCTTCCACCGCACCAGCGTGCCCTGGTCGCCCTGGTGTGCCTGCGCAAGCACGACACCCTCGCCCAGGTCGCGGCGGTCTCGGGATGTGGGTCGGGAGCCCACGCCCACACCACAACGGTGATCCGCGAACGACCAGCCAGGCTGGCGGGGGCATGACCTCCCGCCCGGTCACTGCTTGCGTCTGGTCGTTTCAGGCGAGCGCCGGTGTGGGAGCGGGCAGGTAGGGGGTGATGTTGCGCCACGCGCGCTCGATGTATTCCTCCTTCTCGCCGACCGGGGCGACATAGTGGAGTGCGCTTTCGGCGGCGTCGTTGCCCTCCAGGCGGGCGATGATCCAGCCGGCGAGATAGTGCGAGGCGAGGCAGCCGCCGGCGGTGGCGATGTTGTCCTTGGCGTAGAAGGGCTGGTTGAGCACCTCGACGCCGGCGGCGACGACCCAGGGCTTGGTGGTCAGGTCGGTGCAGGCGGGGACGTCGTTCAGCAGGCCGAGCCTGGCCAGCACGAGCGCGCCGGAGCACTGCGCGGCGATGAGTTGGCGCGAGGGGTCCAGGCCGCGCAGGATGTTCATGATCGCCTGGTCTTCGACGACCTCGCGGGTGGCGATGCCACTGCCGACGATGACCGCGTCAGCGCCGCACGCTTCCTCAAGCGTGGACATCTGCTCGATGGTCACCCCGTTCATCGACGTCACCTTGGGGCTGGGGGTGGCGATGGTGACGCGCCAGCCGTCGGTCTTGACGCGGTTGAGCACGCCGAGCGCGATCAGGGAGTCGAGCTCGTTGTAGCCCTCGAAGGTGAGGATGGCGATGTGCACGGCGGCTGTCCTTCCGGGTGAGTGGATCTTGACGGTAGGGACCCGCGAACGGGACAGTCAAAGAATTGTCATGGATACAATCCGGTGCATGGCAGCCTCGCGGTACAAGATCCTGGTCGACGCGCTCGCGTCCGACATCCGGACAGGCCGGCTCGCCGCAGGCGTGCGGCTGCCGACACACCGCGGTCTCGCCGCCCGCGAAGGCATCTCCTTGGTGACCGCGACCCGGGTGTACGCCGAGCTGGAAGCGATGGGCTTGGTGAGCCGGGAACAGGGCCGCGGCACGTTCGTGCGTGACATCGCGGTTCCCGCTGGCCACGGCATCGATCTGCAATTCGTCGCCACGGACGTGGTCGATCTCAACTTCAACTATCCGTCGCTGCCCGGCCAGGCCGATCTCCTACGGCAGACTCTGCGAGAGGTGGCCACCTCCGGCGAAATCGACTCGCTGCTGCGCTACCAACCCCATAGGGGACGTCCCCAGGACAGAGCCTCGATCGCACGGCACCTGAGGCGTCGAGGGATCACTCCTGACGCGGACCGGATCCTCATCGTCAACGGTGCGCAGCACGGCCTGGCCATCACCGTCATGGCCGCGCTCAACGCCGGCGACGTCGTCGCGGTCGACGCACTCACCTACCCGGGTTTCAAGGTGCTCGCGCATGCCTTTCATCTCGACCTGGAGCCCATACCCACAACCACCGACGGGCCGGATCTCGATGCCCTCGAGAAGCTGTGCGCGACCCGCCCGGTGCGCGCTGTCTACGCCATGCCAACCCTGCACAATCCTCTGGGGTGGGTCATGCCGGCAACCGACCGCACCCGTCTGATCGAGATCGCTCGGCGGCACGGTCCGCTCATCATCGAAGACGCCGCGTACGCCTACCTGGTCGAGGACCCTCCACCGCCTCTGGCCGCAAGTGCACCGGACATCACCGTCTACGTCTCGACACTGTCCAAGAGCGTCGCCACCGGCCTCCGGGTCGGCTTCGTCGTCGCCCCGCCGTCCAGGGTGCCGTCGCTGGAACGCGCGATTCGGGCGACCACCTGGAACACCCCGGCCCTCACCACCGCGATCGCCTGCCGCTGGCTCGAGGACGGCACGGTGGACCAGTTGGAAGCGCAGAAACGCGACGACGCCAAGGCCCGCCAGGCACTCGCCGGACGAGAACTGGCCGGCCTCCCCCTCATCGGACACCCCTCGTCCTACTTCACATGGCTGACCCTGCCCGACGACGCACGCGCCGATCGCCTGACCGCCACCCTCGCGCGTCAGCACATCTCGGTCAGCACGGCGGAGCCCTTCACCACCACGAAACACACGCCACAGGCGCTCCGCCTCGCTCTCGGCTCGACCGATATGGACAGTCTCCGGTCGACGCTGCGCACAGTACGACGAGTCGCCCTCGAGGACGCCTACGCCTGAACCCCACTCGCCGGGCCGACTCCCGCGGCCCGGCGCGGACGGGGAGCCGTCGGCGCTGGTGTGCGGCCGGTCGGCCCGGGATCTGAGTGCCGGTGTCGGAAAAGGCCGCCCGCGCGCAGTTGAACGTTCATGCTGACCGTCCCGTTCGGGCACACCATGAGTGGCCTGACCATGGTGCTCGGCGATGTCGAGAAGGTCACCGCTGTCACCGCCACCCGCCACCGAGAAGTCAAGGACCGCAGTCCGGCCGGGTCTACCGGCCCGACGTCGCCGACCAGGTGGTGTCCGGCGGCGTGCTCTCCTCCGGCGCCGTGGCCTCTGTCCACTACCGCGGCGGCATCTCCCGCGGCACCAACTTCCACTGGGAGATCAACGGAACGGACGGCGACCTGGTCGTCACCGGCGACACCGGACACCTTCAGTTGGGCGAGTTCGCCATCGAAGGGGCGCACGGATCCGGCGCCGAGCTCAGCCGGCTCACCGTACCCGAGCGGTACTTCGACCCCGAACTCCAGGAGCTGCGCGGCACCCCCGCATACAACATCGGCGCCGCCTACGCGCAGATCCGGCGTGACCTGACGCACGGCGGATCCGAGGTGCCCGACTTCGCCCACGGAGCCCGACACCACCGACTGCTCGACCGGATCGAGCGCGCGGCGGAGCACGCCTGCCCCTCAGCAAGGCGGCTTCGCCACGCGGCGGGAATCCGGGGCGCTTCCGGCATGGCCCATGCGTGGACAGACACCATCCCGTGGGCAAGCCAGAAGAGCCCTGAGCTGCTGGAACGCTCAAGACCCAAGGAGACTCCGAAAGCCGCGGGCGCGGGCGATCTCCATCGCTGGGCCTGGCACCGGCTTGACTGCTGCAGCTGCAACCGGCTTCAGCCACGGACGCGGCGTCGCCGCACAGACTGCGGTCGGTTTCCGGGACCGTACAAGAGTCCCACTGTCTGCGGATACGTCTGAGTCCGAAGAAGCGGCACGTGCCGGCCGAGGGCGAAGTCGCAGGTAAACGGATCCGCCGCGATAGCGCCCGCCAACTCGGCTTCGGACGGGGCACCCACGGCTGCGTCCTCTGACAGGGCATCACCTGGATGGTCGCGCAGGTCATGCTAGGTGAGGGGCGCACCCCACAGGCTGTCCTGACCGTCGCCTCAACCGCGGCGGCGACCGACAAGCGAACGCGGCCCTGCACCGGATCGTGCAGACCCGCCTGCGCGTCGATCCGCGTATCCAGGACTACTACGAACGCCGCAGCAAGGAGGGCAAAACCCGGCGCGAGATAGTCCGAAGCCTCAAGCGCTACGCGGCCCGGGAGGTCTTCCACCTGGTCAGACCTGTGCACTCGCAACCCTCGTTATAGGGGCAGTCGTGAGACGTGAGAGGGTCTGGGGCGTGAGTGAGACACCCCCGAACACCCTGCAATACCGCTTTGACGGGCCAGAAGACGCTCCGGTCCTGATCTTGGGTCCCTCACTGGGTACCACATGGCACATGTGGGACCGGCAGGTTCCCGAGCTGATGAAGCAGTGGCGGGTCTTCCGGTTCGACCTGCCGGGGCACGGCGGCGCCCCCGCCCATCCGGCCGCCTCGGTGACCGAGCTGACGGCCCGCCTGCTGGGCACGCTGGACTCGCTCGGCGTGCAGCGCTTCGGCTACGCGGGCTGCGCGCTGGGCGGCGCCGTCGGCATCGAGCTGGCGCTGCGCCACCCGGAGCGGCTCGCCTCGCTCGCGCTGGTCGCCGCCTCGCCGCGGTTCGGCACCGCCGACGAGTTCCGGCAGCGCGGGGTGATCGTCCGCACGAACGGGCTCGACCCGATCGCCCGGACCGCGCCCGACCGCTGGTTCACCGGCGGGTTCGCGGCGGCCCAGCCCGCGATCACCGAGTGGGCGGTGCAGATGGTGCGCACCACCGACCCGGGCTGCTACATCGCCGCCTGCGAGGCCCTCGCCACGTTCGACGTGCGCGGCGAGGTGGGCCGCGTCGGTGTGCCCACTCTCGTGCTGGTCGGCTCGGACGACCAGGTCACCGGCCCGGCGGAGGCCCGCACGCTGGTCGCCGGCATTCCCGACGCCCGGCTCGCCGTGGTCCCCGGCGCCTCCCACCTGGTGCCGGTCGAGCAGCCCGCCGCCGTCACCGACCTGCTGGTGCGCCATTTCTCCACGGCCTGGCAGCAGTCCTACGACACCGGCCAGACGGTGCTGCCGGGCGTCCAGCCCGCCGCCCCGGCCCCGCTCGTGCCGCCGCAGGCCGCTCCGGTCGCGGAGATCGCACCGGCCGCCGGACCGGCGCAGCCCGCCGCGCAGCCCGACCGGCACGAGACCGGGATGAAGATCCGACGGGAGGTGCTGGGCGACGCGCACGTCGAGCAGACCCTGGCGCAGGCCGGCGAGTTCTGCGGGGACTTCCAGGAGTTCGTCACCCGCTACGCCTGGGGCGAGATCTGGGACCGGCCGGGCCTGGACCGCCGCACCCGCAGCTGCATCACGCTGACCGCGCTGGTCGCGGGCGGCCACCTGGAGGAGCTCGGCGTCCACATCCGGGCGGCCCTGCGCAACGGGCTCACCCCGGACGAGATCAAGGAAGTGCTGCTGCAGACGTCCGTGTACTGCGGGGTGCCGGCGGCCGGCCGCGCCTTCCAGGTGGCCCAGCGGATCATCCGCGAGGAGACCACGCCCGCCGAGTGAGGCCCCACGGCGCGAAGTGAGGCTCGAAGGGCACCGAGTGCGGCCCGATGCCGGCCGTGTGGGGCCTACGGCGCGAAGTGAGGCTCGAAGGGCACCGAGTGCGGCCCGGTGCCGGTCGTGTGGGGCTCTACGGCGCCGAAGTGAGGCCCGGCGGGCACCGAGTGCCGCCCCCATACCGGCCGAGTGAGGCCCCGTATCCGCCGGCGACGGCCGACGAGTGAGGCCCCACGCCCGCCGAGCGAAACCCCCGCGGCGCCGCGTGCGTCCCCGCGGGGCCCGAGGCGGCAGGATGGGGAGACATGAAGCTCACGAAGAAGTCCCACGCCTGTGTGCGCCTGGAGAAGGACGGCCGCACGCTCGTCATCGATCCCGGCGGGTTCAGCGAGCAGGACGCGGCGGCCGGCGCGGACGCGATCCTGGTCACGCACGAGCACGCCGACCACTTCGACGAGGGCCGGCTGCGGGCGGCCCTGGAAGGCAACCCGGCGGCGGAGATCTGGACGCTGAAGTCCGTCGCCGATCAGCTCACCGCGGCCTTCCCGGGGCGCGTGCACACCGTCGGCCACGGCGACACCTTCGCCGCCGCGGGCTTCGAGGTGCAGGTTCACGGCGAACTGCACGCGGTGATCCACCCGGACATCCCGCGCATCACCAACGTCGGTTATCTGATCGACGGAGGCAGGGTCTTCCACCCGGGCGACGCGCTGACCGTCCCGGACCACCCGGTGGAGACGCTGCTGCTCCCGGTCATGGCCCCCTGGAACAAGATCGCCGAGGTGATCGACTACGTCCGCGAGGTCGCACCGCAGCGCGCCTACGACGTCCACGACGCCCTGCTCACCGACCTCGCCCGCCCGATCTACGACCGGCAGATCGGCGGGCTCGGCGGCACGGACCACCAGCGGCTCACCCCCGGGGCGTCCGCGCAGGTGTGAGCGGGCCCGGCGTTGTCACACCCGCCGGGTAGGTTGTGAGGCATGCGCATCGCCACCTGGAACGTGAACTCGATCACCGCCCGCCTGCCCCGGCTGCTGGCCTGGCTGGAGAGCAGCGGCACCGACGTGCTGTGCCTTCAGGAGGCCAAGGTCGCCGAGGAGCAGTTCCCGTCGGAGCAGCTGCGCGAGCTGGGCTATGAGTCGGCGGTCCACGCCACCGGCCGGTGGAACGGCGTGGCGGTGCTCTCGAGGGTGGGCCTGGAGGACGTCGTCAAGGGCCTGCCCGGCGACCCGGGCTACGACGGCGTGACCGAGCCGCGCGCGATCTCGGCGACCTGCGGCCCGGTCCGCGTCTGGTCGGTGTACGTGCCGAACGGCCGCGAGGTCGGCCACCCGCACTACGCGTACAAGCTGCAGTGGTTCGAGGCTCTGAAGGCGGCCGTGTACGGCGACGCGCAGGGAAGCCGCCCGTTCGCCGTCCTGGGTGACTACAACGTGGCGCCGACCGACGACGACGTCTTCGACGTCGCCGCCTTCGAGGGCGCCACGCACGTCACCGTCGCCGAGCGGGCCGCCCTGGCCGCCCTGCGCGAGGCCGGTCTGGACGACGTGGTGCCGCGCCCCCTGAAGTACGAGCACCCCTTCACGTACTGGGACTACCGCCAGCTGTGCTTCCCGAAGAACCGCGGCATGCGCATCGACCTGGTGTACGGCAACCAGCCCTTCGCCGGGGCGGTCAAGGACGCCTACGTCGACCGTGAGGAACGCAAGGGCAAGGGCGCCTCCGACCACGCGCCGGTGGTGGTCGACCTCGACGTCTGATGCCACGCTGGGTCCATGAACATTCCGTTCCTGGGCCACCGGCACAAGAAGAACGGTCCCGCGGTGCTCTTCGCCGACCCCGAGTCGGTCGCCGCGCTGTTGTCCGAGTGTGAACTGCTCCGCTCGCAGGCGGCCCAGGCGGGTGTCCGGCTGGACGACACCCCGGCCTCCCTGGAGGCCCTGGACCAGATGGTGCCGCGCTGGCGCGACGACGCCGAGACGCTGCCCTGGCTGGGCAACGACGCGGGGCTGTATCTGGGCACGGTCGTGGTGCGGACCGTGCCCGGCGCCGTGTGGGCGATCCGCGCGGACGGCGAGCCCGTCGTACGCCTCGCCTCCGGCCGGGAGGCCGAGGTGGTGCCGGCCGGGCAGGAGTGGGCCGCGAGCGGTGTTCCCGAGCTGTCCCAGCTGTACGCGGAGATCGCCGAATCCTGAGACCGCGGGTCCACGACAGTCTCCCGATGGCGTAAATACGGCTAATGCCCGAAAAGTGCGTGTCGTCCACCTGCTCCACTGTTGTCTGGATAGTTTGCGGCAACCACGACACAGCTGAGAGCGAGTAGGGCTGCGGATGGCCGTCGATCCGTTGATCGAACTGCGGAACGTCAACAAGTACTACGGGAAACTGCATGTCCTCAGGGACATCGACCTCACCGTCGGCAAGGGGGAGGTGGTCGTGGTCATCGGCCCTTCGGGGTCGGGCAAGTCGACGCTGTGCAGGGCGGTCAACCGGCTGGAGACCATCGCCTCCGGCACCATCACGCTCGAAGGGCGGCCGCTGCCCGAGGAGGGCAAGGCCCTCGCCCGGCTCCGGGCCGAGGTCGGCATGGTCTTCCAGTCCTTCAACCTCTTCGCCCACAAGACGGTCCTGCAGAACGTCTCTCTCGCCCAGGTCAAGGTCCGCGGCCGCAAGAGGGACGACGCCGACCGCCGTTCCCGCGAACTCCTGGACCGGGTCGGTCTGCTGAACCAGGCCGACAAGTACCCGGCACAGCTGTCCGGCGGCCAGCAGCAGCGCGTGGCGATCGCCCGCGCCCTCGCCATGGGCCCCAAGGTGATGCTCTTCGACGAGCCCACCTCCGCCCTCGACCCGGAGATGATCAACGAGGTGCTGGAGGTCATGCGGCAGCTCGCCCGGGACGGCATGACCATGGTCGTCGTCACCCACGAGATGGGCTTCGCCCGCGCCTCCGCCAACCGCGTCGTCTTCATGGCCGACGGACGGATCGTGGAGGACCGCAGCCCGGAGGAGTTCTTCACCAACCCGAGCAGCGACCGGGCCAAGGACTTCCTCTCCAAGATCCTCAAGCACTGACCGGGAGTACGACCCATGTTCCGTACCACCCGTGTGCCGGCCGCCCCGACCACCCGTGTGCGCCGGCCCCTGTGCGCCGCCCTGCTCGGCGCCTGTGCCCTGCTCGCGGCCGGCTGCGGCAAGGACGGCAGCCCGCCCGCCAAGGGACCGGCGGCCGACGAACTCCCCGACTACCGGGTGGCGCGGGACTTCCGCCTGCCCGGCTCCAGGACCTGGACCCGCGCCGAGAAGCGCGGCCACCTCGTCGTCGGCACCAAGGAGGACCAGCCCTACCTCGCCGAGAAGGACCCGGCGACCGGCGGCTACTCCGGCTTCGACGTCGAGATCGCCAAGATGATGTCCGCCTCCCTCGGCTTTCCGCCGAAGACGATCCGATTCCGCACCATCGCCTCGGCCAACCGCGAGACCGCCCTGCAGAACGGCCAGATCGACTACTACGTCGGCACCTACACCATCAACGCCAACCGAAAGAAGCTCGTCGGGTTCGCCGGCCCCTACTACATGGCCGGCCAGTCCCTGCTGGTCCGCAAGGACGAGAAGGACATCCACGGCCCCCAGGACCTCGCCGGCAGACGCGTCTGCTCGGCGGCCGGCTCGACGCCGTACCAGCGCATCAAGGACGACTACCCGAGGGCGGTCCTGGTCGCCTACGACACCTACTCCGTCTGCGTCGACAACCTGCTCACCTACCAGGTCGACGCCGTCACCACCGACGACGCCATCCTCATCGGCTACGCGGCCAAGGCCCCCGACGAACTGAAGGTGGTCGGACGGCCGTTCTCGAAGGAGCCGTACGGCATCGGCGTCCCGCACGGCGACAACGCCCTGCGCTTCGCTCTGGACGACGCGACTCAGGCACGGGAGAGGAACGGCGACTGGAAGAAGGCGTACGACGCCACGCTCGGCCTCTCGGGCGTGCCCGCCCCCCACCCGCCCGCGATCGACCGCTACCCGGCGAGCTGAGCGAGGACGGCATGAACGTACTGAAAGACAACTTCCCGACCTACTGGGAAGGTTTCCTCGGCACGGTCGAACTGACCGTCTACGCCTCCCTGCTGGCGCTGGTACTGGGATTCCTGATGGCGTCCTTCCGGGTCGCCCCGGTCGGCTCCCTGCGGGTCTTCGGCACGGTCTGGGTCACCGTCCTGCGCAACACCCCGCTCACCCTGCTCTTCTTCGCGGTGCTGCTCGGTCTGCCCAGGTTCGGACTCGTGCTGCCCTTCCAGGTGTTCGCGGTGCTCGCCCTCGGCTGCTACACCTCGGCGTTCATCTGCGAGGCACTGCGCTCCGGCATCAACACGGTCCCCACGGGGCAGGGCGAGGCGGCCCGCAGTCTCGGCATGACCTTCGCGCAGACGCTGAACCTGGTCGTGCTGCCGCAGGCTTTCCGGTCCGTGATCCCACCGGTCGGCTCCACGCTCATCGCGCTCGCCAAGAACTCCGCGATCGCGGGCGCCTTCAGCGTCACCGAACTGCTCGGCACCTACAAGACCATCAACGAACTGGGCTACAACATCGTCTGGACCTTCGTCTGGATCGCCGTCGGCTACCTGATCATCACACTCGCCATCAGCGCCCTGTTCAACCTGCTGGAGCGCAAGTGGGGAGCGGCCCGATGACCGAGGCCACCGCCCTCTACGACGTCCCGGGCCCGCGCACCCGGCATCGGCACCTCCTCTACGGCGTCCTGTCCACCGCGGTCATCCTCGCCCTCGTCGCCTGGATCCTGTACCTCCTCTTCAGCACCGGCCAGTTCACCTACACCAAGTGGATGCCGTTCGAGTACAAAGGCATCCAGGAACTGCTGCTGCGCGGTCTCGGCAACACCCTGAAGGCGTTCGCGCTCGCCGCCGTCCTCTCCCTCGCCCTCGGCGGGGTGCTGGCCGCCGGGCGGCTGTCGGACCACCGATGGGTACGCCGGCCGGCCACGCTCGTCGTGGAGTTCTTCCGGGCCATGCCCGTCCTGGTGATGATCTTCTTCATCTTCGTGGCGCTCAAGGTGCAGCCGCTGCCCGCGCTGGTCGCGGGCCTCACCCTCTACAACGGCTCGGTGCTCGCCGAGGTCTTCCGCTCCGGGGTGAACGCCGTCGAACGCGGCCAGCACGAAGCCGCGTTCGCGCTCGGCATGCGCAAGACCCAGGTCATGGTGCACGTCCTGGCCCCGCAGGCGCTGCGGGCCATGCTGCCCGCCATCATCAGCCAGTTGGTGGTCGCTCTGAAGGACACCTCCCTGGGCTTTCTCATCACCTACGAGGAGTTCCTCCACGCCGGGAAGCTCATCGCCTCGAACCTCGACTACGATTTGCCGTTCATCCCCGTGGTGATGGTGATCTCGCCGATCTACATCGGGATGTGCATGCTGCTCTCGTGGTTCGCCGGCTGGGTGTCCCGCCGTGAGCAGCGCAGTCCCAAGACCGAGGCCGTGGCGGTGGCCCCGGCCGGTCCTGGGGCGCTGCTGCCGGGTGGGGAGCCCCCCACGGCCCCGGGACCGTAAGGGGGGCGGCAGTTCAACGGGCCAGGCTCGTCCGGCGGCAGCCGGTGATCACTGCTCGCGCAGCGGGACCGACACGTACGACGGGTCGCCCGGGGGTGAGGAGAAGGTCAGCTGCGCGCCGGACGGGTTGTGCTCGGTGTACAAGGGGTCGACCGTGTCGACCACCAGCGCGAGACGGTGCCCGGCGGGGACGTCGTAGGCCGTGGAGAACAGGTCCAGGTCCAGGCCGAACGGCTCGCCGGGCGTTCGCCCGTACCAGGTGAGGGGCGCGTGCGTGACCAGCTTGCCGAGGCCGAGCGGGCCCACGTCGTACAGGTAGGCGACGAGGGTGCCGCTCTCACTGTTCGGGGTGAGCGTGGTGTGGAGTGTCGCCGTGCCGCGCACCCGCTGGGCCGTGCCGTACCGCTCCGACTGCCACACGGCCGCCCAGCGCCGCGGCAGCAGCGGTATCGAGGCGATCGGCGGCAGCTGGGCCACCTGGTCGAGGATGCTGGAGAGGAAGACGAGCCCGCCGTCCGCCCCGGAGTCGATGTTCGCGTGGATGGTGGTGGAGCCCGCGAGCGCGATCTTCCGCCGCGTGGCGGCGACCGACTTCCAGTCCGGGTAGCCCTCGTATCCCCCCGCGCTACGGGACTTCAGCTGGACCGGCTGCTCCCGGTCGATGCCGTTGGCGGCGCCCTTGAGGTAGTGGTCGAACCAGCGCCGGGTGTCCGTCCACACGTCGTTGGGCAGCCCGAACAGGCCGGTCAGCTCGGCCGTCGCGTGGTCGCCGGGGCGCATCTCGAGCCGCTTGGGGCCGGTCAGCTTCTCGTAGAAGTCGGTGTACTGGTTCGCCGGGAAGACCGTGTCGCCCCAGGCGTTGGCGAGCATGACGGCGGCGCCGTTGCCGTTGAGCTGGTCGACGTAGGTGGTGGCCGAGCGTTTACGGCCCCAGTCGATCATCTCCTGCTCCTTGGCCAGGTTCGAGGAGTACAGGTTGTCGAAGATCTCCCGCAGTTCCGGGCTCTCACGGCCGGTGAGGGTGGCCGCGCCGTCCAGGACGCCGAGGGCCTGTACGTGCTGGGTGCGCCCCGAGTAGATCGAGGCCACCAGGTCCGCCCAGCCGCTGAGCGCGGCCACGACCTTGACGCGCTTGTCGTGGGCGGCGGTCAGCAGGCTGATCCCGGCGCCGTACGACACCCCGGCCATGCCGATGTGCCCCGGGTCGGCCGGGGTGTGCGCGAGGGCCCAGTCGATGACCTTGGAGGCGTCCGCTATGTCCGGCGGACCGGCCACTTCTATCTGGCCGCCGGACTGCCAGAAACCGCGCACGTTGTAGCTGAGCACCACATAGCCGGAGTCGGCGAGCTGCTGTGCCTGGGCGAGGTACTCGACCTGGGGCAGGCCCCAGCTGGTGGGCAGCACGATGAGCGGGTAGGCGTGCGAGCCGTCGGCGCCCGCCGGCGTCAGGACGTTCGCCTTCAGTATCGTGCCGCCGTCGCCCGTGATGTCGACGAAGCGGACGGACGGCGCGGCCTGCGCGACCGGTGCCAGGCCGACGACGGTGCCGGCGACCAGCGCCGCCGAGACGGCTCCCGCGGCCGAGGCGCGCAGAGCGGTGCGACCGTGTCCCATGGGTCACTCCTCACTTGGTTGAGTGCAAAGTGACCCGACGGTAACCGGCCTGCCTTACCGCAAGTAACCCGTCGGTAAGTTACGTGCCGGTAAAGGTTGTTGGTCTTTCACTCGGTTCCGGCGGCGGCGGGTTCGGGCAGCGGGGTCCGCGCCGCGCGCGTCACGTCCGCCACCAGCTCCACCACATCGGGGCCGTAGGCCTCGGAGTTGACCACCTTCAGCAGCAGCGCGAAGGAGCCGGTCCCGTACTTGCGGGCCAGCCGCTCGTGGTGCCGGGCGAGATGGCGGGCGGCGGCCTGGTTGCTGACGGCGGTCTGGCCGCAGAAGAGGAAGACCGGGCGGGCGTCGCGCCGCTCGCCCGCGGTGAGCCGGGCGAGCAGCGCGTACTCGCTCCGGCCGCCGTCCAGGGGGTAGTCGGTGCCGTCGATCCGGAAGGCCCACCGGTCCTGCGCGGCGTCGGCCTCCATGTTCACGCGCACACCCGGCAGCAAGGAGGAGAGATGGGCGGCCATCCGGCGGTTCGAGGCGGGCCCGCCGAGGCAGAACTCCGTGCGCTCGCCGAAGCCCTGCCGGGCGGCGTCGTGCGCCACGACCTGCGCGTGCGCGTGGCAGTCCTTGATGAGCGCGGACAGTTCGAGCAGGGCGAACACGTCGTGCCGCATCACCGACAGCTCCGGTCCGCCCGCGTTGCGGTTGACCACCAGCAGCGACTCGGAATGGTCGGGCAGCCCGAAGAACGCCTGCTGGCGCCGCAGTCCGCGCCGCCACAGGGAGGTGCGGGCGAGCCAGCCGAGTGCGGCGGAGACGCCCGCCGCTATGACCCCCAGCACGATGTTGCGCACGTCGTCGTTCATGGCCGCGCATGCTAGCGGGCCCGGGTGGCGGCTACGTACCCGTGTTCGATGTGTGACGGTCGTGTGGCGGGGAGCCGAGGCGTACTGTCGGTAGGGCACCGATCTGGTTACGCTGCGCGGACTGTCCCGACGGGAGGTACGCATGGGTCGCCCAGGTACGCGGAGACTGGCGGTTCTGGCGGTCTCGGCCGCCGTGGTGTCGGTGGGGGCCGCGGCGCCGCCCGCCGCGACGACGACGAGCCGGCCGGCCGGCAAGGCTCCCGTGGCCGTCGGCTACGGCGGGGCCGTCGCCAGCGTCGACGCGGACGCCTCCGCAGCCGGTATCGAGGTGCTGAAGCACGGCGGCAACGCCGTCGACGCGGCCGTCGCCACCGCCGCCGCGCTCGGGGTCACAGAGCCCTACTCCGCGGGCGTCGGCGGAGGCGGCTACTTCGTCTACTACGACGCGAAGACCCGTACGGTGCACACGATCGACGGCCGGGAGACCGCACCGCTGTCCGCCGACGCCGACCTGTTCACGGAGAAGGGCAAGCCGCTCGCGTTCGCCGACGCCGTCAGCAGCGGGCTGAGCGTCGGCACCCCGGGCACGCCGGCCACCTGGCAGAAGGCGCTGGACGAGTGGGGCAGCAAGCGGCTCGGCACCGTCCTCGGGCCGGCCGAGCGGATCGCCCGCGACGGCTTCACCGTGGACGACACCTTCCGCTCGCAGACCGCGTCCAACGAGACCCGGTTCCGCTACTTCCCCGACACCGCGAAGCTGTTCCTGCCGGGCGGCGGGCTCCCCGTGGTCGGCACCACCCTGAAGAACCCCGAACTCGCCCGCACCTATGAGGAACTGGGCCGCAAGGGCATCGACGCGATCTACCGCGGAGACATCGGCGACGACATCGTCGACACGGTCGAACACCCGCCCGTGGACCCCGCCTCCGGCTGGAACGCCCGCCCCGGCAAGCTCGCCGAGAAGGACCTCGCCGTCTACCGCGCCAAACTGCAGGCGCCCACCAGGACGTCGTACCGCGGCCTGGGCGTGTACTCCATCGCGCCCTCCTCCTCCGGTGGTACGACGGTCGGTGAGGCCCTCAACATCCTGGAGCGGACGAACCTCTCGAAGGCGAGCGAGGTGCAGTACCTGCACCACTTCATCGAGGCGAGCCGGATCGGCTTCGCCGACCGCGGGCGCTGGGTCGGCGACCCCGCCTTCGAGAACGTCCCGACGCGGCAGCTGCTGTCGCAGCGGTTCGCCGACTCGCGCGCCTGTCTGATCAAGGACGACGCGGTGCTCGCCAGCCCGCTCGCCCCGGCGGACCCGCGCCACCCCGCGGCCTGCGGCAAGGGCGGCACGGCGGCTCCGACGACGTACGAGGGTGAGAACACCACCCATCTGACGGCGGCCGACAAGTGGGGCAACGTCGTCTCCTACACGCTCACGATCGAGCAGACCGGCGGCAGCGGCATCACCGTGCCCGGCCGCGGCTTCCTGCTCAACAACGAGCTGACCGACTTCTCCTTCACCCCGGCCAACCCGGCCGTCCACGACCCCAACCTGCCCGGCCCGGGCAAGCGGCCGCGCTCGTCGATCTCACCGACGATCGTCCTGGACCGTCAGAACAAGCCCGTGGTGGCGCTCGGTTCGCCCGGCGGGGCGACCATCATCACCACCGTGCTGCAGACCCTGACCGGGTTCCTCGA
Organism: Streptomyces sp. NPDC048514; assembly: GCF_043199955.1. NCBI lineage: Bacteria > Bacillati > Actinomycetota > Actinomycetes > Kitasatosporales > Streptomycetaceae > Streptomyces > Streptomyces sp. NPDC048514. Next base: position 49,845 of record NZ_JBICWT010000009.1, on the reverse strand, counting down.
CCGGCGTCTGCCGCTGGTCGACGCCATCGCCGCACCCCGAGCCAGCCAGCGCAACGCGGCGAAGACGGAGCTGGAACCGGCTCTCTACGACAGCGGCCTGCGGGCGAAACTGGAGGCCATCGGTCACTCCTTCTCGCTGAACCCCGAGATCGGCGCGGCGACCGGTGTGCAGCGGCTGCCGAACGGCAAGTGGCTGGCCGCCGCCGAGAAGACACGGCGTGGCGGCGGCGCGGCGATGGTGGTGGACCCGGCGCCCTAGGCGTCATGACGGCTGCCGCGGTCGCCGTGACGGCTGCCGCGGTCGCCGTGACGGCTGTCTCGGGCGCCGTGAGGGGCTGTCTCGGGCGTCGTGACAGGTACGGCCGGCTGCTCGTCGTGACACGTACGGCTGGGCGTCGTGACGGGTACGGCGAGGCGGTCGTGGGATCCGGCGGCCCGGGCCTCATGACGGAGGTGCGGGCGGCCGGTCCTCCCCGGTGCCTTCCCCCGGGACCTCCCCGGTGCGTTCGCCCCCGCGGTCGCCTCCGCGTTCGCCGGTACCGCTGTCCCCGGCGGCGGGCCCCGGGTGTTCGGCGCCTTGCCCCGTGTGGGCATCGGTGCCGCGCCCGGTGCGTTCGCCGGTGGCCGCCTCGGTGCGGAAGTCCAGCCGTCCTTCCCGCACGTCCACCGTGACCCGGCTGCCCTCGGAGATCGTGCCGTTCAGCAGCAGCCGGGACAGCTGGTTGTCCACCTCCCGCTGGATGGTGCGGCGCAACGGCCGGGCACCGTACTCCGGCTGGTAGCCGCGCTCGGCGAGCCAGTCGACGGCGGCGTCCGTGAACTCGACGCGTACGCCCTGCCCGTCCAGCAGCCGGCGGGTGCTCTCCAGCAACAGGTCGGTGATCTGCCGCAGTTGCTCGCTGCTCAGCTGCCGGAAGACCACGATCTCGTCGATGCGGTTGAGGAACTCCGGCCGGAAGTGCTCGCGCAGCGGCCGGAGGATCTGCTCGCGCCGCGCCTCCTCGTCCGCCTCGGCGCCGCCCGGCCCGAACCCGATCCCGGCACCGCGCCGGGTGATCGCCTCGGAGCCGAGATTGCTGGTCATCACGATGACCGTGTTGGTGAAGTCCACCGTCCGGCCCTGGGAGTCGGTCAGCCGGCCGTCGTCCAGCACCTGGAGCAGGATGTTGAAGACGTCGGGGTGCGCCTTCTCCACCTCGTCGAGCAGGAGCAGCGAGTACGGGTGCCTGCGCACGACCTCGGTGAGCTGCCCGGCCTCCTCGTGGCCGACATAGCCGGGCGGGGCACCGACCAGCCGGGAGACCGTGTGCCGCTCCTGGTACTCGCTCATGTCCAGCCGGACCATGCGGTCCTCGCTGCCGAACAGGGCTTCGGCGAGTGCCCGGGCCAGCTCCGTCTTGCCCACACCGGTCGGGCCGAGGAAGAGGAAGCTGCCGATCGGCCGGTTCGGGCTCGCGAGCCCCGCGCGGGAGCGCAGCACCGCCTCGGTGACCACGGCGACGGCCTCCTCTTGGCCGACCACCCGCTGGTGCAGGTGTTCCTCCAGACCCAGCAGGCGCTCCTTCTCCTCCTGGGTCAGCCGGCTGACCGGGATGCCGGTCTGCCGGGACACCACCTCGGCGATGGCCTCCGCGGTCACCTCCAGCTGCCCCTCGTCCGCCTTGTCCTCCTCGCCCGCCTCCACGATCTGCCGCTTCAGCTCGCCGATCCGGTCGCGCAGCTGCTTGGCCTGCTCGTAGTCCTCGTCCGCGACCGCCTGGTCCTTGTCCCGCACCAGCTGCTCGACCGAGCGCTCCAGCGCGCGGACGTCCGTGCCCTTCGTCCCGGCGCCCAGCCGGACCCGGGCGCCCGCCTGGTCGATCAGGTCGATCGCCTTGTCCGGCAGCCGCCGGTCGGTGAGGTAGCGGTCCGACAGCTCCACGGCGGCGACCAGCGCTTCGTCGGTGTACTGGACCTGGTGGTGCGCCTCGTACCGGTCGCGCAGCCCCCGCAGGATCTCGATCGTGTCCTCGACGGTCGGCTCGGGCACCAGGACCGGCTGGAACCTGCGGGCCAGCGCCGCGTCCTTCTCGATCCGGCGGAACTCCTCCAGCGTCGTCGCGCCCACGATGTGGAGTTCGCCGCGGGCGAGCGCGGGCTTGAGGATGTTGCCGGCGTCCATCGCGCCGCCCTCGCCGCCGGTGCCCGCGCCCACGACCGTGTGCAGTTCGTCGATGAACACGATCAGCCGGTCGGAGTGGGCGCGGATCTCCTCCACGATGTTGTTCAGGCGCTCCTCGAAGTCGCCCCGGTACCGGGTGCCGGCCACGACCCCGGTCAGGTCCAGCGCGACCACCCGCCGCCCGGACAGCACGTCCGGCACGTCACCGTCGGCGATCCGCTGCGCGAGGCCCTCCACGATCGCCGTCTTGCCGACGCCGGCGTCACCGATCAGCACCGGGTTGTTCTTGCCGCGCCGCGACAGCACCTCCACGGTCTGCTCGATCTCCGAGTCCCGGCCGATGACCGGGTCGATACGGCCCTGCCGGGCCAGCTCGGTCAGATCGCGGCCGTACTTGTCCAGGGTGGGCGTGCCCGTGGGCCGCTGCCGCTCCGGGCGGGCCTGCGTGCTGCTCTCCGGAGCCTCGGCCGGCGTGGCGCCTCCGGAGAAGCGGGCCGCGTGCAGGATGTGCCCCGCCGCGGAGTCCGGGTTCGAGGCCAGGGCACTGAGCACGTGCTCCGGGCCGATGTACCCGGCGCCGCTCGCCCGTGCCATGTCGTGGGCGTCCAGCAGGGCCCGCTTGACGGCAGGCGTCAGCGACAGCGAGGTCGGCGGCGGTACCTCGCCGGGCGGGTGCTGGACCGGTCCGGCCCGGCCGTCGATCTCCGTCGCGAGCGAGTCGGGATCCGCCCCGGCCCGGCTCAGCAGGCTGCGGGTGGGCTCGGTGGACAGCGCCGCGCGCAGCAGGTGCTGGGTGTCCAGATCCCGGCTGCCGTGTTCGGCGGCGTACTGGGCGGCCCCTCTGACCAGCTCCCGGGCCGGCTGGCTGAGCAGGCGCCCCATGTCGATGTGGCGGGGCCCCTGCGCTCCGCTCGGGAGCCCGCCGAAGAAGCGGGCCATGAAATCACCGAAGGGGTCAGGAGGGTAGCCGTTGGTCATGGCGTCGAGTTCCTTCGCTGACGATTGGCTTCGCCGGGTGGCCCGATCGGAGCCCACTCATGCCACGATGTCACGATCCATGGGGGCGGGCATGTCGCCTGCTCGGCACCCACCCGACGGCCGCCGGGCGACACGGACCGGCGCGCACGGGTGTGGGCGGCCCAGGGCGGTGTCTCCCGGGCCCCCTCAGGCCCGCGCGCGTCCCGTCGGGATCCGGGCCCCCCTCAGGCCCGCGCGCGTGCCGTCAGGATTCGCGGGCCCTGCTCCGTGATCGCCACCGTGTGCTCGACGTGGGCCGCTCGGGAGCCGTCGATCGTGCGGAGTGTCCAGCCGTCGCTCGCCGTGCAGTACGCGTCGCTGCCGCTCGCGATCAGCATGGGCTCGATGGCGATGACCATGCCCGGCCGGAGCGGGATGCCGCGCCCGGGACGGCCCTCGTTGGGTACCTCGGGCTCCTCGTGCATGCGCCGGCCCACCCCGTGGCCGCCGAAACCGCCCATGATCCCGTACCCGGCGCTACGGCACACGCGGCCCACGGCGTGCGCGATGTCCCCGATGCGGTTGCCGGCCACCGCCGCCTCGATGCCCGCCGCCAGCGCCCGCTCGGCGGTGTCGATCAGCCGGAGGTCCGCCGGGCGCGGGCGGCCCACCACGAAGCTGATCGCCGAGTCGCCGACCCAGCCGTCCAGTTCGGCGCCGCAGTCGACGGAGAGCAGGTCGCCGTCCCGCAGTTGCCGGCCGGTCGGGATGCCGTGCACGATCGCGTCGTTGACCGAGGTGCAGATCACCGCCGGGAAGGGGACCGGTGCGAAGGCGGGGCGGTAGCCGAGGAACGGGGAGGACGCCCCTGCCTCGCGCAGCACCTCTCGTGCCACCTCGTCCAGCTCGCTCAGTGTGACGCCGACGCGCGCGGCCTCCTGTACGGCGGTCAGCGCCCGCCCCACCACCCGGCCGGCAGCGTGCATGGCGTCGATCGACGCGTCCGTCTTGAGTTCCATCATGCCAATTACTATACCGGTATTTGAATGGGGTTGCCGACGCCGGTCGCGCCGACGGCCGGAACGCGGCCGTGGCCCGGTATTAGAATGGGTGCCATGGTGCGCACCCCCCTCACTCCGGAAGAGCACGAACGCGGCGAGCGCCTCGGGCGGCTGCTGCGTGCGGCGCGCGGCGACCGGAGCATGGTCGAGATCGCCGCCGAGGCCGGCATCTCGGCGGAGACGCTGCGCAAGATCGAGACGGGGCGTGCGCCGACGCCGGCCTTCTTCACGGTCGCCGCGCTGGCCCGGGTGCTCGGCCTGTCCATGGACGAACTCGTCACCCGGTGCGCGCTGGTGCCCGTCTGAGGCGCCGGCCCGGCCGCCGGAGACGCTCCGCCGTGGGCGTCCCGAACCGGCCACGGTCCACGACCGGGCGTCCGCGTGCTGCCGGAAAACTGTGCGTAGCAGCCCCGTAACACAAGTGGTGTTGCCTACCCACCGGAGTGCTGGCGGTCGGGCGGGAGCTGGGCGATGGCTGTGGATCGACTCCCCGGCGGGGCAAGGGAGTTCGCGAGCTACCTGGACGGGCTCCTGGCGCGTCTCGACCAGGGCTGCGGCTGGTCCGGGGTCTTCTGGCGGCGCGACCCCGAGGGCATGCGCGCCTGCCTCGACGGGCGCGAGGTGCCGCCGTGGGACGTCGTCGAGGCGCTCCTGCAGGATTTCGGAGCGGCCCGCGGTCCCGCGGCCGCGACGGCCGAGCGGCGGCGGGCCCGTACGCTGCACGCCGCCGCGCTCACGGCCCACGACGCCCGGCCGGGCGCCCGGGACGACGTGGCCGGCCGTCTCGGCGCCATGCTCCGCGAGCAGCGGTACGCCGCCGAGCGCCGGGACGAACTGAGCCGCCTGCTGTCGGCGCCGGCCTCCCGTGAAGACGTCGAGTCTCTCCGCCTCGACCTCGCCTGGGCTCATGACGACCACGAGCGGGCGACGGCGCGCTGCACCGAACTCCGGGCCAGACTGCGCGAGTTGGACTCCCGGGCGATGGCTCGCACCACCGGCGCCGCACCACCGCCCGGTCCGGCCGCGGCTCACCCCGCCACGTACCCGCCTCCGGTCCCGGCGCCCCCCACCGCGAACACGCTCTCCGACCCAGGTCACCCCACCGCGAACACGCTCTCCGACTCAGGCCACCCCACCGCGAACACGTCCTCGGGCCCGGCCGGGCCCCGTAGACGTCGCCGTGGCAGTGCCCGGTTCGCCGGGCTGGCCGAGGACGAGGCCGGCGTGGTCGTGCGGCGGGCGCCGGTGGACGTGCCGGCCGACGACGACGGCGGCGGGCTCAGCGCGCCGCGCGGGGCCCGGTTCGCCGGCGCCGCCGCGCCGGACCGGCCGGTACCGGTCCCCGTGGAGTCGCCGGACGCCGGGGCGGCCGAGGCGGTCGGCGAGCTGGTGGACCGGCTCGCCCGGCTGCGGGCCGCGGGGCGCAGTGGGGAGGCGCACGTGCTCCTGGTGGAGGCCACACACTGGCCCACGTCCCGGTTACCGCTGCTCGCCGATGCCCTGCACCGGGCGGGGCTCGGCGCCGACTGGGCCACGCTGCTGTGGGAGGCCGCCGCGCTGCCCGCCGACCGGCTGGTGACCGCCGCCGACGCGCTGGCCGCGGCGGGACGGGCCCACGACGGACGGCAGCTGCTGCGGCAGGGCGTGGCCCGCCCGGCCGAGCAGATCGGCGTGGCCGTGCTGCGGCTGGCCGACGAGGCCCGCGGGCGCGAGGCGCGGGCGCTGCTGGACGCCTGTGTGCGCGTCCGCACCCCGGAGGAGGCCGCCCTCAGTGCGGCCGCCGCCCCCGACCGGCTCGTGCCGCTGCTGCTGGAGGCCGCGCAGGCCGTCTCCGACGAACGGCACTGGGACCTCGTGCACGCCCTGCGGGTCGCGGGACACACCTGGTGACCACGCCGTGCGGGTCGCGGGACACACCTGGTGACCACGCCGTGCGGGTCGCGGGACACACCTGGTGACCGCGCCGTGCGACCGGAACGCCCCGTGGCGCAGCCGCGGGACACGCCTGGTGCCGGCCGGTGTACGAGGGCCGTGCGGGGCCGGAACGCACCCGTGGCGCGGTCGCGGACCGGCTCGTAGGCTCGCAGCGGGTCCGGGCTCACGGTCCGCGGGAGGCCGCGGGCGTGCTCGTCCCGATGTGCCCCGGTCCGCCCCGCGACCGGTGTCCGACGCTCACCCACAGGAGTGTGAAACGTGATCGACTCCGCGGCTTGACGACGATGGTCTTGGCAAGGGCCCCGCGGAGGCTTACTTTCGTCCCTCTACGACCCTGCTCTACGGGCGTAGAGGCTCTGAGGTCGCGTCGAAGGAGCAGCTCATGGCCAACGTCGTCCGCGCCGCTCTGGTCCAGGCCACCTGGACCGGCGACACCGAGTCCATGGTGGCGAAACACGAGGAGCACGCCCGGGAGGCGGCCCGTCGGGGTGCGAAGATCATCGGCTTCCAGGAAGTCTTCAACGCCCCCTACTTCTGCCAGGTCCAGGATCCGGAGCACTACCGCTGGTCCGAGCCGGTGCCCGGCGGGCCGACCGTCCGCCGGATGCGGGACCTCGCCCGCGAGACCGGCATGGTGGTCGTCGTCCCGGTCTTCGAGATCGAGCAGTCCGGGTTCTACTACAACACCGCCGCCGTGATCGACGCCGACGGCACCTACCTCGGCAAGTACCGCAAGCACCACATCCCGCAGGTCAAGGGCTTCTGGGAGAAGTACTACTTCAAGCCGGGCAACCTCGGCTGGCCCGTCTTCGACACCGCCGTCGGCAAGGTCGGCGTCTACATCTGCTACGACCGGCACTTCCCGGAGGGCTGGCGGCAGCTGGGGCTCAACGGGGCGCAGCTGGTCTACAACCCGTCCGCCACGCACCGCGGACTGTCCTCCCACCTCTGGCAGTTGGAGCAGCCCGCCGCAGCCGTCGCCAACGAGTACTTCGTCGCCGCCATCAACCGGGTGGGGCAGGAGGAGTACGGCGACAACGACTTCTACGGCACGAGCTACTTCGTCGACCCGCGGGGACGGTTCGTCGGTGAGACCGGGAGCGACAAGGGCGAGGAACTCCTGGTCCGCGACCTCGACTTCGACCTGATCGAGGAAGTGCGGCAGCAGTGGGCCTTCTACCGTGACCGCCGCCCCGACGCCTACGAAGGGCTGGTACAGCCGTGAACGACCTCTACTCACGCCACCGCAAGGCCCTGCCCGACTGGCTCGCCCTCTACTACGACGACCCGCTGGAGATCACCCACGGCGAGGGACGGCACGTCTGGGACTCGGCCGGCAACCGCTACCTGGACTTCTTCGGCGGCATCCTGACCACGATGACCGCGCACGCACTGCCCGAGGTGACCAAGGCGGTCAGCGAACAGGCCGGCCGGATCATCCACTCCTCGACCCTCTACCTCAACCGGCCGATGGTCGAACTCGCCGAGCGCATCGCCCAGGTGAGCGGAATCCCGGACGCCCGGGTGTTCTTCACCACCTCCGGCACCGAGGCCAACGACACCGCCCTGCTGCTGGCCACCGCCCACCGGCGCAGCAACACCGTGCTGGCCATGCGCAACAGCTACCACGGGCGCTCCTTCAGCACGGTCGGCATCACCGGCAACCGCAGCTGGTCCCCGACCTCGCTGTCCCCGCTGCAGACCCTGTACGTGCACGGCGGCGTCCGCACCCGCGGCCCGTACGCCCATCTCGACGACCGCGCGTTCATCGACGCCTGCGTGGCCGATCTGAGGGACATCCTCGGGCACACCCGGCCGCCCGCCGCGCTGATCGCCGAACCCGTCCAGGGCGTCGGCGGGTTCACGTCCCCGCCCGACGGGCTCTACGCCGCCTTCCGCGAGGTCCTGAAGGAGCACGGCATCCTGTGGATCGCCGACGAGGTGCAGACCGGCTGGGGCCGCACCGGCGAGCACTTCTGGGGATGGCAGGCGCACGACCGCAGCGGTCCGCCCGACCTCGTCACCTTCGCCAAGGGGATCGGCAACGGCATGTCCGTCGGGGGGGTGATCGCCCGCGCCGAGATCATGAACTGCCTGGACGCCAACAGCATCTCGACCTTCGGCGGCACCCAGGTCACCATGGCCGCCGGGCTCGCCAACCTCACCTACCTCCTCGAACACGACCTGCAGGGCAACGCCCGGCGGGTCGGCGGTCTGCTCATCGAGCGGCTGCGGGCCGTCGCCGCCCAGCTGCCCGGTGTGCGCGAGGTGCGCGGACGCGGGCTCATGATCGGCGTCGAGCTGGTGAGACCCGGGACGGACGAGGCCGATCCGCGGGCGGCCGGCACCGTGCTGGAGGCGGCTCGCGAGGGCGGACTGCTCATCGGCAAGGGCGGCGGCCACGACACCAGCGTCCTGCGCGTCGCGCCCCCGCTGTCGCTCACCGTCGCGGAGGCCGAGGAGGGCGCGGCCATCCTCGAAAGCGCGCTGCGGAGCGTGTGACCGCACAGCGAGCCGGCACCACCGAGCGAGGGACACGGCCATGACGACCATCTCGACCGACACGTGGCAGCCGCACGAGCCCGCGCTCTCCGTTCGGCAGGTGCTCAACCTGGAGCGGGTGCTCGCCGGCGAGCCCGAGGTGGTGGCCGGGGCCGGGCAGCTGGACCGGCCTGTGCGCTGGGTGCACGTCGCCGAGGCCGCCGACGTCGGCGTGATGCTCAGCGGCGGCGAGATGGTGCTCACCACCGGAGTCCTCCTCGCCGGGGACGAGGCCAAGCAGGCCGAGTACATCCGCTCCCTGTACCGGGCCGAGGCCGCGGCCGTGGTCCTCGGTCTCGGGCGGGCCTTTCCCACCCCGCCCGCGGTGATGCGGCGGGCCGCCGACCGGTGCGGGCTGCCCATGGTCGTCCTGCACCGGCCCTTCCCCTTCGCCGAGTTGACGGAGGAGGTGCAGTGCCGTCTGGTCCGGCGCAGGTTCGCCGCCGTCAGCCTGTCGGAGACCGTACGCACCGCACTCACCGGGCTGATCACGGCCGGTGCCCCGCTGCAAGGGCTGCTCGACGAGGTCGCCCGGCACAGCGGCTGCCCGGTGGTGGTCACCAACCTCGCCCACCGCGTCCTCGCCACCGCGGGGGAGCGGTCGGCCGCGGACGACGTACTGCGCGACTGGGAGCGGATCGCCCGGCAGGCCGGGGGCAGCGCGGGCGACGGCTGGATCCGCGCCGAACTGGGCGGGCACGGGGAACGGTGGGGCCGGCTGATGCTGTGCGGTTACCGGGGCGACGCGGCCACCGGACGGCTGCTCGCCGACCGCGCCGCCGAGGCCCTGGTGCTGCACCGCATGCTCGGCGGCGGATCCGCGCACACCTGGGAGGAAGAGTCCGCGCAGAGCCTGCTGTCCGACCTGATCTCCGGGATCGTACCGGCCCGTCACCTGCTGCCGCGGGCGCGGGCGGCCGGGCTGCCGGTCAACCGGCGGACCTTCGTCCCGCTCGTGGTACCGGGTGGCGAGCCCGGCCCGCTCGGCCGCGTGCTGCGCATCCTGGGGCTGCCCGGGCTGGTCGCCGAGTCGGCCGGCGGGGCCGCCGCCGTCCTGCTCAGCCTCGCCCGCGACCAGCACGCCGAGGCACTGACCGCGCACTTCGCCACCCGGCTGCGGGCCGAGACCGGTGCGCCGGACACGGTGGTCGCCGCCGCCGACCCGCGCACCGCCTGGGACGACGTACCCGCGGGCCTGCGCGAGGCCCGGCACGTCGCCGACGCCGTGACCGACGCCACCGCCGTCCTCGACCTGCCGGCCGTCGTCCGGCTCAAGGACGTCCACCTGCGCGGGCTGATCCGGCTGCTGCGCGACGACCCGCAGGTGCAGTCCTTCGCCGAACGGGAGCTGGACGGGCTGCTGTGCGACGCCGAACCGGAGCTGCTGGACGTCCTGCGCACCTATCTCGCCACCGGCCGCAACAAGTCCCGTACCGCCCAGCTCCACCACGTCTCCCGGCCCGCCCTCTATCGCCGCCTCGAGGCCATACAGGCCCGCCTCGGCATCGACCTGGACGACTTCGAACAGGCGGCCTCCGTGCACATCGCACTCCTCGCGCACGACGTGCAACAGGGGTGAAACCCGAGACGACCAGCGACAACGGCGGTGAAACATGGGCCCGCACACACGTGACACGGTGGCACGCCCACGGCCCGCAGACGTGACACGCTGCCACTCAAAGGGGACGTGCGGGCTTTCTAGGCTCACGGCACACCGAGCTACCGGAGGCCCCGATGAGCCGAGTGATCCGTGCCGCCCTCTTCCAGACCGCCTGGACCGGCGACAAGGAATCCATGATCCAGGTGCACGAGCAGGCGGCCCGCGACGCCGCCGCACAGGGCGCCCAAGTCCTCTGCTTCCAGGAGCTGTTCTACGGCCCCTACTTCTGCCAGGTGCAGGACAAAGCGTTCTACGAGTACGCCGAGCGGATCCCCGACGGCCCGACCGTCCGGCGCTTCCAGACCCTCGCCCGCGAACTGGGCATCGTCCTGGTCCTGCCCATGTACGAGGAGGAACAGCCGGGCGTGCTCTACAACACCGCCGCGGTGATCGACGCGGACGGCTCCTACCTCGGCAAGTACCGCAAGACCCACATCCCCCAAGTGCAGGGGTTCTGGGAGAAGTTCTACTTCCGGCCGGGCAACAGCGGCTGGCCCGTCTTCGACACGGCCGTCGGCCGGATCGGCGTCTACATCTGCTACGACCGGCACTTCCCGGAAGGCTGGCGGGCGTTGGGCCTGGCCGGTGCCGAGATCGTCTTCAACCCCTCGGCCACCTCGCGCGGGCTGTCCCGCTACCTGTGGCAGCTGGAGCAGCCGGCGGCGGCCGTCGCCAACGAGTACTTCGTCGGAGCGATCAACCGGGTCGGCGTGGAGGACCTCGGCGACAACGACTTCTACGGCACCACCTACTTCGTGGACCCGGAGGCCCGGTTCGTCGGCGAGGTGGCGAGCGACAAGGAGACCGAACTCGTCGTACGCGACCTGGACCTGGCCCGACTCCGCGAGGTCCGCGACCGCTGGCAGTTCTACCGGGACCGGGCGCCCGGGGCGTACGGGCCGCTGACGGCGCCGTAGGAACGCCGGCTCGTACAAGCGCCCTGAAAGGGCGCGGGACCGCATTCGACGTGCGGCCACCGCCGAGCGGGCGCGACCGGCCACACCCGACCCGCACCCACCCAGGAGAGGGACCATGAGCAGTCGTACCGTCATCCGCGGTGGTCTCGTCATCACCGCGTCCGACGAGATCCACGCCGACGTGCTGATCGAGGACGGCCGCATCGCCGCCCTCGCCGCCTCCGGCACCCCCGCCGCCGAGGCGTTCACCGCCGAGCAGGTCATCGACGCCACCGGGAAGTACGTCATCCCGGGCGGCGTCGACGCCCACACCCACATGGAACTGCCGTTCGGCGGCACCTTCGCCTCGGACACCTTCGAGACCGGCACCCGGGCCGCCGCGTGGGGCGGTACGACGACGATCGTCGACTTCGCCGTCCAGAGCGTCGGCCACACCCTGCGCGAGGGCCTGGACGCCTGGCACGGCAAGGCCGAGGGCAACTGCGCCATCGACTACGCCTTCCACATGATCGTCTCCGATGTGAACCAGGAGACCCTCAAGGAGATGGACCTGCTGGTCGAGGAGGGCGTCACCTCGTTCAAGCAGTTCATGGCCTATCCCGGTGTCTTCTACTCCGACGACGGCCAGATCCTGCGCGCCATGCAGCGCTCCGCCGAGAACGGCGGCCTGATCATGATGCACGCCGAGAACGGCATCGCGATCGACGTGCTCGTGGAACAGGCGCTGGCCCGTGGCGAGACCGACCCGCGCTATCACGGCGAGGTCCGCAAGGCCCTGCTGGAGGCGGAGGCCACCCACCGCGCCATCCGGCTGGCCCAGGTGGCCGGAGCCCCCCTGTACGTCGTGCACGTCTCCGCGACGGAGGCGGTGGCCGAGCTGGCACGGGCCCGCGACGAAGGGCTGAACGTCTTCGGCGAGACCTGCCCGCAGTACCTGTTCCTGTCCACCGACAACCTCGCCGAGCCCGGTTTCGAAGGTGCCAAGTACGTGTGCAGCACACCGCTGCGGCCCAAGGAGCACCAGGCCGCCCTCTGGCGGGGACTGCGCACCAACGACCTGCAGGTGGTCTCGACCGACCACTGCCCCTTCTGCTTCACCGGCCAGAAGGAACTGGGACGCGGCGACTTCTCCAAGATTCCCAACGGCCTGCCCGGCGTGGAGAACCGGATGGACCTGCTCCACCAGGCCGTCGTCGACGGGCGCATCTCCCGCCGCCGCTGGATCGAGATCGCCTGCGCCACCCCGGCGCGCATGTTCGGCCTGTACCCGAAGAAGGGCACCATCGCTCCGGGGGCCGACGCGGACGTCGTCGTCTACGACCCGCACGCCGAGCAGCTGATCTCCGCCGAGACCCACCACATGAACGTCGACTACTCGGCCTACGAGGGCAGGCGCGTCACCGGCCGGGTCGAGACCGTGCTCTCGCGCGGTGAGCACGTCATCGACCAGCGGGAGTACACCGGGCGCCCGGGCCACGGCGTGTACACCCCGCGTTCCACCTGTCAGTACCTCAACTAGGAGCGACGCCCATGGACTTCGGACTCGTTCTGCAGACCGACCCGCCCGCCTCCCGCGTCGTCAGCCTGATGAAGCGGGCCGAACGCAACGGCTTCGGCTACGGCTGGACCTTCGACTCCTCCGTGCTGTGGCAGGAACCGTTCGTGATCTACAGCCAGGTCCTCGCCAACACCACGAGGCTGAAGGTCGGCCCGATGGTCACCAACCCCGGCACCCGCACGTGGGAGGTCACCGCCTCCACCTTCGCCACCCTCAACGACATGTTCGGCAACCGCACGGTCTGCGGCATCGGCCGCGGCGACTCCGCGATGCGTGTCGCCGGCCGCGCGCCCAACACCCTCGCCCGGATCAGCGAGGCCATGAAGGTCATCCGTGCCCTCGGCAGCGGCGAGGAGGCCGACCTCGGCGGCACGAAGATCCGGTTCCCCTGGATCAAGGAGGGCGCCGAACTCCCGGTCTGGATGGCCGCCTACGGTCCGAAGGCGCTGAAGATGACAGGTGAGGAGGCCGACGGGTTCATCCTCCAGCTCGCCGACCCGTATCTGACGGAGTACATGGTGAAGGCCGTCAGGGAGGCGGCGGTCGCCGCCGGCCGGGACCCGGCGGAGGTGACGGTCTGCGTCGCGGCTCCCGCCTACGTCACCGACGACGACTCGCCCGAGGCCATCGCCCACGCCCGCGAAGAGTGCCGCTGGTTCGGCGGCATGGTCGGCAACCACGTCGCCGACCTGGTCGCCAAGTACGGCGAGCACTCCGACCGGATCCCCGCGGAACTCACCGACTACATCAAGGCACGGCAGGGCTACGACTACGCCCATCACGGACGCAGCGGCAACCCGGACACCCGGTTCGTGCCCGACGAGATCGTGGACCGGTTCTGCGTCATCGGCCCCGTCGAGAAGCACGTCGAGAAACTGAAGGCGCTGCGCGCGCTGGGCGTCGACCAGTTCGCGGTGTACGACATGCACGACGCGCAGGAGGCCACGATCGACGCCTACGGCCGGCACGTCATCCCCGCCCTCAACGCCTGACCCCCCTCCCGGGTCCGAGTTCCCCCCCCCACGCCCCTCTTGGTCTCCCCTCCCCGCCGTCCCGGGGAGGGGGCTGGTGCCCGCGCGGCCTGTCCCGAACCCTCTCCCCGATTGGCCAGCCCATGACCGACACCGCTCCCACGGCCATACCGACATCCGGCCAAGTCACCCTGCCCGACGGGCGCGTGGAACTCGCCCCCGGCACTCCGCCGCCCAGCGGCCCGTACGCCAACGAGGACCTCCTCCCGGTCCCCGCGGCGGGGCGCACGTGGACGACGTACAACTTCTCCGCCCTGTGGGTCGGCATGGCCCACAACACCGCCTCGTGGACCCTGGCCTCCGGGCTGATCGCGGTGGGCATGGACTGGAAACAGGCCGTGTTCACCATCGCCCTCGCCAATCTGATCGTGCTGGTGCCGATGCTGCTGACCGGGCACGCGGGCCCCAAGTACGGCATCCCCTTCCCGGTGTTCGCCCGCGCCTCCTTCGGCGTGCGCGGCGCCAACCTGCCCGCGGTGGTGCGGGCGTTGGTGGCCTGCGGCTGGTTCGGCATCCAGACCTGGATCGGCGGCGAGGCGATCTACTTCCTCGCCGGCAAGCTGATCGGCGACGGCTGGGCGAACGCCTCGCACATCGGCGGCCACGCGTGGACCATGTGGCTGTCCTTCGCGATCTTCTGGGCCCTCCAGGTCGCGATCATCCACCGGGGCATGGAGACGATCCGCCGCTTCGAGAACTGGGCGGCGCCCTTCGTGATCCTCGGCGCGCTGGTCATGCTGTGGTGGATGAGCAGCAAGGCCGGCGGCGTCGGCCCGCTCTTCGGCCAGCCGTCGGCACTGGGCTGGGGCGCCGACTTCTGGAAGCTGTTCTGGCCCGCCCTGATGGGCATGATCGGCTTCTGGTCCACGCTGTCGCTGAACATCCCCGACTTCACCCGGTACGGAAAGAGCCAGAAGGCGCAGACCTGGGGCCAGGCGCTCGGCCTGCCGACCACGATGACCCTGTTCGCGTTCCTCTCCGTGCTCGTCACGTCCGGTTCGCAGGCGGTGTACGGCAAGCCGGTCTGGGACCCGGTCCAGCTCGCCGCCAAGACGGACAACGTGGTCGGCCTGCTCTACGCCCTGGTCACCGTGCTGGTCGCCACCCTGTCCGTGAACATCGCGGCCAACCTGGTCTCGCCGGCCTTCGACTTCTCCAACCTCGCGCCCAGGAAGGTGAGTTTCCGCGGCGGGGCACTGATCACCGCCGTTCTCGCCGTGCTGATCTTCCCCTGGAAGCTGTACTCCGACCCGCAGGGCTACATCTTCACCTGGCTCGGGCTGGTCGGCGGCCTGCTCGGCACGGTGGCGGGCATCCTCGTCGCCGACTACTGGCTGCTGCGCCGCACCCGCCTCGATCTCGCCGACCTGTACCGCACGGGCGGCCGCTACTGGTACACGGGCGGCTGGAACTGGCGGGCGGTGGCGGCCTTCCTGGTGGGCGGCGTGCTCGCGATCGGCGGCGCCGACTTCGAGCCCCTGATCGACGGCCGTCCCGTTCCCGCGCTGTCCGCGCTCGCCGACTACGGCTGGGCGGTGGGACTCGGCACCTCCCTGGTGCTGTACCTGGCGCTCACCCGGCTCACCGGCGGCAGGACGGCGACAGACTGAAGGGCGGCGGCCTGAGGCCGGTGGCCCGAGGGCCGCGGTCCTTCGGGCGGCGATCCGGGTGCCATGGTCCGCCGTGGTCCGAGGGCCCGTGTCCGCGTCACGGGGGGGGGTCAGCTCGGCTGTCCGCTCCCCAGCGCGCCGACCGCGGCCTTCGCCGCCTTGATGGCCCCCTTGTTGATCTCGTCCGTGCTCGGGGCCTTCTTCGTCTCGAAGTCGCTGCCGTTGAAGGTGACGATCACCAGGGCGTTGGCGGCCCGCACCATCACCACGCCCTCGCGGGTCTGCTGCCTGTCCTCCGTGGTGAGGTCGACGACGGAGTACGCGGAGTCCCCGAGTCCCGGAACGGCCCCGCCGCCGCTCTTCTCGCCGACCCGCTGCTCGTACTCCCGCTTCGCCTCCGGTGCCGAGTCGCTGATCTCGAACGACACGTCCAGCCAGCGGTAGTCGTAGCCCTGGAGCGCGTTCCATGAACAGGTGCGGCGCAGGGCGGTGTCCGTCGAGGGGATCTCCTTACCCGCCGTCTTCGCCCCGGGCACCAGCGACTTGACGGTGCCCGCGGGCACGCTGGAGCACGGGGCGGGCGCGGAGGCGTACACCTTGGCCGCCGCGGTGGACGACGGGGCGGCGGAGGAGGAGCCGGCCGGCTTCTCCTGGGACGCCGGCCGGTGTGCGGCGGCGGGCGGCGCGGCCGGGCCGGACGTCAGCGCCCAGCCGGCGCAGGCCAGGACCGCGACCGGCGTGAGACGCGCGGTGAGGGCGAGCGGCAGAGGAAGAGAACGCACGGCGCACTTCTCGTGGGGGAGGGGGTGGGGAAGGGGTCCGCGGGGTGGACGGGGACGACAGTGTCACACGACTGCCTGTGCGGCGGAAGGGCGAACTCGCTGCGTGCCCGGGCGATCACGACAGCGCGTTCACGAGGTACCGCTCTGCCCCTTATGCCGTCGCGATGCCGTCGAAACGGCGACGCGACGCCGTCGGACGGACGGCCGTCACGGCACTCTCGCCGTCCACTGCGCGGAGGTGAACTTGGTCCGCGCCAGCTCCTCGGCCCGGGCCAGCTCGGCATCGGTGATCTCGCCCTGCGCCAGTCCGTACCGCGCGCGGAACGATTCGATCATCCGGTCGATGACCGCCTCGCGCGGCAGTCCGGTCTGCCGGCGCAGCGGATCGACCCGCTTCTTCGCGCTCCCGGTGCCCTTGTCGGACAGCTTCTCCCGCCCGATCCGCAGCACCTCGACCATCTTGCCGGCGTCGATGTCGTACGACATGGTCACGTGGTGCAGCACGGCACCCGGTGCGCCACCGGGGCCGACGATCCGCTTCTGCGCCGCGCCCGCGATCTTGCCCTGGTCGGTGGCGATGTCGTTCAGCGGCTGGTACCAGGCCCGGATGCCCATGTCGCCCAGGGCGCCCAGCACCCAGTCGTCCAGGTAGGCGTAACTGTCCTGGAACGACAGGCCCTGCACCAGGGACTCGGGCACCGACAGCGAGTAGGTGATCGTGTTGCCGGGCTCCACGAACATCGCCCCGCCGCCGGAGATCCGGCGCACCACCTCGACGCCGTGCCGCGCGGCGCCCTGCGGGTCGACCTCGTTGCGCAGGGACTGGAAGCTGCCGATGATCACCGAGGGGGCGGCCCACTCCCACACCCGCAGCGTCGGCGGCCGGCGGCCCGCGGCGACCTCCGCGGTCAGCACCTCGTCCAGCGCCATGTGCAGGGCCGGGGACTGCGGGCCCTCGTGGATCAGCTGCCAGGCGTAGTCCGTCCAGTCCGTGGCGTGCGCGAGGGCCCGGCGCACCGCGATCGCCACGCCCTCGGCGGTCAGGCCGTACATCACCGTCCCGGTGGGCAGCGCCGCCTCGACGCGTGCGGCGAGCCCCGCCGCGTCGGTGTCCGCCGGAGCACCCTCCAGCGCGCCGTTCATCGCGTCCAGCGCCTCGTCCGGCTCCAGGAAGAAGTCCCCCGCCACCCGCACGCGCCGCAGCACACCGTCCTCGGCGTCCACGTCCACGACGACGAGCTTGCCGCCCGGCACCTTGTACTCACCGTGCACCCTCTGGGCCTCCGTTCCCGCTGTACGAGATCAACGTGGGGCGCGGCGGGGGTGTTCCCGGGCGGCGGCCATGTCCGTACGATCACCCGAAGGACGTACCCGAGCCGAGGAGCGCGCTGTTGTTCACCACCCGGCCGACCCTCCAGGGGACCTTCGGCATGGCGTCCTCCACCCACTGGCTCGCCTCGCAGTCGGCGATGGCGGTCCTGGAGGACGGCGGCAACGCCTTCGACGCCGCGGTGGCCGGGGCGTTCGTGCTGCACGTGGTGGAGCCGCATCTGAACGGGCCCGCCGGCGAGGTGCCGATCCTGCTCGCCCCGGCGGGCGGTGCGGTGCGCGTGCTGTGCGGGCAGGGCGTGGCCCCGGCGGGCGCCACGGCCGCGCACTACCGCGGACTCGGCCTCGACCTCGTCCCCGGCACCGGACCGCTCGCGGCCGCCGTGCCCGGCGCCTTCGACGCCTGGCTGACGCTCCTGCGCGACCACGGCACCAAGTCCCTCGACGACGTCCTGAAGTACGCCGTCGGCTACGCCGAGCACGGGCACCCGCCCGTGGAGAACGTCGGTGCGACGGTGGAGGCCGTACGGGAGCTGTTCGAGACGGAGTGGACGTCGTCGGCGGAGGTCTACCTGCCCGGCGGCCGGGCACCCCGGCCCGGCGAGCTGCTGCGCAACCCCGCCCTGGCGGCCACCTGGAAGCGGCTGCTCGCCGAGACCGCCGGGGCCGGTGGCCGGGAGGCCAGGATCGACGCCGCGCGCGAGGTGTGGCGTTGCGGCTTCATCGCCGAGGCCCTGGTACGGCAGTCCGGGCGGCCCACTCTGGACACCAGCGGCGCACGGCACACCGGCACCCTCACCGAGGCCGACCTGGCCGGCTGGACGGCGGCCTACGAGACGCCGGTGACGTACGACTGGAACGGCTGGACCGTGTGCAAGGCGGGCCCCTGGAGCCAGGGCCCCGCTCTGCTGCAGCAGCTCGCCCTGCTCCCGTCCGAGCTGCCCGCCCACGGCTCCGCCGACTACGTGCACCTGCTGATCGAGGGCTGCAAGCTCGCCATGGCCGACCGCGAGGCCTGGTACGGCGACGCGGCCGACGTTCCGCTCGCCGGCCTCCTCTCGGACGACTACAACGCCGCACGACGGGCCCTGATCGGCGCGCAGGCATCCTACGAGCTGCGCCCCGGCAGTCCCGGAGGGCGCACCCCGCGCCTGCCGGCACTGGCCCACACGCGCGTGGAGCCCGCCGCCGGATTCGACCCGATGGGCGCGGGGGAGCCGACCGTCGCCGAGATCCCCGGCGAGCCGTACGTGGCGGTCGACGGCGCCACCCGCGGCGACACCTGTCATCTCGACGTGGTGGACCGCTGGGGCAACATGATCGCGGCCACCCCGAGCGGCGGCTGGCTCCAGTCCAACCCGGTCGTGCCCGAGCTGGGCTTCCCGCTCGGCACCAGGCTGCAGATGACCTGGCTGGAGGAGGGGTTGCCGAACACCCTCACCCCCGGCCGCCGCCCCCGTACGACCCTCACGCCGTCCCTCGCGCTGCGCGACGGGGTGCCGGTCATGGCGTTCGGCACGCCCGGCGGCGACCAGCAGGACCAGTGGCAGCTGCACTTCCTCCTCGCCGCCGCCCTGCGCGCCCCCGTCCGCGGCGGCCTGGACCTGCAGGGCGCCATCGACGCCCCGAACTGGCACAACGACAGCTTCCCCAGCTCCTTCCACCCTCGCGGCCGCCGCCCCGGCAGCGTGACCCTGGAGTCCCGTACGGACGCAGCCGTGATCGAGGAACTGCGGCGACGCGGCCACGACGTCACCGTCGGTCCAGCCTGGTCGGAAGGCCGCCTGTGCGTGGTCGCGCGGGACCCGGAGACCGGCGTCCTGTCGGCGGCGGCCAACCCGCGCGGGATGCAGGGGTACGCGGTGGGCCGCTGACGCTGCCCGGTTTCTCATGCCGCCGGGCTTCTGAGGAGAGGGCTGCCGGCCAGGCCGGGCTGCGGACGAGGCCGGGCGCTGACGAGGCCGCGCCTTCGATGAGGCCCGGCCCGCGCGGGTCACGTCCGGCCCCGGTCCTTCATCCCGATTCCACCTCGCGTGCACCGGGCGGGCGGGTGTTGTCAGTGCCGCATGTTCTCATGGAGAAATGATCGAAGACATGGAAACCATCGACGAGTTTCTCACCCGCTGCCCGCACGACGTGGAAGAAGCGGTCCGCAAGGCGGCCGCGGCCGAGATCCTGCCCCGCTTCCGCCGCCTCGCCGAGCACGAGGTGGACCAGAAGAGCGGACCGCACGACCTGGTGACGGACGCCGACCGGCTCGCCGAGCTGCGGCTCACCGAGGACCTCCGGTCACTGCTGCCCGGTTCCGTCGTGGTCGGCGAGGAGGCGGTGCACGCCAACCCCGCGACCTACGACGCGCTCCAGGGCGACGCCCCGGTGTGGATCGTGGACCCGGTCGACGGCACCCGCCAGTTCGTGCACGGCGACGACGGCTTCTGCACGCTGGTCGCCCTCGCCCACCGCGGCGTCGTCGTCGCCTCATGGACCTATGCGGCGGCACGCGACCGGTTCGCCACCGCCCTCCGTGGCCGGGGCGCCTTCCTCGACGGCGAGCGGCTGTTCGCGGGCCCGCCCGCGCCCGGCCGGGACCTGGCCGTCGCCACCTCCCACCCCGACTACACGACCGACGAGCAGAAGCGCTCCCTGCGCGCGCTGTGGACCGACGGCGTCGCCCCCCGGCCCTGCGGATCCGCGGGCCTCGAATACCTCGCCGTGGCCCGGGGCGAGTTGGACGCCGTGGCCTTCTCCTGGGAGGCCGCCTGGGACCACGCGGCCGGCCTGCTCCTGGTCGAGGAGGCGGGCGGTGCGCACAGCACGCTCAGCGGCGAGCCGTTCCGGGTGACCGGCGGCAACGCACTGCCGTTCACCGCCGCCCGCGACGCCGCCACCGCCCGCCGGCTGGCCGACCTGCTGCGCACGGCGGTCTGAGGGCATCGGCGCGCCCCCCCCGGGGCGGGAGCCGACGCTCCGGGCGGGCATTCCGCTGGGCCCGTCGGCCGGCCGGGGCGCCGGCCGCGGGCCACCCGGGCCGGGGAGTGCCGGCCCCGCGGCATATCCTGACCGGACTGGCCATCGGCTGACGAAGGGGTCCGAAGGTGCCGTCGATGCTCGATGCGGTCGTGGTGGGAGCGGGACCGAACGGACTGACGGCTGCCGTGGAGCTGGCCCGCCGCGGGTTCTCGGTCGCCCTCTTCGAGGCGAAGCCGACCGTGGGTGGCGGCGCCCGCACCGAGGAGCTGACCCTGCCCGGCTTCCGGCACGACCCGTGCTCGGCCGCCCACCCCCTCGGCATCAACTCGCCCGCCTTCCGCGCCCTGCCCCTGGAGCGCTACGGCCTGGAGTGGCTGCACGCCGAGCTGCCGATGGCACACCCGTTCCTCGACGGCAGCGCGGCCGTGCTGTCCCGGTCGGTGGCCCAGACCGCGGCGTCCTTCGGGCCGCGGGACGCGGGCGCGTACCGCAGACTCGTCGAGCCGTTCCTGCCCCACTGGGACACCCTGGTACGCGACTTCATGTCCCTGCCGCTGACCGCGCTCCCGCGCGATCCCGTCACCCTCGCGCGCTTCGGCCTGGCCGGGCTGCCGCCGTCCACCTGGCTGATGCGCCGATTCAGGGACGACCGGGCCAAGACCCTCTTCGCCGGCCTGGTCGCGCACGTGATGGCTCCGCTCGGCGGCCTGGCCACCGGCGCCATCGGCCTGGTGTTCGCCCTGGCCGCGCACGCGCGCGGCTGGCCGGTGCCCCGCGGCGGCTCGCAGGCGATCTCCGACGCCCTCGCCGCCCACTTCAGGGACCTCGGCGGTGCCGTGCACACCGATTACGAGGTCAAGCGACTGGACGACCTGCCACCGGCCCGCGCCTACGTCTTCGACACCTCACCCACCGCGCTCGCCCGCATCGCCGGCCTCGGCGACCACTACGCGAACTACCGGTACGGCCCCAGCGTCTTCAAGATCGACTACGCGCTGGACGGCCCGGTGCCCTGGACCGCGCCCGAGGCCCGCGCCGCCGGAACCGTCCAGATCGGCGCGAGCAGTGCCGAGATCGGCACCGCCCTGCGCGCCGCCTCCCGCGAGGGCCGCGCCCCGGGCCGCCCCTTCATGATCACCGTGCAGCCCAGCGTCGTCGACCCCGGCCGGGCCCCCGAGGGCAAGCACGTCTTCTGGGCCTACGGCCACGTCCCGAACGGCTGGTCCGGCGACCTCACCGACGCCATGGAACGCCAGCTGGAGCGCTTCGCCCCCGGCTTCCGCGACCGGGTACTCGCCCGCGCCGTGGCCGGCCCCGCCGAGATGGCCGCCCGCAACGCCAACTACGTCGGCGGCGACATCGCCTGCGGCGCGGCCTCCGGACTCCAGCTCCTGCTGCGCCCCAAGCTGTCCCCGTTCCCGTACCACACCCCCCACCCGGCAGTGTTCATCTGCTCCTCGGCCACCCCGCCGGGGCCGGGCGTGCACGGCATGTCGGGGCACAACGCGGCCAAGGCCGTCTGGCGGAGGCTGAGGCAGACATGACCATCACCATCACGCTCGTGCGGGGCGACATCACCCGCCAGCACGCCGACGCGATCGTCAACGCCGCCAACTCCTCCCTCCTCGGCGGCGGGGGAGTGGACGGCGCGATCCACCGCCGGGGCGGCCCCGCCCTCCTCGAGGACTGCCGCAGGCTGCGTGCCTCCCGGTACGGCGGCGGGCTGCCCACCGGGCAGGCGGTCGCCACCACGGCGGGCGAGCTCGACGCCCGCTGGGTGATCCACACGGTGGGCCCGGTCTGGTCCGCCACCGAGGACCGCTCCGACCTGCTCGCCGCCTGCTACCGGGAGTCCCTCCGGGTGGCCGACGAACTCGGCGCCCGCACGGTCGCGTTCCCGGCCGTCTCCACCGGTGTGTACCGGTGGCCCATGGACGACGCGGCACGCATCGCCGTGGGCACGGTCCGTAACACACCGACGGCCGTCGAGGAGGCACGCTTCGTCCTCTTCGACGAGCGGGCGTACGAGGCGTTCGCCCGGGAGGCCGGCGACGGGGCCGGCTGACGGCGCCGCGACCGCTCGCCCCTCACCGGGGTGGACAACAGCCTCAGGCAAAGCCCCGGTTCACCGGATTCAATGTGCCGCGCCGGCACCGGTTTCGGCCCGGGTGGTGTACACGGCGGAGCGCGGGACGCTGTCCGCCGCGGCTTCGGCACCGGTTGCGTGGAACACATCGAAGGAGAGTCCGCAAGACGCGGCCCGGACGCCCTCCGCATGCCGGAACCGCATGAGCAAGCCATCGTCGCCCGCGCAGGGGCCCCGGCTGCCGCGGGCCCCGGGGGACTCCCGCGCGACGCCGCTCGTACCGGGATCCCACGGTTGCAGCACCTATGAGGCGGTATGAGGATGAAAACGTCCGATGCTGGAGGTGCCCCATGTCTGTACACGGTCCGGCCCTCACCGAGCGTGGGCGCGTCATCGAGGAGCGCGGTCCGGGCCCGGTGAGGGTCACCTTGACGGTGAACGGCGCCGAACGCTCCGTGGAGATCGAGCCCCGGGTCAGCCTGCTCGACGCTCTGCGCGAGCACCTCGCCCTCACCGGCGCCAAGAAGGGGTGCGACCAGGGCACCTGCGGCGCCTGCACCGTCTGGGTGGACGGCAGGCGCGTGCTGGCCTGCCTGACGCTCGCTGTGACGTGCGAGGGGCACGAGGTGACCACGATCGAGGGACTCACCGAAGCCGAAGGGGGCGAACTGCACGCCGTACAAGAGGCGTTCATCACCGAGGACGCCTTCCAGTGCGGCTACTGCACACCCGGCCAGATCATGTCGGCCGTGGCACTGCTGAAGGAGGGCCACGCGAACGACGACGCCGAGATCAAGGAGTGGATGAGCGGCAACATCTGCCGCTGCGCCGCCTACCCCCACATACGGGCCGCGATCCGCGCTGTCCGCGACAACGGATCCTAGGAGCTCTGCCGTGCGGCCGATCAGCTACTCCCGAGCCACCGACACCGCGACCGCGGTCGCCGCCGTCAGCGCCGATCCCACCAGCGACTTCCTCGCCGGCGGCACCACCGAGATCGATCTGCTCCGGCAGAACGTCCTGCACCCTCGGCGCCTTGTCGACATCAACGGCCTTCCGCTGACCGGCATCGAGACGACCCCCGAGGGGGGCCTGCGGATCGGTGCCCTCGCCCGGATGAGCGAGGTCGCGGCGTCACCCACGGTGCGCGAACGGTTCCCGCTGATCAGCCAGGCCCTGGAACTCGGCGCCTCGGCACAGTTGCGTCACATGGCGTCCATGGGAGGTAACCTGCTGCAACGGGCGCGGTGTTCGTACTACCGGGACGCGGTGTCACCCTGCAACAAGCGCGATCCGGGCACCGGCTGCTCGGCCGTCGAGGGGTTCAGCCGTGGCCACGCCGTGCTGGGCACCAGTGAGCACTGCATCGCCACCCACCCCTCGGACGTGGCCGTGGCGCTGATGGCCGTCGACGCCCGGGTGCACACGCTGGGACCGCAGGGCGAGCGGGCCTACGAGTTCGACGACTTCTTCCTGCCGCCCGGGGACTCCCCGCACCGTGAGCACCCGATGGAGCACGGCGAACTGATCACCGCGATCGAGGTGCCCGCGATGCCCCTGGCGCGCCACTCGCTCTATCTGAAGGTGCGGGACCGCGAGAGCTACGAGTTCGCGCTCGTCTCGGTGGCGGCGGCGGTGTCCGTGGTGGACGGCACCATCGCGGACGTACGGGTGGCGCTGGGAGGGGTGGCCACGAAACCCTGGCGGGCCCGGCGGGTCGAGGACTTCCTGATCGGGGCGCGGGTGAACCGGGGCAACTTCGCCCAGGCGGCCCGGGTGGAGCTGATCGAAGCCCGGCCGACCCGCATGAACGCGTTCAAGATCGAACTCGCCCAGCGTGCCGTCGTGCGTGCCCTGGAGACCCTGACCGACGGCGACGGCGACGGCGACGGCGACGGCGGCGTCCACGGCGATGCCCACGGCGATGGCGACGGCAGTGGCAGGAGCCCGGCATGACGACCGCGACGGCAATAGGACAGCCCCTCGACCGCGTCGACGGCCGCTCCAAGGTCACCGGCAGCGCCCGCTACTCCGCCGAGATACCGGTCCCCGGCATGGTGTACGCCTGTCTGGTCGGGTCCCGCATCGCGAACGGCCGCGTCACCGGCATCGACACGACCGCCGCCCTGGAGGAGGAGGGCGTGCTCGCCGTCCTCACCCACCAGAACCTGCCGAGGATCGCCGAGCAGCCGCCACTGATCCCCTCGCTGGCCGGCACCGCGGCGCCCGGGCAGACCTTCTTCCCCATGCAGGACGACGTGATCCACTACGCGGGCCAGCACCTCGCGATCGTCGTGGCCGACACCTGGGAGCGGGCCCAGCACGCGGCGAGCGCGGTGCGCGTCCACTACGCGGAGACGCGGCCGGTCACCACGCTGGAGCAGGGCCGTGACCAGGCGTACGTGCCCGATCGCATCTTCGGCGGCTGGCTGCCGGGCCGGGTCGGGCGCGGGGACGTCGAGGCGGGCCTCGCCGAGGCGGACGTACGGGTGGAGGCGACCTTCACGTACGCCGCGAACAACCACAACCCCCTGGAGGCCTCCGGAACCACGGCCGAGTGGGACGGCGACGAGCTGGTGCTGTACGACTCGACCCAAGGGGTCAACGCCACCCAGATCACCGTCGCCCGGCTGCTCGGCGTCCCGCTGTCGAAGGTCCGGGTCGTCAGCCACTTCGTGGGCGGCAGCTTCGGCTCCAAGGCCATGATCCACAACCATGCGGCTCTGGCCGCGATGGCCGCACGGGAGGTCGGCAGGCCGGTCAGACTGGTGCTGACCCGCGAGCAGATGTTCACGTCGGTCGGGCATCGCGAGGAGCAGGAGCAGCACATCGCCCTGGGTGCGACGCGCGACGGCCGGCTGACCGCGATCAGGCATCACAAGCTGTCGCCGACCTCGCACTTCGACGACTGGGCCGAGCCCTCGATCGGTGTCACGTCGGAGATCTACGCCTGCCCGAACTTCGACGGCGTCTACCGGATCTTCCGGGCCAACACGATGACCCCGACGTTCATGCGGGCCCCCGGCGAGGCGACCGGCATGCTCGCGCTGGAGTGCGCGATGGATGAACTCGCCCACGAACTCGGCCTGGATCCCATCGAGTTGCGGCTGCGCAACCACGCCGACGTGAGCCCCTCGTCCGGCCTGCCCTGGTCCAGCAGCGGCCTGCGGGAGTGCTACCGGCGCGGCGCCGCGCGCTTCGGCTGGGAGGGCCGTGACCCTCGGCCGGGCGTGCGGCGCGAGGGTGACTGGCTGATCGGCACGGGTATGGCCAGCGCCGGCTATCCGGTGGCCCCGCCCGCCAATCCGCAGCGCGCGCGGGCCCGCGTGTACGCCGACGGCACCGCCGTCGTCCAGGCCGCCACGCCCGACTTCGGCACGGGTGTCGCCACGGTCATGACCCAGGTCGCCGCCGACGCCCTCGGGCTGCCGGTGGACCGCTGCCGGTTCGAGAACGGCGACACGGACCTGCCGAACATCGCGGCCGCGGTGGGCTCCGCGGGCGCGGGCATGATCAGCGCGGCCGTGCACAGTGCCGGGACCGCTCTGCGCAACCAGCTCATCGGCCGTGCCGTCGCGGACGCGAACTCCCCGCTCCACGGGGCCGACCCGCTCGACGTGGTCGCGCGGGACGGGCTGCTGACCGCCGGGACCGCCGCGGACTCCTACGCCGATCTGCTGCAGCGCAACTTCCAGCCCGACGCCGAGGCGTCCGGGGCGTGGAGTCCGCCGGGCCGGGACCCGGAATTCGCGATGATGACCTTCGGGGCGCAGTTCGCCGAGGTGGCCGTGGACGCGGAGCTCGGACTGGTCCGGGTACGGCGGATGGCCGGGGCTTTCGCCCCCGGCCGGGTGCTCAACCCCAAGACCGCGCGGAGCCAGCTGATGGGCGGCATGCTCTGGGGTCTGGGACAGGCACTGCTGGAGGCCAACCACACCCATCCGCGCACCGGCCACTGGGCCAGCGCCAGCCTGGGGGAGTACCTCGTCGCCGTCAACGCCGACGCCCCCGACGTCGACGTCGACCTGATCGAGGTCGAGGACGACGTGGTGAATCCGCTGGGCGTCAAGGGCGTGGGCGAGATCGGTCAGGTCGGTGCCGCGGCGGCGATCGTGAACGCCGTCCACCACGCGACCGGCAGGCGGATGCGGACCATACCGATCACCATCGAGGACCTGCTGTGAGCTCCGGCGGTCCCGGCGTCCCGGTTCCGCCCGCCCGGTCCCGGTAGCTCCTGCGTTCCGCCCGCCCGGTGACGGTGGCCCCTGCGTTCCGCCTGCCCGGTGACGGTGGCCCCTGCGTTCCGCCTGCCCGGTGACGGTGGCCCCTGCGTTCCGCCTGCCCGGTGACGGTGGCTCCTGCGTTCCGCCTGCCCGGTGACGGTGGCCCCGGGGGCGGGCCGATGCGCACCCCCGGGCCGGGGCGGTCGCGGACCTGGCGCGTGCCCCCTGAACCGGGGCGGCTGCGGACCCTGCCCGCCCCCCCGGCCGGGACGGCAGCCGATCCCGTGCGCCCCGGCCGGGACGGCAGCCGATCCCGTCGCCCCCGGCCGGGACGGCAGCCGATCCCGTCGCCCCCGGCCGGGACGGCGGCGAACCGGTGCCCACCCCTGGGCCGGGGCGTCGGCGGTCCGCGTGGCATCATCGGCCGGGGTCAGGACCACCGTCGTACGAGGAGCACGATGAACCCCGCTCTCACCGCCCCGCCCGACGGGGACACCCCCGGCAGGAACGGAGCCGAGAGCCCGCACCGGACCACCTCCACCTCCTCTGCGCCTGCCGGCCCGCCGCTGTCCACCGGGTTCTCCCTGCTCGACGACTTCTCCCTGGAGATGACCGGCAAGGACGTGCCCCGGCTGGAGGAGGCATGCGACGGCATTCCGCCCGGCACCCGGATCAACATCACCTTCCTCGCCGGTGAGGACCTCGGCACACGGCTGGTGGCGGCCCGCGCGGTCAAACGCCTCGGTTTCGTCCCCGTACCGCACATCTCCGCGCGCCGGCTGCCCTCGCGCTCCGCCCTGGAGGACTTCCTGTCCGGGCTGGCGGCGGACGGCACGGCCGAGAACGTGTTCGTGGTCGGCGGCGACCCGGCTCGCCCCGAGGGCCCGTACGAGGACGCCCTCGCCCTGCTGCGCACCGGCCTGCTGCGGCACCACGGCGTCCGCCACATCGGTGTCGCCGGCTATCCGGAGGGCCACCCGGCGATACCCGCCCCCACCCTGTGGTCGGCGCTCACCGACAAGGCGGCCGCCATCGACGCCGAGCGGTTCGGCGGCGACGTCATCACCCAGTTCGGTTTCGACGCCGACCCCGTCCTCACCTGGCTGGAGGCCGTCCGCGCCCGCGGTGTGCACCTGCCGGTCCGCATCGGCGTCCCCGGCCCGGCGGGCGTACGCCGGCTGCTCGGCTACGCCACCAGGTTCGGCGTCGCCACCAGCACCTCCGTCGCCCGCAAGTACGGCTTCTCGCTGACCAACCTGATGGGGGCGACCGGTCCGGACCGTTTCCTGCACACCCTGGCCCGCCGCTACGACCCCGCGCGGCACGGGCGGGTGAAGGTGCACTTCTACACGTTCGGCGGGCTGCGGACCACCGCCGAGTGGGTCACCCGGTTCCGGCGGGAGGGCCCCGCCTAGGAGCCCCCTTCCCGGGCGCGACCCGGCCCAGCTCACCCCCACGTACGTGTCGGATTCCCGCCAGCGAACGGGGTGGGCGGTGGTCGATGCTGGACGTATGCAGACAGGGATGCACCTCGACCGGGAGCACTGCGTACACGCTGTGCGGTCCAAGGACGCGCGGTTCGACGGATGGTTCTTCACGGCGGTCCTGACCACGCGGATCTACTGCCGGCCCAGCTGCCCGGTGGTTCCGCCCAAGGCCGAGAACATGACGTTCTACCCGAGCGCGGCCGCCTGCCAGCAGGCCGGCTTCCGGGCCTGCAAGCGCTGCCGCCCCGACACCAGCCCCGGCTCCCCGGAATGGAACCGGCGCGCCGACCTGGTCGCCCGGGCCATGCGGCTGATCGCCGACGGCGTCGTGGACCGCGAGGGCGTGCCCGGCCTCGCCGGCCGCCTCGGCTACAGCACCCGGCAGGTGGAGCGGCAACTGCTCGCCGAGCTGGGCGCGGGGCCCCTCGCATTGGCCCGCGCCCAGCGCGCCCAGACCGCACGGCTGCTCATCGAGACCACGCCGCTGCCGATGGCGGAGATCGCCTTCGCGGCCGGCTTCTCCTCCATCCGCGCCTTCAACGACACCGTCCGCGAGGTCTTCGCCCTGTCCCCGAGCGCGCTGCGCGCCCGAGTCCCCGGCGACCGCGTGGCGAACACCCCGGGCAGCCTCTCCCTGCGCCTGCCGTTCCGGGCCCCGCTCAACCCCGGCAACCTCTTCGGGCACCTCGCCGCCACGGCCGTACCCGGCGTCGAGGAGTGGCGCGACGGCGCCTACCGGCGCACGCTCCGGCTGCCCTACGGACACGGCATCGTCGCCCTCACCCCGCGGCCCGACCACATCGCCTGCCGGCTCACCCTGAGCGACCTGCGCGATCTGACCGTGGCGATCAGCCGCTGCCGCCGCATGCTCGACCTGGACGCCGACCCGGTCGCCGTCGACGGCCGGCTGCGCACCGACCCGGTGCTGGCGCCGCTGGTCGACCGGGCCCCGGGCCGCCGGGTGCCGCGCACGGTCGACGAGGCCGAGTTCGCCGTCCGCGCCGTGCTGGGACAGCAGGTGTCCACGGCCGCCGCCCGCACCCATGCCGCCCGCCTGGTCACCGCGCACGGCAAGCCGCTCGACGATCCCGAGGGCGGCCTCACCCACCTCTTCCCGGCCCCTGATGCCCTGGCCGCCGTGGACCCAGGGACCCTGGCCATGCCCCGCACCCGGCGCACCACCCTCACCACCCTCGTCCGGCAACTCGCCGACGGCACCCTGCACCTGGGTGTCGAATCGGACTGGGCCGAGACCCGCGCCCGGCTGCTCGCCCTGCCGGGCTTCGGGCCCTGGACCGTCGACGTCATCGCCATGCGCGCGCTCGGCGACCCCGACGCCTTCCTCCCGACCGACCTCGGCATCCGCCGAGCCGCGGGAGAGCTGGGCCTGCCGTCCACGCCGGCCGCGCTCACCGCGCGCGCCGAGGCCTGGCGCCCGTGGCGGGCGTACGCGGTCCAGTACCTGTGGGCGACCGACAGCCACCCGATCAACTTCCTCCCCGTCTAGGAAGGTTCAGCAGTGAACAGCCACACCGTCATCGACAGTCCGTACGGACCGCTCACCCTCGTCGCCGACGCCGACGGCGCCCTGTGCGGCCTGTACATGGCCGGTCAGCGGCACCGGCCGCCCGAGGAGAGCTTCGGACCGCGCACGAGCGGTCTGCGCTGCTTCGCCCGGGCGGAGGAGCAGCTGTCCGCCTACTTCGCGGGTGAGCTGACCCGGTTCAGCCTCGAACCGGCCCTGCACGGAACCCCGTTCCAGCGCAGGGTCTGGGAACAGCTCACCCGCATCCCCTACGGCGGGACCCTCACCTACGGGGAACTCGCGGACGCCCTCGGCAGTCCCCGGGCCTCCCGCGCGGTCGGGCTGGCCAACGGCCGCAACCCGGTCGGCATCATCGTGCCCTGCCACCGGGTGATCGGCGCCGACGGCGGCCTGACGGGGTACGGCGGCGGCCTGGACCGCAAGCGCCGGCTGCTGGACTTCGAGCGGGGGGCGGCCCTCTTCTAGCGCGCCGGCACGGTTCGGGAGCGCTCAGTCGGCCGTGCCGGTGACACCCTTGCAGGCGTCGGTGCCGTCGGCGGTGCCGGGGACCGCGGCGGCCTTCACGGCGTCGAAGTTGCCGACATAGGCGTCGTGGTAGGCCGAGTCGTCCACCTTGAGCAGCGCCTCGTCGTTCTCCCGGAGCGAGGGGCCCGAGTAGTTGTGGCTCCCGGTCCACAGCACCTTGTTGACCGCACCGTCGTACTTGCCGTCGATCAGCAGGTACTTGGAGTGCACGACCGAGTTGGTGGTGCCGGGGTCGCCGTCCTCGTCCCAGTTGTAGCAGCGCACGGAGGGGCCGCCGGAGGCGTGCAGCGCCTCCCAGGTGCCCGGCGCGCCCGTGCTCGCGGCGCTGTCGGTCTCGGCGTAGACGACGTCGACCGAGCAGCCGGCCTTCTGCAGGGCCGTCAGCTTCTCGGCGACACCCTGCCGGGTCAGCCGGAGCACGGCGACGCGTACCTTGGTCTGCCTGGTGACGCCGCCCGAGGTGTAGCTGCAGGTCACCTTGTCGAGGATGTTCCAGATGGTGTCCTTGCCGTTCCCCGAACCCGGATAGGGGAAGAAGTACACCTTGAACGGGCTCGCCGTGGTCGAACTGTAGGTCCAGGCCCGCCAGTCCATCGCCTTCAGATCGGCGAAGTAGTTCGTGTACGCCGTGTACAGCGGCACGTTGAACGGCAGCAGGAACGCGTTGTTCCACATGCGGCTGTACGCCGAGGGCGACATGTTCGAGGAACTCTGCACCACGAGGTCGGACGCCCCGTCGACCTGGGAGAACAGCCAGAACTTGTTGTGGTTCAGGCCGTTGCTGGGCAGGACGTCCGGGTCACCGAGGCAGGACTGCTTCGGCGGACAGGTGCCGACGAAGGACGACTGGGACCGGTCGGTGCCCAGGGCGTCCTCGAGAATGCCGTACGAGCCGTCGGTGGTCGAGGTGGAGCTCGAGTTGTCCAGCATCACCTGGACGTCGACCCCCCGGGCCGTGTGTGCGTCGGCGAGCGCGCGGGCGACCTCCTCGTCCCACAGGTGGTACATCGCCACCTTGATGTCCGACCCGGGTGCCGCGGTGCCGATGAACGTCAGCAGCCGGGTGCGGATGGCCTGCTGCTCCTCCACGGTGCCGGTCGGCTTGTTGAAGACCGGGCCCTCGGACACGGCGGCGGCGGCCTCCGGAGCGGTGCCCAACTGCAGTCCGGCGGCCAGGACCACGGCGCTGAGCAGCGCGGCGGTCCTGGACGCCCTGAACCGGGACGCGAATCGCATCGAACTTTCCTCCCCAGGTGGACTGACGGCCCTGACCTGGGCATTGGTCCACTGTTCCGGTGTGTCACGGGTGACGCGGAGGGATCTTGTCAGAAGTTCCACGATTACGACAGTGGACGGAACTTGACCTTCCTTTGAACTGGACAGGACATTCCGATGACGCTTAGGGTCCGTCCGCTGTAGCGATTGGTGTACAGCGAACACACAGCCGGCACACCAGCCGCCACCCGGCGCGAGTGGCCGACGTGCGTCGACTCTCGAAGAAAGCTGAGCTGAAGTCTGTGAGACGATTGCGCTCGCGCGGCACTGCCGCGCTGGTCGGGAACGGGCTGCTGGCGGGTCTGCTGTCCGCCCTGGTGCTGGCACCGGCGGCCACGGCGGTCGCCGTGCCCAGGGGTGACGAACCGAGCGTGCGGGCCCGGGCGTTGGACGCTCCGGTCCCGCAGGCCGCGGAACCGACCCTGAAGAAGGCGCCCGAGGCCTCCTGGCCCAAGGCCGTGAAGGCCACGCTCGACCTGCCGACGGGAAGCAAGGGCGCGACGGCGTCCGTGGTGACCGTACGGCCGTCGAAGCCGGGCGGCGCCGACGCGCGGAAGACGCGGGCCGCCGCGGTGGCCAAGCCGGCGGACCGCGCCCCGCGCAAGGTCGAACTACAGGTCCTGGACCGCAAGAAGGCCGAGGCGGCGGGGGGTCTCGGGCTCGCCGTGCGCGTGGCCCGCAGGGACGGTGGCGCGCTGACGGGCGACGTCGACGTGTCCATCGACTACTCCGGCTTCGCCCACGCCTACGGCGGCAACTTCGCCGACCGGCTTCGACTGATCAGGCTGCCCGCCTGTGCCGCGACCACCCCCGGGGCCGAGGCGTGCCGGAAGGCCACGTACGTGCCGGCCCGCAACGACGGCGGCCGGCAGACGCTGACCGCGACGGTCCAGGCGGCGCCGCAGGTCCAGCAGTTGTCCGGCATGTACGCCGCCCCCGAGCCGGCCGTGTACACCCTGACCTCCGGCTCCTCCTCCGACAAGGGTGACTACCGGGCGAGCACCCTGTCGCCGACGGGCACCTGGGACGTGTCGCTGGGCTCGGGCGCCTTCACCTACGCCGTGCCCATCGACATACCGGCACCTCCGATGGGCCAGGCGCCGGAGGTCTCGCTGGGCTACAACTCCCAGGCCATCGACGGCCGTACGTCGGCCTCGAACAACCAGGCCTCCTGGGTGGGCATGGGCTGGGACCTCGACGTCGGCTACATCGAACGGCGTTACAAGAACTGCACCCAGGACGGCCACCCGACCTTCGGCGACCTGTGCTGGGACTCGCCGAACTCCGGCGCCGACCCCAACGGCGCCAACTACGTCATCAACCTCGGCGGCACCACGTCGGAGCTGGTCCAGGACAACACCGGCACGGGCTCCTTCCATCTGAAGGACGACCAGGGCTGGCGGGTCCAGAAGCTCAACGGCGGCTACGGCAGCGACAACACCGACGAGTTCTGGGTCATCACGCACCAGGACGGCACGCGCTACTACTTCGGGTGGGGCCGCACCGAGCGCCTCAACTCCCAGAAGGAGCACGAGAAGACGGGCTCGGTCCTCACCGTGCCCGTGGTCGGTGACGACGAGGGCGAGCCGTGCCACGCCTCCTACCCGAACCCCTGCAAGCAGGCCTACCGGTGGAACCTCGACCGGGTGGTGACCCCGAACGAGGTGGAGAACTCCTACTTCTACAAGAAGGAGACGAACTTCTACCGGTCGGTGGCGGCGGCCGACAAGGCCCGCTCCTACGACTCCGCCTCCTACCTCGAACGCATCGACTACGGCTGGTCCTCCCAGATCCCCGGCGCACAGCTGCCGGGGCAGGTCGACTTCCAGCACGTCAACCGGTGCGTCGAGCGGATGAGCGAGAAGGATCCGCTGGACCACGTCGCCCCGGACTGCCCGACGATCGACGCGAAGCCGGCGTCGTACCCGGACGTGCCCGTCGACCTGATCTGCGACGGCCCGGAGGACGGTGAGACGTGCGTGGGCAAGACGTACTTCCCCACGTTCTTCCAGCGCGGCATGCTCTGGGACATCCTGGTCAAGGTGCGCGACACCGACGCCGCGCCCTGGGACACCGTGCGGCAGTACCAGATGAAGTACGCCCTGATGGACCCGTCCGGAGCCGTCGGCGACCAGCTGTGGCTCGACTACATCCAGCGCCGCGGCTACGCCGGTGACGACGTCACCCTGCCCACACTGAACTTCAACGGCGAGTGGCAGGACAACAAGGTCGGCGACGGCGGGCTGAACTTCCGCCGGCTGAACAAGGTGTTCACCGACACCGGAGCGACGATCAGCGCCACCTACGGGCACGCCACGGACGACGGCGGTGCGATCGACCGCCAGTGCGACCCCGACAGCCTTCCCTCGCAGTCGGACAACCACTACGAATGCTTCTGGCAGAAGTGGACTCCCGAGGGCTCGGAGACCGAACGGTCCGGCTGGTTCAAGAAGTTCGTCGTGACCAGAATGACCGTCGACCCCGGCGACCTGGCCGACGGCGACCCTTCGATGACCACGACCTACCAGTACGACGGCGCCCCGGGCTGGCGCTTCACGGCCGACCCCATCGCCAAGGACGAGGACGAGTCCTGGTCCGAATGGCGGGGCTACGGCAAGGTCCTGGTCACCACCGGCGCCGGCACCAACCGGCATTCCACCTACTACTGGCTGTACCGCGGCCTCGACGGGGACCGGACGGTCAAGACGGACGCGGCGAAGACCCGGACGGCGAAGATCGCCGATTCGGACGGCAAGGAGTGGACCGACTCCCCGTGGCTGGCGGGACGGACGCTGGAGACGTCGAGCCGCGACCAGGAGGACAAGGCGCAGTCCCGGCAGTGGCACGAGTACTGGACACACAACACCGCGCAGTACACGGGCCTGCCGGACGCGCGGTTCGTCCGCGAGGACAGGACCCGCAGCCTGGAGAAGCTGGCGACGTCCTCCGACGACCCGGCGACCTGGCGTGAGCACATCGTCGAGAACGAGTACGACGACGGCGAGACGGCGTCGACGGCGTTCGGCCTGCCGATGCGCATCGACGACTGGGGTGCGACGGACGTCTCCGACAACACCTGCACCGAGTACGGCCGCGCCTACAACACCGACACCCTCGACGGCACCGGAACCAAGCGCTGGATGGTGTACCAGGACGACGAACGGCACTACAGCGTCTCCTGCACCACCCAGGCGGAGGACCAGGCCGCCGGGCAGGACACCCTGCACCAGGACAAGCGCACCGTCACGTTCTACGACCACGCGACCTCGTTCACCGAGAACGACACGAACCTGACCGACGGCAACGCCACGGAGCTGCGCGTCTACACCGACGCCGCGGCCTACCGCACCGCGAGGAGCGACTACGACGACGCGGGACGCCGCACCAAGGCGTGGGACGGGAAGAACAACCTGACCACGACCGCCTACAACCCGCCCACCTCCTGGCCGCTCGAGGGCATCGCGACCACGACCCCCGACCCGGACGGCACGACCGGTCCGGGCACGGCGATGACCAGCACGGAGTACGACTCCCGGTTCTTCGGCCGGCCCTGGAAGACGGTGGACGCCAACGGCAACACCACCCGTGTCGTCTACGACGCCGCCGGACGCCTGTCCAAGGTGTTCAAGCCGACCGAGTCGGCGAACTACCCCGACGGCAGTCCCACGATGAGGTTCGGCTACGAGGTTCCGGTCGCCGCCTCCGCGACGGGCGTGCCCGACGTGGCCACCGGCGCCGACATGAAGACCAGCGGCGAGACACTCCGGTCCGGCGCGACCTACGCCAAGTCCGTCGTCTACAGCGACGGGCTCGGCCGGGAGCGGGAGAAGCAGGAGCCGGCGGCCACCGGCACGGGCCGCACCGTGACGGTGACCCGCTACGACTCCTCGGGCAACGTGGCCGGCACCTCGGCGCCGTTCTACAACTCCGGTGCGACCGGCTCGGGACCGGTGAACCCGGCGGTCGCCGACCTGCCGTCGTACACGGACGCCGAGGCCGACTGGGCCGGGCGCACCACGCTGAGCCAGATCCAGGCCGGCGGCGTGGTGCAGCCGGTCGACAAGACGGTCACCCGATACGGCGGTGCCGACCTGACCACGGTCTTCCCGCCCACCGGCGGGCCCGTCGACACCTACACGGATGTCTTCGGCCGGACCGTCAAGGTGGTCGAGCACATCGGCGCCGAGTCGTACACGACGTCGTACGAGTACACGCGCAGCGGCAACCTCAAGTACATCCACGACTCACGGGGCAACACCACCCACTACACCTACAACCAGGCGGGCGACCGGCTCACCACCGAGGACCCCGACGCCGGCGCCAGTTCCACGACGTACGACGCCAACGGCCAGGTGGAGACCACCCAGGACGCCAACAACACCGTCCTCACGTACGAGTACGACAACCTGATGCGGTCCACCAGGACCAAGCAGGGCAGCACCGTCCTCACCAGCCGGACCTACGACACCGTGACCGGCGGCAAGGGCCTGCCGGCCGCGGCCACCACCTACTCCGGCGGGCAGGCGTACACGACCAGGGTGAACGGCTACGACGCCGGCGGACGGCCGACCTCGAAGTCGGTCACCGTGCCGGACGACGGCGCAGGGCTCCAGGGCTCGTACACCTTCGGTTACGGCTACGACTCCGCCGACCACGTCACCTCGGTGGACTACCCGGCGATCGGTGGCCTGCCCAAGGAGACCGTCACCACCGAGTACACCGCGCAGGGCCGGCTCTCCAAGGTCTCGGGCCTGACCACGTATCTCTCCGGGACCGGGTACGACGCCATCGGCAGGCTCACCTCACGCAGCCTCGGCACCGCGGGCACGGGCACCTCCCTCACCCGCACCTTCGCCTACGACGACGCGAGCGGCACCGGCTGGCTGAGGAACGTCGTCACCGACACCGTGAAGAACGGCACCAGCACCAAGGTGCAGGACGACACCTACGCGCGCGACGCCGCCGGTTCGGTGACCGCTCTGCGTGCCGCGACCGACAACCAGCAGGAGTGCTACCGCTACGACGACCTGAACCGGCTCACGGACGCCTGGACCACCGCGGCGACGAGCTGCGGCGGCACGCCGCAGTCCGACTTCGCGGGACCGGCCCCGTACCAGACGAAGTACAGCTATGACCGGCTGGGGAACATCCAGTCCGTCGTCGACACCACCCAGAGCGGATCGACGACCGAGGACTACGCCTACGCCGGCTACAGCGCCGACGAGTCCTCCTACACGCCGGACCAGCCGCACCCGCACGCCGTCGCCTCGGTGACCTCGCCCTCGGGCAAGGACACCTACGGCTACGACGCCGCGGGCCAGCTGAAGACCCGTACCCGGGGCGGAGTCGCCTCCACGCTCGACTGGAACCCGCAGCGGCAGCTTGCCTCGGTCACCCAGAAGAAGACCGGCGGCGACGAGACCACCCGGTACGTCTACGACCCGGAGGGCAACGTCCTGCTGCGTGCCTCGAAGCAGGAGAACGTCCTCTACCTCGACGGCCACGAGCTGCACAAGGCGGGCACCGCGGCGGCGAAGGCGACCCGCTACTACACCGCGGGCGACGCGAGTCTCGCCATGCGTACCGCCGACGGCTCCGCGAACGGCTTGCTGACCTGGCTGCTCGGCGACGGGCAGGCGTCCACCCAGCTCGCGGTGAGCGTGGCCGGTGTCGTCACCAGGCGCCGGTACACGCCGTTCGGGGCGCAGCGCGGGGCCACCGGCCTGGCGGGCGGCAGCGATCGCGGCTTCCTCGGCAAGGAGGAGGACGACTCGACCGGCTTCTCGCTGCTCGGCGCCCGGATCTACGACCCGGGGCTGGGGCGGTTCCTGTCCACGGACCCCGTGCAGTCACCGTACGAACCGCAGAAGCTCAGCTCCTACAGCTACTCCGCGAACGACCCCGTCAACTACAGCGACCCCACCGGTCTCGACCGGGCATGCCGCTGCGGCCACCGCCCGCCGCTGGTGGTGAACGGCCGGCCGACCGGGCAGCACACGAGCGGCGGCATCCCCAACACCCCGCGTGGCCCGGCGACGGCTCCCGCACCCGGGTGCGACCAGGCGTGCCGTAACGCCCTCAACGCCCTCGTGGTCAACCAGAAGGGGATCAACAAGAGGCTGGCCATCGAGCTGCGCAACTACGTGTACGTCCTCGGCGGCAACATGAAGCCGTGCGTGGAGGGCGCGGAGGTCAGTTCCGGTGTGGCGGCCGGATGCGCCGACCTGCAGGGTCAGACGTCGAACGTCGTCTGGCAGGACGTGCTGCAGAGGTGGCTCGACGGCAAGGGCGGCGCCCTCTCCTTCGGAGCGGGAGCCAAGATCACACAGCAGCTCTCGAACGGCCCGCACAATCGGGAACTCCTCAAGTACGTGTCCAGGGCCGTCGACGCGGACTGGGACCTGCCGCCCTCCATGCTCGGGGGTGACGCTTCCTATAGTGACCCGAAGACGAACATCGCCAAGGACATCTGGGGGATGTACACGGACGGTCAAGGGGGCACGGACACCCCGGACGCCTTCCTCGGGTCGTTCAACGAGGTCTACCAGGTGGTGAACATCGACAAGAAGAAACGTGAGTTCACCGTGGCCGTCGCGGCCTTCAACGACACCGGGACCAAGTCCCTGTTCCATCTGCCGGACTGGACCGGGATCGGCATGGAGCGAGGCCAGGGCAAGCAGATGGCCAGCGTGCACCAGACCTACTACTACACGATGACCGTCCGTGAGTGAGGAGAGCTGACAGAGTGAAGACGACATCCCCGCCGAGCCGGCCGGCCCGGCACATACCGGACCGGGTCCTGCGGGCAGTGGCCCTGCTGGTCCTGCTCGCCGGGATGCTCAGCGGGATGTCGTCCCTGCTGCCCGCCCAGGTCGGCGTGTCCGACCTGGTGCGGGACGCCGGACGCGACGGATCCCCCGTCGTGCACGTCCGGCAGACCGGTCTCCTCGAGGTCCGGGCGAGCTGGTCCACCGGCTTCCTCGGCGACAAGGAGATCACCCACCGCTTCACCGGACTCCCGCCCAGCCCCGGCGGCGTCCGGATCTTCGAGGGCACGGTGCGACGCCAGGCCCGCGCGCAGGGCAGGACGGTCACCTTCGCCGAGGACGACCCCCTGGCGGATCTGGGCGGTCTCTCCCTTCTCCTCCCCGTCCTCCACTGGCAGTTCATCCCGCAGGCGTGGCTTCGCTGGAGCGTGATCGCGTGCGGTCTCGCCGTCCTCGCGGCCATCGCGATGCGTGACCGCCCCCGGGCCAACCCGGGATACTGGTATGTGTCGTGCCTCGTCACGGGGGCCGGATTCCTGACGTACCTGTGGTGCGAACCCCGGCCGCTGTGGCCGCGCACCACCGAAGACCCCCGCCCGCTCGGCGGCGTCCGGGTCACCGTGTACACCCTCGCCACCTCCGCGGCCGTCGCACTGACCATCATCGGCTTGGCGGCACTTCGGGCATGACGGCGAAGCCGGCGGGTGTCCCGGCGACGTCCGGCCGGGCGTCCCGCGTCCGTGGGCGGGAAGGATGCCGCCTCGCCCGTCCGGCGCCCGGCCGTCGTGGTCCGGCTCAGGCCTCCTGACCGCGCAGACGGCCCAGAATCCGGGGCAGGGCGGTGCCGATGGGCTCACGGACCACCTCGTCGGCGATCTCGTCGTACGGCGTCGGTTCGGCGTTGACGATGATCAGCCGGGCGCCGTGGTCGGAGGCGACGCCGACCAGGCCCGCGGCGGGCTGGACCTGCAGACTGCTGCCGACCGCGATGAACACGGTGCACGCCTTGCTGACCGCGAGAGCCTCGCCCAGGACCACCGGGTCCAGCCGTTCGCCGAACATCACGGTGGCGGACTTGAGGATTCCGCCGCACTCGGCACACGCCGGATCCCCTTCGCCGGCCTCCACCCGGGCGAGGGCGTCCTCCATCGGGCTGCGCACATCGCAGCCGGTGCACACCACGCTGCGGGCGCTGCCGTGCAGTTCGAGGACCTTGCGGGCGGGCATCCCGCCGAGCTGGTGCAGCCCGTCCACGTTCTGTGTGATCACCCGGACCGGGACGCCGGACTTCTCCAGGTCGGCGACGGCCACGTGCGCGGCGTTCGGCCGGGCCTCCAGCGTGCGGTGCTCGCGCCGCATCCGCCAGGACCTGCGCCGGATCTCGGAGTCGGCCATGTAGTACTCGTACGTCACGAGCTTTTCGGCCTCGGGATCCCGTCGCCACAGTCCGTCGGGACCGCGGTAGTCCGGGATTCCGGAGTCGGTGGAGATACCGGCCCCGCTGAGCACGGCGACGAGCGGCTTGGTCATGCGGTCGAGGGTAGGCCGGGCCTCCCGGCTCCGGCGAACGGATATCGCCGCGCCCCGCAACGAGCGTCGGGCGGCTGGTCGCGGGTCGAGGGGGACGGGCACGGCTGTCGGCTACGCCGCGGGGTGGCCGTTCTCCAGTTCCAGGGGGCCGATGCCGGTCGTGAGGGCGTCCAGGGCGGCGAGGACGCGGCGGCCGAGGGCGCCGGGCAGGTGGCCGGCGATGTCCTCACGGGAAACCAGCCGCCAGGACAGCAGTTCCTCCTCCTGCAGCCGGATGGCCTTGAGGTCGGCGTCCGCGAGCACACCGCCGTCGTACAGGTACGCCACCAGCGGCGGCCGGCCATCGCCGCGCACCCAGTCCACGGCCAGCAGACGTCCGAGTTCCCTGTCGAGCCCGATCTCCTCCAGCGTCTCCCGGCGGGCGCCCTCGCGCGGGGTCTCCCCGTCGTCGGACTCGATGGTGCCGCCCGGAAGCGCCCAGCCCTCGCGGTAGTTGGGCTCGACGAGCAGCACGCGTCCCTCGGCGTCCCGGAACAGCGCGGCCGCGCCGGCGAGGACACGGGGCAGGCCGGCGATGTACGTGGCGAAGTCAGGCGTCGTGGTCATTGAGAAAGGGTAACCAGCCGCCGGGCGGCTACGGGCCGGCCGTCGCCAGGCGCAGGGTGCGTTCGGCCAGCGCACTGATCCGTACGCCGTCGAAGCCGAACACCGCGCTGCGGACGGTGTCCTCCAGCGGGTCCCTCCAC
Source organism: Streptomyces sp. NPDC048514 (assembly GCF_043199955.1). Taxonomy (NCBI): domain Bacteria; kingdom Bacillati; phylum Actinomycetota; class Actinomycetes; order Kitasatosporales; family Streptomycetaceae; genus Streptomyces; species Streptomyces sp. NPDC048514. Next base: position 9,148 of record NZ_JBICWT010000009.1, on the reverse strand, counting down.
TGGGCCGGGATCGCGGCCGCGCCGTTGCGGACCCCGGCCACCGAGCCGGCCGTCGCCCCGTTGGAGTCGGTGTCCAGGCCGCCGCGCACGGTCAGGGCGATGGTCCGGGTGAAGTCGCCGTCGCCGTACAGCAGCCCGGCGGTGAGCACGGCAACGTTCGGCACCGTGTGGATCCAGCCGAGCCCGGCGGTCTCCGCGGACACCGTGGCCAGGGTCTCCTCCCAGGGCAGCCGTGTCTCGTGCAGAGTGGCCACCCGCCGCACGGTACGGGCCAGGCGGCTGCTCGCCGGGATCAGGCCGAGCGCGCTCTCCAGCGCGTCCCGCACGGTCGGCGCGGTGAAGGCCGCGGAGATCAGCGCGGCCGCGAACATCGCGCCGTACACGCCGTTGCCGGTGTGCGACAGCACCGCGTCCCGGCGGGCCAGGCCGGCGGCGCGGGACGGATCCCCGGGACAGGCCCAGCCGTAGACGTCCGCGCGGATCAAGGCCCCGATCCACTCCTGGTACGGGTTCTCGTACGTCGCCGTCAGCGGCGGCTTCAGTCCGTTCGCGAGGTTGCGGTACGCCGCCCGTTCGGCCGTGAACGTCTGCAGGTACGGCAGCCGGAGCAGCCACAGGTCACCGACCTGCTCGGTGCTGAAGGCGAAGCCGTGGGTCTCCAGCAGGTGCAGCCCGAGGATCGCGTAGTCCACGTCGTCGTCCCGGCAGCTGCCGTGGATCCGGCCGCGTACACACGCGCGCCACTCCGGGCGCAGTACGGCGGTCTCGGCCGCGTCGGCGGGTTCGGGCAGGTAGTCGGTGAGCGGCAGGGCGGCGGCCCGCCGCAGATAGCGGTCGATGCGGGCGCGGGTCCACACCTCGCCCTGCTCGACCGGCTTGCCGAGCATGTTGCCCGCGATCCGGCCGATCCAGCCGCCGTGGATGCGGTCGGCGAGATCGGGCTCGATGTGCCGGAGGGCCGGGGGCGGGGTGGTCATGGCTGGGGTCTACCCGTTTTCACCGGCCCCCTCCCCGCGGCCCGCCGGCGGCTTTCCAGGGTTCGGTCGGGGCATGACGGCGAGGGTGTCCTGAGGTTATGGTCACAGCGGCGCGACTGGCCCTGACGTGCGCGGGGCCCGGAGAGCAAGGGGAAAGCAAGGTGGCGGACGCTGCAGGGGACGAGACCCGTCGGGTGCTCATCGCCGCGGACAAGTTCAAGGGCTCGCTGACGGCCGTGCAGGTCGCCGAGCGGGTGACGGCCGGGCTGCGCCGGGTCGTGCCCGGCCTCCGGGTCGAGGCGCTGCCCGTGGCCGACGGAGGCGACGGAACCGTGGACGCGGCGGTCGCGGCCGGCTTCGAGCGGCGGGAGGTCCGGGTCGCCGGACCGCTCGGCGAGGAGGTCACCGCCGCCTTCGCGCTGCGCGCGGGCACCGCGGTCGTGGAGATGGCCGAGGCCAGCGGGCTCCAGCGGCTCCCGGCCGGTGTCTTCGCGCCGCTGGCCGCCTCCACGTACGGCTCCGGTGAGCTGCTGCGCGCCGCGCTGGACGCGGGCGCGCGGACGATCGTGTTCGGCGTCGGCGGCAGCGCCACGACGGACGGCGGCGCCGGCATGCTGTCGGCGCTGGGAGCGCGGTTCCTGGACGGGAACGGCGAGCCGGTGGCCCCGGGCGGCGGCGGGCTGGCCGGACTGGCCCGCGCGGACCTGACCGGTCTGGACCCCCGGCTGTCCTCGGTCGAACTGGTGCTGGCCAGCGACGTCGACAATCCGCTGACCGGGCCGAAGGGTGCGCCGGCGGTGTACGGCCCGCAGAAGGGGGCATCGCCGCAGGACGTGGAGACCCTGGACGCGGCGCTCGCGCACTACGCCGAGGTCCTTCAGGCCGAGGTCGGGCCGAGGGCGGCGGAGTACGCGGCGTCGCCGGGGGCCGGCGCGGCGGGCGGCATCGGCTACGGCGCCCTGCTGCTGGGCGCCCGCTTCCGGCCCGGAATCGAGGTCATGCTGGACGTCCTGGGCTTCGCGCCCGCCCTGGAGCGGGCCTCGATGGTCATCACCGGGGAGGGCTCGCTGGACGAGCAGACGCTGCACGGGAAGGCGCCGGCGGGAGTGGCCGCGGCGGCGCGTGCGGCGGGCAAGGACGTGGTGGCCGTGTGCGGGCGGCTCGCGCTGCCGGAGGAGGCGTTGCGCGGGGCCGGGATCGGCCGGGCGTATCCGTTGACGTCGGTCGAGCCGGACGTGGCCAAGTGCATCGCCGATGCCGGGCCGATCCTGGAGCGGGTCGCCGCCCGCATCGCGCAGGACCGCTTCAGCTGACGCCCCTGGGGGCTCCGCCCCCAGCCCCCCGGGTTCCCCCGCCCACCCACCGCCCGACCCGGTAGGCCGAACAGCCCCCGCCCAGCCGGCCTGGACGCACCGTCCGGCCAGCTTCCCGCCCGGCCGACCACGAGCGCTACGATGCCTTCGCACCCGGCCGACCACGAGCGCTTCGGTGTCTTCGTGCCCGGCCGGGGCGGACCGGTGATTCGGTGCCCTCGCAACCGACCGGGATGGGCGGGTGGGTGGGTGGGTGAGCGAGGGGGGCCGGAGGGCGGAGCCCCGGGTGGGGAGAACAGCGAGGGGCCCCGAACCCGTCCCGGGTTCGGGGCCCCTCGGCGTTCACGCCTACGGCACCTGCGCGCGCGCCTCGCGACGGTTGTCGCGGAAGTTGTTCACCCGGCGAGCCGTGGCGAACAGCGGGATCACCGCGCCCATGACCAGCTGCAGGGCGCAGCCCGTCTGGAGCAGCAGCTGCCCGCTGGGGGCGTCGAAGGCCCAGGCCGCCAGCAGCCCCATGGACAGCACGATCCAGGAGAGCATCGCGCCGGCGAGCCGGCCCCGCGGCTTCGGGTACTCCACCCGGCTGACCATCAGCCACGCCGTGCCGAGGATCGCCAGCAGCGTCGCCACGAAGGGCAGCTCCAGCAGCACGATCGAGACGACCGTCAGCGCGCCGAACGGCGAGGGCATGCCCTGGAACATGCCGTCCTTCATGGTCACGCAGGAGAAGCGGGCCAGACGCAGGACGACGGCCAGGAGCACCACGATCGCCCCGAGCGCCGCCATTCTCTGGTGCGCGTCGTCCGCGACCATGCCGTAGACGAGGACGAAGTACGCGGGCGCCAGTCCGAAGCTGATCAGGTCGGACAGGTTGTCCAGCTCCGCGCCCATGGGGGAGGAGCGCAGCTTGCGGGCCACCAGACCGTCGAACAGGTCGAAGACCGCCGCGCAGAGCATCAGGATGACCGCCGTGGCCGCGCTGTGGCGGGCCATGCCGGACTCCTGGCTGCCGGTGAGGTGCGGGATCAGGATGCCGGTGGTGGTGAAGTACACCGCCATGAAGCCGCACGTGGCGTTGCCCAGCGTGAGGGTGTCCGCTATCGACAGGCGGAGAGAGAGGGGCATCTCCTCTTCGTCGTCCACGTCGTCGGCCTCGGGCACCCAGCCCGCCTGGGTCTCCGGATCAATCACGGTCAATGCGAGTCACCCCAGCCACGGTCTTCTGACCGACCTCGACCGCGACCTCCACGCCCTCGGGCAGGTAGAGGTCGACACGCGAGCCGAAGCGGATCAGACCGATGCGGTCGCCCTGCTCGACCTTCGAGCCCTCGGGGATGTAGGGCACGATGCGACGGGCCACCGCGCCAGCGATCTGGATCATCTCGATGTCGCCGAGTTCGGTGTCGAAGTGCCAGACTACGCGCTCGTTGTTCTCGCTCTCCTTGTTGAAAGCCGGAACAAAGCCGCCAGGGATGTGCTCGACCGACGTCACGGTGCCTGCGAGGGGCGCGCGGTTGACGTGGACGTTGAGCGGGCTCATGAAGATGGCGACGCGGGTGCGGCCGTCCTTCCACGGCATGATGCTCTGCACCACACCGTCGGCGGGAGAGATGACGCGGCCCGTGGCGATCTCGCGCTCAGGGTCGCGGAAGAACCACAGCATGCCCGCCGCGAGCGCGGTGGCGGGCACGGCGACGGCCTTGGCTGCGCCCGAGCGGCGGGCGCGGACCAGGCTGAGGGCTGCGGTGGCGACGGTCGGGAGGAGCCACGGCGATGCTCCGCGCGCGAGGCGTGCGCCTACCAGGCTGTCGCGGTGTGCAGAGGTTTGGCTGTGGGGCATGGATGACCTTCGTAGCGGATGATGCCGCGCGGTGACGGGGGACGGCGGCTTTCCCGGGATCGTACCGGTCGCAGGCCACAACTGGGCAAGCCAGGCAGCCGAGTCGGCGGCCGAAGAGGGTCTACGGGGTGTGATCTTCTTCTCGAAGAAAACACCCCGTATCCGGACAATCAGCCCTGGAATCGATACTCTTCGAGCAACCTGCGCCCGATGATCATTTTCTGGATCTCGGCGGTACCTTCACCGATGAGCAGCATCGGCGCCTCCCGGTAGAGGCGCTCGATCTCGTACTCCTTGGAGAAGCCGTAGCCGCCGTGGATCCGGAAGGCATCCTCCACGACCTCCTTGCAGTACTCGGAGGCGAGGTACTTCGCCATCCCCGCTTCGAGGTCGTTTCGTTCCCCGGAGTCCTTTTTGCGTGCCGCGTTGACCATCATGGCATGCGCGGCCTCGACCTTGGTGGCCATTTCGGCCAGCTTGAACTGGATGGCCTGGTGCTGGGCGATCGCCTTGCCGAAAGTGTGCCGCTGCTGGGCATACCGGACGCCCAGTTCGAAGGCACGCTGGGCGACGCCGCAGCCACGCGCCGCCACGTTGACGCGGCCGACCTCGACGCCGTCCATCATTTGGTAAAAACCTCGGCCGGTGACGCCGCCGAGCACCCGATCGGCCGGCACGCGCAGGCCGTCCATGATCAGCTCGGTCGTGTCGACGCCCTTGTAACCCATCTTGTCGATCTTGCCGGGAATGGTGAGGCCGGGACGCACCTCGCCGAACCCGGGCTCCTTCTCCACCAGGAAGGTCGTCATCGACTTGTGCGGGGCCGTGCCCTCGGGGTGTCCTTCGTCACTTCGGACGAGAACGGCCACGAGCGAGGACGTGCCGCCGTTCGTCAGCCACATCTTCTGGCCGTTCAGGACGTACTCGTCGCCCTCCTTGACCGCCTTGGACGTGATCGCCGACACATCGGAGCCCAGGCCCGGCTCGGACATCGAGAAGGCGCCGCGGATGTCGCCGGCGGCCATGCGGGGCAGGAAGTGGTCCTTCTGCTCCTGCGTACCGTGCTGCTTGAGCATGTACGCCACGATGAAGTGCGTGTTGATGATGCCGGACACCGACATCCAGCCCCGCGCGATCTCCTCCACGCACAGCGCGTAGGTGAGCAGCGACTCGCCCAGGCCCCCGTACTCCTCGGGGATCATCAGACCGAACAGGCCGAGTTCCTTCAGGCCGTCCACGATCGCTTGCGGGTACTCGTCGCGGTGCTCCAGCTCGGTCGCGACCGGGATGATCTCCTTGTCGACGAAGTCCCGGACGGTGGAGAGGATCTCCTGCTGTACGTCGGTCAGACCGGCGGTCTGGGCGAGGCGCGCCATCACTTCTCCGTCTTTTCCGTAGGTGCGTTCAGCTCCGGGCGGCCGGGCTGCTCGCCGCCGCGCTCCTTGATGTAGGTCTCGGTGGGCACCATGACCTTGCGGCGGAAGACGCACACCAGAGTGCCGTCCTGCTTGTAGCCCTTGGTCTCGACGTAGACGATCCCGCGGTCGTTCTTCGACTTCGACGGCCACTTGTCGAGGACGGTCGTCTGGCCGTAGATCGTGTCGCCGTGGAAGGTCGGCGCCACGTGCTTGAGCGACTCGATCTCCAGGTTGGCGATCGCCTTGCCGGAGATGTCCGGGACGGACATGCCGAGCAGCAGCGAGTAGACGTAGTTCCCGACGACGACGTTCTTGCCGAAGTCCGTCGTGCTCTCCGCATAGTTGGCGTCCATGTGGAGCGGGTGGTGGTTCATGGTGAGCAGACAGAAAAGGTGGTCGTCGTACTCCGTGACCGTCTTGCCCGGCCAGTGCTTGTACGTCGCCCCGACCTCGAACTCCTCGTACGTGCGTCCGAACTGCATCGCGCTCAGGCCTCCGGGATCTCGAACTTGCCGGTGCGCCGCATGCCCGCGGCGCGCCCCTTGCCCGCGATGACCAGGGCCATCTTGCGGCTGGCCTCGTCGATCATCTCGTCGCCGAGCATCGCGGAGCCCTTCTTGCCGCCGGCCTCGGAGGTGTAGTACTCGTACGCGTCCAGGATCAGCTCGGCGTGGTCGTAGTCCTCCTGGGACGGCGAGAAGATCTCGTTGGACGCCTCGACCTGGCCCGGGTGCAGCACCCACTTGCCGTCGAAGCCGAGGGCCGCGGCGCGGCCGGCCACCTCGCGGTAGCCGTCGACGTTGCGGATCTGCAGGTAGGGGCCGTCGATCGCCTGGAGGTCGTTGGCGCGGGCGGCCATCAGGATCTTCATCAGGATGTAGTGGTAGGCGTCCGCCGGGTAACCGGGCGGCTGCTCGCCCACGACGAGCGACTTCATGTTGATGGAGGCCATGAAGTCGGCCGGCCCGAAGATGATCGTCTCGACGCGCTGGGACGCCTGCGCGATCTCGTTGACGTTGTTCAGGCCCTGCGCGTTCTCGATCTGCGCCTCGATGCCGATCCGGCCGACCTCGAAGCCCATGGTCTTCTCGATCTGGGTGAGCAGCAGGTCCAGCGCCACGACCTGCTGGGCGTTCTGCACCTTCGGCAGCATGATGCAGTCGAGGTTCTGGCCGGCGCCCTCGACGACCGTGACGACGTCGCGGTACGTCCATTCGGTCGTCCAGTCGTTGACCCGCACCACGCGCGTCTTGCCGGTCCAGTCGCCCTCGTTGAGGAACTTGACGATGGTGTGCCGCGCCTCGGGCTTGGCCAGCGGCGCGCACGCGTCCTCCAGGTCGAGGAAGACCTGGTCCGCCGGGAGGCCCTGCGCCTTCTCCAGGAAGCGCGGATTGCTTCCCGGGACCGCCAGGCAGGAGCGGCGGGGGCGAAGGCGGTTGACGGTCGTCATGCGGGGACCTCCAGGGGGTCGAGCTTGTTCGCTTTCCGGATCTCGTCGACGATGCGGCCGATGATCCCGGTGATGTCGAAGTCCTTCGGGGTGAACACCGCGGCCACACCGGCGGCCCTGAGCTGTTCGGCGTCACCGTTCGGGATGATGCCACCTGCGATCACGGGTATATCTGTGGCACCCGCCACACGCAGCCGCTGGAGTACGTCCGGGACCAGCTGGGCGTGTGACCCGGAGAGGATCGACAGGCCGACCGCGTGGACGTCCTCCGCCAGGGCCGCGTCCACGATCTGCTCGGGGGTGAGCCGGATGCCCTGGTAGACCACCTCGAAGCCGGCGTCGCGCGCGCGGACGGCGATCTGCTCGGCACCGTTGGAATGCCCGTCCAGGCCCGGCTTGCCGACCAGGAAGCGGAGTTTGCCGACGCCCATGTCGCGGGCGGTGGTGTCGACCTTGGCGCGCACCTCGGCGAGCGCCGAGCCGGCCTCGGCCGGGACGGCCACCGGCGCGGAGGAGACCCCGGTGGGCGCCCGGAACTCGCCGAACACCTCGCGCAGGGCCCCGGCCCACTCGCCGGTCGTCACTCCGGCGCGGGCGCACTCCAGGGTGGCCTCCATCAGGTTGTCGGTGCCCTTGGCCGCCTCCTTCAGCCGCTCCAGCGCCTTGCAGGGGCGCGGGTGGTTGAAGGGCGGCTGGTAGCGGGTGTCCCGCCAGCGCCCGAGGGACTCGATGACGCGGGCCTCGACCGCCGGGTCGACCGTCTGGATCGCGGTGTCCAGGTCGGCGGTGAGCGGGTTCGGCTCGGTGCCCTCGAAGGCGTTGACGCCGATGATCTTCTCCTGGCCGGACTCGATCCGGGCCCGGCGCTCGGCGTGCGAGGCGACCAGCTGCGACTTCAGGTAGCCGGACTCGACGGCGGCCATCGCGCCGCCCATCTCCTGGATGCGGTCCATCTCCGCGAGGGACTCCGCCACGAGGGCGTCCACCTTCGCCTCGATGACGTGCGAGCCCTCGAAGATGTCCTCGTACTCCAGCAGGTCGCTCTCGTAGGCGAGCACCTGCTGGATGCGCAGCGACCACTGCTGGTCCCAGGGGCGGGGCAGGCCGAGGGCCTCGTTCCAGGCGGGCAGCTGCACGGCACGCGCGCGTGCGTCCTTCGACAGGGTCACGGCCAGCATCTCCAGCACGATCCGCTGGACGTTGTTCTCCGGCTGCGCCTCGGTCAGGCCGAGGGAGTTGACCTGGACGCCGTAGCGGAAGCGGCGCTGCTTGGGGTTCTCGATGCCGTACCGCTCGCGGGTGACCTGGTCCCAGATGCGGCCGAACGCCCGCATCTTGCACATCTCCTCGACGAAGCGGACGCCCGCGTTCACGAAGAAGGAGATCCGTGCGACCACGTCGCCCATGCGCTCCCGGGGCACCTGGCCGGAGTCGCGCACGGCGTCGAGGACGGCGATCGCGGTGGACATCGCGTACGCGATCTCCTGCACCGGCGTGGCCCCGGCCTCCTGCAGGTGGTAGCTGCAGATGTTGATCGGGTTCCACTTCGGGATGTGGGAGACCGTGTACGCGATCATGTCCGTCGTCAGGCGGAGCGACGGGACCGGCGGGAAGACGTGCGTCCCGCGGGACAGGTACTCCTTGACGATGTCGTTCTGGGTCGTGCCCTGGAGCTGGGTGATGTCCACGCCCTGCTCCTCGGCGACGACCTGGTAGAGCGCCAGCAGCCACATGGCCGTGGCATTGATCGTCATCGAGGTGTTCATCTGGTCCAGGGGGATGTCCTGGAACAGCCGGCGCATGTCACCGAGGTGCGCGACGGGCACGCCGACCCGGCCGACCTCGCCGCGGGCGAGGATGTGGTCGGAGTCGTAGCCGGTCTGCGTCGGCAGGTCGAATGCCACCGACAGACCGGTCTGGCCCTTGGCGAGGTTGCGCCGGTACAGCTCGTTGGACGCCTCGGCCGTGGAGTGACCGGCGTACGTGCGCATGAGCCACGGCCGGTCCTTCTGACGCTCAGTCATCTATGACCTCGGGTGTCCTCAGATGTTGCGGAAGCGGTTGATGGCGTCGATGTGCCGGTCGCGCATCTCCTGGTCGCGCACGCCGAGGCCCTCCTCGGGTGCGAGGCACAGCACGCCGACCTT